>CAYOJK010000011.1:16674-78304 GCA_964404285.1 uncultured bacterium | reverse complement strand
TATGCCTTCGAATCTCTTTGAATACCCTTTCCAAAACATTGGTCGAGGAAATTTTCCGTTTATTAAATAATTTTGGGGACGACTTCTAATTATTCCGCAAATATCGCTATTTATTTATGACAATTCTTTCAGAAACTCATAGCGCAACGATTCAAAGAAATAAGATACGAGAAATTTTGGGGACAGACTTCTAATTTTGTAATAAAAATCCAGCAGAGCTCGCCATTTCTCAAAAACTCATTTAATTTGGGGATAATTTGGGGGACAGACTTCCAATTAATTACGTAACTACAGACTTATGTCAGCGTCGATGTTGCACGACGAAAACTCAAACGCGTGTATCCAAAGCTTTAAGCTGTACAATCTACTAGTTCGTCTTAAGAAGATGATTTAATGTTTTGAACTAAGAACCCGAACTCTCGCCATAGCCCCATGAGATCACGTCGTAATCCCCGAATATTTCCAGTGTGGAGTGGTACAGCATAGCGCCCCAAAAACGAAGATCGTGAGCGACCCCTTCCACATAAGGCCACGTAAACATTAAAAGAACCTCATCCGGATACACGCTTTTAGAATCTAAAGTCCGAGTCGCAAAAGCCAACGACTCGCTCCAATCCGGCCAAAACCAATAATTTTGGTAAACATCCAAAATGACAAAGAGATCCACGGCTTTTTCAGCACCAGCATTCACCACCGTACACGATAATCGAAATAAGTCCTCCGGCATCAGATAAGATTTGCTCAGATGGAGCATAACGCCGGATCGGGATGGATCAGGTGTGGGTGGAGGTATGGCATCGGTATTACACCCAGTGAGTTCCATAGCCAATTCATGAATAGTGAAGCGTTGCTCCGGCGCCTCGATATCCGTCATGGAAAATGAGGCCAGATGTTTTGCTGAGTCCGCATATCTTGCAATAAACTGACCGTTCCAAACCGGATCAGCGCCTTCAATTCGATAGGTCTGCCATGACTTGAACATGTCTGTGCCGACAACATTAAATTCCAACTCAAATGTTTGAGAATCATCAAAACTATCCGTCAATGTATCAGCGACAAAACCCAAATCATAATTCGCTTCATAATATCCATAATAGTAAAGCGTTATGCTATCCGTCCATCGATTACCAACGGCAACAGGAAAATTCAGGACATCGCGGGGCGGTTCATACTCTTCCGTCAATTCAACCGTAAGGTCTCCTACATGGCGCCAAGATAAAAGAGTGTATATCCACAAATCGCCGGTTATCCGGCGGGTGGAGTAAACTGTGCCGAGCGTATTGATATCGACCCACGTTTCCCCGACATGCGTACCGTTACGGAGTTCAACCGGTATATTGGAACCAAGGCCGTCCATTTTTGCGGTGCCTTTTCCCGTCAACGTTCCAGAAAACTGCAGTTCGTACACATCATACTTCTGTTGCGAACCCCGGGTTAACGAGCGTTTTGCCGTGCCGATACAGGTATATCTTGGCGCATCATCAACGAAAACCATATCAACCTGATTTGCGTTTCCGGCATCCTGGCCGGTAACACTCAGTCGAGTCTGTATCGACCACCAGTATCCTGGGAACCATTCCGGCAACTCCACAGCAGCGATCACCGTACTCGTCATCATCAACGCCATAACCATAAATACAACGGTTCTGATAGTCATTGTTTGTGCCCTCCATCGGGTCTATTCGAAATAGTTATTTATCCATCCTGAAATGCCCTTGTCAACGTCTTAACTATAGCCTGATCCAGGCGTTCGGTCTATGCTGGAGTCGCGAATGAAAAAATAAGAGGCCTCGATTAATTTGTTCATCTATTCTCTTTATAAGGCTTCTTCTCACCATCTTTTTCCAATGTATTTGAATTTTTCATCTCCTTTGCAGGCTGTTTCTCATGCCGAGTTTCCAGCATCTTCGCAGCCATCAGCAAGTCTTCTATGTATTGTGCTTCGGCTTCATCTTCCGCTGCCAACCGTCTTCGTGTTGCAAAGACATCGTATTGCCTCTCTGCCCACTCTTGAGCATCTTCATGGCGAACCATTCCCGAGCTGATTAGCACAGGCAGATCGGTATCTTGCAAAAATTTGTCGAGGAATATTTCCCAGTCGCTTATCCGGATGTCCTGCCGCCTCTGAGCCCGGAATTCAGCTTGGTCCAGAAACATCACCGTGATGCGGTTGAGCGTGCCGATCTCCAAGGCTTGAAGGTAGTTCTTGGCTGTTGCCACGTCACGTTTGATCACCCGGCTACCCTTCCACGAAGTCAGGCCCATATTTGTTCTGCTTGCGTCCGCTCGTCGCCGAACAATCTCGGCAGCCGTCATGCCGGTGGCGGCATAATGCATCTTGTTCTGCATGTTGGCGAAAAATCGTTGCGTTTCCACCTCGTCCTGGCGATAGTCGTTAGCCAAGGCGAAGATTTCCCGAATACGCTGGTAAACGCGTGCTTCACTAGCGCGAATTTCCCTGATACGGGCCAGTAATTCATCGAAATAGTCTACCAGCCCGTTGTTTCCCTTCAGCCGTTCGTCATCAAGCGTGAAGCCCTTGACGAGATATTCTCGAAGCCGGGCTGTGGCCCACTGACGGAAACGGGTGGCGACACTAGACTTGACCCGGTATCCGACCGAAATGATCATATCCAGGTTATAGAAAACCATAAGGCGACCTACCTGTCGGGTTCCTTCGGTTTGAACTATCCGGAATTTCCGGATAGTTGATTCCGGCATTAACTCACCTTCTTCATAAACGTTTTTTATGTGTTCGTTGATGGTACGAACATCTTTCTGGAACAATTCCGACATCAATTTTTGTGTCAACCAGACGGTTTCATCATGAAGGCGCACTTCGAGACGAGTTTTACCCGAATCAGTTTGATATATTATAATCCTGGAGCTGTCAGATGTATGAAGATTCTCAGCCATGTAGCACTCCTTTCTCCAGACATTTTTCCTTCCCTCGCTCTGGCGAATTTCCCTGAGGACTTCTGTTTCCTGGCGCCTCTTGTCTGGATTGAAGTTCAAGATCCTTCACTATAATAGCGTTTGTTGTATTGTTCGCAAGATGGAATCAGTCGCAAGTTATTTAATGTGTTACTTATTTATAATCGAATCGCATGACCGAAGCCATGTATCCAAAATCCAATAATCTCGCTTACTCTTCTATCGTCGAGATAGTATGTTCAAGCTCCATCTCCATTGATGGAGAAAATGCCGATAAATGAGTTTTTCACCGAGAATGCTTTGCTAATCGACACTTGTAATAATAGCGCATTGAATCGTATAGTAGGCTTGTGATTTATATTCTTTTTGATCAGCATTTTTTTATTGGATACACCGATGGCAGGACAGTCACCTAAAAAAATAAGCGTCATCATTCCCTGTTACAACGCTTCCGGATACCTGTCTGAATGTCTGAAAGCATTGAAGCGACAAAGTGTCGATCGGGATCGATACGAAATTATTGTCGTGGATGACGGATCTTCAGACGACACGTTTCAAGTGGCCGAACCCGTATGTGATAAATGTATACGCACCGTGAACAGAGGCCCTGCCGCTGCAAGAAATACAGGCGTAAACAAATCTAGTGGCGCTTTGATTCTGTTTACGGATGCCGATTGTATTCCACAACCTGACTGGATCGAAAAAATGATTGCACCCTTTGATGATCCTGACATAGTCGGTGTCAAAGGAGCCTATCGAACCCAGCAGACACGACTGGTCGCTCGCTTCGTTCAAGCTGAATACGAAGTCAAATATGCACGCATGGCTAAACAGCCTTTCATCGATTTTATCGATACCTATTCAGCAGGGTTCAGACGAACTGTCTTTCAGGAATTGGGCGGATTCGATGAACGCTATCCAGGCGCGTCAGTTGAAGATCAGGAATTTTCTTTCCGTGTTGCCGAGGCCGGCCATAAAATGGTTTTTGTGCCGGATGCTATAGTGACTCATCGACACGCTGAAACACTGGGACATTACTTTCGAAAGAAAATGAATATCGGATACTGGAAAACAATGGTTTTAAAGCGCCATCCGACCAAAATGGTACGTGACAGCCATACACCACAATTGCTCAAACTACAATTACCGTTAGCGTTCCTGATGGCGGCAACCTTTTTAGCTGCACCTTGGATAACCTGGTTCCCGCTTATCAGCATCACCGCAGTATTTCTTATCTCCGGTTTTCCCGAGATATTGCACTGTTTGAGAAGATGCGGTTTAATGCCGGCGATATGCAGCCCGATCATCATGTGGGTACGCTCCGTCGGACTTGGATTGGGACTGATACGTGGAACGCTGTTTCCAGCCGGGAAATCATAGTCTTGGGAACGATCCACCGGTTGAAAAGAACGCTGGGAGAAAAGATTGGGTAACCGTTTGAACAATGATACGCATAATCATCTAAGCCGTATTCAGTCCAGATGGAAACGCCACATTTTCATCACGGTCTTGTTGGCGGTCGGTGATATCCTGCTGCTATGCGCGTCCTTCATTGCCGGCTACTATTTACGTTTTCACAAGGATCTAAGAATCGCTAAAGGTTTTATCAAACAAGTGCCGATAGCTCCGCCCAGCATGTATATCAATTTTACCGTTATCGCCGCTTTCCTGTTTTTTCTGATGTTTCTGCTGTTGAACCTGTATCGTCGGGATCGTGCGCGTTGGGTGATCGATGAACTGCACAATATCTGGCAAGGGTTGAATTACGGTTTTTTGTTTATCGCTTTGATTACGTTCTATCTTCGTTTTGAAGATATTCAATTCAGTCGATTGGCGCTGCTTTATTCTTATGTTTTAGCTATGATATCCCTATCGATATTTCGTGTTTTCGTGCTGAAGTTGGAGCGTTGGTTCCACCGAAAAGGTCGATTTATCAGCAATGTATTAATCATCGGTTACGGTGAAATGGCAGCGATCATCATCAATAAAATCCTGGCTAACCCACAACTGGGTTATCGTATCAAAGGATTCTGTGCCGATCCCAATGGCGATATGCTCACCATCGACGGTGTTCCCTATCTGGGCGCTTTAAAAAATTTCGAATCGATCCTGGTCGATAATTCTATCGATGAAGTCCTGGTCAGTGAATCGTCTATCAGTCACTATACACTACTGGAAATGTTATCTATTTGTGAACGGATGGGAATTTTTATCAAAATGGTGCCGACCGTTTACGATCTGTTGATCGATTTTGCCGATGTCAATGATCTGGATGGACTCCCCCTTGTCGCTATCCGGGAACAACCGATGTACGAACTCAGATTACTCGGAAAACGCCTGTTTGATATCGTCTTCTCACTGTTGGTATTGATCGTAACTTTCCCGTTTTGTTTGGTTATCGCCATATTGATCAAACTCGATTCAAAAGGATCCATCTTTTTTACTCAAATTCGGGCCGGTGTGGGCGGTAAACCCTTTAAAATGTATAAATTTCGTTCGATGCGGACTGACGCCGAACAAAAGCTGACTGAACTGATCGATCTGGACACGCTGGAAGAACCGGTTTTCAAGCTGGAGAACGACCCGCGTGTGACACGAATCGGCAACTTTCTCCGCCGCACCAGTTTGGATGAAATACCACAGTTTTGGAACGTCTTGATCGGGGACATGAGCGTTGTGGGACCGCGCCCGGAAGAAACTCTGCTGGCCAGCAAATACAACATCTGGCAACAGAGACGTTTGAAAGCGAAACCGGGTATCACCGGGATGCAACAGGTGATGTGCCGAGGCACAACATCGCTCAGCGAAAGAATCAAGCACGATATTTATTATCTTCGAAAACATTCGCTGCTGTTGGATATGTGGATTATCCTGAAAACAATACCAGTGGTTATTTCTGGGCGGGGAGCCCGGTAAACTCTATGTTTTTTTTACTTTTTCGACATTAATCTCTGTATTCTGCGGTCGTATTCTTTTATTGTGTGCATTTCCATCTTATTGTGCCATTCAGGATTCGTTAGAATACCTGATATATACACTTGTTTATCCTTGATCGCATAGAAGACAACTACTTTTGAAGCCTTGGTGTGACATAGTTTACTCTTTGATGATTTTAGAGAATCTTTGAGTTCTTTCTCCTCATGATTCATGAGTTTGAAAATTGCATCATCTATTTGCTTTTCGTAATCAGAGATCAAATCTTGCCATTCATCTCGAGCTTTGATGTGGATTATGATTTTCCTGTTTTGTATCGAGGTTTTTTCGAAAAAACGTAGCTTCATATGTAAATCATTCAAGCATTTGTTTTTGTATTTTGCATTTAAAACTTCCAGTTGCTCTTCCGTTTTTTTTAACATTGTTTCAAGGGTTCTTTTTTCTTGTTCGAGTTGAGATATATTTTCATTCAATTCTTTCTCTCGGCCTTTGATTTTTAAGTATTTCTCTTCACTTTCTTCGGCAAGGCTCTTCCACGTTTCAACCTCCTTAGGTTTTGAAATCGTTTCAAGCGTTTTTACGGAAGACGACTCTGATAAGGGATCTACGTCCGCAACAGTAGTCTTTTGTTTATGTTTTATGGATTGCTGAATAACAGCTAACAGGTATACGATAAAGCTCACAAACCGGGCATCCGCTTTAGCATTTGCTCTTTGTTTTCGAGCTTTCCAGAAACCTGTAGCTATCAAAATAGCGGCGCTCAACCAAGCAATAGGTCCTAAAATAAAATCGGTCGCTGAGGTTAGCAGCATGTATGAGGATAACGTTAAAGTGACACCGATCAACCTGGCTGAAAGTGACGCTAACGATATCACTGCCATATAAATTCTTGATTTATTCGCTTGACCAACTGCAATGGCGATCAAGGCCACAATACTCGGTATCAGATTTTTACCAGCGAAACCTCCGGCTTCACGAGCTAACTGCTTTTCTAAATGATGAAATGCTGAAGGCTCACGTTTTTCATTTAGATCAAATGGTGTGTTTTCTAAAAGCTGATGGGATAACTCCTCCCACTTGACCTCATCACACCGAGTCTGAATACCCCTTATTTTACACGCTAACCTGACAAGATAATCCAGTGACTCTTTGTCACCTTGATATTCTTCTGCCTCTTTCGTTCTATGCTCTGGAATCGCTTCTTTCAGAAAATCCAGAAATACTCGAGAAAATTCTTGTAAACGACCATCTTTGCAGTCGGCGATAGGGATGAAATCATTGAGTGATTTACCGTTTTCACCGAATAAGTTTACAAATGATACAATATCGTTATCCGTCAATGCGTGGATATAGTTATCTATCTGTTGAGGTGTTACCGCTTCTTGTTCTTTTACTAATCCCATCCGACCATCTTTCGATTGCATCTATCATTCATTGTAGCAAGTCTGAATCACGTCGAGATCTAACCCCTTGGTTTTGGTCTGTTTTGCAACTATAAACTCCAATATCGAAGACCCTTACCACGTCCCATCAACTTCCCTGAGACTTTTCAAAACATTATTTTTCCACCATTGCGTCATTCTCATTGTTAAAACCTATAAAAGGAAATAAGCGCCTAATTTTTGAAGCCTCTTTTACCACTCCCCAATGCCAAGGCTCTGGATTTTTCCGGTTATGATTGAGCGACCATAAACCAGAAAAAACAAGATTCCTGCCATCCGTGCGATTGTCATGGATCAAGGATTCTTAAACAACACACTGAAACATAAGATAGCCTATTCACCTTCTTTTCTCTATAAAAATTTTTATCAATTCACTCATTCTTCTAGTTTAAAAAGAATTGTCTGAAACCTAAATCGCATATTGGAATGTTCATAATATTTTTCATGATTGTTGAATTATCAACACACAATTATAGTTGTCAAATTGGATGCTTTGGGTTTGATAGTTTGGTGATGTTGTCTTTCAATTTCATAAAAAAACCATGCATTTACCAAATAATATATTGATTTAATGAGAAACTAATTGAGGGCGCCTGGTTTTATGTAACGGTTTCAGAGTTTGAAGCGCGGGTTTATGCTGCTGATACTGAATAAAATCTTTTTCACAGAATAACTTTTTTGAATGCAAAAGCCGCCTGAATCCGCCCTTTGATCAGGCCGGAATAGCGTATCAAATCCAACATAGGCAGTTGTCTTTGAAAAGCGTCTTTGGCAAAAACAGAAACCGGCAGTTTCAGTAGCGCCGCCAGCCACCGATAATACAATCCCCACCAGATCCATGGTCGGGTCAGAGGATAAAACGCTAAATATACCGCCACACCGTCATAACCGTAATCAACCGCCTGTCTGAATAGACCCGATCGCGTAGCTCGATGATCATGACAGACCGTTCCGCCATCGAAATATACCAACTTCCAGCCTTTTTTTTGTATTCGCCAACAAATGTCCGCATCCTCGGCAACACGAAAATGTGTTGTGAACCCTTCGACCTGCTGAATAGCCTCCAGCCGAAACAGCGCATTTGCAGTAGCCAGGAAAGGAGGTGAAAAGGGATAGTCGCCGGAAAATTCCCGGTTCGACACAATTTGGCGCAGTTCATAAAATCTTGCCAGGTTATCATCCCCAGGTGTGACAATATTTCCCCCTACAATACCAACCGATGTGTCCTCAAACAGAGGCGCCAGATCCATCAGCCAATTCTTTGTCACCTGACAATCCGCATCGGTAAACGCCAATAATGGGGTTTTGCAATTCCGATAAGCTGCATTTCGGGCATAGCCACGACCTTTAGTCATTTCTTGTACAACTGTCACTGGGTAACGCGCTAGGATATCCAGCGTGGAATCAGTGGAACCGTTATCGACAATCATCACGGTCAATTTATCTTTGGGATAGTTCAACGCCATCAAACTATCTAAGCAGGCCGGCAATGTCGCTTCACCGTTCCTGACACAAACCGCAACCGTTATATCAGGATAGTTAAATGACTTTTGAGCGCTGGGTGATGAATCAGACATGTTTTATTATGCTTCGTGTTTGAAATTTTGAGGATATTCCGTTGTAAACAAATTATTATTACAAATAGCCTGTATCTCTTCGAACACATCTACAAATGCCTGCACGACAACAGGATCATACAAAATACCGCTTTTATCGACGATTTTTTCTTTTGCTTCTTCATGCGTAATCACATTCTGATACGGTCTAGCGGATGTCATCGCATCAAATGTATCGGCTACGGCAACAATTCGTCCATATAGTGGAATAGCCATTCCTATAAGAGCATCTGGATATCCGGTGCCGTTCCATCGTTCATGATGATAAAGGATTCCGGGCATCATGTTACGGAACATTGGTATATGACAGACGATTTCACCGCCAAGAACCGGATGTAATTCCATCACGTTACGTTCTTCCGGTGTCAGGATACTTGGTTTTGACAGGATATCTTCTTTGATACCCAGTTTGCCGACATCATGCATCAAAGCGCTGATTTCAAGCTCATCCAGAGATTCTTTCGATAGTTTCATCTGCCGTCCGATCACAACGCTGATGCGCTGGACTCTACGTGAATGACCGCGGGTATACGGGTCTTTGGCATCGATAGCGGCAACAAGAGAAGATACGGAACCCAGGAGCATCTTTTTGATATTTTCAGCATTTTGACTCAATTCCCGTGTGTGAAACTGTATCGAATTGATCATGCTGTTCAGTGTGCGTTTCAAATGCTTGATATCTTCCGGTCCCGACATGTCAAATTTGTATGAAAAATCGCCTTGAGCGATAACATTGATCCCGAACAAAATATTTTGAAGCGGTTTCGTGAATCGCAGAGCCACTAGAACTCCCGTTGAACCTGCAAGCAATCCTACAGAAACAAGCCCAATAAACAGCGCTAAAACCAGCCGTTTTACCATCGTTAAAGCAGCTGATTCCATTTCAAGCATTACCTTGGTCAGGTTGATCGGTTTTTTTTGCGTTATCAACCCCCAATTCACCATATCCACACGACTCAGGATGCCACTATACAAAACATCATCCCTACCCCGAAAATTCGATTTCTTTTCTACAATCCCTCTCGTTATAAAATCACTTACCAACGGCGTATGGCTGAAATCGGTGTTTAGGTCATAACTCAGGTCTTTTGTCTGCATCACGATGTGACCAGCGTCATCGACAACAATGATCGAGCCGTCAAACGGCTCATCTTGCAATAAAAAATCCGCTGTCGGCAAATGTACCAAGAAAAAATTACGCTCTTGCGAATTAACCAATCCCGGTGATGAAACCACTAAAAACAGCTCATTTAGAGTGTTGTCCAGCAGCAATGGCTCTGAGACCTCCATACCTTTGCTTCCGATCGGTTTTAACTCGATTTCATTATTTAAAGCTTTTTCAATTGTTTCTTGCATTGCGGGAGTGCTGAACCCGGCCTGTATTCCACAGAATGAACACATCCAACGAATATGATCAAATTGTTTGAGATATTCCTGTATTAATGCCTGTTGTTGATCGGGAGGAATGTTCAAGCCTTCGGCGATGCCGTTCAAAACTGATGTATAAATATCCAAGCCCAGGAAAAAATTGTTCAATCGCTCAGCAAATTTTTGGGTTGACGCCACATGCTCCGAAACCAATTGTTTGTCCAGTAGGGTTTTGTTGAAATTGACAAATGATGTCAACAATGGAATGACATTGAAATAATATAAACCAATACTCAACACAGCTAATGGAATGACTGCAACTAGAACCATAGCCAGAACAAACTGCCTACGCATATCGTTTTTCACTGTTTTTTTCGATGATGACAACTTATTCTTATTCATGGTTAGCACAATTACGCTGTGTCAAACGCACAAATCACTTTATTACGATTTTGTTTTTTGGCCATAAACAACGCTTCATCCGCCAATTGAGCCATTTTGTCAAAACTATCAGCATGATCAGGAAAGATAACGACTCCAAGACTGGCTGTCAACCGTAATTTCAGCCCTTGATCTTTCAAAAAGACATGTGACTCTATCGCTTTCCTAATACGTTCTGCTACGTTCATCGCGTCCGATTTATCCGCACCAGGTAAAATCACCCAAAATTCGTCTCCCCCATATCTGCCAACAATCGCCTCTTGTTCAAGTACAGATTGTATCAGATATCCCACCTCCTTGATTACCGCTCTGCCACGTAAATGCCCAAATCGATCGTTAACCTGTTTCAAATGATCCAGATCCAAGAAAATATAGCCGAAAACACTTTGCTGCTGTTTGGCTGTTTCGATGCAGTTTTCCAGCCGTTTGACAAGCGTTCTTTGATTGTACAAACCCGTCAATTCATCCTGTTCGCTGATTGCGCTGAGTTTTTCGAACATAATGGCATTTTCCAGCGCTATCGCCGCTAAATCAAGTATGACTCGAACTCTATCCATATCCTGAGAAGCAAATTGTGACCCAACCTTGTTGATGAATTCAATAGCGCCCAGATTGTTTTCTTTGGTTTTCAACGGCATACACAATATTGAATGTGATCGAAACCCACTGCTTCTATCAACCGCCTTGAAATGTCGATGATCTTTTGACGTATCCGGCACAATCAGCGGTTCAGCGTTCTCACACACCCAGCCGATAATGCCCTTGCCTCGTGGTATTCTAAGGCCTTTGACATGGTCCGCCACACCTCCCTGAGTCGCCCGAAACACCAGATCACCCGTCTGCATATCACGCAACGCCACCGACCAAGCCTCCGATTTTAACAACGACCCAACCGCCTCCATAATACCGGTTAAAACCTTATCGACTTCCAATGACGACGTCATGAAACGACCGGAAGTCACAAAAACTTGACGAGCTGTTATCAAATGTTCCAACTCCAATTCCATCTGCTTCAGTTTTCGACAACCATTTCGCCTATTACGCACACGTTCCATCGCTTCCTGTATCTTGAACGGCTCTAGCGGCAAGGCAGCTATGGCATCCAATAGTTTCAATCGATTCCAACGCTCCGACCGTAATTCCTCAGATGGGAAAAAAGCCAATATCGGCAAGTCGGGATGACTGTCTTTTAAAGCCTCGATATTCAGCATGACCGGATGCTCAACTCCAGGCAAAATCATCAGCAGCAAATCGATGTCATCAGCCAAAAAATCCATCGATCCATCAGTTTCAATTACTGAAACATCGTAATGAAGATAGTTTAAAACTTCACGACACCGATCCCGCCAATCCGGTAAATCCGTCAATATAGCAATTCGACAAGATGTGGTCATGACACCTCCAAAACCCTTGTTATCGTATTCATTTTGCTAAAATAAAACAACGATACTCAACAAGTATCAACTAAAACGCCAGCGTAAACCAGCGGATTTCAGCAGTCGAACCATCAGTGGAAACATGTACCATGCCGTGAACATCTGATCGGAATATCTGAATCCCTTGGGACTTTTTTGTCAACATATGCAGCGTTTCTGCATGAGGATGACCGAATTGATTCTGTCGCCCGCTTGTAATAACTGCCACTTTCGGGGAAACAGCTGTAATAAACTCGGGAGTGCATGACGACCTGCTGCCATGATGCCCAACTTTCAAAATATCCGACCTTAAATATGAGCCATAATCTAATAAAGCAGCCTCAGCTTCCTGTTCCGCATCACCGGAAAATAGTGCCCGAAAAGAGCCATATCGAATGCCTAGAACCGCTGATCTATTGTTTTCCGATAACGGAAACACTTGAAAAATATTTCGTTTTTCCAAAAATTTGACTATCACATCCTGGCGACGAGCCTGATCGATTATATCCAAAAAATCAGATTGCGATTCATCAGAACTCATCACCCACAGTTCTTTGGGTTTTAAATGAGCGATAACCGCTTTCATACCCAATTGATGATCAGGATGAGGATGTGTGATCACGGCAATATCGATGCTGTTGATGCCAATTGTCCGCAATGCTCTGACAACGACTTTTTCACCAATATCGTAATCTGAATCAAATATCCCGCCGGCATCGATGATCATTGTTTTGGTGTCCGGTAGGCGCACGACAATACAATCACCATTGCCGACATCCAAAAACCATATATCCATTTTGTTGCCATTTTGGTAACCACTCGAAAACCAACCGATAAATATAAAAGGAACTATCAGACACGTTGCCGATATGCGAAAACCTTTCGAATCTTTGTAACTTAAACCGACAAGCAGGACACCGGCAGTCAAGGCCATCCATAAAGCCGGCGTCGGTGTACAGAATGTGACTCCCGGAATCCTTGTCTCAAGATCCGTTCCCCATACCAGTAAAGCAACAGTAAAACCATGCAGACGCAACAGTGACGGTCCGACAACTGGAATAAATGCCAAAACCAATGCCGCTACGCCCGTCACCATTGCCAGAGATACCACCGGAATCAACGGTAACCCAGACAAAGCACAGGCAATTCCTACTCGGTTGAACCAAAAAGCCGATATAGGAGCTGTCGCGGTTTGCGCCGCTATCGACACAGCAAGACCATCCTGTAACCAAGACGGACGAATCCAACGCAACATGGTTTTTAAGCCTGGATACAACAAGACTATTCCGCCGGTCGCAGCAAATGTAAGCTGAAAACCGGGATCGGTGATCCATGCCGGTCGATAAAAAAGCAGAACGATGACAGCTAATGAAACCACATTTTTCAAATGAGCCGGTCGAATGAGTATTCGACTGATCATCGTGACGGAAACCATCAAAGCCGCTCGAATAATCGATGAACCGGCTCCCGCTAAAAGCGCATAACACCAAACAATCAGGATCAGTGTCATCGAACGGCTTCGAAGACCTCCAGGAATCCGCTTCAGAACCCACAGAACAATACCGGCTATAATACCCACATGAAGTCCCGAAACCGCTAAAACATGCACTAAACCCGTTTGCTGAAAAATCTGGTATGTATCCGGCGATAACTCCCCTCTGGATCCCAATAACAAAGCCTTGCTGATAAACGGAATATCGTCACGAAGCCGTTCCGGTAACCAACCACCCACTGACCGTGTCGCATCGAGCCAATCCAAAGCCCTGGCACGATATTTTCCGAACCAATTGAGTATCGATGAAGACTCACGTAATACCCGAAAAAACTCCGGATATTTGACATAACCTGATAAATGAATACCTTTGCTTTTAAGATGATAAGCCGGATCGAACCCACCGGGATTCATAAATCCTGTCGGTTTGGAAAGCGTCGTTTCACACCGTATGACAGCTCCGAGCCCAGGCTTTCCGGTTTGTGTAATACCTGCCCAAATCTCGTCACTAACTGCAATACGCACCCGCCCCGTGCGCCTGGTCAACGTGTTTTGAGATGTCTCGATACCCAGCACGTCGATTTCTATATACCCACCCGTCCGAGTCACTACAGGGAATGAGGTAACACGGCCGATGACGGCAACTTCACCTTCCGGCGGCGCCAGGATCAGATCATCCGGAGCAACCATGTTGACACACACAAAATACCATGCACCGGAAACGGCGCCTAGCGCCGATATCAATAAAAAATACGATATCTTTCGACAAACAGAGCCACAAACTCGACAGATCAAAGCTGCGATAATCAATACAATCGTGACCGCTAAGGCGCCATAAAACCAAGTGATATCAGTATTGACGGCAAAAATTCCCATACCGATAAGTACCGCCAGAGCAGGCATAAAAAGTGGTGATGCCCGTGTTTCGGATTTAGTCATGAACATTTAACCACTCTTCACAATAGCGCATTTTTTCACGTGAAATACCAGTTCGCTGAAAAAAATCCTCACAACTGCAAAAATAGCCGTTACGATCCCGCTCTTCGACAACCCGAACGGCCTTGACCGGACCGACACCGTGCAGCAGGGTAAACAACGTCTGTGTAGCGCGATTGACATTTAAACCCTTGGGCAGCAACGGATAGAAATCAACTGAAAACCGCGTTTGAACATCGATATCTTCAAGCAACACATAGGGGCGAGCAAAACATTTATCTTCATGGGGAGTATTAGAATCAGCAACAATTGTCAGGGATGTCGGCGTCGGTTCCGGCTGAATTTGGGTATAACACACGCGATATCGGTAACGAATCACCGAAACCAGTGATATCAAAGCGATACAAATAGCCAGAACCCAAAACTTCTTATTCTCCATTTTACCGTTATTTTGTAACATAATATTACAAATATAACCTGTTTGCACATATTTTGTCAAGGAGGATCGATCGTATTCTTTTCTAAGAGTTATCTTGACCGTTGGCCGGCTATCTTTTATTCTTGGTCTACCCGTGTTGGGTAAAGGAGGTTTTATTGAAGCTATTATCGGTTCTGATCCCTGTTTACAATGAAGCGGCTACGTTGGATGAATTGATCGAGCGTGTTCTGCGGGTTGATTTATCTGAGTTAGGGTTTCAGAAGGAGTTGATTGCTGTTGATGATGCATCGACGGATGGTTCGTGGGAGAAGCTCGAAGCGTGGCGATCGGAATTTGCGCATATTGCCCGTCATCCGGTAAACAAAGGTAAAGGTGCGGCTATCCGGACTGGGCTGGAACTTATTTCGGGTGATTACGTCGTGATACAGGATGCGGACCTGGAATATGATCCGGATGAATATATCAAGCTATTGAATCCGGTTGTGAAAGGTAAGGCGGAAGTTGTTTACGGTTCCCGTTTTACGGGTGAGCGGCGGAATATGTTTTTACATCACTGGATCGGCAATCGGTTTTTGACGGGGATAACGAATTTGTTATATGGAACAACATTATCCGACATGGAGACTTGTTATAAGTTGTTTTCAGTAGAATCATTGAAAGGGATTCATATACGGTCGGACCGCTTTAATTTTGAGCCTGAAATCACGGCTAAAATATTGAAGAAGGGCATTCGTATATACGAAACGCCGATCTCTTATACGGGTCGTGAGTATCATGAAGGTAAAAAAATCACGTGGCGGGATGGTTTTTCCGCTTTATGGTCTATAATAAAGTTTCGTTTTATCGATTAAACACGGCATAATACGCAGAACGTTGAAGGAGAAAAAATAACATGCGTCAGGAACACCATGCCAAGAAAAGCTTTTTGAGAGCATTGACAGCTCCATCCAAGAAGTATACGAATCTTGGCAAGGATTTTCTTGTAACGATGTCTCAATCTAACATTAAAGGAGAAAGAACATGCGCCTAGATTACAATGTCAAAAAATTATTTTTAGATGCTTTTGCCCCTCAACCTGGGGAGACCATGATATTCGTCACGGATTTTCCTGCTAACGCGTCCAAAGCAGATGATGAGACGCGTCATCGCAAGGAAATGACTGAGACGTGGCATGCTGCAGCGAAAGAGCTGGCGGAAGTCATCGGATTCAAAGTCAGTTCGATCCTGTATTTGGATTTACGTAACCCGGCGCCTGGGGACGCATTCGATGCCGACGGTTATATCGACGGACAGCCAGTCGATGCAAAAGCGGTGATGAGCGGTTGGGGTGAAAAAGATATCATCGTCGCGATCACGGGCCCGTCGATCACCGGCGAACTGGTCGGACGACTGAAACAGAATTTCCGTTTCGGATCAGCCCCCGGCGTAAACGCATATTTTGAAGGATTTAAGGCCGATTATTCCAAAATTCCGCTTCGGTTCGAAATCCTGGTATCTCGCATGGCTAAAGCGGTTGCCGCGCATTTTACCTTCCGTCTGAACGATAAAACCTGGCAATGCTCGATTGACCTGCGTGGCCAGCGATATCAGTTCTGCGAAAACGGTTCGGCAATGCGACCAGGTGAGTTCATCAATATTCCCTCTGGTTGTGCCAATATTCCACCGTATGCGGGGATCGAGGGTGATTATCGTGGTGAGAGCCGTACGAATGGTGAAATTCCTGCTCTGATCGAAGATGAATTGGTTGTTTACAGCATCCGCAAAAACCGAATCGTCGACATTATCGGCTCAGGGGAAAACGCCAAAAAAGAGCGTCGCCTGATTTTGAAAGGTGATCCAGCCGAAGCCGTCATTACCAAACTGGGACTGGGCGTCAACGATGAAGCCCGCTGCAATGGGACGCATGTCGGCGACGAAAAAACCATGGGAATGCACTGGGGACACGGCCCGAAAAAACGTTTCCCCGACACTATCTGGGCAGAACACCCTATTCAAATGGATATGGATTTCGAATATCCCGACGGCAATTTCGAACCGATTTTCCGTAACTCTTTCTACACATCGAACCTTGGAGAATTGTTTTAAGTCTCCAATCAATCGATCGACCGTCAAAGAGTATCCATATACTTAGACGAACCTGACATTATCGGCAGCGTATCAACCGACGATATGCTGCCGTTGTTATTTACAATATCTGTTACTCAGATAATTCCTTGAGCATTACACTACCTGTTGATAGGCAACATTACCGAAATATGTAAGGCGCTTAGCTCAAATCTAAATTATCTTTATGGTGATACCTGCACTTCAATTAATTCGATAGTGTGCAGGCTTTACTCACCTTCCTCCAGAATAATAATCGTAAAATGAGCTTTTGAACAATTCCAACAAGCCATATTTTGTAGGAATTATTCCAATAATTTGGAATCTATGCTTTTTAAGAAATTTAAACGTTTTCTGTGAATCAGCAAAAAGAACATGAGAAAGAAATAGGGTACACCACCCTAAAACGCCTCCCCACAACATTTTGGGCCATGCACCCTATCGATCAAACAATCAATGGGTTATTTACAACGGGTCAACACATGTTCCAGCTCCCAACGAAGCCATGAATATCTGCTGTGCATCGGCCGAAGACACGCTGTCATCACCGTCGCAATCCGCCGCACATTCTTCTTCGTAGGTCGGAACGAAGGCTCCCAGAGCGATTTGGAATGCCAACTGTGCATCCGAAGAGCTGAGCAAGCCGTTCATGTCCACATCACCGTTGTGGATACACTGATTTGGAGTCGGTGTCGGATTTTCACATGGTTTTTCAAACGACACCAAAACATCGTCGATATTCCAACCACAGTATCTCCAACCCGAATCAGTCGATCCCATTCCCCAGCGAATCTTGACTTGTGGTTTTCCTGCAGCATGACTGCTGATATCAAACGTCCACAGCTCCCATGCCCCCCCGCTCAAGGTTCCTGAATTTTCCCAAATCGTTGTCCACGATCCACCATTATTATTGCTGACGGCAATGTAAGCATGGTCATACCAGCTCTGTTCGACACCTAACCACGCATAGAATTCCAAGTTCACGACAGACGCGTCGGAACAGTCAAACGCCGGTGTTGTCGTCCACATAGTCGAGGACATGCTGTTCGGATAATCGCCATTGAGATTATATCCAACCACATTATTGCCGGTGTAACCGCTGCTCGGATCAGGGGATCCGTATTGGCCACCCTGCCCTGTCGGCTGGCCCCACGCCCAGTCACCTTCGTATGTCCATCCGGGATCGGAATCCATATTGGCATCGATAAAAATGATGACATCGTAAGTCTGTTCCCCGTAATGCATGCCACCGTTGTCATCCACCGCTTCATTGCCGGCACGGTCTTCGGCCAGGACATCGAAGAAATAATACGTGCATGGCTCAAGATCCGTAACAGTCAATGTATGATTAGTTTTAAACCCATTCTCACGCGTCTCGATATTGGGGGCGCCAGTGCCATACATGATGATCGAGCGCGCCGGTTCATCGGTCTGCCAGGTCACGGTAAAGGTCCTGGATGTCACCAGGGTCACCTGAACATTACTGATGACCGGGCTCACCCCGTCAATCGATGCCGTCGCTTCCATATCCAAACTTTGATACCAAGCAGTAAGCGTGGCGCCGTGAATGACCGATATCGCACCGTCTCCGTGTACCGGCGGAGCGGATGTCGTCAAAATCGAGCCTTCAAACTGCCCATCGGAAACCTGAGTCAACGTGACTGTCTCCCATGATGTTTCCACCGTGCTTTTGACTTTGACTTCAACAGAGCCCGATGCATCCCTATCTCTAACCGAAATCAGAACCGTATCATCCGGCTGATATTCCGGTTTATCCAGATAGACACCGGCCAGCGCTTGGTAACAGGCATAGACATCCAGCAGGCCCCATCCCCACACGTGGTTTGGAATTGTGGTTGCGGCATTGATACCTTCACAGGTTTGGCTCCAATAACCGGCTCCGCCCGGTTCCGTATAGGCATTATCTAGAATGATTTGTCGAGTGGTCTCGATGTCACCGATCAATCCCGGCGCTGCCGACCACATCAATGCGACAGCTACGCATGTATGAGGTCCGGCCATCGAGGTGCCTCCCCAACCGCCTTCATAACTGTTGCCCGGAATACTTGAGCGAACATCGTATCCAGGAGCCACAATCTCCGGTTTGATAAAATTCGGAGCTCCAGGAATGCCCGTTTTTGCCGGCCCGCGGCTCGAGCCCCAATACGTCCAGTTCTCGCTGACAATCCGATTCTGCACATCGCTGGCGCCGGTGCTCAACACCTGCGGGTAATCACCAGGTGAGCGAAGTGATTTACAACTGTCACCTTCGTTACCGGCAGAAAACTCCATAAAAACTCCCGCTGCCTGCAATGCGTCAATATCGGGAGCATACTGGTAATCGCCCCCACCAACCGGCCAACCCCAAGAATTGTTCACCACGTGCGGCGCCATATCCGGCACGCCCTGAGTCGGGCTTTCGCCGAATTTGTAAGGCGCTAAAAACCATTCAAAACATTCGTGAAATCCGGCATCGTCATCCAATGGACCGCACGCCATCCATTTGGCGCCGGGCGCTCCACCGATCTGGTTCCCCATGCCGTCGTCACCAACCATAGTGCCCATCGTGTGGGTGCCGTGATCCCCTGAATCGTAAGGAACTGCACTGGGAGAATAACTGCTGGCGTCATGCCAGTTATAGTCGTGATTCGCCGTTGTCCCGTTCCAGCCGCGATACTTCGGCTTCAGCGCCGGGTGGTCCCATTGAACGCCGGTATCCAAGTTCGCGACAACGATACCTTCACCCGTAACGCCATCCGCCCAAACATTCGTGATACCGATATGGGACAGGTTCCATTCCGGCCCACGCCCCGGCATATTGTCCACGTAAGCCAACGGCTGTTCATTGACGAAATTATAGGGACGGTTTTCACGAATCGTCGAAATCATCGGATGGTTGACCGCTTCCAAAAGCATGTCCGGCGTTCCGTCCCGAACCAGAATCATATTCTGAATATGAAAGCGCTGGATATCCGCATTTTGCAGCCCCAACTCAGCGATCACCTGTGGTTGAGTTCTTTCAGCAACGTCAACCAACTGCTTGAAAACATACATTCCTTTGTCTTCTTTGCGCTTGAACTGTTTGGCGCCGGATACATCCGCCTGTTCGGACAAGACAATGAAAAACTCGGCGACACCTTCATTTTGCATTTGAGTTACAATCGATGCAGGAACATTTTTGAGTGATTTCAGCGATGCGTCTCCACCCCAAAACACGCTGTTTGGTTCAGCAGCGGCAATCGATACGCTTGCCAGCATAAACAACAACACAACCGCTTTTCCAATAGTACTTTTCATAATGTAAAGCTCCCCCTAGTTAGTAGTGGGCTACACCGGGTCAACGCAGGAATCTGCACCCAGCGCAGCCATAAAAATTTGTTGCGCATCGGCCGATGATACGGTGTCATCACCGTTACAATCCGCCGCACATCTCTCCACAAAAGTTGGGAAATATGATCCAAGAGCAATTTCGAATGCCAATTGAGCATCCGCAGACGTTAAGGTTTGGTCAAAATTGACGTCTCCGTCATTGATACACTCCGGTGTCGGCGGCGGCGGGCTAGGCGGTGTCGATGTCGGTGTTGACGTCGGCGTCGGCGTTGATGTCGGCGTCGGCGTAGCCATGTTTTCATAGGTACCGCTGAGCCTAAACGCGACGTCATGCTGACTCGGTCCCATTACCGACCAATTCTGCCAGGATGTCCCATGGCCGAAACCGTTACCGGGATTGATAAACTTGGCAATAGACAGATTTGACGTGTCTGACGACAATCGGCCCAGTTGCCCGTAATTGCCGAAATGCATCGTCGGATAAAATATCAGCCACCAGGCGCCTGAAGGCAGAACAATCGGTGTATCCAGCGTCAGATTGGTATCGCTGTCACCATCCATCAAGGTGACCCTTGCATCACCAGGAGACAAATCCAAACTCCAGAACGGCGCGCTGCCGCCGCCGGTTGGATCCCCGACCGGCTGCCCGTTGTTATCGGCATAAATCCGCCAATGCAACATCGTCGCATTCATCAATGACGTGCCGCTGTTATAAAGTTCGCCCGGCACAAAAATCTGGGAAATATACCATTTGTCTTCATTGTAAAAATCATCCGCGACAAATGAAGTATGCGTGGCATAATCAGGAAATTCCTGGTTCGCTACGCGGCCGGGGCTCGATAAGCTGACCGGCTGATCCCATAAAAGACCCAGGGTTCGGACCGTGTAATACATACCACCGTTATCATCGACGGCAATATTACCAGCAGCGTCGGCGCTTTGAACTTTGAAAAAATAATCCGTGTCACCGCTCAAACCCGTCACCAGTATTCGATGCGACACAGACAAGTGGCCTTCTTCAATCATTTGAGACGGTGGCATCAAATTTCCATAATAGAGCACGCTGTTCGCCGGCTCATTGGTTTCCCAACTCACCACGAACGATACCGATCCGATATTGCTCACCGTCACATTCGAAATCATTGGAGGCTGACCATCGACCGTAGCGCCCACATCCGAATCCAAATTCGGATACCACACGGTTATCGTCGAGCCGTGCTGCACCGAAACGGCTCCGTCACCATGCACCGGCGGCCCTGATGTCGTGTTGAACGATCCGGAAAACTCGCCGCTGCCGGTCTGCGGAAGGGTCAGGTATTCCCACGACGTTTCGATAGAGCTTTTGATCTGCACATCAACCATTCCCGCGGCATTTGCATCCCGAACGGTGATGACCATTGTATCATCCGGCTGATACACGGGTTTATCCAAATAAACGCCCGCCAGTGCCTGGAAACAGGCGTATGCATCCAGCAGCCCCCATCCCCACACGTGGTTCGGAATCGTGGTATTGGCGTTGATGCCCTCACAGGTCTGGTTCCAATATCCGGCTCCACCCGGCTGCGTGTAGGCGGTGTCAAGAATGATCTGACGGGTGGTTTCGATGTCACCGATCAGCCCGGGAGCTGCCGACCACATCAGCGCGACAACCGCACAGGTGTGCGGGCCGGCCATCGAGGTGCCTCCCCAGCCACCTTCGTATCCGTTGCCGGGCACGCATGAGCGCACATCATATCCAGGAGCGACAATTTCGGGTTTGATAAAATCAGGAGCTCCAGGAATACCTGCTTTTGCCGGCCCACGGCTCGAACCCCACGTCGCCCAATTTCGGCTGACAATACGGTTCTGCACATCGCTGGCGCCGGTGGTCAGCACCTGTGGATAATCGCCCGGGGAGCGAAGTGACTTACATGTATCGCCTTCGTTACCGGCGGAAAATTCCATGAAAACTCCCGCTGCCTGCAACGCATCGATATCTGGAGCGTATTGGTAGTCACCCCCACCTGTCGGCCAGCCCCACGAATTATTCACAACGTGAGGGGCCTTGTCCGGCATTCCTTGAGATGGACTTTCACCGAATTTATAGGGAGCTAAAAACCACTGGAAACACTCATGAAAACCAGCGCTATCTGTTAAAGGACCGCAGGCGATCCATTTTGCTCCGGGTGCGCCCCCAACCTGATTACCAGCGCCGTCGTCACCGACCATGGTTCCCATTGTATGCGTGCCGTGATCCCCCGAATCATACGGAGTGGAACTAGGCGATGAACTGACGTCATGCCAGTTGTAATCATGATTCGCCGTCGATCCATTCCAACCTCGGTATTTTGTCTTCAACGCAGGATGATTCCATTGGACACCCGTGTCCAGGTTGGCGACAACGATGCCTTCGCCGGTGACACCTTCCGCCCAGACATCCGTGATACCGATATGCGACAGGTTCCATTCCGGTCCTCGACCCGGCATGTTGTCCGGATAGGCCATCGGTTGTTCATCGACAAACTCATAAGGGAGATTTTCCCGTATTGCCGAGACCATCGCATGGTTGACCGCAGCCAACAGCATATCCGGCAACCCCTCCCGAACTAAAATCATATTCTGGATATGAAACCGCTGGATATCAGCATTATGAAGGTCTAAGTCGGCAATCACTTGCGGTTGAGTACGTTCAGCAACGTCACGCAATTGCTTGAAAACATACATCCCTTTGTCTTCTTTACGCTTGAACTGTTTGGCGCCGGATACATCCGCCTGCTCAGATAAAACGATAAAGAATTCGGTCGTATTTCCTGTTTCAAGACGCGTGATGATCGATTCTGGGACATTTTTCAGTGACAGTACTGATTGTGATCCACCCCAGAAACGCGGGTCAGCGGCATAACCTGTCGAAAACATCGACAGCGCAATCCCCCATAATACCATATTCCAGAACAGGTTATGTCTTTTCAAAGCATTCTCCTTTCTCAAACAAAACAGGGTCTCCTGATAGAAATTCTCAAGATTGAAAAGGCGCAATTTTCGTATCTTCCGGTAATCGGCGAAACGCCTTTAATAACCCTCCCAGTTCGACATTATCGTATGTGAACCCTTCCAAGCTCGATGTTTAAAAACCGTTGAGCTCCGGAAGTCACCTATAAATCATCCGCAACCTGGAAAATCGTGATCGGCAGACTTTGGTCGGAAAGCAATGCGTCGATCGGACCTTCCAGAGTGATATAGGCCAGGACTCCGGTTGAACCCACGGGTATCACCGGGTCACTGTAGCCATCGTTAAATGCTCCCAAACGTATTCGACCGGCCTCCGGCTGGTGACAACCGAACTGTCGCCAATCCGGATTCAGATCACCCAATCGGCATTCAGACAATGTAAATCGGGTGTCAACCAGACACTCCAGCCAAAACGCGTCAATTTCATTTTGATTGTCGTTCAAGACCAGCGCAATTTCGATTATACCGGGACTGATGTGAGTCGCCTCCAACTCGACAGCACATGTGTCGGCTCGCTCTATCAGTTGTTTAAGCAGCCCATCGTTATCCAGCGGATCGGCACATGAGGTGATTTCAAGCGCCGCCATAAAAATTCGCTGCGCATCATCCACTGTGATGATACCGTCACCGTTGCAATCCGCTGCGCACTCCTCATAAAACGACGGCTGAAACACGCCCAGCGCGATTTGGAAAGCGATCTGCGCATCAGCGCTGGACAGCATACCGTCAAAATTGCAGTCTCCGTTGTTGATGCATGGTTCACTGTCGCTATCGGCCCAGATTTCGACGTCGTCGATATTCCAGCCGCAATACACTACGCTGTAATCCGTCGTGCCCATGACCCAACGCAGATAAACTGTTGGTTGATCATCGGCTATAGCGGAAATATTGTATGTCATGGCATGCCAGTCCGGATCGGTAAACGTGCTGCTGCTATGCTCCCATATCGTCGTCCAGCTTGTGCCGTTATTCGATACTCGGAATGACGCTTTATCCCACGTGCTGGACTCGATACCCAGCCACCGCATGAAGCGCACTTCGACGTTTTCCAGGTCGGTGCAATCGATCGCAGAGGTCGTCAGGTAGGTTTCAGACATGCTGTTCGTATAGGCTCCGGCAAGGTTGTAACCATAGACGTTGTCGCCGGTATATCCACTGGTGGGATCCCCGCTGTTGCCCTGCGGAACACCCCACTGCCACAAACCTTCCGTCGTCCATCCAGGATTGGTGTCCATGTCCCAGAAGTAACGTCGAATGAAATTGGACGAGGTGATCTCGATGTCGAATGTCACCGTGGCGATCGCTTCAGTTGCTTGAAGCTGTAGGGTCACCGTCACCACTGTCGGATCAGGCGTATTGGGTGCAGCTCGAACCCTGAAATGAGGCGCTACCGAGCTTCCGGAGCCAAACCCTTCAATATTTTCAAATACGGATTCACCATCCACTATAATCAGATAATCGGGATAATTACTGGATATCGTCCCGGTCGCGCCGGTTAATCCCATCGGGCCATGGTTTTCCAGGTCAACAATCAACGTAGCGGTTTCCCCGGGATCCAATATGCCGTCATGATCACCGTTATCCCTGATCGTCAGCGATCCAAACTGGATATCGGCGCCCGAAACGGTTTCATAAAACGTAAATGTACCGTCCCCGCCGTCGAAATAGTACGTAACGGTAAAATCAATGACTTCTTCGTTGACTGCCGCTTCACCAACGTCAAATTCGAACGGTGTCAGTGTCTGACCGTAACCTCCGGCCGGAATATCCGGAAAAACAGCCATATTCTGAGTGATCACGATATTCGGATTCGTCGACGATAGATACCCTGTCAGATTCGTTCCGGCAAGACCTGTATTCCAAACAAAAACATCCATCAGGATCGTTTCCAGGGGGTTGATCATTCCGTCGTTATTGCCGACGCTATCATCGATATCGTGGTCGTGATGCCGCAGGATCGGTGCGTTACATGGAGCCGCATAGGACACTTCCACGTTGTCGATATTCCAGCCGCCGACCGATCCGCTGCCGGACGGCCCCATTGTCCAACGAATATAAACATTAGGCTGTCCATCAGCATATTCCGAGATATCATATTCATATCGCATCCAGGCGTAATCATATATTTTGGAGTATGGATTTGTGAAAATCGTGTGCCAGGTCGTTCCGTTGTTGGACACACTGATATGGGCTTGATGGTTGTCATCGTATCCGTCGACTGCCAGCCATCGATAAAAACTCAGGCGAACGCCGAACGCCATCGAGCAGTCCAGAGCCGGTGTGACCAGGTGATACGGGGTTGAACCTCCCGCATAGGCGCCGTTCAGATTGGTGCCATAGACATTAAGGCCGTCAAAACCCGATGTCGGGTCGGCTCCCGGGCCGCTCGGGTTACCCGTCGGTTGCCCGAATGCCCAATCTCCACCGGTAATCGTCCAGTGTGGATTGGTATCCATATTTTCTTGTAACACATAGATTCGCACCATTGTCGTCAATGAATAACCGGTCCCTCCATTGTCGTTCTCGGACAGGTTTCCAGCCCCATCCGCAGATTGAACGAAAAACGTGTATCCGGTACATTCATCAAGATCCGTCAATGTTACGGCATGGTTTTGCTGCAGTCCTTCCACCAGGACCTCTTGATCAGGGGTGACTTTTCCAAACCATACCCGGCTATCGCAAGGTTCATCGGTATTCCAGAAAACCACTGCGCTCGTATCATCGACAAATGTGACTCTGACATTGCTGATAATCGGATAGGTATCATCGACCGAAGCTGTCGTGGTGACCGGGACATTGATGCCGCCGAAGCCATCGTTTGCGTCGATATAGGCGCCTGTTATTTCGTCGCCTTCCCATACATTCAGTATGTTATCACCGGGAGTCGGTTGACCAGGTTGGATAGTGATAGACCCTGTAAAAATACAGGTGTTCGGTCCGGTTTCGATCAGTGTCAGTGTTTCCGAATCATTTCGATCGGTGACCAAGGCGACTTGAACCGTATCGGCAACATTGGGATCCAGGTTCAAATCCACGTCTTGGACGATACACACAAGGGTTCCGTCACTGGGATACGCGGGTTGATCGAACGCAATTTGGCCGCGTGTCGTAACATAACCGAAAAGCGGTGTCTGCGGGCATCCAAACAGGTTGACTTCGTAACAGGTCCAACGATTGGCCTTATAATTCATGCACCAGGCGTTATCCTCTTTTGAATCGGCGTTCATCCTACCGACTTCACAGATATTTTCGGTGAAAAACGCATCATGAAACTGGCGATGAAAATACTGACCCGGGCCGTCCGTACAGCCCGCTTCACCCCAGCCGTAGCGGCCGTTCATCAGCACAGCGAACGCACCGCCGCTGCTCCACGAAAAGTATTCAGCGATACAGTCCGTCGTATCGAATGCGCCGGCATAACAGCCTTGCGAATAGACCAAAAACGGACGGGTGTTTGTCAGGCTCTGGACATTCGACGTGTACAGGTTCATGACGGTGGTTTCGCTGGCGTGACCCAGGTGGTTTACCCAATGCAAATTGTTCGAATTGAATTTCGGCGCCAGCTGGCTGCTGCCCCAGGAGCCTTCCCGTTCATATAAATGATCGATATTCCAGCTTTGCGGATAACCTGGTGTTGTGTAACCCCATTTGTCCGTTCCATACCAGAGCTCATCCATGTAGTCACCGCCATAGGTTTGCGGCCATAGATATTCCCCTAGCAATAACGCGTTTTTCGCCCAGCCCGCCTCATAATTATCCGTTTCGTAGGCGATAGTTTTTCTGACAAAATTTTGTAGTTGCGTTGTCGTATCAACAGAGGCTCTTCCGACAAAAAGTTCAGCAAAAATATCCGGTTCCGTACCACCAGGACCATCGTCAACTTCGCCGTAACGATTGTTGCCGTTACTGTTCCAGTTGCCATCCAAACAGCCGAAATACATATCCGTCGGTATCGTATTATCCTGATATCCTTCAGCCGTGGCATAACAGCCCCGTGTCGGGACAATCTGGTGATCGCCGCCCAGCAAAATATATTCCGTGTTCCAATTTTCGTATGCATATATACAGAAATTGCGGATTTTCTCCTGATTATCCACCCCCATATATTGCGAATAGATTTCTTCGATGGGTTTGATCGTCCCGCTGATACCGCGTGATGCTTTGAAGGCAAGTAAATCTTGGAAATTGTTCGGGCTGGGAGCATTGATCAACGTATTGTTAGTTATGATCACGTATCGATAATCATTTTGATTCAGCACATTATTAGAAGCCAAAGGTTCTGTTTGATACTGTAACACCATTTCGGGATTTTCGACTTTACCGGCAACCCATTCCCGATCGGATTCGAGATTTCTGCAGCGAATGCGGTCGGTGCGTGTATCCGCCGGGACAGTATTCACGATGACTGTGGCAAAATCGGACACATAAAGGCTGCCGTCGTTAGGCTGATATCGCACGGGATAGAGATTGATGATGACCAGTTGATATCCTTTACTCCAGAAAATGCGCGGTTCAGAATAATTTTGTTCTGGAAACCATTTGGAGTTTTTATAGATCACCGGATTCGGCTCAGTAAAAACCTGCAGATCCGGCTGACTCAACGGATAACTGTGCTGACCGGGCGCCAGCAGAAATGAGCCGGGTATTTTTTGCCATTGATTATAAGTAACCGTGACACTTTCAAGAGCTTCATGCTGTGGTAACAGCAGTGTCACCGGTCTTACCGGCATCTGCGGTTCACCGGGATGCGCCATCAAAGGAGCATTTTTCATCTGAATTTTTGTGAATGGATCCGTAATATCTTTACCGGGCACATCCACATCCCATTCCAGCAATTCCGGTTCACCAAAGCGAACCGTATGCGTCATCTGTGCCATCGCCGGCACAACTGACAGTATCAGGCATATACTCAAAACAATGTTAGCGCGTTTCATCGATCGATTTCCCCCCCTGCATTGACGAATATCAACCCTATATGCCGCGTACGCCTGTCACTCAGGCGCGAACAGTATTATTTACTTATAAGCAATTTTTGTGCCGTATAACCTGTTCTTAGAAATACCAAAGCGGAAGATCGGGGCGATCTTCCGCTAAGAAAAGGTGTTCAGCTTAAATCACGCGCTTTTCGCGCTTATGGTTACGGCGAATTGGATCGCCGTGACGCCTGAAGATTTTTCCAGAACGGTTTATAGAGAAAGCTTTTTTCGTCCAGGCTACACAGCAGCTCAAACAGCGGTTTTGTCACCGTGAACGCCAAGATATCCGGAGGCAGATGTTGACGCATAGCGATATCTGTAGCGCCGATTATTGCTTGAGGCGCTTTTATGTCATCGAAAAGATTGACCAGTTGCATACACCCCGAGCCGAACCGTGCCAGGACAGACGGCGGATCACCGGGTTTTGTGCGGTATTGAGCGCCGATCGATAACAGGCTCAACTGATCGGGATTGACCCAGAAAGTGATGCTTTTCAAATAGGTGTACTGATCCGGTTTAAGAGGGCCGATAACGATATTGTCATGAGTCATTTCATACGACCTATTGGTCTGTAACCATTCTGCCATCAGATCTCTTTCAGCCTTTAAACCTTCGATTTCAACCAAAAACGTCAACATCTCATCTCGTGACCGTGAATGCACACCGCACAGATGCATACCGGAACCCGGGCAATCGAATTTATCTTTCCGCAGCAGCACACTTTTACCGTTCATCCAGTCTTTCCAGGCAGCGAAAAAGCAGGCCTTAGGTTCGACGAACGGCTCAAAAGGCTCGGTATCCGGCGTATCGTAAAAACCGGTCAAACAGGTGGTTATACCTGTCATTTTCAATAGTTTTGATGGATCAGGTTGCATGGTTGGCCTTACAATTATTTCATTGACACAAAGAACACCGGCATCATGCCGCCGCCCTGGTGTACGTTGATGATGCTGCCGTCGGCTGCCCGGACAAACGATCCAGCGAATTCCCCATCATGTGACCACAGGTTCAAATTGACGTTTTTCGGTGCAAACCCTTTATAGACGCCATTTTTGACCACCGGAAACTCTTCTTTCGGTATCGTCACGAATTCCTGAACAGTATAGACGATATTGTCTTTGAACGCTTTATCAATCAACTCATTCCAAGTCGTGTCATCAGAAAACTTACCGACAACCACACCGAATCCGCCATAACCCTCATTGGGTTTCAGCACCAGTTTATCCCTGTTATTTCTGACAAATGGCGCCAAGTCTATCTGTTTGCCGTTATAATCCGTTTTCTTTTCTTCCAGTGTTCGGGTCCAGGGAACATGTTTTCGATGGGTTTCTTGTTCTTCCGGTGAAAAATGGTGTTCATACTGAGCGTCGGTCAAGATTTCCAATATAGATTTCCAGTCTCCTGATGCGGAGCTGACCGGATTGACAAAGCAAACCGCGTTATCGCGCAGCGCTTGAACCAGTTGTTGACAGTCATCCCAGTACTGATCCAGAATCACGTCTTCTATGGCATCCCGATAAATCAGGTGTATCGGCTGCCCGCGCAGGGTAAGTATTTTGCCATCATAGACGAAATCCCGCGGATCGCCGAATTCCGCGCTGTATCCCATCGCGCGATAATATTCGACAAAGGCCAGAAAATCGCCAAGAATTGTCGAATCCCGTTTACACATGAACGAGACATTAGGTTTATCTTCAGGTTTTATGCCTTTTTGTGCACACCATTCGTGATATTTTTTGAAGAACACTTTGAAATGAGATTTGACCAGCCAGTCAACATGAAACTCATACTTTTCCTGGAGCTGTTGTATAACCGGTAAATCCAGGAACATTTCGAGCATTTGATCGTGCCATCCCATGCCGCTGGGATCACCGCAGTTGTATTCCAATAGTTTGAGTTCATTGGTTTCCGGCACAAAAAACACATCCAATCGGTTGATAATCTGGTGGCCCGGATACCCGGGGTCGATGGCTGCCAGGTCGGCTGTTCGGCCGATCATTCGGATTTGTTCTTTAAAAAGTCCTTTTTGAAAATATAAGTCTCCGATTTTGTTCAGCGATGAAATCAGATTCCGGGTGACTTTTTGCAGTAAAGGGATTGTTTTTTTATCAAGGAAATACGGTTTCAGAAATGTGGGGAACAGTTTCCCGTCCATCACCATTTTCTTGTCGGTCATGCGTTCCGCCAGTGTGCGCATTTGCGCGCCGGGGTTAGTTTTTACCAAGACGTCTGCATAATCAGCATTAATGCTTTTAAGTATATCGGTCATGTGACAGCTCCTTTCCAAAGAGGCCTAAGAAATTCCGGTTTAATTTTAAACGAAAGTCATGTTATAGGCAAAGATTTACTTGTTAGAGTGAGAAGCAAGGAGCGGGGAGCAGGGAGCGGGATTGAATATCCAATATTCAATATCCAACAACCAATTTCCAAGTGGTTAGAATGCGAGGGTTAATAGTTTTCGAGCCATCGGATGAATAATAATTACTTAAAAAGCTCAACCAGAAACTAGAAACCTGAAGTCCACGCTTTAAAGTAACCAGGCGTGAAAAACATTAAAGAATGAATTAAATTCTGATCAATTGCGGATTCAGAGTCGAAAGTCCAAAAAGGTTGTCTTTTTATCGCTTTCATCACTCCGATACTTAACTTTTATCTGCATGGCCTGCTGCATGAAAGCGCTCTAAAAGAATCGTATTCTCTTCTTTACATAACACCTTGCTGACAAATGTTAGTGAAACAGCATCTAAACTGTTTAGTTTTTCAAAATCGACCGATCTTGAATTCTTGTTGTTTCTTCAGTGTTTTTTTAGATGGGAAAATTATGGGACATACGGGACGGATGGGACAAAGGAAGAGTGTCTTGTGACTGACCATTAAGTTTTCCCCGCTTCGGAGGATGCCAAGGTGTAAAGCCTGTGTTAAGGCATTCTCTGATGATAGTATTGGACGGCAGGGCGTCTCATTCATATTGACACAGAGGGCATTGTGATTTGAAAATGGGAACCAATTCAAATTGAAGAAAAATTTGTGAAAATGTGCTGTTTTGCGTTAAGCTTATACTAGTGATCCCGAAATTTTGGTAACGGGGTCGCTTAGCGCCGACAAGTGATTGGGAGGTAACGTTCTATGAGCTTAGTCGTTTCAATGAGAGTTCCGGATGGGATAGTAGTAGCTGCAGATAGTCTATCCACATCCTTTAGTCACCTTCAATTTGTTGCCAAGGATTTAGCTCTGGCATGTCCAAAATGCAAAACTAAAATAAGTGCGCAACAAATGAGGCTTCCTACCGTTCCAATACCTTTCTCTGCTTCGTCGTATACACAAAAGTTATTTTCCATCTTTGATAAAATTGCTGTCAGCTCGTTTGGTATGGGAATTTTGAACAATAAGAGCATCTATTATCATATTAATCAGTTCGTAGCTTCCAGTGAAAAGACAGATGATTTGGAACAAGTGAAAGAGAATCTCATATTGTATTTCGAGAAGGAATTACTTCAACAGTATCCGCATTATAAGGAAGAAGCTCCTGAGCAATGGCATCCGCTTGGTTTGCACCTGAATGGATTCATTCAGGACAAAGGACGTCCCGAAGGCCTGACTTATGAAATATATTTGGGAAAACAGAATGTTATAAGAAAACAAAAATCAATTGGTTGTACAATAGGTGGAGATAATCGAGTAGTCCAAAAATTATGGGATATCGGTAAAGAACAGGCTGGACTTCAGTTCAAGTTCCAGTTATTCTCTTTACAAGATGCTATTGACTCTTGCGAGTTCTATATCGGGACTACAAGCGCCTTTCAGAGATTCGCGAATGAAGTGCCGACTGTCGGAGGAGAAATCGATATTGCATTGATAACACCTTTCCAAGGCTTCCAATGGATCAAACAAAAGAACCTGATAGCAAAATTAGAAGGTTGTGGAAGGAGTAAAATATGAGAATAAATTTTCCTAAAGAAGAAACACCGCTTCAAACAGCAATTTTGCTCATCGTTAGCTACGCACCAGATGAATATTATAACGTTGCGATCCCTAGCATGGAAACAAACTGCGCGCCATCTGAAGTACTACTCAAAGAAGTACTGGAAAAATACTCTGATGCATGGCAGAAACTTTCAGATCGATAAGATATCTTGATATTCAAGAACTCGTTGAGCTAAATCGAAGCCTTGTTACCATATTTGGAGGATTAATCAGTTGTGCCGGAGTTGTACACAACGAAAACAGCCTTCTTCATTTAATAGAAACAGTTCAGTCAAGTTATTCAGGAGTTGATCGATATCCTTCAATTTGGGAAAAAGCATCACTCTACGCTTTTAATATAATAACCCGGCATATTTTTTATGATGGGAATAAAAGGACTGGAATGGCAAGTGCATTTTTCTTTTTAAAATTAAATGGATATGCCATTGATGAATCACTGACATCCGATGAGATTGTTGCCACTGCTCTGAAAATCGCAGAAGGAACCATGAAGAAATGTGAGCTTGATGAATGGTTTAGGAAGATTATCGGTGGAAGCTGAACGAAGTGATATACATTTAGTCCTGAGATTCCGCTAATTCTAAATTGAACGGGTAAATTACGGGATATGGGGCGGATGAGACTAATGAAGAGCGTCTTTACCTTATCATAAGGTTCGAGTGTCCATTTACCCTACCAACTCAACCGTCTTCCATATTACCCTTTTTATTACCCTCTTTTAAGGGTATTACCTCTTTTCTATCTTACGCCAAAGCGCTCCCGGCCCGCGTCCAAGACATTCTACTTCACCTTTTGTTTGAAGGTCCCGAAGAACCTTGCGAACCATATCCCGGCTTATGCCTGGACAAGCCCGCTCCAAATCGCCAATCGAAAATTCCGATGAAAAATTTCTCACCGCTTTTACGATCAATTCAGTTTTTGTCCCTTTAGGAAATTTGATTCGATCCATTCGGTCTTCAAATTCCTTATAAGCCAGTTTCAAGATTGACAAGAGATAATTTATATATGGCCATGGATCATGTTTGCCTGTATGCCAACCTTCGGAGCTTTGTTTCAGCGTTTCGTAATAGCGTTCCTTCTGCTGTTCGATCAGACGTTCCATTCCTTTATATCTACCCGATAAATGTCCTCCAAAGGAGCCGAATAAATTCGGGTAACAGATCCTTTAAACAGATAATTGAAAATAAGATTACGAAAGGGAATAACCAGGAACCACATTTCGCGCACGCGAAATGAATTGTGTTCAACCACATAACACCTATATACTGCAAATCTGTGTGAACCCGGGTCTTTTCCCCAAAAAAACAGGGAGGAAATCATGATAGCAAAACAATTCGGAAATACATGGATCATACGAATCGCACGCGGCGAAGAAATTGTTTCGACCCTTCATAAAATCTGCGTCAATAACGATATTCGACTCGGAGTCGTCTCCGCTATCGGCGCCGTCAACGAAGCAACCATCGGTTTGTATGACGTCGACAATAAAATCTATCATTCAGAAAACTATACCGGCGACATGGAAATCGTCAACCTGGCCGGTAATGTCAGCACAATGGACGACGAAATCTATCTGCACCTGCATGTCAGCCTGTCGGATACCAGCCATAAACTGTTCGGAGGCCATCTGAACCGCGCTGTCGTTAGCGCGACATGTGAAATCTTTATTCAGACCATACCCGGCGAAATCAACCGATTCAAAGACAATGAAACCGGATTGAACCTGATCGAATTTAAAGAATAGTTAAAAAGAAGTCTGCCTATTCCGTCTCCCAAAACCCTTCCACCGTCACTTCCGGCAAGGACCGCCACGGTTCCGGCAACTCGGGATTCGGTTTGAAACCCTGCAACTTCAACGGACGCTGCAGCTCTCCACCGACAAGATCTTGAAGCTGCTTGGTGATCGTCTGGATGTCGGCGCGCGAGTGTATTCCCGGTAACAATGTCGTCCGAAACTCATGCCATAAACCCGAACCGGCAATCAACTGAACAGATCGACTAACCGCTTGAATATCAACCGAAACACCGGTTATCGTCCGGTAAATTTCCGGCTCCAACACCTCTTTGATATCCATAGATATGCCGGCAAGCCGCTTTTCAGCCAAAATATTTTCTAAAATATCCGGCCGGGCTCCATTAGTGTCCAACTTGACCGGGATACCTACCTGATTGAATCGATCCAAAATAACGGGAAAATTCCGGGCGACTGTCGGCTCACCACCCGTAATCACCACACCGTCCACCCAACCCTTCAACGCTTTCATACGCTGAAAAACATGTGACAACGGAACATCCGGGATTTGCTCAGGATGCAAAACAAGGGTGCGGTTGTGACACCATCCACATCGAAAATTGCAACCAGGCAAAAACACTACCGATGCTATCTTGCCCGGCCAATCGATGAATGATGTCTCGATAAAACCCTTGACGTGTCCTTCAGGAATCGAAGATTTCACTCCAAAGACCGGAGAAACTTGGAAATCCGGATGGCGCCCGTAATTTTCTGTTCATCGTCCGTGACCAAGATCGGCAGTTGTTTTTGAGCCGTCTCCACCAGCTCATAATATGCCAAATCAGCCAACGCATCCGCGTTCGTATCGGACAACTCATCGATCTGAACACCCAGCGATTCCAGATCGAAATGGCTTTTAACATAGTCACATTTCCCGCAATCCGTTTTGGTAAACAAAATCATTCCCGCTCTCCCCTTTTATAACCTAAAGATCAAGGCGCTGATCTGAAATATTCCTGTGATCGATACCTATCCCGCAGCTCACCGAGCTTGCCCTTATTCCAACTGGCAATTTTGGTGAAATAACCCGTGATCCGCGTAATCCCTTCCACCCTGGTCGAGCCGCAGAACCCACACTCTTCCTGCAATCCCCTGCCTGTCCGACCGCAATCCAGACAGGTGGTGAACTCCGGACTGAACGCTACCTGATCGTTCTGCGTGTTCCTGAAAATTTTATGAATCAGGTTGGCTAGCGATTCCGTTGACGGACGGGATTCCCCTAACCAAATATGCGTCAACGCGCCGGCTTCAATAATCGGATGAAACATTCCCTCTTTCTTGACGCGCTCGATCGGGTTGATATGCTGCCCGACATTCAAATATGTTGAATTCGTATAATAAATTTCTCCTGATGCAAAATTACCTTTGACGGTTTTACTGCTTTCCTTGATAAAATCTTCGCTGTCCAGTTTCGCAAACCGATACGCTGTGCTCTCCGCCGGCGTCTGTTCCAACACAAACTTCATGTTATGACGTTTACCCAAGCGATCGGACAACAGCTTCATGTGAGCTATCACCTTCAAACCAAACCGGAACGCATCGACGGATTCATGCATTTCACGGCCTTTGTGGAACTGAACCAACTCGTTCAATCCGACCATACCGATCAGATAAGTGACCCGCTTCATGCGCAGATAGGGCTGCCCGTCTGCCTGCATCGCCAACATCGCCAAAGGCCCGTTTTCACCCTGATCCAACAATTGCTGAATAAAATTCCGTTTTTCAATATGAGCTTTAACGGCAAGCTCAACTTGTTCAGACAAAATTTTAAAGAGCTCGGTGTCGTTTTGATCGGCTTTGTAAGCCACTCGCGGCAGATTGATCGTGACGTTCTGAAGCGCGGAATACCGCATTCTCCAAGGTTCTTTGGCATCTTCCAAATCGCTCTGCTCCAGCTTGAACGACAACCGGCAACATTCGGATATCTTGGCGGTTTCACCTCGATCAAACACAAAATAAGTGTTGCCTTTTTCTGCTGCGACCCGACAGATATGCTCCAAAAACGCCTCGTGACCATCGGTTTTAAAGAATTTTTCAGTGATATGAACCAGCGGTTTTGGGAAAAAGAACGGTCGGCCACTGGCATCACCCTCCAGATAGACGTCGAACAACGCCCAAATGAACCGTTGAGCCGTCTTAGCATAGTCTTTATACGCTTTACCGGTATATTCGCCTCCCGGACCGATAGCCGGAACTTCCTCAAAATGTTTCGGCACTTCCCAATACAAGTTGATATCGGAAAAAATCGCTTGACCGCCACGAGCCACCGCCTGCTGTGAAAACTCGAATATCATCATCTGAGCGAACTGATGCATCTCTTGGTCGGTTTTATCGACCAGATAAGGCGCAAAAAACAGGTTGACTGCATCCCATCCGATAGCGCCTGCGAAGTTTGACTGAAGCGCTGCGGCGAATTTGACCATGTGCGCCAACAATACCTCGGCATGACGCGCAGGCTTGGCCATCGCCAGCGAATTCGGCAGATTCAAGCCGAATTTTTTGATGTATTCCAGCGACTGACCGGAACAATAAGGGCGATCGATGAACCCCAAATCATGCAGATGAATATCACCGTTCATGTGCGCATCAGCAACATCCTGACTGAAAACGTTCATCAACGCGTATTCCTTCTTGATCTTTTCAGCCAGCGTCAAATTCGTCGCTTCCGGTCCATGCGGCACATTCGCGTTTTCTTTGTTGCGATACATGATGAGCTGTTCGACATCATATAACGGGACTCCTAGACGCGTGTGCATCTTCCGAGCCGTCTCGAGACCGCGTTCGATCAACTTCGCATCGACCAATTCGCGGATCAACGGCGCCGTCACCACCTTGATGTTGCCACGCATGATCACATCTTCGACTTCGCAACTGATCTGCTCCGCTGTGTCACGATCGATAAACGTTTCCCGTATGAGCGCCTCAACGATTTTAGCTCGATCCCACCCCTTCATCGTCTCCCCAGATGTTCGTACAAATAACATCATTTCCGTTGTTTCTTTAGAACCGGGAAAAACCACCATATTATCTAAACGAGCGGACTCCGCCGCCGCTCCATCCACCCTATCCGCCTTAATCTGATCCACAATCAACCCACCTTTTTCAGCTTTTTATCGGCTTGAATCGACAACGCCTTGACAATAAAACACAAAAACCACTCTTCTTTGTCCGAGTCAAAAGATTTTTAAAATCCATTATATTGACTACATGTCTAATCTTACCACTATACCTTGTAGCGTCAAGCAAAATTTTTTAAATACTTCCGCTTAGCGGTTGCGTTTGATCCGGCTCTGTTTTATTTTCAATATGTTATGAAACGAGAACGCCGACTTGCCATCATCATATTTATTTTGTCCCTTCTTATAGGCATAAACCTGTTTTGTCGTATTATATCCCCTTCAACCACATCTTCCCAGTTCAATAAACCAGCAGAAAATAAAGATGTTTTTGATACAGAAACAGCAATCATTCCGCTTGCCAATGCTGCCGATCAATTATTTGCGATTCCCAAAATCAGTGATGAAACAGAAACGGAGACATCGGAAAAAGCGCCGTGGGAAAGTCGCCTGTATCGCCTTGTGCTGAAAGGAACTGCCGGGACGGCTTTGGCTGTGGTTCAGGATATCGACGGCGGCGCGGAAATCATCGTGCGGCCAGGCGATACAATCGGTCACGCTCGTGTTGTCCGTATTGAAAGGAATTTATTGGAACTCGACGGAGCTTCCGGCCGAGACATTCTTCAACTGCCGGCGGGTGATCATGGCTCCACCCAGCCTGCTTCCCGACATATGAAAGCGTCACCGCGTTTCGGTTCGATGGATGGCGAACTTTTTGTCATCGAGCGGGAAAAACTACGGGATCTGACAACACGGGTCGATGCACTGAGCAACGATATCTCGCTGCTGCCCGTGCGTGATGCCGACGGTGAATCCGCCGGTTTTCGGATCGCTTCTTTGAACCCGGACGGCCTTTTTGAGCAAATGGGACTTTTTGTTGGGGATATAGTAACCTCAGTCAATGGCCAGACCATTCTGACAGTGGAAGATGCTTATCGCGTATTGGGAAGCGCTCCGCATCAAAACACGCTGTCTTTGTCGATTTTGCGTGAACGACAACCTATGGAGATTGATTATGTCATTCGTTAAAAGCCTGTTTCATCGGTTTTGTCCATTTTTGATCGCTCTGACGGCAGCGCTGATATCGATGTTGATTTCGCCGCCTCTTATGAAAGCCGACGAAAATTCGGTGGAAACACCACCTGAAACCGGCTCACCTGTCCGCACCCTAAATACCGGCAAAGATGTTACGTTCGATTTCGATGAGATCGATATCCGGTCCTTCATCAAAATCGTCAGTGAGCTGACCGACGAAAACTATGTCATCGACCCGGCCGTCAACGGCAAAATCACTGTCAGTTCACCGAAGCCGATCCCGCACGAAGCAGTGCCGGTGGTGTTTCAGTCTGTTCTGGATGTCTATGGGTATGTCGCCGTCGCCGATGGCGATATCGTTAAAATCATTCCTTTCACCCGTGCCCGCGAAGGAGGCGGCGTTATCACACCCGGTGATCAGGCCAGAAGCGATGCAGTTGTGACGCGGATTTTTCAGCTCAGCCGCGCCGATGTCAACGATGTGCGCAACGTGATTCGGCCGCTGTTGAGCCGATCGGGCAACGTGACCGCTCACGCCGGCAGCCGAACCCTCTTGGTGACGGATTTTGCCGGTAACGTCAATCGCTTACAGGGTATTATCGATATCATCGACGGGACTGGACCTCGGCTTCAGCAAAAAGTGCTGCCGTTGACCTATGCCGATGCCGACGCGGTCGCTTCCGCCGTCACCGCACTATATGCCGCTCAACCGCCTGAATCCGGCATCCGCCCGGTCGTTATCCCGGAGAGACGATCGAATTCGCTGCTGATTCACGCCGGTCAAGACGATATGCAGGGCGTATTGAATCTGATTGGCGAGCTCGATGTCGCACGGGTCGAAGAGCGCACATCTTTGAAAGTGATTCGGCTGCGGTATGCCGAAGCAGAATCGACAGCCCGATTGCTGACAACACAGTTTTTGCCCGGTGATACGGATGGCAGACCAGGCCGCAGCGCCGGCGCGACGAGCAGCGGAACGGATGCTATCATCGTCAACGCAGACGTGTATTCCAATAGCATCGTCGTATCAGCCTCACCGGAACGTATCGCTGCAGTCGAGCAGGTCATCGGTGAACTGGATATTCCGCGCCGTCAAATCCTTGTCGAAGCCTTGATTGTCGAGATGAGCTCGGATTTGACGCATGAGCTCGGGATGGAATGGCGCTTGACCGATGCGATACGTGACGATGGGCATACAACCATTGGTGGCACTTCATTGTCCACCAGCGGCGCTTCGGCTATGCAATCAACGGCGACGAACCCGCTCGCGTTGCCTCCCGGCCTGGCGATCGGCATCGTGGACGGCGCCATCAGTTGGGGCGGAACAACGATCGCCAATATCGGCGCATTAGCCCGCGCGATGCAGGCCACCAGCGGCGTAAACGTCCTGTCCACACCGCATCTTCTGGCGCTCGATAACGAAGAAGCCGAAATCATTGTCGGTGAAGAACGACCCTTTTTGACCGGTTCCCAAACCACCGACTCCAATTCGGTTATTCGAACCTATGAGTTCAAAGATATCGGTCTGGTCTTACGCGTGACACCCCGGACAACCGACGACGGCCAAGTGGTATTGAAATTGTTCCAGGAAATCCGAAGTTTTCTGGCGGAATCCGATATCGGCGCCGTGACGACGTCCAAACGACAGACCAAAACGACGATCCGCGTCGGAGACGGTCAAATGGTGGCTATCGGCGGTCTGTTGAAAGAAGATCAACGTGATCTAACTTCCTCGGTACCGTGCCTGGGCGCAATCCCGTTGATGGGGCATCTGTTCAAAGCGGTCAACACACGCACGACCAAAACAAACCTGCTGATTTTCATGACACCGACGATTATTCCCGATGCGAATACATTAGAGGAAGCTTCACAAAAATATATCGATCGGATGGAATCCGAGCCGACACCTAAACCTGCTATCGACTTTCCGATATTATGAACAACGACCATCCCACATTACCGTCTTCCATAACAACCGCTTGGTTGCTGCGTCATGGCATCGCGCCGATACGCCGACAGGAGAACGGGACATTGGATGTTTTGGTTGCGGATACCGCCAATTCGCTCCCGTTGGATGTGCTGGGCGCTGTTCTACAGAGTCCTATCGTCGTCGTTTCAGGCGATAAATCTACGATTCGTGAAAGGCTGATGGATAGAGCCAAACAATTTCGTGAATCCGTCACCGATCTGACCGCCGGTGGAGCTGAAACCACATCAGATAGTGAGGTAATCCCTATAGGTGAACTGCTGGGAGGCGATCCGGACAATCCCACGGTGATCCGAGTCGTCAATGCTATTCTAGCGGAGGCAGTCGTTGCTTTGGCCAGCGACGTGCATTTGGAACCGGACAATTCCCGCTTGCGCGTGCGTTATCGAATAGATGGCATGTTGGAGGATCGCGAACCGATACCAACCACATTTTCCGACCCGGTCGTCAGCCGTATCAAGGTCATGAGCAAGATCGATATTTCGAATCGCCATCATCCACAGGATGGTTCGTTCAACGTCACATTCGGTGGTCATCCGGTGGATGTGCGGGTGTCAACGGTCCCGACACCTGGGGGTGAGCGCGTCGTGATGCGTCTGCTGGATCGCTCCGGCCAAAGCGTGACGTGTGAAAAGCTGGGTATGCCGACATCGCTGATCACTTCTTTGGAATCGATTCTGAACAGAGCGCAGGGATTGTTGCTGGTTGCCGGTCCGACAGGCTCCGGCAAAACCACGACACTGTATGCGTGTCTGAACCGGATCGACACGATCGAGCGCAACACGATTACGATCGAAGACCCGGTTGAATATCTGATCCCAGGAGTCAGCCAGGTACAGGTCGGCCGCGACAGAACACTAGGATTTGCCGACGGTCTCAGAAGCATTCTGCGTCAGGATCCGGATGTGATCTTGGTAGGTGAAATCCGCGACCGGGACACCGCTTCAACGGCGCTGCAGGCTGCGTTGACGGGTCACTTGATCCTGAGCACTATCCACACAATGGATCCGGCATCATCCGTGATACGCCTGTTGGACTTAGGCGTCGATCCGCCACTGATTGCTGAAACCCTCACTGCCGTGATGGATCAACGCCTTGTGCGAACCCTTTGTGAGCATTGCGCCGAACCCGATCAAGAGTCACCCGGACAACGCAGAGCTGTGGGTTGTCCCCGCTGTCGTCATTCGGGATACGCCGGCAGAACCGGTCTGTTCAGATATATGGCGCTGAACGCCGATCTACGGAAGTCGATACGGGCTGCCGACCATCAAGCAATCCGGGAAATGGTCGATGCCGGCTGTGGAAACCACTTGCTGGATCAAGCGAAAATCCTGATAAACACCGGCCGAACGACTATGGCGGAAGTCCAACGGATTTTTGACGCCGATAGAGGAACCTAGGCATGAGCCGATTGACGCTATTCCGCTCGACCGACACGGAACTGATGTCGGTGTTTCGCACATTGGCGGCGCTTGCGGCTGCCCGTGTTCCACTGGTGGAATCGCTGGACGAGTGCCTGGACCAACCCCTGAGCGCCCGGACACACGATTGGCTGACACGAACTCGAAACAGCGTCAATGCCGGTGAACCCCTGTCGAATGCGTTGCAGGCAGAACCATCGATACCTTCGTTGATTGTCGCTCTTGTTAAAACGGCTGAATCGACTGGCACGATGGCTGGTACATTTGAAAAAGCGGCGGATTTTCTGGAGATGCAACACGAACGATCTCGTGCATTGGTTTCGGCGCTTATATATCCTGCCGTCATCTTGGTTGTCACGTTGGCAGCCTCCCTGTTTCTAGCCGCTGTCGTCATGCCGCAGATCGACACCATGTATCGTCAGGCCGGCAGAAATCTCCCGTTGATCACGCACATCATGCGCTACGCCGTCTATGGTGTTTTGACTCTGACTGTGGTTATCGCGCTTTTCACGATATTTTCGCGTCGCACCCGCAAAAAAGCGATGAGAGATCGTTCAGCGACCCTTTCTAAACAAAACCTTCGAAAGCCGGCAAAATTTCGGCTTGAAATTCCCATTCTGAGTAAACTGACCGAAGCTCATTCCACTGCGTTTTGGGCATACAGTGTCGGGACTCTGGTGTCACATGGTGTTTTGTTACCCGAAGCTCTGGAATTGACGTCGCAAACCGTTGCATCGGGATCGATCATGGCCGGGGAAATACAGTCGGCCTATCAGCGCATTATCGCCGGCGAAAAACCCGGGGATGCGTTCCAATCCATTCAAACCCTCCCTCCTTTAGCACGGCGATTGCTAGCCGGAGGCGATGCTGCGGGAAATTTAGCTGAAGCGTGTCAAAGAATCCATCGCATTTATGACGCGGAATATCGATTGTGGAATCGACGACTGACAGCATTCGCCGAACCAATCGCAGTTCTCATTGCCGGTGTGTTCGTTATTCTGGCGGCTTTGGCTGTCATAATACCGGTCGCAGATCTGGGAGGCTTGCTGTGAATCGACAAGAAAATGGTTTCACTCTGATTGAAATCCTTGTCGCCCTAGTAATCACCGCCATGACGCTTGTCGCTGTCAACCAACTGGTGTCCGGTATCGTGCGAGCTCAGAAAACCGCGGAAATACAGGCAACAGCAGCGACCCTTGCTGATTCGGCGATGCAATACGCTTTATTATCGAACGGAGTGGACAATAGAAACCTTCAAGATACCGTTCAAAAAGCCCGACAATCCGGCTGGACGATTATCGTTACACGATCACCTGCACCGCTTTCAGGTTTTGAGACGGCAGGTGTCTTCGAAACAGTCAGCGTCAAGGTATCGGGAAACACACTGGAACACCCTTTTGAAATAATTCGGTTACATCGAATTGCTGACCATCCGGATGATGAAGAATGAAGAATTCAAAGGCTCATGGATTTAGTTTGGTTGAAGTCATTATCGCGCTGTCGCTGGTCGGGGCATTGACGGTCATGCTGTCATCGTCCTGGTGGCTTTTAATCCGTCTGAACGAACATCTTGCCGACAAAGATGATCTAACCGCCGATTTACAGGATAGGCTACGATTACAACGGTTTCTTGAATCCATCGTTTCAACGGATTTTACCGACGAATTCGAACTGATAACCGAGCTGGACACAACGACGCTCACCGCTTGGGTCAGCCCCGGTGGTTTTGCGATACCAGGCGCGGAGACTGATCCATGCCGACTCATATTGCAGACCGAAAACGTCGGTGGTGTTTCAGTCAGGATACAGCCGATGAGTTTTACCGATTCATCCGATGAATTGAACGATCTTAAGCTTACCTGGCACAGCTTTCAAAAAAAAGGCCGATGCACCTTCGATATCATGGGGCGTGACGGCCGATGGTTTAATGATTGGCCTGTGGCGACTCAACGTGAGCTACCTTTATGCATCCGTTTACGTTTTCCTGATTCGGAGATCAGTCCCGAAATTCTGGCACGTGTACACGCAGCAGGAGACTGTCATCCATGACTCGGTTATTAGGGGACAGACTTCTAAATTCGATGACGCGATTTTTGGGGGACAGACTTCCAAAAACGGCAAATAATACTTTATTGACAAAGTATTCGATTAAAATACCCTCGTTTTTTATGACGCAAAAATTAGACAGACTTCCAAAAATGAATGCGCGCGTTTTTGCTAACAGACATCAGCATATTAGACATCCATATATTATAGACTCGAAATCAGGCTATAAAGCGTCCAGCGATTCCGGCTTCAGTATCGTCGTCGTGATGGTTCTATTGACCGCGCTGACATCCCTTGCCCTTGCCGCCGGTCAAGTTGCTCTGGATCGCCGGAAGCAAAGCACGTTTTATGCCGAACGAATTCAAGCGCGTCATGCCGCATTGTCGGGTATCGATGCCGGCAAGTTTTTACTTCAAATCGACCAAACACCCTGGGACGGACCGGGAGATACTTGGACACAAAATCTTCAATTTGATCTGAATGCCACCCGTGTCTTGGTAACAGTCAAGGATGACCAGGCAGCCATCAGCCTGAATCACCTGCTATTGCCGTCAGGTGAGTTGAACGCGCCACTGATCACGGCGGCGGCATCTTTGCTGCCGGATATTCCCAATCTGGGCGATCGATGGAAAAATTTTATCCAGGTGCGTCATGAAACCCTTGGGTTTAAGCCGATTACACACAACACATTAAAGCATTTCCTAGATATCGATACTCAGGGGTTCAATATCGATCTTTCAAACCAAAATCGCCAAAAAAAATTTTTGAATCAAGAACAACTTGAAAGTCTTTTTACTCCCTTCAGTTCCGGTCACATCAATATCAATACAGCCTCATCAGAACTTTTAAGGGCGCTAGGCGGTCCTTCCCTGGAGCAGGCAGTGACACGTCAACGCAACCAGGCTCCACTGACATCGATTTTTGAAATACCGGATGCATCAAACCTCTTCAGAGGACTGACATCCGTCGTGGATGTAAAATCTTCGTTTTTCACAATCATTGCCGAGGCAACCGGCTCATTTGTCACCTGCCATGCCGAAACGGTAATATGGCGACGACACACGGACGTCACCGTGTTGCGATACAAAGTGTGGTGGTCATGATCAAAACATGGTTCACAGAATCCGCCATTGGACTGGACATCACCGATTCCGGTATCACCGCGGTCAGTATGTCATCGTCCGGTCTGTTCGGCCCGGAAAGATTTGTTGTCGACAACATATATCACTTTGCACGTAGGCCTAATGAAACAGACGCTGATCTGTTAAACCGAATCGCAAAACAATTCCCTTCAAAAACCCCCATCATACCTGTCGCCTATCCGGCTGTTTGCTCCAAAACGAAAACCAATACAGTAACAGCGGAAACAGTGAATCACTTTCACGATGCAATAAAACCATTGATCGAAACCGGCGGTCACACATGGTTCGATATCGACAACATCCTGGCAGCGGATACCGGAGATGTGAAGCGTACAATCCATGCTATCAATCACCTGAAGACGATCGATGCCGCCTGCCCGGGCGCTGTTTCGCTGCTTCAAAGCCTTGCCGCTTTACAGTCAACAGCCAAAAATTCAGATGCATTTTATATTCATGCACGACCACCCGCTTATACACTGGCTGCCCTAATCGACGGAACTGTTTACTATTGCCGCACGGTGTACTGCCGGGCCGGCGATCTCCCGACCGCAATCGATGCCGCGTTCAAGGTTCTTGACACCACTTATCCCGGCTGGTCGCCATCCAGCATTGTCTGGATAGGATCATCACAAGATTTGCCTTTAATCACTCAACAGTTACCCAAAATTTCCGTTGATGAATGGTCACCACCATCGACACTATCGGCCAAGCCGAATGGCAACGATAAAAAGCTATCGGCGATAAATGACACAGCTCCAAACAATGCTGAATTACCACCATCGCATTGGGCGGTCGCTGCCGGTGCGGCTATTGCTTGGATGACGAAAGGAACAAAATCCTTGCTCAAGGATACGCATGATCGTTCAACAGGCGGAGGTGTTTCGGTCACACGCCGGTCGGCTTTGCTGGTTCGAAGCGCCGGTTTGTTCTGTTTACTGAGTTTGCTGACATGGCTGACGGCAATAATGATGACGGAAACGTCAACGGTGCGCCTGTTGAAAGTCGCTGCTCAAGAAACATCGCTGGAACAACCCAAAGTCGAGCTTCCCGGGATCACTCATCATCCTCTATCTATCGATGGTTACCGCAATCATACACATTTGTCAGTTATCGCCGAATCGGCCGTCCGATATGGATTGATCTTGAACGATATCAAAGTCGTTCACAATCGGATCGACATCCAGGGTTTGGGTTCTGATTTAGCCGGCATCAATGGGTTCAGCAGGGATTTGACCCGGTATTTTTCCGACAAAGGCGCCACCGTACGGTCCCCGATCACACATCGAGACCTTTCCGACCAGCCTGCTTTTCAACTGGAAATTGTGTGGGGTGAACCACGATGATCAACAGAGTTTCACCATTCGGCCAAACACGTAATAAAACCAGCCGTTTACGCATAGGGTTCGATATCCTGATTGGAATTGCATGTATAGGTCTCATTTTTATCGGAACCCACCTGGTTTCGCTTCGTGCCGAGAAAATCCGCCTGCAAAACCGATTGGTTCGATTTTCCGACAGTCGATCGGTGGTCATCGCCAAGCAGGCTCTCGACAGATATCATCTTCCTGCTGATGCAGACGTTCTGGATATTTTAAATGATAAACTTGCAGAAACAGGCCTGCTTCGATCGGTCATGGATATCACTCCTGGAACCCCAATTAAAAGCAGCGACGTCACCGGTTGGCCGATTCGGCTGCGGTTGTCCCCGGTTCCCGGCAATCGCTTGGTATCCCTATTGAATGCCATCGAGGACAGCGCCCCTCGCTTTATGGTTATCTCCCTTCAGATGACACGAATTCGATCACACAGTACTCACATCGATATCACGATGAATTTGATGATGTTTCAACCGGATGTTCAGCCTAATCAATGAGATAGATCAACAGCTTTTAGAAAGTTTTCTTTCCCATCGAGCTTTTAATTGATCGTTCTGACAAAGCGCACACCAATGTCCCGGCCATGATAACCTAGTGTTGACATGCTTCTATGAGCTGATCGGCATGCCCTTGGCTCACCTAACCAATACCCACCTCTAATTACCCGGAAATTTGTAGTGGTCGTCACTCCGGTATAGTCGGTATGAGAGCCGGTTGGATAAGCGCCATTCTTGTCCCAACACCATTCGTATACGTTACCGTGGATATCGTAAAAGTGCCACGGATTCGGAAGTTTTAGACCGACCTGGGAAGCCATATTACCACTATTGGCACAATACACACTGTGCTGACCAAGCGCCGGAAATACTCCCGCGACACATGAAGAACAATTGCCACTGTTATAATTTGACAAAGTAAAAGAAAATGGTCCTGTCGTCCCGGCTCGGGCAAAGTACTCCCATTCCCCTTCAAACGGTAATCGGAATCCGTTCGCATTGAAATTGCAGTGATACGAACCTCCTTCGTAGTTAGCTGCCGTGATGGGTGTCGTAAAAGATGAATTGGTGTAATAACACCGGGTTAAACCTCTTTGTAGTGACAACAGGTTCGCAAATAAAATGGCTTCCTGCCATGAGACTTGTTGTACGGGGTGATACATCGTCGGACTGATATCTAACCTGCTGGGATCATCGATCAACGAACTCTGTGTAGCTTTCAACGCCGCCCACATCTCCCGCGTCAATTCCGTCTGCATAACCGCTATATTGCGCGTCAACGTATGATGAAATTGGTTTTCTCCTCCACGACAAGGCTCACTTGACGGCGACCCCTGCATGAATGCGCCAGCATCGACTCGAATCAAATACCCGACAATCGGATCGACTTCATACAAATTCGGGGGTGTCGGAGCAGGTGTTCGGGTCGGAGGCTGCGTCGGCGTATGCGTTGGAGTATTCGTTGGCGGGATTGGTGTGTTAGTCGGCGGAATAGGTGTATTGGTTGGCGGAACCGGTGTGTTAGTCGGTGGGATCGGCGTATTGGTCGGCGGGTTCGGCGTCGGCGTATGCGTTGGAGTATTCGTTGGCGTCTGGGTCGGCGTGTTTGTGGAGGTATTCGTTGGGGTCGGTGTGCTGGTCGGTGGAATCGGCGTCGGCGTCTCCATCGGGTACAACGTGATATCCTGAATCGCATTCGTGCCGTCAACAATTGTGACCGGAACCAGATATTCCGGGTAATATCCAGGAGCAGACGCATCCAACCGATAATTCCCCGGGTCCACATTGTTCAAGCTGTAAGACCCATCAGAACTCGTCTGAGTCGTATACGTCGCAAACGCATAACTGATGCAACTCAACCCGGCAATCGCCAGCACAACACCTATGGTTGATACCGTTCGGTTCCGTTTTCTGAACAAAAACAGACTCAATCCGGCCAGCAGCAACACCGCACCCAAAAAACCCATCGTCGGCACACCGGGCAGCGATTCAAGTTGAATCGTGATATCCGAATGAACGGACTGTCCATATTTATACGCATGGCCATCGACCATTGCCGCTAAAGCATGCTGAGTAAAAAAGATCGTTATCAGTACCTGCAACCATCTTGTCAAAACTGATCGTCTCATAATTAATAAAACCCTTTCACTTAATAAAGAAAACAAAACCCCAGTGGCTAGGTATCAAATATTTGAATTTTTTACAAATAAAATATTTAGATTATTAATTAGAACAAAATAATTTTTATCGTTTTTATAACAAACAAAGCAAACGATCTAAACTATATGATTTCAGCTATAAAATCTCTTGATCGATCTGCTCAAAATAGGTTTTCCTACAATCGCTTTCGATTTGAACCAATTTTCTAAATGCGTCGGTATAATCCTGCTCACCAACCGTAAATACACCGTGCCCATACACGATGACGCCGTCGGCTTCTTCCATCGCTTTCGGCAACGTATTGCATAAACCGAACGGCCCCGTGCCGACCTCACCCGGCACAATCGGGACACCATTGATAAACCGTGTTCGAGGGCAGCGTCGGTGGCATTCGCCTTCGTATTCACAATCCAACTCATCACAATCCATCGACATGATGACCGAGAATTTCGGGTGACCATGCAAAATACTTTTGATCTTTCGACGAAGATAGATTTCACGATGAGCCGTCAACTCACTCGATGCTGTGACGCCGGCACATGACGAGCCGTCGATCGGGCACGGATCGATACAACTGCCAAGCTCATCCAGCGAACTGCTGGTCTGCGAAATATAAATCGTGTCATTCCAATAATACGAAATATTTCCAAAAAAGGAGTCTACCAAACCGTAGTCAACAGTTTTCTTACCGGCTTCAATGATGGCGGCAATCACGGTTTCCTCATTTTTAAAGGGACCTTTGATCAAATCCGCCGGTGGATAGTCGATAGTTTTAGGCATCGTTTTCATCACATCGTGAAACGCCCGGTGATAATTATCAGATACAGTCCCACGCTTAAGTTCACGAAGGTAGTCAGAAAAAAACTTGACGAACAATGCGAAACAAACAGAGCTATAGACGATAAATGCTTGTTCCGGGCTGACCGTGCCAAAAGTGACAATCCCCTGCCCTGGAACCAGCAGTGATTTTCTATGTTTCAGAGCCTGCACAATTGTGCCGGTATCCAAAGATTGTCCAATCGGTAAATCATGCATGAACAACCGCGTTTCGCCATCTTTCGGATAAATCGCCGTTTCACCTGATTGCGCCAGATAATCCAACATGGTTCGATAGGGTTCCGCCGGTTGAGCCACCAGGATCGAGTTCATCGTGATATGATCAAAAACTTTTAGGAGCTCCGGTTGAAGCGCGTCATCTCGATTCCAAGTAACATCCGCATCCAGAAACCCGATCAACGGTTCACCGGGATTACACAACCCCACCTGAACCAATTTATCGGCATATTTTTGTATAAGATGTTCCATCCCTGACTATCCCCTTACACGCCGGAACACACATTTAACGCTTTCAATATGCGAAAAAATTCGCCTGATCACTATCCTTCCCATTCCAATCCCAGCTTCTTCGCTGTTTCCGCCGTCGGCCTGCCTTTTTCGTCCAATCCTCGTATCCGGTAATACTTCGATCGGGTTTCAAGAAAATCTTTTCGGCTCAATGGAGGCACCCGAAACCCAGGCCCATCCGTTCCTTTCTCGGTAAAAAAACGCATGGGAAGATCATCCGCTTCCGAATCAAATCCATTCAGCGCATTCATGATACGATCATGGTAATAAATCCGCTCACCACAGGCCAGCAATTCCTGAGCTGAAGTCGTAACTCCTGTCACGGCCGTATAAGCACGTGCATATTCTTCCAACGACGCACTCAAAAAAACGAATTTACAAGCCGTCAATGAATCCACGACGGCGTTGATATCTTCAGCGATTTTGACGATTCGCGCCTTGCCGCTGAACGAAAAACGGTCGGTAGCAACAGGTTTGCGCAGGATTTCATGCATAATCGGATATGCCCGCAGATGACAAGCGCCTCTTGTCGATGTCGCATACGCCAATGCCATCCCGTAAGCGCCTCGCGGGTCATAAGCCGACAACTCTTGCTTTTTGACCGACATAGATACTCCAGGTTTGCCGACACCGGCAGCATAAGCAGCGCTGCCCTCTTTCAGCAAAGCGCCTTCACCTATACCTCTGCCAATCTGTTCCAACAATTCCATCAATCGGGTCCCGCTAATCCGTTTACCCGTAATTTCGCTGTAACAAGCCACTGTCACCGCAGCGCTTATCGAGTCCATACCCAATTGATTACATAAACGATTGGCTTCCAGAACAGATTCAATATCATTATTTTCCAATAGAGCCGAAAAATGCGACATCGTTTCAAACTCAGGTATCGATCGTCCATCTTTCGTGCGTTTTTTGCACAAAATATGACATCCTCGACATCCGCTGCTGGTGATACCATATCGGTTCACATAGGCATAGGCGTTCATGTCCTTCGCAGCTTCGAAATGCGTTTTTCTAAAATTCGCTGTGGGCATCATATACCGGCTGTCCATTAAATCGTATAAAGCTCCGGTTCCATAATTTTTCAACCCCAATTCCCCAAAAAGAATGGGAGATGATGCGATCAGGCGAAAAATGTCTTCTCTGGCCAGTTTCAATTCATTTGAGTTGGCTACTAGGGTTTTGCCTTTGCCTTGTATTGTCAGATATTTAAGATTTTTAGCGGCCATTACCAGGCCTATGCCATTTCTTCCAGCAAAATAATGTCCATCGATCGCGATATTGGAAAACATAACGCCATTTTCAGCAGCCGGCCCAATACACATCACACTTCCCGTATGTTGCAATCGTTCTGTAACGGTATCGGTTGACAAGCCCTGAAAGTCCGTGGCCGACACTATCCGGCATGTATCGTCCTGTATGACAACTCCACAGGTTTCGTTCGCTTTTCCAGTGATAACAATGCCGTCCCAGCCGGCTTTTTTCATCTGTGTTCCAAGTGAGCCACCGACACTGCAATCGCCGACTGTACCGGTCAACGGTGAGCGGGATGCGATGCAAGCTCGGCCTGAAGTCGGCGCCGGCGTATTGACCAACGGGCCCGTCATCACAATCAAGGGCATCTGCGGTTCATCATAGGATCGCTGGATGTGAGGCCGCAAATAATATCCGGCTAAACCCTTACCCCCTATCCAGCGTTCTAAATTGCGGCGGGAAGGTTCTTCGATTTCGACAACTCGGTCGGTTAAATCGATATGCAATATTTTTCCGCACCAACCGAACACGTTTAGGCCTTTATTACCTTGGCTGAGAAAATCATTTCGACCCGGCAGCCTTCCATCAGCTCCTGGCTAACATCTGAATTCGTTCATATAGAGGATGATCCCCCCTTTGACGTAACACACGTCGAACATATCGAAGATAAAAAATTTCGCCGATTATTTCCACTTGGGGAGCTCGCTGAAATTCCCCGATTTGAGGATAATCACCTCCAACAAATCCTCTGATCAATACAGTCAAACCGCTGCCAATATCGACAAAAATCTCTTCTGCTTCCCGGTATCCCATTCCGGTTGTGCGAGTTCGGAGCCAGCGGATACATCGAAACGATTCTTTTCCAATAAAAACGTCCACTAATCCGGCAATGCGTTCGACTGAGCTGTTTGTGTCGCTTTTTTGAGCTTTTCCCGTTGTCCGGACAACCTCCCAACGGATACGCTGTTCCAAAACCAGCGGTATTTCCAGACTGGTTATTTCGACCGACCCCATTCCATCCGGTCTTCGTAAGCTAACCATCATAATCCGAGCAAATCTCGGCCCTCTAGTCACCAAGCGACGCACCAACTGCAGTGGTTGCCCCTTTGCATCCTGTTCATGAGTTATAATCTCAGTACACGAGACTCCCTGAAATAAAACCGGACCATCCGTATAACCACGGGTAATCTGCGTCAGATTTTCACCAGGCAAATCATAATCGCAAACAACAAACTCATCACCGGGTTTAAATGCCCCGAAATGAAAAGGGTCACCCGCTAACGTCACACGAGTGCCATCCAATGGCTCAACCGGTTGAACACCGATTTTGGGCATTTTATCCGGAATATGATAATCCGTCAGAGACAGCTTTTTCTCTATAATATTTTCAATAGGAAATAATGAATTTTCAGCCATGTTCATACCAGCGGATACGTTCAACCATGCGCTCACTACCCGCTTTTAATCCTCGAACCCATTCGATTTGTATATCGTCAAAGCCATTACAGATAGATGGCGCCGTCAGTTTAGGCAATTCAGATATCAACATCGATTTCACGCGGGTCCACACGTCTGCGCCTGGGCCTAGATTCATGATGCTTTTTAACAGTTCCCTGGCGTTTATCCTCTGCGATGCCCGCACCGTCATCTCGGATTCGATCGGGTGTTTCGAGCCGTCTGGATTCCATTCTTTCGCCATCATATTCCGACCATGCCTTCCGCGTTGAACGACTTTTTCTCCGTCTTGAATCGGGCGCTTCCGTCGCTCCACCCATTTTCCTTTGCCGGCCTGATCGGGGCTCGCCCATCGACGATCCGGCCTTTTTTTGCCGTGATTGCTGAATTGCTGCATATTTCAATAACTCCCCGATTTTTTCGTCTTTAGACAATGTATTTAAAAATATCTCAATTGCTCTATCGATTTCGTCAACACTCAATTCCAGCCACTCCGCTACTTGTTCCCTATCATGATGCTCCAATAAAACAAGGTCTGACGCAATCCGATCTAAAAGTGGTATCCCCTCCATAATCTCAAGAATCCGGAATTGCTTTTCGGATAATCCCTTTCCCCGCCGTACCCGCCATTGACCGGAACTTAAACGAGACGCTTCTTCAAACAGGCTGCGTATCGATTGCAACTTGACTTCACCATTCCGAATTCGATTGATCCATGATGCCAACGTTGTTTCAACAAAATCACCCGCTCGAAAATGATCCGTGAAATTTAACCGACAATAGCGAAAAAGCGGGGCCGACAGTCTCTGTGTAAGTGTTTCTGCGGCCTGTAGATCACCGGCGGCAATCGCTGAAAAGAGCGCTGAATCATCCATCATGTTGTTTTTCGTCCCAAATTTCTTCCAGAGTTTTATCAGCATGGCTTTCGATGGTGTATTCGATACCGCTGCCCTCGATGGATGAGCATTCTCGCGGGGTAAAAACGCGATGCTCCCCCATGCTTCCCTGGTGAACAAATTGTATCCCCAACCCCTCGATCTCTCGACCGAAATCAGGAATACGAAACCCTGTCACAATCCCTAACCCGAACTCACTATGACGAACAATCTCATGTAACATAAAACGAGTAAACGGATGCTGTTCCTTGGCATTGTCCGGAAAGATATCATCCAGATATTCGTTCAATCGGCGTTTTTTCTCCGGATCAATGTTCATGTTCAACCTCGGCGCTTCCTTCCATGTCACTCATTTGCTCCGGCAACTCTTGACCAGCAACCGCCCAATACCACTCATCAGCGGGTTTAAGTGAGCGGATAGCCTTTGTGACAGCCTCCACGGTAACCTTTCCGATATGATCCGTCCAAAACTTCTCATACTCAACACCACAACCCAGCCAGTGCCGCCATGCCAGGAAATAGGCTCGATTAATACGCCGTTGTCGATACCGCCATTCATGACCCTGCAAATTTTTTATCGCTGCTAAAACATCCGCTTCTTTAAACGTGACTTTCGAAATATTGTTTACAATGTCACGTGCAGCCGCTTCCACTTCGTTCAGGTTTTCCCCTCGAGTTCCAATGCCGATTTCCAACACATTACAACCGGCCATTTCAGTCAGAGCTGCGCCAAGCCGATACGCTCTTCCTCGTCGGTAACGAATCTCTTCCTGCAGACGATCGGACAACATAGTGGCAGCTACCATCCAAGTAGGTAATGAATCCGGAGTGATTTGAATTGGTAGCGCCGCTCTAACAGATGCTGTGACATCATCGACTTTTTCAAAGTTTTTACTAGGCGAATTAAATACCACTTCAGGAATAACAGCCGGGGACCCAGACGGATAGCCCGCAAGGGAATCTCGAGCCTGTTCGAAGACCACTTCCGGAAGCACGTTCCCAACAACCGAAACAATTGCCGAAGAAGGCACATAGGCTTCTAAGTAAAATTTTCTTAATATTTCCGGTGTAAACTGATCCATATCCTCAAACAATGGCAATCGTGATTGGCGGTGGTAATCAGTTGAAAACAAGGCTTTTTTCAATAATCTTGAGCTGATTGACGACGCGCTTCGCTCTGCATTCCCGGACAATATTCGTATTTGATTCAGCACATCATCACACGCGTCATCCGGCAATGTGGAGTCAAAAACCATTTGACCAAAAAGGGTTAGCGCCAAACCAAAATCTTCCGCCAAGCATTCCATTTGCAGATAGTTATATTCAATAGAGTCATAATAATCATCAAATGGCAGCCACGGCCAATCAGCTAATTTGGTGCGAATACCTTTATCAGATAACGCGTCATTCAATTCTTGCCTTGACAAGCTGTTGGTTCCGGCATCTAAAAGTTCTGCGACAATTCGTGGAATTCCCGGATAATCAGCCGGAGGATTCGGCAGCAGCAAATTAATAGCTACTAGATCAGCATAAGGATCGTATTGACTGATAACCGTCAAACCGTTCTTTAGCGTTACGACCGTGGCCGAATCCATTTGCGTTGACTGCTCATCGGACTCACTGTCCTGATCACCAGCTTTGACCAGAACTGCAACCGGTTCGACTCCTGTCAGCCATTCTGAAAAAACCTGGTTTACCGTTTGATGCGATAACGACTGGATACGTTGATCGAAATACCAATAATTATCCAACACATCCAGCGCCGCCAATTCACCGATATCGCGTGCCAGGTGATTGGTACGCTCCCGTGCGAACTGATGGTCAACACGAGCGGATCGGATATACCGGGCAACATCCTGTTCAGTCGCTCCAGTCGTTTTAAAATCATCGATACTGTCTGACAGCGCATTTTGGAGCTTTTCCAGTAGAGCTTGTGGATCACCGTCTTTTTCGCTCTCGGAAGGCTTGATCGATATCTGCAATAAACTAAATCCACTATGTGGTGACAGGTAAGCATACGCGGAGGTTGACAGAGGTTTCATCCGTTCCTGGAAGAGACTACCGGGTTTTTGTGCCCATAAAGCGACAGCTGCTTCGAATGCCATATACGATGCATCGGTTATCGGCGGCGCGGGCAGAACCATACTTACGGCGTTTCCATTTACAGGTTGAGTCAATACTTTGCGTGCGCCTTTTTCAGGAAAATTCGGTGTTTGACCAGGTCCGACATTTTGTAGACCGGGTGGTGTGTCCCCATACAATCGCCGAAGAGTTGTCAGCGCTTCGTCAGGATCGACATCACCAACAATGACGGCGGTCATTTTGTTTGGGACATATCGACTATGAAAAAAACCGGCCAGTTGTTCCCGCGTAGCGTTCATCACCGTCTTATAATTACCAATGACCGGCAAGCCATAGCCGGACGGCCCGAACAACAGTTCCAACGCCGCGTTTTCCGCTGCGCCTGACGCGCTCCTGACATCTTGAGCAATTTCTTCACAGACCACTTTTTTTTCACGCTCGAGTTCTGATTCCGGTAGCGTGGAATTCAAAAGCTGATCAGCTTGTATTTCCAGTCCCTCCAAAAACACATTCGATGGCATGACGATTTCGAATGCGACAAAATCTTTTCGAGTATAGGCATTGAAATAACCGCCTTGAGCTGCAACCTCTGATTTTAACGCATCTCCTGTTCGTTTGATCGTTCCGTTGAACAGCATGTGTTCCAACAAGTGGGACAGGCCGTTTGTCGAGACGGTCTCAGTGTGTGACCCGGCACGAATATTGATAACCGAACCAGCTAGGGGGAGTGAGTGATCTTCGATAATGACAACTGTCATTCCATTATCCAGTTGTGTTGACCACTGCCTTGCACTTGAAGCCCAAGCTATTCCGGTAGAAAAAAATGTGCTAAGCACAACACACGCAAACACAATACTTCGCTTTTTAAGCATGTATCTCACCTTTTAAGCCTTTATTTAAACATTTCCATTCCGCTGAAATCACGATATAGATCAAATCGCTGTAAAATCTGATCATCGTCTTCATTCATTTCTCCGCTGACAATCCGTGAGGTCAGTTCACCGAACCCGGGGCCCAGCATAAATCCCTGGCCGCACATACCGTCTAGACAGATGAAGTTAGGGTATTCACGAGTTCTTCCAACGATAGGAAATCCATCCGGAGTATTAGGATATTGTCCTCTCCATGAACGTCGTATTTTTAAATATGCCAGCCGCGGATATAGATCGATCATCCGTTTGGCGACTTGGGGAAAGAACATACTGGTAGAATAATTATCAACACCATAAATCGGTGGATCAGGCGTAATACAGAAAATGACCTGACCTTCGTTATTCTGATAAAAATAATAATTTTGGGAATCCTCAGCCGGCCTCATATCGACGACCATTGGGCCGAAAAACCGTTTGACGGGTTCAGTTATAGCGCCTTCATGATTATCCGGTTTGACCGGGATATCCAACCCCAGCATTTTTCCGATTGGCCGCGCTTCATTACCAGCGGCATTTACAACGTTTCCACATGCGTAAACAGCTTTGTCGGTAATGACATGAGTGATTCGATCACCTTGGGTTTTGAAGCCTGTGACTGTTTCGTTGAACACATAATCGGCGCCCCATTCAATGCTTTTAAAAAAAAAGGCGTTGATTGCCAACAGCGGTGAGGCGCTGCCGTCTTCCGGCGAGTACGTCGCCCCCCGTAGCCCATCCATATTGATGCCTGGAACCAATTCGTTGTATTCCTCCGGCGATACCCACCGTATATTCAAACCGAATTCCAACTGTATTTTCATCAAATCCTTCAGTTTTTTCTCGTCTTGTTCTGAATAGGCCGGATAACTGTATCCATTGCTGAGCCAGCCAATAGCATCGCCATGACGTTCTTCCCACGTTGAAAACACTTCTATGCTACGCAAGCTGATCTGTATTTTGCCGTAATCGGAATGCGTAGCTCTGATTCCACCGATCGCTTTTTTGTTGTTCATCTGGCCGGGGCTTGGGAGCGATTCGATAACCAGTGTTTTGATACCTTTTTCCGCCAAAGACAATGCTGCTGGAACACCGACAGAACCTGCTCCAATGATAATGCAATCATAACTTTTATGCATTTTTCGGCTCCTTTCGCGCCATATCGACGCCGGCTAGCGTTCCCATCGGCGCTTCGACAAATAACGGTCTTCTGGTTCCTGCAACAATATCATCGACCGGGATACCCTCCTGCCGAAAAATCTGACGTATCAGGTTATCACAACTTTTTGCTCCACAAGGCCCCATGCCGGCACGCGTGATAGCTTTTATCATGTTCATATCGTGAACGCCTTTTCGGATCAACTCTCGAATTTCGCCGGCGGTAACCCTTTCACACAGGCAAACAATGACATCATCGTCTGATTCAGTGGGTTGTTTGGCCTGACCCATCGGACGGGTGATTTCTTCAGGTTGAATCCTGAACGACACGATTTGCCTGGCAATTTTCGCGGAGGCTTTGACTGTCACGAGTTGAGCTCTGGATTTTTTCAATGGTTTAACAGTGACAATTTCAAGTTCCGCCAAGTCATTGCCATCGATATCAACACACCGCACGCGATCGCCAACCGCCACCGCATAATTAAACACCTCATAGGGCATCGTGACCAATGGTTCATTCTTGTTTTTCCGAAAATCTACCAGAGTTATTGCCAGACCCGGACAGATAGCGACACATTTTCCACAGCCGATGCATCGTCCTCGATATTCCGGGATACCCATTATCGGATCGTCGATCAAGTGAATAGAATTTGTCGGGCACACCGTCGAACACGGATTACAGGGTATTTCCTGTAAACAATGGATAACAGGATAAACCCCTTCCTCCAGTTCTGAGAATGTCTGCTTGTAAGTTTTTCCTGGAGGCGCTTTTAACACATCGGCTTTTTGATACCAATCAGATGGGATTGATTCCGTTGTTACCCCTAAAACTTCTGCGACGCGCAGGCCAATAATTTTTCCGTTGAACATTGCGGAGGAAGCTTCTGCTATTTCATGGGCATCTCCCGTCGAAAAAACAGGAATTTCCGCTTTTTGAGCTTCTTCAGTGAATTCACAGATGGATTCCAAGCCAACAGCGATCAGTACGGTGTCACAAGCAAAACTTTTTTCAGTTCCTTGAATCGGTCTAAAACGATCATCGACTTTGGCGATTGTCACTGATTCGACATTTTCTTGCCCATTGGCTGCAAGAATAGTATGCCGAGTGTAAATCGGCGCCCCCAAACGCTTCAATTTGTCTGCGTGGACTTTATAGCCACCGCATTGCGGCATAGCTTCCGCCAACCCGACAACCTCGATGCCGGCTTGAAGCGCGTGATAACCGGCAATCAGACCGACATTGCCTCCGCCAACGATGAAAAGTCTTCTGGAAGGCCGAATCAAATCTCGATTTACAAGCGTTTGAAATGCCCCAGCTCCATAAACTCCAGGCAACGTGTTACCATGAAAGCGAAGGAATTTTTCCCTGGCTCCTGCTGCGTTTATGATCATATCAGGCGCCACCAGGTGATACGCTCCGTCTTTCAATATGCCCACTTTTTTATCTTTAAAAATGAATAATGCTGTGCTGTTTGTCCATACCGTCACACTCGACAGAGAATGCACAGCATCAGCCAACAAATCTCCGATCTCGATACCTCTAGCGCCTGCATGTGAATCTGCAACCGACCCAAAAAACTTGTGCGTCTGCAAAATCAGTTTGCCACCCAAAATATGTTTATCATCGATAACTAAGGTTTTGACCCCTAACTTGCCTAACTCAACCGCTGCAGATAATCCCGCCGGACCACCCCCTACGATCAAAACCGTGAAATGGTGTTCAGGAATATCGTTAGGTTCATAACTTGATTGTATTTCCGGTAATTCCGGCAAACCATCGGCCATCTCGACAATCATGTTTTTTGTTACAGGGGTCATGCAACTTTTAACCGGTATACCATTAGCGATAACCAGGCATTTTGAACACTGTCCATTTGCACAAAATATTCCCTGTGGACTTCTGTCTCTATGGTGTTTACTAAAAATGTGTATTCCGTTTGCTATCAAAGCAGATGCGATCATTTCACCCCGTTTAGCAAAAACAGGTTGCCGATGCCAATAAAATGGGATCATTTCAGACTTTTCAACCGGTAAAATCGGGTGTTCTTCTATTCGATTGTTATGATTCATTTTTCCAGAGTTCTCCCCATAATAATGCGAATCGCTTCGTGAACAAATGTTTCACGAAGAGGAGATTATTCTAGCGATTTTATTTTTTCTTGTCACGATTATTGCGTGCAGACTTTAAAACAAGACAGGGGTTATCGACTTGATTAGATGGAACTTATGGTCCGAAATGCGAAAAATATAATGCTCGGACGATTAAGTATTTAGGTTTAAAGGCTTTATTGCATTAATTTCTGCCTGTACATCATAGGGCTGATACCGTGTTTTTCCATAAGCACATAGAGCCCTTTACGATCTCGCCCTGCAATTTCTGCAGCTAATTTGACATTTCCTTTCGTGAAGCGGAGTAACTGATCGATATAATCACGTTCAAATGCGTCTTTTGCATCTTTGAATGACAAAGGCGCCGTATTTCGCTTGAAAGAAAATGGTTCAGAAAATTTACTAAACACGTTCATTTGCTTTCCCTCACAAATTGTTAGCAACCCCCCGAGGCGAGTAATTGCAAGAACTATTCCAAAATGGCACTGTTATTTTTTGATTGTTTTAATTTGATGAAATCCTGTGCACGCGTGTGAGTGGCCATACACGGGCGCGAATTTTTCCTAAAATATATCGTTCACCGACAAAGGGATAATGATTTATTTGGGTTGTCCACACACGGCTGTCGTTGCTACTCGAACGGTTATCTCCCACAACAAAGTAATGTCCCTTGGGAATATTCAATGGATCGATGGTTTCCGAAGAATGTAGATCATCAGGAATATAGCTTTCATCAATTACCATGCCATCGATAGTGATGACACCTTTATCGATACGAATGGTTTCACCCGGTAGCCCGATCACACGTTTAATCAGATATTTCCGTGGTTCTGCGGGGGAATGCATCACCACAACATCATATCTTTCAATGGATGAAAGTTTATAAACCAGTCGGTCTGAAACAACACGATCACCATTGATCAACAAGGGATTCATCGATTCGCCTTCTATTTTATAAACGGCTAGAACGTAACCTGATATGAAATACAATACCAATAGGTAAAAACTAAGCAGTTGAAGAAACGATTTTATTTTATTTGTTGATTCAGGGTTCACTATTCTGTCCTGCCATTCACAAATAAGAATTTTTATCAGAATTATCGACGATTTAAAAGAAAAAACTGCTCTGAACCTTTTTATCAGAGCAGCTTTTTCTATTTTAACAAACGTTTAAATTAATCCGGCTGAGGCGCATCGACCGGGCACACATCCGCACAAGCGCCACAATCAATGCATTTGTCTGAGTCGATTACATAAATTTCATCACCCATTGAAATTGCCTCAACTGGACATTCACTTTCACATGCACCACAACAGATGCATTCACTTGTAATAATGTAAGCCATTTGAAATCTCCTTTGTACGTTTAGGTTCAAATCACGTCACATATATGATCTGCAGAAAACTATTTGTCAAGGAAAAAAAATATCTGCTGATTCTTGACATTTTTATAGAGCCGTTTTATATTTGGGGTACAAATTGCTTGCCCCAGCGAATCGAAAATAATTGAAGCGAAGGATTGCTCATTGCTTCGCCCCTCCCCAACGCCCCAAATTATTATTTTCGATTCGCTTTTTTCCCACCTTCTTGCTTTATATCACCATATTTAGATACTACTACAGCGATGAAACCTAGATAGTGAAAGGGGTAACGATGATCAGAAAAACAGACCAACCAATTGAATGGGATGAGTCTTTTGGAATGTCAATGGAAGAATTCAATCAGGCGATCTCAGATTCATCACTTGTCAACGCTGTCAGGCCAGGCGATAAAATCAGTGGTAAAGTTATCGCTATATCTGATACCACCGTCTTTATCGACGTTAATGCAAAGAGTGAAGGAATTGTTCCAACTGAAGAATTTATTGATGACAATGGCCAACTGGAAGTCAAACTTGGTGATATCATCACTGCCACCGTTGTATTTTCTGATGATGAAATCCGATTGTCATATCG
>CAYOJK010000011.1:0-16574 GCA_964404285.1 uncultured bacterium | reverse complement strand
GATGAAATCCGATTGTCATATCGCTTGAGAAAAAAAGATCAATCTTTGGAAATGATCCAAGAAGCTTTCCGGGGTAACATACCCGTTGAAGGACGTGTCGAAAAAACTAACAAAGGCGGTTTTGAGGTCGATCTCGGTACCATAAACGCTTTCTGTCCAATCTCGCAGATCGATCTGGACTATGTCGATAACCCCGATTCCTATATCGGTGCAACCTGCCATTTCCTTATCGTCCAAATGGAAAGCCATGGCAGAAACATCGTTGTTTCTAGAAAAAAATACCTGGAAAATGAACGCCAAAAATTAGCTCGTGAATTATTGCGAAATCTGTCCGTTGGTGACCTGGTCACTGGAAACGTCAAGCGAATCACAGATTTTGGTGTTTTTGTCGATATTGGAGGTATCGATGCGCTCGTCCCAATCTCTCATATTGCTTGGGAACGCATCCATCATCCGTCTGAAACTATTGCCCTGAACCAAGAAGTCAGAGCAAAAGTGTTGGAAATCAATCCTGAAACCAAACAGATATCATTAAGTATACGTGACGCTGTCCTTTCACCCTGGGAACAATATGTCGGAACTGACATTGTCGAAAACGGCGCCTATCCGGGTCAGGTCGTTCGAGTTGAAAAATTCGGGGCTTTTATACGTCTAAAACCCGGTCTCGAAGGTCTCTTACATATTTCAGAAATAGAATCGGATCGTAAAATCAATCATCCATCCGATAAACTCAAGATCGGCGATATCATTCAGGTCAACGTTATCGAAATCGATACGGAAAAACACCGACTCGCACTCAGTATGACTCAACAGGAACCTGTCATACCAAAAGACTACCAAAACCAGGAATCCCCCGGTTTCGGTAGCCTTAGATTACATCTACAAAAAGCGCTCGAGAAAAAACAGCGGTCACAATAAGACCGCTGTAAAATCAACTACTCTACACATTCAACAGCTTCACCGATCGTGCCGCTCAATTCTAACACTTTGATGTTTGCGCGTGAATGAGACGGTATACGGGCATCACCGGAGCCCGGTTTCACTTCCCGCCAGGCTGCGGCGCCACCCTCAAAATGAAGCACGGACACACCGTTTGTCGGTGATGTAATCTTAACCTCAGTCGTATTGCCAATCTGTTTCCAGTCAAGAACCCAAACACCATTTCCAGCGCTCTGCATATCCCAATAGTTGACTTCATCATGACAACCATATTCCCAATCCAATGCCCCTTTCGGCTGATATTTGTTATCGGATCGATGTCGAATATTCAACCAGGCGCCGGTTACCGGATGATGCAAATGGAAAATGGATTCTTTTTCGTGGTCAGGGTCATAGCCCAGGCCCGAGACTTCTACCCTTGCACGACCATTCACATAACCCCACATTTCAGTATATTCTCCTTCAAACCCAAAGGAGACAAAACCGATATCACCGACAATATCATCCAATTCCGGAGTCAGAAGAGCGCTAAAGAAGACGATATCCGATGCAAAACCAACCACTGCAGGCCAATTGAATGGTTCGAAAACATAGAATGAGGTCAATCCCGGCTTGTAGTCGGCTACCACCAAATCAAATGAGCTGCTCCATGATGGCCAGAACCAGAATTCCCCTGCGAAACCCAATATAATTGCAGTAGGAACGCCTGATTGTTGGGTATCCGAACACACATCACATCTGAGCCAGAATGTATCACCTGTTTGGAACGGTTTGTTTTGTGATATCTCAAGTTTTGTTCCCAACCATTCACACTCAGGAGGTTTAGGAGTGTTCGTAGGCGGAAACGGCGCCGGTGTATTCGTCGGCGGGACAGCCGTATTCGTTGGTGGAACAGCGGTGCTTGTCGGCGGAACAGGTGTAAATGTGGGTGGAATCGGTGTATCGGTCGGCTCAGGAATCGGCGTGTCGGTTGGTTCAGGAATCGGCGTATCGGTTGGATCAGGAATCGGAGTGTCAGTCGGCTCAGGGATCGGCGTATCAGTCGGCTCAGGTGTCGGGGTGCCTTCACAGACATAAGTGAACGCACCGTTCCCAGGGGTAAACTCCTCAATATCATCATAGAAATTGATCGGCGCCAGTTCACTGCTGTCGCCTTCTTCACATGTATCACAGGTGACAACAAAGCTCAGAACAGCAAGTACTCCTTCGCTCCCCACCGGAATCGCTACAGGCGGCAGGGAAAAACCGGCTACAACCATATTTCCGGGTGTCGCTTCGTTACAACCAAACATAATCCATCCCGGATCCAAATCTCCTGCTTCACATCCCTGATACTCCAACATCGTCGTATCAAAAAGCATATTCATGGTAAAAGCATCAACCGGCGTTTCAGGATTGGCCAGCTCGATCAATACTTCGATCGTATCTCCCGTACAACCTTCATAATCGGAATGAACCCAGATTCGATCCCCTTCAAGTGGGATTGAATACCGAAGGCCATCCCAGCCATCCACCAAACCTGATCGGGCGATGGCATAGCAATTCAAACTCGAGGCCACTAAAACTAGTGGGACAATCGCAAATAAAGCAATTTTTTTAATCATTGTTTTACTCCTTCTTTTAACAACTCACTTTTTACCAACAATGAACCGCTTCACCAATTGTGCCGGTCATACTGATAACATTGATCGAGGCCGGTGAACCCATGGGCAATCGAGCATCTCCCGAACCATATCGGATTTCACGCCATGCAGCTGCGCCCCCATGCAAATGCACCACTTCAGTGCCGCCATGCGGTGACACGACAACAACCCGCGTCATATTACCCAACTGCTCCCAATCAAGCCGCCAAATCCCGTTGCCACCCGGCTGAATAAACTCATAATGCACGTCATCTGCACATCCATACCAGCTATCGAGAGCGCCTTTGAGCTGAAACTTTCCGCCTGACCGATGGCGAACATTCAACCAGGCTTGGGTAGTAGGATGATACAGATGAAAAATCGACTCTTTTTCGTTATACGGATCATGTTCCAAACCACTGACTTCCACAAGGGCCGAACCGCTAATATATCCCCACATCGAACTTTCCGGCGTCGGTTCAGGAGTCGGACTCTGAAAGGGAGTAGGTGTATTACCAGGAGTTGGTGTTCTATCGTCCGGGCTCAACGGATCATCCGTTTTTTCACATCCCATAAAAAATACAATTGAAAGCAGTCCAAATAACAAAACACATAGACCACAAAATTTCGTCTTGTTCATGATTTCCTCCACAACTCATTCTTATTTTCCAAGTCATATATTTTAGAATATTTCGTTTCCACCAAACGTAATATATAGTATCTTATAAACCTTTGTAAACAATATAATGAGCTTTTCAACAAAACCCTTCCATCAGCGCTGTGCCCATTTATAGAAACAAGTTTTCTAGTCACCAAAAATAAAAAATAGCTGTTTATCACCTTTCTGATCGTCTTTATCATCAACACCTTCCATTTCTGGTTATGTAATGGGTGTTTTACTGCGACATCACTCATACAATGACAATGACGGCTGAAGGGTAGAAAAATTGACGGAAAACAGCGATTAATTGTTTTTTGCTTCGACTGTTTTTCACAAATGATGTGCTATAATCGTCAGGTCATTTTCGAAAGGAGACAAATAAATGGCAATCAGAAAAATCATTCATATCAACGAAGAGCTCTGCGATGGCTGTGGTTTATGTGTCCAGGCCTGTTCTGAGGGCGCATTACAAATAGTCAACGGTAAAGCGAAATTGGTCAAAGCAGATTATTGTGATGGTTTAGGAGACTGTTTAGGCGATTGCCCGACAGGAGCATTGACGATCGAAGAAAAGGAAGCTCCTGCATTTAACTTTCATGCTACACTCGACCATGTTACAACATCACAAGGCACGGAAGGCGCTGAGCGGTTTATGAAGGCGGCTCGTGAACACGGTCTGATCGATCCGGATTATGAGCCTGATCTCACTTCAGCTTCAAAGCAACCCGGCGCTCCTGAGAGCGGTTGTCCAGGTTTAAGGCATTTTACCAAAACAGCTCCGGCTGCGCCTGCACACCCCGCACAAGTCGATGGTAAGGGATTGCCCTCTCAGGTCATTCTCTCCGATTTAGCTCAATGGCCTGTTCAACTGCATTTGGTTAATCCGGGAGCAGATTTTTTCAATCATAAAGAACTCGTCGTTCTCAGCGCCTGCGGTCCAGTCGCCTCCGCTGATATACACTGGCGTTTTCTACGAGGCCGCTCAGTTGTCGTTGCCTGCCCCAAACTGGATCGAACCGAGCCTTACGTCGATAAACTTGCCGCGATTCTCTCAAACCCCACAATTCCCAAAGTCATTGTCGTGCGTATGTCGGTGCCTTGTTGCAGCGGCTTGACACGGATGATCGATCAGGCGATGGCGATCGCTGACCGAAAAGACCTTGAATTTCAGCAAGTTATTGTCAACACGGATGGGACAATTCGTGGGGAGTAAGCGACTGCTTTAATAAACGCTCACGTCAGTGGCCAACACATGGACCTGCGCCACACACACAGCGCTCTTGTCGTGCTCAACCTAATTCGTCATCAGCTTTCGCTGATCGCAATACATATATCTGCTGATCCGATTTATTCGTAAATGACGAAAAATCGTAATCTCCCCAGATCGTGTCCACTTTTAAACCATTGTAATGCGCCAACGCCGTAAATTCTTGAGGAAAATACATCCGCATGTTGTTCTGAATCACGATCTCGTTAGGTAATTCCGCAAGACTATAAAACCATTTGATATGGTTGATCTGTGATGCTGGATCGTAAATATTTGTTTCGTATACCATCCCGCCGCCTGCTTCAGAACGATCCACCGTGCCAACCGGGTACCTTTCCGATTGTTCTCGGGATAAAATATCGAAACTGGGCACAAACATTGCCACAACAAAACGACTGACGAGATTCATATGTTTCAAGACTGAGCAAAACAATCCTTCAATACTCTCCCTATCATGTATGTGACAAATAGAATTGAAAGGTAAAATAATCAGGCTGAACACGCGTTTCAGATCAAACGATCGTATATCCGCATGAATCCATTCAACATCGACAGCCGCCTGAATAGCCTTTTGTCGTGCTTTGTTCAACATGGTCGAGCTGATATCCACTCCTGTGACCGAATGGCCACGAGCCGCCAGGGAGATGGCAATTCGACCCGTACCACACGCAAGCTCCAAAATTGGGCCGCCGCATTCCTCAGCCAGTCTATGGTACATGGGTAAATCCACAATATAATCATGAGTCAATTTATCATACCAATCTGCATTAGCATACAATTCTTCACAGTCAATATCTTTCATTTTAAAACCTTATGAAAAACACTCCTTGTTGGAATTCTATCTGCGCTCGGCAAGCGCTCAAATTATTTGCAACCAAACCCGGAACAATGAAAGGAAACAATCTTCAGTCATTTACTATTTTATATGGCATTGGTCACAGGCAAAGGATTTGCCGGGTTTGTTCTTGGCATGACATTGCCGACAGGTCGCATGCACATCGATTTGATTATTTTTCGGCGAATTCAAAACCGGATCGATCGCCGGATGGCACGTTTCACATTTAGCGCTATACTGATCGACATGTTTTTTATGTGTAAAATTCGTGTGAGTTGCAACGCCGTCACTTTTCTTTTCGGGAGTGGGGATAATAATCACATCTTTCGTCATCTCAGCAATTTCAGCAAGAACAATGCCCAGGCCCAACCCAAAGGCAATAATCAAAAATAGCGTTCCCGTTTTTTTGATCCAATCCGTTGACATTTTCTATCTCCCAATAGCCCCAAGAGCTTATAGTATATGAGAATTAAGCGTAGCTATGCAACCCTTGAAGAAACGGAAGGTAGTTCACTCCCAGAAAAGTGAACAAAACCGCCAAAAACCCGACAACGGCCAGGACAGCTAATCGCCTGCCACTCCATCTTTTGGAAATGCGCGCGTGAAGGAAAAGCGCATATATTGCCCACGTTATCAGTGACCAAACTTCCTTGGGATCCCATCCCCAATACCGTCCCCACGCTTGCTGAGCCCAGGCGCTGCCGGTCAAAATTCCCAATGTCAAAAGAAAAAAGCCAATCGAAACAGAAAAATACAGAAATTTATCTGTTTTGTCCGTTTCCACTTGATTGACTATCGATTTTTTAGTCGAAATTAGAAAATATAATGCGATAAAAGCTGCTGCCGCAAACGCAGCATAAGCTAAAAAACAGGTGATTACATGAAAAATTAACCAATTTGAACGTAGAGCCGGCATCAATGAATGAATATCGGAATCACTTGTCAGACCTGCCCAAGCAATCAGAATGGCTGCGGTAAACTGCATTCCGACAGCGATTTTGCTGCCCGGCATCCACCGCTTCAGGATCAACCATGCCAATGCAACCGACCAACTGAAAAAGATAAACGCTTCATAGCGATTTGCAACCGGAAAATAGTTATATCCCAGCAAAAAAGTCGCTCGCCAACGAATTAAAAACCCTAGCGTATGCAACAGCCAACCACCCCAAACCAAGCCTGAACTCCATCGGAACAGCGCTGCTTTACTGCTTAAAAGCTGGATAATACCTAGGCAGAACGCCAACATATAAACAACCATTCCCGAAACAACAAAAATTTGATCAAGAAGCATTCCGACCGATCTCCTTGAATAAAGCAGCGCTCAAATACAATCCCAATCCAACCATCAACAACACGCCTCCTAACATGACCCACTTCGTGCCCGGATCCCGAACAATCTCAATTCCCGTTTGATAAGCTTGATCTACAGATGCAAAGTAGATCGGTAAAAGTCGTTTTTCCGCCAGATGATCATGATGGTGATGATGTAAAAAAATCCAGAAAGCATCCGTAACGTCGCGTTCGTTCTGAACAGATATCAACACGGCAGGGTTTAACGGAAAAGCTGATCGAGAACCTACCTGATGCGCATTAAAAAGCACAAAATCCGGCTCATATTGCAAGCCGTGAATCCGAAATATGCCCGTATCACCCGTTTCCAACTCAATCGCTTCACCGGGAACCTGAATATCAAGGCGACGCCAGGTGTTGTTCGGCAACTCGATACTTAACGTCACAGTCTGAGCCGGCTGCAACCTGAAACTCGATTGAAACAGTCGATAATCATTCACTTTCAACGGCTTGTTGACTAGAATTTCATGCTCTTGTTCTGATCGGTTCGGACAAGATACCGTCACACGCGACACATATCTGTCAGGCATACCGGAACCAAGTAATTCAATCTCAAAATCGTTTAATTCGACAGTACAACCCAGGCTTTCCGACACCTTTCCGCCAACGGAAATATCCGAAATCTTGTCGCCTTCACCTAGCCAAACAAGGGTTCTGAATCCAAGAACAAGACTTGTCAAAGCTCCAAGAAGAATCACAAGAAACCCGATATGCGACAGGTAATACCCTGCAGACTTGATCGTCAGCCTGGTTTTTCTCACTCTTTTCAACACACATGTCAGTATATTCAGACCAAGTAAGCTCAACGATCCCAGATAGACCGGGTGATAATATAGTTTACCTTCCGGGTCCAGCGTGCCCCAAATCGATAAAAGAATGATGATCGTCAATATCACCAGCGTCAGCCTTATCGATCCCAATATCTTGATCATGAATGTCTGAACTCCAATTCAATCAGGCCTTTTTCGAAATTGACATGGCCGTCCTCATTTTGAAACGGACTGGAACAACCACTTGCCCGACCCGTCAGGATAAACCCCGTGGCATGATGCTTCTTGCCTAATGATTTTCCTGATGTTTGGGCGCTACGCAGCGGGTTCCAAACTGCCAACAGCGAGCTGACACCAAGTAAACCTTTGATAAATGTCCGACGTTTCATATCGTCTCCGTAAACGTAAAATCCGGAATAACCATCCACGGCACACAGAGCGTCGATCCAAATTGACGCACATACGAACGCTCTTTGGACAGTAATACCGATCGATTGAATGCATCTAAAATACTTTCAACAAATCGCATATCCTGCACAGCATGCCGTATAGATCCATTTTCGATCAAAAATGTGCCATCGCGGGTTGAACCGGTGATCATCGTCTGCATTGGATTCGCATAATTGATATACCAGAGTCTGGTTACCAAAAGACTTTTACCTGCAGATCTCACTAGATCTTTCAGCAAAGTTTGTCCCGCTTCCATTTTAAGGCACCTGGGATAAGGTCCGAACGAATTGCCCGGCGTCAACGCATGCCCAGTCGAATGCGTTCCTGCAACAGCAGCCGTGCTGACATCGTGAACGACGCCTCGTGCAACGCCCTTTTCAATCAATTTCACCGTTTGAGTCGGCGTGCCTTCGTAATCAAACGGCCATCCACAACATCTTGGATCAGTGGACTCATCAGAAATCGATAGTTGATCAGCCATTACTTTTTGACCGATTTTGCCTGCCAGAAAACTTGTTCCACGATTGAATGTACTGCCGCCAAACGATAAAAAACCTAAAAATAGCAGCATCGATCCAACCGCTGCCGGCTCAAGGATCACCGTATACTTACCCGGCTTCAAAGCTTTCTTGTTTCTGCTGTTCATTGCCTTGCTTCCCGCAGTCACCGCCAACGAAACCACATCGACATCCGCTGCTCCCGCGCCGAAATCTCGCGCCCACCCACTGGCTGCATCCGAATGCGAAACGGTGCAAGACACATCGATCATAGTGCCGGAAGCAGACGCCTGAAGACCGGTTGAACCCGCTATCGATCGAGTCGTCTTTTCTGTGCTGAACGCGCCCGTGTAAACCATGCCGTGATCCCGAACAACTGAGACGGCTCGTGTCAGCAGCCGAACCCGCTCTGCCGGGGATTGATTTTCGATAGCCGGATCGCTGACAGGCGTAAACCGCATCGGTATTTCATTGACTGGTTTGAGTGGTGATTCCTGTTTATTGTTTTCCCACGATTGAATCGCTTCGGCAATCAACCTGTCGATATCCTGAGCATCCTGAGGAGCGCCAAATCCGAGTCCGACACGATTATCACGAAATACTCGTAACCAAATCTCATGTTGAATGACCATCGTGTTAGCTTGAATCGCATTTTCCGCTAAACGCGTCACAGCAGTTTCGGTTTTTTCCTGTATTACCATCGCTTGGAAGCGTTCAGGCACCCGTTCAAGAATTGTCTGAAGAATCGATTCAACCATGAGGATGCCCTTTTGTCGGCTGTGCCGACGTGACCGACACGTTGTGAAATCGTGCAGGCGGCGACCCTTGACTGGTATGAATACTCTGTGCCGGTTCGCCCTTGCCACATGACGATGTGCCCCAGTTTTGATAAAGGGATGCGTTACCGACTGCATCACAGGAACGCCAAAAGTTGAGGGTTCGACCGGAATAAACGGGGTTTCGATACACTTTACCGAGTTTTCCACCCGAAATTTCCCGGGCGATCTCACATTCGAACCGAAAGGTTTCTCGACGATCATCGATCGTCCAACTCCGATTGGTCTGCATGTATAAACCCTTGTCAATTCCTGCCAGCAGGTCATCCCATGAAAAACGACCCGGTTCCAATCGCGTGTTGGACATCCGGTTGATTGGAAAATGCCGCCAACCAGCCGCACGATTGTTACCGCTCGATGTCAGCCCAAGACGGCCGGCTGTCTCCCGGCTTGACAAATAGCCGACAAGCATGCCCTTTTGAATCAAAGGGACAGAACGGGCCGGCATGCCGTCATCATCGTAACCGTAGCCTGCCAGAACGCTTTCTTCTGTGGGATCTGTAGTTACGTTGATATGTTCTGATCCAATTTGAAGCCTATTCAACAGGTTAGGCTGAGCGAAGCTAGTACCGGAAAAATTTGCCTCGACACCAAATACCCGATCCAGTTCCAGCGGATGCCCGATACTCTCATGAATCTGCAAACCCATCTGATCCGGAGCCAGCACCACAGTAAACACTCCATCGGGACACGGCGGCGCATGTGTCAACATAACCGCCTCTTCAGCGGCCTTCTCGATTTCCGATGCCACAATGATGCTCCGCAGCTTTTCCAGTCCACCCGTACAGGCAAACCCTCCATGAGATGACGGCCATGAACGGCTTTGAATATCGTGATTTTCTCCAGCCATTATCACCATTTCAATGGAGGGCATCGTGATTTGCTGAAATATTCGGCTACCCTCCGTCGATCCGAACCAGCAACTGGCACGATGAAACGCCATATACCCGGAAACCGCGGTGACTCCTTTTACCGAACCGGCGATTCGCAGAGCATCTTTAAGAATATACGCTTTTTCCTGATCAGAAACAGTGAAAGGATCAACAACCATCCGAGGCTTCCAAGTTGCCCGTATCGCTTTGCGTCTTTTAAACACCACCCATCGCTCAAGCAACTTTGACGACGCATCGGCCAGTTCAATGGCCTTTTTAAGAACCCGATGAGCTTCTGGGATAGAAATCGATGAAGAGGCCGCATATCCCCAGGCTCCATTTTTCAGTACCCTGACGCCAAACCCACTGTCTTTTCGTCTTTCCGAATCGATTTCCGGATGCTTTTGATTGCCACTATAGCTCAATAACAGATCATTCGTGACGCGTACATCACAATAATCAATCGAACCCGGTGGTATTCCATTTAAAACTTCTTCTATAATTATTTGCGCTGAGTTATTTTGATCCATAACATGCTAATTGTTATGTTTCATTAAACCTTTGTCAACGGATGGCGCTTTCGTTGGAGGAAATCATGCCGCAGAAAATATTGAATACCCGCTCTTGTGCCTCATTTAATAAATGTGTTTCATTCAGACACGTTATGACCGTTTTAGCGCTGATGGCATCGATCATAGGCTTGGTGTCATGTGAATCACCCAAATTGATAAAAACGTTTTATGCAATGGGAGGCATTCCGGTCAACATCATCGCTGTCGGTTTGCGCGATACGGCGCTTCAACGCGTGACGGATGAAGCTGCGCAGTCAGTTAAAGAATGGGAAGCGGAGCTTTCCATGTATCGGGAATCGAGCGTGGTCAATCAATTGCATAAAACAAAAGGTTCACCGGTGCATTTGACTGAGAAGGGTTGGCAGGCTCTTCAAGCCGCTCTGGAAGCTGAAACAATCACCGATGGCGCCTTCGATGTCACTATCGGACCGGTGGTCCGTCTATGGAAAGAGGCTGAAAAAAAAGGAGAGTTACCGGATAGTGACACTATGCAAAAAGCATTGTCTTTTACGGGCTTCGAGAGCCTGGTTTTTGACGAAGCAAATCGATCTATTCAGGTAAAAACACACGATCCCGTAACGGATAATGAATCCGAGTCCGGTTTTGTATTGGATGTCGGCGGCATCGCCAAAGGTCTGTTTGCCGAGTGGCTGAACGATCAAATTGTCAATTCCCTGTCACCGAAAGAAAAATCCGGTTTAAAAAAATTGATTGTGGATCTTTCAGGAGACATGTATGTCAGAAGTTTTACCAAAAACGATGATTGTGTCGTCGGTATCCGTGACCCGTTTTCTTCTGATAGAAGCGCCTTGTGGGGATCTTTATCCATCCAAAAAGGCGCAGTCGTCACCTCGGGAACTTACGAACGCTATTTTGAGATCGATGGGCGGCGTTATTGCCATATCATCGATCCGAAAACCGGTTATCCTGTTGCGAATGAGATTGTCAGTGTGACTATCGTGGACCCTTCTGGAGCAATGGCTGATGCGCTTGCAACTGCTGTGTTTGTGATGGGCGTAGAAAAAGGTATCGAACTGATCAAATCCAGGCCGCAAACGGAAATGGTTTTAATTCGACGTGACGGAACCTGGGTCGTCAGTGATGGCCTTCAGGACCGCCTGAAACAGACCCGCTCGATATAGCGCCAAAAGCTGTTTGGAAAAAAACGATTACTTTTATCGGTGAATTTTGAGGCTTGTTGAACTGAATGGCCTAGACGAGAACGATGAAAATCGGGCGGTTACGATGACTTTTGTTTCACTACTGCGTCATTGACGACAACTTCAGTGCCTAACCGCGGCGGCGATAATATCGTTTTGCTGACAGAACACTGCTGAACAGAAGCTAAAACAGCATTGTAGTATTTGGCGGGAAAAGATTCCGGCAACTTTAAACTCAAGATAATATCGGTCAATTGTTTGGTCTCTTTGTCCGTCACCGTATTCATGACCAGTTCGATACCATCGAGAGGAATATTTCTAGCCTCCAAAAACCGCAATAAAAACCAGCCTGAACAGGATGCAATCGATGACAGAAACATCAGATATGGAGCCGGCTGCGTATTTTCGCCACCGTATGATTTCGACTGATCTGTTTTGACTTCGAAATCCGTAAATTGCACGTTGACCTTGTGACTATTTGTTTTTTGTTCTGGAAAAACCACCTTGAATTCCATAAGCGCCTCCTAGCTCAAACACCCAAAATGAGTATTTTATGCTTATGACTAAATATGGTGGCAGAAGTTACAGAATATCTTTGTTAGCGTCAACTTGCTCCCGCAACAGATCCAAGTCAATTTCAAATGCGGCACAGGGCATCAGGATTCCAAACCTGTCCAGCGCCTCAGGATGAACTTCACCAATCCACCCTATCTCTTTTCCAGATACCATCACCTTAGCGGCTCGTCCCGGCAGAAACATGGGCCGATCCTGCTGAACCAACACTGATGACAACTCTAAATTGAACAACAATGACTCTAAACAGGAATGGCAATGAGCAAATTCCGCTTCTCTGTCGGCGATCAGCACGGCCAGGCGCCGTCGTGTCGCGCAGCCCGTCACCGTTTTGTCGTCCAACACAGTAACCTCACCGGTTTCAAACAACCGATGCGGATACGGGGCCTGAGAAGAATCGCGTTCAACCCGTAAAAGCGATGGTAATATCATGTCCCGTAATGCGGCATAATTGATATTCATCGGGTTGTCGATCTCGACAATTTGTCGGTCAGGTTCACGCACATAGTCAGTGAACTCATCCTTCGCACATAAAATATTCGAAATGATCTCCTCATATCCGAATGACAAAATGATGTCTCTGATACGGTCTTCAAACACCGTTCTCGGCGAAATCTTGCCGACCGTAAAATAGCCCGGCATCTCCGGCGTAAACGAATCGTATCCAACAGCAATCGCCAGGTCCTCCATGATATCGACAGGGTGAAGCAAATCCTGTCTCCAGGCCGGCATTGCAACGGTAACAGATTGATTTTTCGTGTCTGTTTTTTGAACAGTATATCCATAATTTTGAAGCGTTTTTTCCATTTCTTGGACAGAAAAACTCCTGCCCAACCATCTTTTAACCATTTTAGTGTCAACGGTATTGCGCCTGACATGGTTTATCGGCATCACGACTTCACGACCTAAAGGCGTATCGATATCGTAATGTACTCTGACCCCACAAATCTCGGCGCCTCTGTCGAACATATCCGCTGCAAAAATATTCAAGGCCATGACAAGCTGCATAAAGGACGTTCCTGTCGCCTCGACAAACAGATTCCGTTTACCCGTATGAACTTCACCTGACGTGCGTGAGTTGATAATAGGCGGAAACGACATGACCTCACCCGAATCATCGACCAGCATCGGAACAACGGAACGGCCTTCCAAAATATGCGCGTATTCCAAGCCTTTGGGATGGAGTTTTAAAATCTCATCCGGTGTCAGAGGGCGATCCATTTCAAGCGGCACAAACGAAATCTCCCGTCGTCCGACGGCTTTGTAATGAACAGGAAACGTGACCTGGTCCAGATCATAGATACCGATGGAAAGACTGGACCGATTTCTGCCGAGTCCGTTAGCCAATTTTTCCTGAGTTTGGATCAATCCAATCAAAAAATCATTGGTTACATCGACGTTTTTAGCGATAATCGCTCCGGCAAAAGGTCGATAATCCAGCGTCTTATCGATGGTCATATCTCCAATAATCGGCATAGCCCCTGTCCATGGATAGGTATTACCGGTGTGTTTCATGACATATCGCAGTTGCCTGGCGATTCCTTCGACAGTCCACAAATCGGGTCGATTGGTATCCTGCAATTCGATTTTCACTTCATCGGATACCGGATCATACTCTTTGATTTCACCTTTGGCATAAAGAATCGCTTTTTCCAGCTCCGCCGCAGTCAACTGAGTGGTAGCCAATTGATTTAGGTCTTTTAATTTACAGGTAATGGTAGGCATAAGTCAGGCTCCCTTTATATTATCTTTCAAACGAGGCCCTTGTCTGGCGCACTTTATTCAAATCCGTCGCAAACAGACCTCGAATATCGTTAATACCCATGGCAACCATTGCCATTCTATCCAGGCCCAGACCCCAGGCGATCACCGGAACATCGACTCCCTGAGGCTGAGTAACCTCCGGCCGAAAAATCCCCGCGCCGCCCATTTCGATCCAGCCAAGTTTTTTATGTTTGATATGGGCTTCGACACTGGGTTCCGTAAACGGAAAATATCCCGGTGTAAACAGAATTTCATCCGCTTTAGCCAGTTCCACTGCAAAAAGTTTGAGTAATCCCAACAGAGTTTGGAAGTTATTTTCCGGAGCCAAAGTGATGCCCTCAACCTGGAAAAAATCCGGTGCATGAGTTGCGTCGACGCTATCGTATCGAAAGCATCTGGCCATACCGAAGTATTTTCCCGGGACAGAGGCTCGGCTGAGCGTGCGGGCGGACAAGGCGGTTCCCTGCGATCGCAAGACCAGGCGTCTGCTGCGTTGTTCATCGAAATCATAACCCCATCCTGTCGAACCGGTTTCACCGCCGTCGGTATGTGCGGCGACGACATTGCTGAAATACGGTTCTTCGATGTGATCAGCATGTGTCGGCTGTTTGACAAAATAGACATCATGGATATCTCGCGCAGAGTGAAATTGCGGCGCAAACAATGCGTCCATATTCCAGAATTCGGTTTCAACATGGTCGCCAACCATCTCCTCAAAACCCAATGAAATAAGCTTTATTTTTACGTAATCCAAAAACTCCCGATAGGGATTTCGTTTTCCCGTCACTATTCTTGGCGGCGCTAAATCCAGAGCATATTTTCGATAGGTCAATCCACGCCATTTGCCATCTTTCAAGTGTTCCGGGAGCACCCTGCCGACCTCTTCACCCGTCAACCCCTTGTCAAGAATTTCGCTTAAAATCGCCTTGCCGGTATCGGTCAGTTGATACGTTCTAAATATGCGCTCCAGTATACGAAACAGCGGTGACGCTTTGCCACGTTTTTTCGCTAACTCAGTCAGCAAAGGTTTTTCCTCGTCTGAAACATCGTCCAGTAGCGTTTCCAAACGCCCGACCCAGCGTTCCACCAGGCTTTGCAGGCGCTGATAAGGTTGTAAGTCGGCATTTTCCGCTATCAATAGCCTGCCACCTTCACCGAAATTCAAAATATTCCGTGATTTTAAAATACCTATCGCTGGTTTGAGTTCCGCTGCATCGAACAATCCGGATGCCTCCATATCTTTCAATGTCGCACCCTTGAGAGCTTGATCGATTATCCGGAGTTCAGTGATTTTCGATTCAGCACAGGCATGACCCGCTTCGGTCAATTTGACGAATTGTCTCGTGATTTCTTCGACAACTTCCAAAGCTCCCCTCGTCAATAACCATTCTAAAGCTCTTCGTATTCTGGACGCATCCAACCCGGTAGCGCTCTCCAGTTGCTCCAATCCCAATTCATGCATCGCGCCAAAAGCTCTAAGTGTTTTAATTTCAAGAGGATGCATCGATTCGATATGTGATTCGTGATTCATCATTCTCTCCAAACTTGAAAGATTGTTCCCTTTTTAACTGTGATGATGACAATCAGACCGGCTCTTGATCGTTTTCATCAGCCTCCGAAAACGTTTCGTCATTAAAGAAGGGTTCCGAACTGTCACGAAATCCTGAAATGATTTCTTCAGCCCGATGCGCCTCCTGTTCCGTAACGATAATATTTATTTTTGCCAGTCGATGATCGTGAGTAAATGGAAAAACGGAGTGCGAAATAGTGGATACAACTTGGCACTCAATATCATACTCAGCCAACAGATTTTTGATGATTTGAGCTTCTCTGTCATCATAGGTAGTGAAGACAGTGACTGTTTCCATTTCGACCTCCTGCCATACTATTAAATGGATTCAACGCTTTTGTCAATCTATCTTATCTATCTATCCACAGCTTCGGCAGCAGTTTATTATGAAGTTTGTCGCCGGTTTGGTATCCGACACGCATTTTGCCTGTCCTTTTTTGTCTGAACACGATTACGTACTTACAGGGGACAGACTTCCATTTTAGGAACCGCATGCCGCGTCAGCGGAATGCCGCTCATAGCGCGCCAGTATCCTTCATTGTCTGAACACGATTACGGGATTAAAGGATTAACAGGATTTCATTGATCTTTTCTTTCTCAGAATCTAATCCTGCCCATTTTTGTAATCTTTGGAATCGTGTTCAAACAGTCATTCGGGATGCGAAGTCAATATCCAGTCACCAGGATTTGGGCATCAATTAATTGGGGACAGACATCTGTACTTTAGGAATTAGTTGGGGACAGACATCTGTACTTTCAGGGGACAGACTTCCAAAAATAACAAAACGAACCATCTTTTATTTCTGAATATCAAACCCGTAAGGCAGAAATACATG
>CAYOJK010000010.1:0-82801 GCA_964404285.1 uncultured bacterium | reverse complement strand
TATGCCTTCGAATCTCTTTGAATACCCTTTCCAATACATTGGTCGAGGAAATTTTCCGTTTATTAAAGGGACAGACTTCCAATTAATTACATAATTACAGACTTATGTCAGCGTCGATGTTGTACGACTAAAACTCAAACGCTTGTATTCGAAGCTTTAAGCTATACTATCTATTAGAAACCAGAAAGTCACAGAAAATCCTGCCCATACCGTAATCGTGTTCAGATAATTAAGAACTCAGCCAATCTGGCAGTGCGTGAGGTGGAACCAAGTATTGTTCATCCTGTAGTGCGATAACCGTGTCAAGGTGTTGAAAACCGACTTTACCGGCATAGAGACCATTGATTTGTCGGGGGGTAGCGTTTTTGAAAAACTGCCTGATTTTCAATAGGCCGGCCAGATAAGTGTAGTCTTTGGTATAAGACCCGGGCTTGGACGTATCGGCAATACCCAACTTGGCTCGTTGCGCAATATCGAAAACCATATCGATATCAAAATGATCTTTAAGAGCCAGATAAATATCCCAGAACGATCCTTTTAACGCGATATCGACCCCGATTGCTCGTCCAGAGATTCTGTACACGGTGTCGTCACTCAGCGCTCCTTCCATTTCTTCAGAATATTCCGCCAACCCCTCTTCGGTATACTGGTATCCCGGTAGTCCTCGTCCAAATATTTTTAAGGGTTGTGCATACCCGTTTTCACTTCTGAGAACATGGCATCCAATTTCGTGTACAACCAGCATTTTAACCAGAGATTCATGGAAGAGCACATCGGATCGAATCCAAAACTCCCGTACCAGGTTATCGACGGCTGCCTTGGCTCCAAAGTCTTTCTTGACAATCACTTTCCATTCAAAGCCATAGTGCCTCATCGCTTCGCGGCATATTTCAGCCAGTTCTTCTGCATTGTATGTTTTACCGGGGCGCGTGCCTTTATAAGAATCCTGGTCAGGTTTGAGGGTTTGTAGGTTTTGTCGAGACAATTCCAGAAGGCCTTTATCAGGCTGACCGTATATAAAAAGGCTTGCAGGCGTGATGTCATCGGCATCATGCGTTTTGGCGCCGACGATTTCATGTAGTCGATAGACTGCGGCATCGTAAAAAATCGAACCAACAGGATCTTTTCTGTCCAAAGAATCACGGAACGATATCAATTCCCTTTCTTTTACATCCGGTAATGGATCATAGGTGAATTGTGGATTATATGGCCTGCCGTTTTTCACGGCTTCTTTGAACCATACCAGTTCATCAGTTCGATTGGTGGGTGACAGGTAATTGTCTAAATCGATAGTACCTTGGATCTCGATAAATTTCTTATCTAGATCAATTCTGTATGTGTGCTTGTCGTTCATAGCTCCTCACTAGTTAAGTTAGGTTAGTGGTTGTTTTATCAAGGGTTATCCGCATAGTCGGCGGAAGGATGAGAGTAGTCAAAAATGCTTACAAATGCAAGTTTTTCATTGATATCAACACCTTTGACCAGATAGGTTTACACGTGATCTTTTATCATCATCAACACCTTGGACAGGGTTAAAAATATCAATGGTTATACCATCCAAAGGCCAGGATAAAAACCATGATCGTACCAAGAAACTGGATAGACAAGCCCAAATCAATCTTTTGCTTTTCGTGATTTTAATATCATCAAGTACCACCGTGTTTTGATTATACAGCAGAATCATCTGTTTTATTTGTTGCTGATTCGTTATAATACAGTTGCGGGATAAAACATGTCCATTGAAAGGAGACCTTAATGCCTGAACTGAACATCCAACAAATACAGGAATTGATTTTTCATCGATTTCCATTTCTTCTGGTCGATAGAATTCTTGATTATAAACCAGGTGTTTATGGTGTTGGTATAAAAAATGTTACGATAAATGAACCTTTTTTTCAGGGCCATTTTCCTGGTCGACCAATTATGCCGGGTGTCTTGATGATTGAAGCATCCGCCCAAGTTGCCGCTGTGGTATTGGCGACAAAAATATCCGAAACGGAAGGAAAACTTATTCAAATGATGGGGTATTTTGCTTCCGTCAAGCAATTCAAATTCAAGCACCCGGTCACACCCGGGGATCAACTACGGATTGAGATTCGTTTTACAGGGCAACGACGAAATATCTACACAGTCGAAGCAACTGTCACAATTGAAGGTGGTGACCTGGCTGCCAAAGGTGAACTTATGTTTGCATTGATGGATCAAGGTCCCGTCAATCTTGACCTTTCCTGATGTCTATCGAATTTATCGATCGGTTGCACCGCGCTGTTCACGAACGCGGAACACCGCTTTGTGTTGGGTTTGACCCGCACATTGATTTACTACCTCCCCATCTCATTGCAAAACACATGGCACAATCTTCAGATCCATGGTCGGGATTAGCGGCAGCAGTCGAAACATACCTTCTGAAAATACTGGATTGTATTGCTCCACATGTTCCTGTTATCAAGCCACAGTGGGCTTTTTTCGAACAGCTCGGCCCCCCTGGTTTGGCTGCACTCCAACGCATTGTCGCGGAGGCACGTGCTCGTAATTTAATCGTCATTGCCGACACCAAGCGCGGGGATATCGGATCGACAGCTGAAGCATACGCCAACGCCTTTTTCGAAAGTGCATCTTCTGAACCGTCACAGATTCCTCCACCAATACCATCCGACGCAGTGACGTTGAATCCTTATCTTGGAGTGGATGCTATCGATCCTTTTTTACGAAAAGCTCCACATCAAGGCGTGTTTGTTCTGGTGAAAACCTCTAACCCTTCCGGCGCCGATATTCAAAATCTTTCGGTGGGAACTGAGACGGTTGCTCGAAAAGTTGCCAAGCAGGTTCATGTTTGGGGATTGTCACGCATCGGGGAGTGTGGCTGGTCAAGTGTTGGAGCGGTGGTTGGAGCCAATCATCCGGATGAGGCCCAGGTGTTACGGGATATAATGCCTCGGACACCTTTTCTTATACCCGGATTCGGAGCCCAAGGCGCCGGCGCGTCTGATGCGGTTGCAGCGCTTGAAGCAGATGGCTCGGGTGGAGTTATCAATTCATCACGAGATATTGTATTTGCCTATCGAAAAGCGCCCTGGCAACAGACATACGGAGAAGATGACTTTGACAAGGCAGCAGAAGCAGCCTGCCTTGACGCAATAACAAAAATCGAAAAAGCGCTTAAGCTGAAAAAGTAATAATACGGAGGTTTGTATGGGTTTGATTATTGTGGAGCATCCGTTAGTACGTCATAAGCTGGGTCTGCTTCGCGAAAATATGACGACAACTAGTAAATTCCGTGCATTGACGCGTGAGGTTACAAACCTTCTGACGTATGAAGCAACCCGGGATATGGTATTGAACCCACAAATCATCGCCGGATGGGCAGGGGATATCACTGTTGAGCGTCTGTCAGGAAAAAAAGTGGTGGTTGTGCCTATATTGAGAGCTGGGCTGGGAATGATGCAAGGGGTCCTGGACCTGATACCATCAGCGCGTGTCAATGTCATAGGATTATTTAGGGATGAATCGACTCTGAAACCTGTGGAATACTATAAAAAATTTAACCCTGATATTGCCGAGCGAACGGCGATAATCGTCGATCCCATGCTGGCAACCGGCGGATCGATGGTAGCGGCAGCGGATATGTTGAAAGCAGAAAATTGCACAAAGATTAAAGCCATCTGTATTGTGGCGGCTCCTGAAGGAGTTGCAGAAATGGAACGATACCACCCGGATATCGACATTTACACAGGAGCGCTCGACGAATGCTTGAATACGGATGCGTATATTCTGCCGGGACTCGGTGACGCAGGAGATAGATTGTTCGGCACACGCTGAAGCATGATGAGTTCTGATAGGAGATACGATGGGTATTTGGGATATATTAAGAAAAAAGAAATTACCTCCAGGTGATCCTGGGACACAAAAAGCCGGCCAGAAAGTGGTCAATAAAAACGCTGAAGCCGCAACCCGGTTTGCTGCCGCCGACGAACTGTCTCAAATCGGAACACCTGAAGCTATAGCCTGTTTACTTCAACGCTTCACAGTGGTTATCGGTGGACCTACTCCTGATGAAGATGAAAAAAAACACGTCAGAAATATCGTTGTCAATACTGGTTCTGTGGCTGTAAAGCCGCTGATCACTTTTCTAAGAGAGAATGAAGTAGTTGGACAAGCTCTTGAAATTCTTAAAGAAATAACACAATCACAAGACTACCTTGACCATCTGTTGCAATTGACCGAATCATTCGACCCTGTATACTCGAAATATCCGGATAAAAAAATTCAAGTGTTACAGGAAATCGGCAAATTCGAAGACACTAGAATCGTTTCAGCGATGACGCCGTTTCTTGAAGACACTGACGACGATGTTCGGATGGCGGCTCTGAAGGCTATTTCCCGACAGGAAGAAGAAGCTGCACGCGAACAAGTGGTTCAGATGATTGTCGAAAGTCATGAATCACCACGGTTGCGCATAGCGGCTTGTGAAATTGTATCGGATAAAAACTGGAACGTAAAAGGATATCGCAAACAGGTTGAAAGCGTTTTGCCCGATGCCTTTTTGTTAAATAAAAAAGGTCAGATTATTAAACGTTGATTCAGGTGTAAGTGGAAGATTCAATATCCAATAACTAGTGATTTTGGAAGTCTGTCCCCCGGAATCATATCCGATCCGAAGAAACAAAATTGGATGTCCCTCTAAAAAAAGCCTACATTTTCTGCGTCGCTTATTTCTATTTCTGGAAGTCTGTCCCCCGAAAAAGATAACCCCCTTCTTCAGCTAAGTATCTTTTGGGCCTGATATTGGTTGAAATCGCAAGACTTATTGCTTGGTTTTCTCGGTAGTGTCTTTCGGCGTAGGTTTCGGCTATCGCTGATTGGATTTTAGTCGTCCCCAGAATATCTCCAAGATACAAAATTGGAAGTCTGTCCCCCGAAAGTACAGATGTCTGTCCCCGAAAAACAACCCCTCTTCTCCAGCAATGAAGAAGGGGCTGGGGGATGAGGTCTCTATTCAGGCGAAGTCTTACAGGACAAGGAGAGAGAATTGTGAGGATGCCGACGGGGTGGGTAAAGATGAGTTTTTAAAAACAAGCTGCGGAAGTTGAGTAATATCACTTGATCGAGGTTAGTCCTCAGATGCCACACTATCAATCAAGGTATTGGCTTCGGCTATCAGTGTCTGGCGCATAGCTTCGATTCCCTGATCATCGATAGACGCAGGAAGAGGTTCCCAAAGCTGAGCATAAAACTTGATTTTGGGTTCGGTTCCTGAAGGTCGGGCTGTCAAGCGATTAGTTCTATCGGCATCGAAACAGAACTGCATAACGTTACCGGTATGCTGCTGAATCGTACCAAGAATAACGCCCCGGTTGTTCTTGATCATGTTGGACGCCCGATCAATTGTGTGATGCACAGTGCGGTTTCCAATTGTTTCCAGAGGATGATTCCGCAGGCGCTCCATGATGCTATTCATTTTTTCCCGACCGGATTTACCCGGATAAAAAACAGATCGAGTGTATTCGACATATAGACCATACGTGCGATACAGTTCCATCAGCTTGTCGAAAAGTGTTCGATTTTCCGCTTTCAATTCAGAGGCAAGCTCAGCCAGATCCAGTGCAGCGGAGGCTGCATCTTTGTCACGAACAAACAGTCCACGATTATACCCGTGGCTTTCTTCCATTTGAAAAATTGGTGTTTTGTCCGCTGGAAGTCGAGCAATAGTCTCTGCAATATATTTAAATCCAACCAGTAGATTATCGATGATCTCGATATTATGCTTTTTACAAATAGCATTTAAAATCTCGGTCGTGACAACCGTTTTGATGACGACGGGTTTAGCGGGCATGCGGTTGCTTTGTTTCAGTTTTTTGATGACATGATCCAGAATCAGAGCGCCGATTTGGTTGCCGTTCAAAAAGAGCCACCCAGAAGAGTCTCGCCAGGTAGGACAAGGAATAGTTGCGCCAATTCTGTCGGCGTCCGGATCGGAAGCGATTGCCAAATCAGCTGTAATTTTTGCGGCTTGGTCAGTCACTGTCTTCATCGCATTCGGGAGTTCCGGATTCGGTAATTGGTCAGGAACAGTAGAAAAATCAGGGTCCGGCGCCATTTGTTCTTGCACGATTTGGAGGTCAAAATTCAGGCGTTGAAGAAGGGCGGCGACGTTTGTCGCTCCCACACCGTGAAGCGGAGAATACACAATCTTGGCATTCCGTTTATCCGACAAAGACAATGTTTCCAAAGACGATAAGTAAGCATTGTCGATTTCATTATCCAGGATCTTGATCAACCCTTCTTTCACGCCGGTAGCGAAATCTTTCCGGCGAATTTCCTCCGTCTCCATGACTTTTTCGATGATTCTGTTGTCATGCGGCGGCACGACTTGGCCCCCATCTTCCCAGGATACCTTGATACCGTTATCTGTTGGAGGGTTGTGGCTGGCTGAAATCATGCACCCGGCTTGTGCTTTTAAATGCCGAATAGTAAAGCTCAACTGCGGCGTTGAACGTGGCGACAGCGCTATGAATGAAGGAATACCGTTGGCGGCCAGAACTTCACAAACGGTTCGAGCAAAATCTTCTGAGCAGTGCCGTGTATCAAACATAACGACGACTCCACGCGATGGGTCACCGCTTTCGAAAATATAGGAGGCAAGCCCTTGAGCGCTTTCGGCGATAGTATGGTTGTTGATCCGATTCGAACCAGCTCCCCGTGTTCCTCGTCGACCACCGGTTCCAAACTCGATGATCGTATAAAATCGATCATCCAATTCTTCCCATTCACGTCTGTCTATCAGCCTGTGTATCTCATGGTAAAAAGGTTCAAATTCAGGTTCTGTCAACCAGGAAGACAGCCGAAGAAACGTCTCGATGCTCAACAATTTTTTTTGAAAGGCATCTTTGACATGATCAAGATAATCCATATTTTATACCTCCTTATTTTGCCGTTCAGGCTGGAGCATGTTCCTAGAGCAAGGATACTTTTGTGAAATCTTTTTCGCAGGGTTTTCCGTTGATTGAAATATAGGCTTCGATAGATGAAGGTTTGAGCTCTACAACGAAACACGCATGAGTAAAATATTCTCCTTCACCACCATGCCTACAGATGCTCATCGCATTTTTTCCCTGATAATGGCTTTTAACAAGACCAAAAACATCGTCCAATTCATTGTTTTTGCCTTTTATGGACAAGTGTCTCAATGCGTCTGAATATCTGATAGCGGATGATGTGTGCAAGGTGCATTCTTCCGGAGCTGGCCGAAGTTTATCCATCAAAACAAAGAAGTTGGAGCGTATCAGATAGGGTTTGTCCCGCTGAAATTCAAGTCCCCATCGGTCAGGAAGATATTCTAATGCGATCGCTTCAGTTCTGTCCCCGATCATGATGATGTCGCCGTTTCCACCCATATAACGGTCTTGATATTCGTTGATGACAAAATCAAGGGCTTCCCTGACAGTTCCGCATTCTTCCAGGATTTTTTCGTAAACGACAAGGGATTCATTCAGACTGCCAAAACGTGCGCCGGCGTAGTTGGGAAGCGTGTTGCCGTCAGCGCCTAAAACAACGACACCAGCTTCGTTGACCCCTGCCAAAACACCCTCTTCCTGCGGATTGGTGTTGCTGGGCATCTTAACGTAGCGATATTTTGAACCCTGAGTGATAAAAGGTTCTGGATAAAGACGGACAAATGTTTGATCGACCGTTTTGAAAAAAACTCTGTTACCGGTTGCCTGATTTTTAACAGCTCCAATTGTACACATGATATCCTCCAGTGGAAAAACATTAAAAAAGACCTCAATCAAACTAAGTAAATATCATTTAAAGGTCAAGTTTTTTGCATATTATTCTTGTTGATCGGGAGCAATTTTGATGCAAGCGTAAAAACGGCCCATTCGTTAACCGCTATCCGGGAATCAAACAAATTGCCTTGCGGATTGTGCTATGTTTTTTTTCGAAATCCAGGAAAACCCTCAAATAAATTAGACACAACAAGCGCTTTTCCATATTATGCATTTGGGAGAATAGGCAGAATGGAAGACTTTTTACACACGCATCATCTTCAATGTGACGTGATATTTTTTTCTACTATAGACCATTAAAAAGGAGGCGCGCATCATGAAAAACAAGAATTGGTGGGTAAGAATGTTCGTCATCTCAAGCATCCTGATGTGCTGTTGGCTGCCGATTGTGCGCGCTGTTATCGACATCGATGTGGAGATGCGTTTGAATAATGGTGGATTCACTTCATTCGATCACTTCAAGGCGGAATTCTACATGAACAACCTTGGCGCGATGACGCCGGGGGCGACTATATTCGGCATCCTTGAAGTGTTGGGAGAGTTTTTCTTCTGGCCGTCATTTACTACGGAAGTGGACTTTGAAATTCATGATATTGATCTTGATGAATCCTATATAGTTTTCCTGGAGTTTGATTTTCCGGATATTGATGAATTTATTCCATTCGGGCCGATGGTTTTCTGGGGCGCCTGGTTTCTGGACATGGAGACGTGGAGCTATGATTTCCAGGAATTCTGGCTGGCTTCCGCGCACAAGTGGACACCTACCCCCCTTCCCACCGTCACTCCAACCCCCACACCTTCGCCGCCTCTGCCAAGTTTTGCTTATATTCCCCCGGGAACATACACGCGCGGGTCACCGGAAGATGAACCATGCAGGTTGTCGGAAGAAGGTCCACAACACCAGGTCACCCTAACACGAGGATTCCACATGATGACGACGGAGGTGACGCGGCAGATGTGGGCGGACCTGAAAGCGGTGCAACCAACGCTGCCGGGCGATCCAAGTAACGAAAATTATTGCCGGACGATGGAGCATCCGGGTCATCGATTCACATGCTATGAAGCAATCTTATTTGCGAATCTGATGTCGTTACAGGATGGATATACGCGCTGTTATTACAAAGATGAGGGATTCACGACGCCTGTGGATGCGACGAACCATGATATCGATAACGAATTTTACTGCGATTTTTCTGCTGATGGTTATCGGTTGCCGACTGAAGCCGAATGGGAATATGCGGCCCGGGCAGGCACAACGGGGCCATTTTCAGCGGATGAGCCGAATTACAGTTCAGCTAATTGTGATACCTGTTCACCGAGTTCGCCCTTGGACGCACTGGACAGCATTGCCTGGTGGTGCGGGAACTCTGAGGACGAAGCGCATCCGGTGGGCACGAGACTTCCCAATCCGTGGGGATTGTATGATATGCATGGCAACGTGTTTGAATGGTGCTGGGACTGGTATGCTGATTATCCATCGGGACCTGTAACGGATCCAAGGGGACCATCAACGGGCCTGTTCCGGGTGCAACGCGGTGGCGCTTGGGACAATATCGCGTATGGCTGTCGGTCGGCGTTTCGAAACGGCGGCTACCCCGACTTCCGCTACTACTATCAAGGTTTTCGTCTTCTGAGAACAGCCAATTGATAACGCATGGCGCTTTCCCCCTTTTATCTTTATGATAGCGCTTTGCGCTGACTGTTTTTGTTCAATGGTGTTTTCTTCTGTTCAATTTGCTATAAGAGTTGCCGGGTCATGTTAAAATGATTCAGAAAATCTTGTGTTATCAAGGAGAAATACTATGTGGATAGAACAACATCGCAATCGAGTCGGGGTAGCCATGAGTTCCCTGGCGATTTTTATCATTATAACGGGTGTCCTGGTTGGTTGTGGTTCCCAGGCGCCTTTGCAGGAAGAAACGGCCACCAAAGCACCGGTAGAAACACAACAAGTCGCTCCACCAGTAGAAGGCGCCACGCTTTATCTTGCCCAGGCACAGTTTATCAAGGAACCCATTCCTGGAACCGATGACACCAAGATTGTTCCCGGGCCGGCCCTGTTGAATATATGGACGTTTGAAAAAGGGGGTTGGCGCGAGGAAGCGCTGGAGGATCCAGATAGTAACGTGTTTCACAAAGCCGAATGGTTTGAACCGGTTGAAGGAGAACCCGGTATCTTGACAATTGGAGCACAACAAGCACAATTAAAAATCTGGCGAAAAGACGAAAATGGGGAATGGAAAGGTGAAAGCCTATGGAATCCCACATTTGGCGGAAAATTTGATCGATTGCGGGATTTTGAAATTGCCGATATCACAAATGACGGTCACAAAGAAATCTGTATCGCCACCCATGACCAAGGAGTCGTGGCGATTGCAAAATGGCAACAGGATCGCTATGTTGTGGAAGAACTCAATCGAAAAACAACTGAGACTTTCGTCCATGAAATGGAGATTGGTGACGTAACAGGAAACGGCTACATGGAACTGTTTACTACTCCAAGTATGCCGAACAAAATGGACGGATCGATTCAGCCCGGCGAAATTGACATGTTTGCGTTCGATGGGAAAAAATGGCATCAGTCAGTCGTGGATATATTGACAACTCGGCATGCGAAAGAAATTATGGTCGCTACATTGACCGGCGAAGATCGACCCGCAGTGTTCGCCTCGCTGGAAGGGGAAAATATCGGTGGCGACGTTGCCGGGGACACCACGCGAATTCGTATGTACCGATATGTCGATAATCAATTTGTTTCAACTGATATTGCCAGTTTGCCCGGTGAGTTGTGCAGGTTCCTGACAATCGGTGACACGGACGGAGACGGCAAGCGTGAAGTGATCGCATCGACCAGCAAAAACGGTATCTGGAGACTGGATCCTCCAAAAAAAGAAAGCGATCCGTGGAAAAAAACACTGATAGCCACCCAAACCTCAGGTTTTGAACATGCCACGTTCTTGGCGGACTTGAATGATGATGGTATCGACGAAATCTATGTCGCATCGGACAACCAACGTCAGTTGCGTCGCTATACGTGGAATAGATGGGGTTATGATGTCGAGGTTATCGGAAAACTGAAAGACGATACAATCACCTGGAATATCACGACCAGAAAACCTTGAGAGTCAGATCAATATGAGAAAACTATTTGTATTACTATTGGGATTACTGTGGATAATTTGCAGTGTTTCAGCTGAGTTTGATTTACCTGTCGTTGAGCACACCCTGTCAAACGGCATGAAAGTGATTTCCGTCGAAAGACAGGATTCGCCTGTGGTGGCGTTTGCGCTGTATTACAGGGTCGGTTCTGTCGATGAAAAGCCTGGAAAAACAGGGCTGGCGCATTTTTGTGAGCATATGATGTTCAAATCGACTACGCATCTTCAGGGTGAATCGTTTGCCCGGCTCATGGCCACTATCGGGGGCGGGCATTCGAACGCCAATACTTCTTTTGATAGAACCTGTTACCATCAAACAGTTGCTCCAGATCGCTTAGAGTTCGTCATACGACTTGAGGCGGAAAGAATGGCCAATCTATCTCCGACACACGAGGAAACAATGGCAGAATTGGAGGTTGTCAAAGAGGAGCTCCGCTTGAATTATCTTGATAATCCTCAAGGAAAAATGCGTTTTCTTCTTCATCAGAATGCTTATGATGTTCACCCTTATAAAACGATTACTATCGGCAAGCTCGAAGATGTCGAAACGTTCACCTATGATGACATAATGAATTTTTATCGCACGTATTATGTCCCAAACAACGCTGTTGCTGTCGTCATAGGTCACTTTAAAACTCAGCAACTCCTGAATTTGATGGAGACTCATTTTGGAGCGATCAAACGAGGCCGAAAAGTTGTCCGCTCATTCCCTGTCGAACCACCACAGAGCGCAGAAAAACGCTTTGAAATAGATTCGCCGGTTCAACGAAGCATGATTTGGGCCGGTTATCATGTTCCACCAGCGTCTCATCCGGACAGCCTGCCGCTGAATGTGTTGGCCACCGTGTTGGCTCGTGGAAAAACCTCACCTTTCGGCCGACTGGCTCATGGAGCGAACCCTATAGCCATGTACGTGACAGCATGGTTCAGACCTTTGCTTGAGCCGGGGTTGTTCACAATAGTCGGTCTGACGCTGCCGGGCGTATCGACAGAAGTTGTGATGGAAAAAGTCGATACCATCATCGATGATGTAATCCAAAACGGGATTTCAGGCGATCAATTGCAAATGGCTTGCACACAAATTCTTGCTGCAGATGTCTATCAGATGCAATCTTGTATGGGAATAGCGAAATATGTAGGAGAAAACGAAATGGTCAGCTCCTGGCAGGATGGTATTCAGCTGGCGGATAATCTGGCAGCCATTACCCCGGAAATGCTTCGGGAGGTTGCTCGAAAATATTTGGCGCCTACTAATCGTACCGTTGGTATTGCACTGGCGGACAATGACGTCAACGAAAGGAACGGAGATGTCCTCGATGACTAACCGACGACACAGAAATTTCATATTATCGGCAATTGGAATAATGGTTTGTCTGACAGGTTGTTCTCTTGGCCCATTGTCGTTTTTACGGAAACCGGATTCAAAAACAACTGACCTTGCAGATTATCTCACACAGACAAAATGGGATACCGGATCATCGTTTGATTTTCCAGAAACAACAGAATTCCGTCTTTCGAATGGTCTGCAAGTTATCCTGGTGCAAAAACTCGATGTGCCGATGGTTTATGCTAGAGCACAAATACGAGGTGGCTCGATTTATGATCCCGCTGAACAAAGCGGTCTGGCTTATCTGACCGGATGGGTGTTGACCGAAGGAACAGAGTCGTACCCAAACGAAGAAATCGATGCCGTCATGGATTCTCATGGCGCTTATGTATCATCTGTTGCCTACAATGAATCCTGTATTGTTACGCTCACGTGCCTGACAGAGGATGTGACGACTTTGTTTCCGTATTTTGCCGAAATAATCGCGCGACCGGCGTTTGATGAACAGGTGATAGAAGAGAGTAAGCGATATTTGATCGGAGATTTAATGCGAAAACAAGATGATGTCGGCGATGTCTGCGATAGAGTATTTCGAGATGCCGTTTTTGAAGGTCACCCTTATCAGAAACAAATGAATGGAACACTCGATGGCCTTAAAGCGATAACCGGCAAAGATGTCAGGCAATTTTGGAAAGATCACTATTGCCCGGATCGTGCAGTGCTTGTAGTGGTCGGAAATATTTCCAAGGAAAATGCTGTTGAAATGTGTGAAACGTATCTTGGTTCCTGGCCGGTATCGACCAAGCCGCTTCCGATCGTTGGTGTTCCTCGGCCAATTGAAGGCATCAGAGTATTACTGGTTGACAAGCCGGTGACACAGGCACAGATCATGATGGGTCATATCGGTATCAATCGCACCAATCCGGATAGATTCGATCTTCTGGTTATGAATAAAATTCTTGGAGGCGGCGGGTTATATACGCGTCTTGCCGAAGAGGTGCGGGTCAAACGGGGACTGACTTATAGTATTTACAGTTATTTTGCCAGGCGTGATTACACGGGTGAGTTTTTATTGAGCACGTTTACGCGAGCGGAATCTGCGGTAGAAACGATCAGGGTATGTCTGCAGGAAATTGCCAAAATTCGACACGAGTCGGTCACACAGGAAGAGCTGGAAAATGCTAAAATGACATTGATAGCCAGTCACCCACTTCAGTTTGAAGAATATGAGGATATTGCTCAGACACTGGTACACAATACCTTCTATGGTTTACCTTTGACAGAGGTCACTCATTTTGCCGATCAGGTTGAAAAGGTGTCGATATCCGATGTTCAAAGGGTTGCACAAAAATATCTTCATCCCGACGATATGGTCATTGCTGTTGTAGGACCGGCTGAGACATTGCTGCCCGAGTTGGAAACGATCGGTCCGGTTGTTGTCGTCGATCCGATCTAATGAGAATTGCTTTCCAAGGACTACGACGTTTCTATCAACATTTTTGCGGTTTCGGTTGATTTAAATATCCTGACTCAAGTTCCGCATCCCTGGGATAGCAAAAGATATCTAATCCCGTAATCGTGATAATCGTGTTCAAACACTCGCCTTCGCTTCAGAATTTCATTAGCTTGGGCAGAAGCAGCGGGAGTTTTCAATGTCTAATATCCAATGTCCAATCATCAAGTGTTAGAGTTCAGCATCTATTATCCTCTGGATAAAATTAGAAGTCTGTCCCCCGGAATATCGTAAAAATATCCGAAGATACAAAATTGGAAGTCTGTCCCCCAAAAAGTACAGATGTCTGTCCCCTAATTACTAATTAGGCGCTTCAGTGGATGTCTGAACACGATTCCAAAGATTACAAGATGGAAAAGATTAAAAAAATACACCTCCTAAACAGAGGTGTATAAAAATCATTATCAAAAATTTTATAGTCGTTGAGTCAGCGCATAATCTTTTTAAAAGACTCGCTAATTAACGCTCTCCGGGTTTATTTTCCTGGGCACTGCGCGGCAACAGAGGGGTCGATTCCCTTGTCGCCATAAGCTTTGTCGAAGTGAGCGGCGAATTGGGCGGCCAATTTCTGCGCGCGTTCGTCGAATGCTGCTTTGTCTTTCCATGTATTTTTCGGTTGAAGCAGCGATTGATCTTTCAGACCAGGCACTTCCAGCGGGATTTCAACGTGGAACAAGGGATCGACAGTATATTTGACGGATTTCAGATCACCGTTTAGCGCCGCATCCACCAATTTTCTTGTCAGCGTGATATCCATACGTTTTCCGACACCGTACGGGCCGCCGCTCCATCCCGTGTTGACCAAATAAACCTGGGTTTTATGTTTTTTCATCATTTTACCCAACATCGATGCATACACATCCGGATTTCTGGGCATGAAGGGTTCACCAAAAAATCTGGAAAACGTGGTTCTTGGCTCAACGATACCGGTTTCTGTTCCGGCGAGTTTGCTGGTGTATCCCATCAAGAACCACAACATGGCTTGCTCCGGATTCAGCTTGGCAACAGGAGGCAAAACACCGTTGGCGTCAGCAGTCAAAAATAGGATAACACTGGGGTGGCCCCCCATCGACGATTCTTTGATATTGGTCAAATAACGAAGCGGATATGAACCTCGAGAGTTCGGCGTAAATCTTTCATCGTCCAGATCGAATTCGCCGTCTGGATACATCATCGCATTTTCGATGATCGCTCCATGATAGAGAGTGTAATCCTCATGAAAACATGCGTTGTATATTTCCGGTTCTTTTTCAGGATCCAGATTGATCAATTTTGCATAACAGCCATTTTCAAAATTGCAAATACCGTGTTTAGACCAGGCATGTTCATCATCCCCTAACAGCGCTCTATCTGGAACTGCTGACAATGTTGTTTTTCCGGTGCCGCTCAATCCTAACAGAAGCGCAATGTCGCCACTCTTTCCTTCGTTGGCGGAGCAATGCAAGGGTAAAATACCTTCTGCCGGCAGGTAATAGTTCATCACGGTGAAGATAAGTTTTTTCACGCTGCCACAATAGGCGGAGCCGAATACGATACCTATACGGCGATCCAAATCCATAGCGATAGCCATATCGGTTGTTCGGCCGGATGGCAGTTTTCTTAACCGACCATCATAACGCTCAGGATTTACGCGGTCGAGCGGCAGAACCAAAAGCGTAAAGGGTTTAGAGTAAAAACAGCTTTTTTCGATATCGTCGGGGACGGGTCGGAACATGTTATCAGCAAACAGAGCAGTGATACAGTGGGTCGATACCAAATGGATCGGCAACGCCATTCTTGAATCGGCGCCGACAACTCGGTTGACTTCAAAAATTTCAGGATGATCGGCCATCGTCTCCAGCGCGTCTTCCAGTATCATATCGAATGTATCCGCTGTGATTCCAATATTGTTCGGTGAATCCCAATCGATATCGGCTTCGCTGATAGATCGTTTGACGATAACGGTATCTTTGGGGCTTCGACCGCTTGATTCGGGTCGAGTCCAAACCGCCAAAGCGCCACAAGCAGACTCGATAGCTTCTCGCCTATCCAAAATAAGTCTGATCATGGTTTCTCTAGGAACATTTGTATGTCGCCCTGCATGGTAGTGCAACATTGAGTGAATTGTTTTCAGCTCTTTTGTATTATCCATGGCACTCTTCCTTTCACTGACGTATTTTCAAGACCAACGGGATATCCGTTGGGAAATAGATCATTATAATAAATTCAATCGATAAGGCAAGTTGATTTGATGAGCTATTTAAGCTGTAGCCATTTTTTATTAACCGCAAATGAACGCGAATGAACGCCAATAACATCTAAATCTACAATAGGATTTAAAATTGGAAGTCTGTCCCCCGAATGTCCAGATGACGCAGATGGCGCAGATATGTGCCGGCCGCAGGTGTTTCGGCCTTACGGGTTTGATATACAGAAATAAAAGATGGTTCGTTTTGTTATTTTTGGATGTCTGTCCCCCTGAATAAACATCGATCCGTGTCCCCGAAAAACAACCCCCCCTTCTCTATTCATGGAGAAGGGGCTGGGGGATGAGGTCTTTCCGGGTTAGGAATTTCTTTTATTTTCCGAAAAAATTGATGTCTGTCCCTGGAATTACTAGTTTGAAGGTATAGGTCAATCAAAAACAATTTTCCCAGTGTTTTCAGACCAGTTTTGAAAAAAAGAAGTTTTTCTATAACATTTAAGGAAGGGAAAAAACAACTATTATTGGTTATCAAATCCTAAGAAGAAAGCAATGCTTATACGAGCTACTCAAAAATTTTTTACAGCCAGAAACACGGCCATTATCATTTTTATCGGTTCATTCCTATTCCTCGTCAGCATTAAACTCAATCAACACTATTCTTTTAATACAGGGGCTTACGATCTGTCGATGTACGACACAGCCATTTCAAATACTTTGAAAGGAAAATTCTTGTTTTCCCACCAGTTACAAAGAAACTTTCTTGCTGAACATTTTGCGCCCTTTATCCTGATATTTATCCCGTTTTATTGGATTCTCGATACACCCATTGTCCTTTTAATTCTACTCGCATTTGCAGGCGCTTCAGCCATTATTTCCGTTTATTTCCTGGCTAAATACTCAGGGGTTTCAACTTCGATTTCTGCTTTTTGTGCCATGTTTGTGGTTGGAAATTCATATTTTTCCCGCTGCTTGATGTTCGATTTTCATCATGAAATATTCGTTATAGCGATCTTTCTCATTATGATCTGCGCATATAAAAAGGAAAACTTCACCTTGATGTTTATCATGGCCGCTTTATCTTTCACAGTAAAGGAAGACATGTTTCTTTATATCTTCTTCTTCGGCGTATATCTTACCCTAGTGAAAAGAAAATGGAGAATTGGAACAAGCCTTATGATCCTGTCGGTCACGGTCGGATCACTGGTTCTTGGCTTTGTCTTACCGGCACTGAATGATGGAACTCCGATTGTTGCAAGCGTTCGTTTGGCACATCTGGGAAACAATATGAAAAACATAATCTGGACATTTCTCAGTACACCGGCATTGACAACCGAAGTCCAATGGAAAACAATATGGAGCGTAACAAAAAGTTTCTTGTTTCTACCAATTCTATCTCCATATTCTTTCCTTGTTGCTATACCCGGGATGATTCTGAATTCGATGAGTTCCCATTCTGCTCAAAAGCAACTTGTTCAATATTACTCTGCCCCTGTGTTGCCATTTGTTATCTGGCCGTTTATCAACTCAATAGCCAAAATCGAAATACGACTATTCAACAAATTAAAGATCATCCATAAGAGACTCGTCATAGTAGGTCTCTTTGTCTTGTGCTTCAGCACATTTAGTTCACGTTATAAATTCCATGCTATTCAAAATGTCCATCAGGCAAAACGTGAAGCAATCAACCTGATACCGGAAGGAGCGACTATTTCCGCACAAAATAATTTTATTCCACATCTCCACAGAGATCAGACAGCATGGGTTTTCCCGAAATCATTACAAAACGGAATCCGATATGAGGAATGTGAATACATTTTGCTGTGTCTATCGGATAGACCCTGGCCTTTAACACAAGAGCAATTTCATGATGAATGGGCTCGAATTCGAGATACTGGTGATAAATTCACCTTGCTTTTTCAAAAAAACGAGGTGCATCTCTACAAGGTTTTTGAAGGATATCCGTAGCGCTTCTGTTGATACATCTCCAAACCTGATAAACGAAGATCGTTGGATGTGCTGCTCTTTTACTGACCTGATTATCGGGTTCCTTTTACTTTAGCGTTCCTAATGGAGTCGCATTGTGCTTTCTTACATGAGATCGAGGTAGTGTGCGTAGTTACGATGAGAGTTCCAGATGGGATAGTGGCAGCAGCCGATAGTCTATCCATATCCTTAAGTCACCTTCAATCGGTTGCCCAATAGGCGGTGATAATCGAGTTGTCCAAAATTTGTGGGATATCGGTTAAGAACAGGCCAGATTTCAGTTCAATTTCCATTTGTTCTTTTTGCGAGCTATTGAAGCTTTTCCTACGAATAAGTATTTTTGTGCTTCTGTTGCTGACCCGATAACAACCTGATACCGTGCTGTCCTGTGTGAAAGCCCGGCAGCTTGATGGTTACGCTGCCCAGGCCATCATTGATTGATCTGGGAAAGGAACAGACTATGCCGCTTATCGATTCCGTTATAGAACTGACTGTTAAACAAAGAGATGACAATATTTTTATTGTTGCTGAAAAAGATGGCACAGAATACGAATTTCATTCGGAAGACAACCAATACATCGAGAATGAAACACTATCCGTACGCGTTACAGGTCTGGATCGTGGCTTGGAGATCGGCAAGAAAGATCGTTTGCTGGGTGTAGTTGTAGCAGAAGAATTAAAATTGACGGATACGATAAATTTACCTGCGACACTAGAGGATAACGGTATCTGGGACCCTGTCTGGTTATACGGGCCGACCGCCGCAAAAGATTTTTTTCCTGAACACCACTCAAAAAAATGGCGGTTGCTTGCCTATGATTTTACATCTTCAGTTCCTGATGAAGACCAGGAAACACTTCATAAAGCATCCGTATTGTTCAGTGAAAAGCGTTTCGATGAGGCTCAAAAGACAATCAGCCCTGTGCTGGGAAAAATTCCATGGTTGCTGGACCTCTATCATGTGATGGGCATGTTGTCTCTTGCAGGGCAGAGGCTGGCAACTGCCCGTAAATATTTTCAGTTCGGAATTCTGTTGTCTGAATCTATTTTGCCGGATACGGATGATTTTATTTTAAATTACAGAAATATGAGGAACAGTATTTATATGAGCTGCCTGCATTCACTGGCAAATTTTTTTGAAAGTTCGAACCAAAAAGAGGAAGCGATCGCTCTGTATAAAAAAATATACCGCCTGATGCCTCAAGATCCAGCAGGAGTGCGTTACAATCTTCAGCAGCTTACCGGTAACTCCTACCCACTCACAGATGACGATTTCAGAGGATACCCTATCGATCCATATGTGCATTTCAACCACTATACCGATTTTCCTCTACGCGATGGATATGACCCTAATTCCAAAATAGATTATGAAAAATGGCTATCGTGGGAAGAATCCTACAGACATCTTATGATTTTCAACTCACATTTTACCTGGTTCAAGGAAAATCAGTTCACTGAAAAAGATATGCTACAACACATAATCATTCACGATTTAGCGGAAATATCTCTTGCCCGTAACGAATTTCCTGAAATTCGAGTCGGCATGGCTGCGCGTCTGGCCAAAGGACTGAAACGGCACGATGTCATTCATGAAATTGGGCAGATGATATTCTCACAAATGTCTCAAAAAGCCCAAGAATAATACGTCCATTACATCAAGAGAATGGTTTTATTCTCATAAAGTATGGTTATAAAGATTCCTTTTTATGTGTGCTAAGATATCGGTATTTATCTGCAATTTTTGAATAAAGGCTTTAATTTTAGAATCAGTTTAGTATATAAGTTTCTGGAGGAAATATTCGACAATGAAAATCTCCAAAAAGTATATTCTTTCCTTATTGTTTATTTGTGAGCTTCTCACCACTCGCTGTTTTTCCGAATCCCAATCACGCCCGTTGGCATTGTCGGATGCCGTTAAATTGGCTCTGGAAAACAATTTCGATTTTCAGAATGATGGGTTGGATCTGGAATTAAACGAGTCGGTCTATCGGTCTGGAATGGCGCCGTATTTCCCACGCCTGTCCTTTGAAGCCGATTCTGTCCATACTCAGATCGATAACGGTGATAACACAGATGAATCTTCCCGTAATGATCACTTTCGCGCGGATATCAGCAAACAGTTCAGCACGAGTGGCGGTTCTCTGTCACTATATTCGAATGTAATTCGCTATGATGAGAGTGAAAGTAGATACGATGAATATTTCGATAGTGATTATGGAATTTATTCAAATACGTTAGGTTTACGATTTCAGCAGCCGCTTTTGAAAAATGCCGGTTTATGGGGTGATCATATTACGGTCAGGCAGAACCGATTGGCACGAGAAAACGCGCGTTTTCGATTTGTTCAAGCTCAAAGACGACTGATTCTGGATGTCATCATTCAGTATTTTACTGCTTTAAAACAGGAAAAACTGGTAGAGGTTGCTTTGCGTGGCGTAGAAGATGCTATGGTGCACTTGAAAAACTCCCAGATCAAGCTAGAGGAAGGGCTGGTTGCACAGATGGATGTGTCTCAGGCGGAGCTGCAACTGGCACGCCAGCAGACCACGCTCATTCGGATTCAACAGGCTGCCGCATCACAGGTTGATTCATTAAAACTCACCCTGAGTATTCCATTGGATAGCTCTTTGGTGTTTGCCGATGCGCCGGAGCATATTCCTGAAGAAATATCACTCGACGCCGCCATCGATGAAGCTTTGGAACAAAGACTCGATCTGCGCATTTTGAAAAACGATATTTTCAGCGCAGAAATAGCGGTGACCCATGCTATGAACCAGCGGTTGCCGGCTTTGGATTTGCTTTTAAATGCTGAATCTGTTCAACGGAGCGACAGGTTTGGTGATAGCTTTCGATTTGACGATGATACCCGTTCGATTCGCATTGGATTTTCGTATGTGTTAGGGGACAGAACAAACAGAGAAAACTGGAATCAGGCTCGGATACGATTGAAAAAACTGGAAAACAACCTGATGAACGCCGGTCTTGCGGTTGAAAAAGATGTTCGCGATGAAATTCGCCACTATCAGGCGCTTGTGGAGGCGTTGAAAGTATCTGAAAAAGCGCTGGCTGTTGCTGAAATGAATTTTCAGTTGGCAGGCCAGAGTTACCAGGAAGGGTTGACTGGAAATTTGGACCTGATTCGTTCTCAGGATGACTTAATCGATGCGGGCAATAATTATTATTCCGATATTTTGGATTTGGCAGTGGCAAAAGCACGGATCATTCATGCTTTAGGTCGTGACCTCGATCCGGAAAACCTGCGTTTGAATCCTCATTCTTCAGATCAGTCATATACAACACAGCATGAAGATAACCCGATTAATAGACACAGTGGAGACAATAGGAATGACGAATAAAAAACGGTGGGTATTGATCGGTATCGGTTTGGTTGTGCTTTTTGTGATCGGCTTGAAATTCAGCAGACGCGCCATCATTCCCGGTGATATCGTTGTGACTGTCCAGGAAGGCCCGTTTAAGTCGGAATTGATGCTGATCGGTGAAATTCGTGCGGTCAATTCAACCAATATCACGCCACGCACGTATGGAAAAATAGCGAATCTCATTCCGGAAGGCTCTATTGTCGAAAAAGGCCAACCGATCTGTTGGTTTGAAACCGAGGAGTTGGAAGAGGACGTAGAGCAGATGGTGAATGCGTTGGAAATCGCGAAAAAAAAATTGCTCAAGGCTGAAGAGAACGCTCAGCTACAAGACCGCTTGAACCTTCTAGCGATCGAGGAAGCCAAATCGCGCTTGGAACATCAACGAACCCAGCTCGCAGCGGCACGATCACGTCTGGAGAAAACGCAACGTTTAGTCGATGCCGATATTTCTCCCCGAAAAGCGCTCGATGATGCCGAATTGGAAGTTTTAAGCCAGACTCTTCAAGTGGAAAATGCCACTCTGGCGCTCGAAAAAGCGCTAAAAAACCGGGAATCTCAACGTGAACTTCAAAAAGCGGATGTGACGACGGCCTCCATCGAAGTTGACCAAAATCAGGCGGAGCTGACAAAAGTTCAAACAAACTTGAATGAAGCGATAATACGAGCCCCTACGTCCGGTATGGTTATGTATAAAAATGTTTGGAAAGGTGGAGGTAACACGGAAAAAGTAGCTATCGGCGATCAGGTCGGGCCCTGGCAGCCGTTTCTTGAAATCCCTGATCTATCCGAATTAGAGGCCATTGCTTTTGTTGACGAAGTCGATATTTCTCGTGTGAAAGAAAATCAAACGGCAAAGATATATCTGGACGCCTTTCCGAGTCTTGTACTACACGGAGACATACACAAAATTGCAGCTCTGGCCGACGAAGCTCCCTCCTCGCGCGAGCCTAGAAATCGAGATAGCGGCGGTGGTCGTAAGGTTTTTGAGGTCAGTGTCCGCATTTCGGATAATCCGGACGATCTGCGTCCGGGAATCACTGCTAGAGTCGCTGTGTTATTATACGAATCGGATAATAATATTTATGTGCCGATAGACTCTGTTTTTACCGATGGTGAAAATCGAATCGTCTATTTGGCTGGTTTGGGGGGGGCTGAAAAACAAATGGTTAAAACCGGCGCTTGGAACGCCCAATATATTGTAATACACGAGGGTGTTCAGCCAGGACAACGAATTTTGTTGACGCGTCCTGATAGTTTGTAATTGAGTTTACAATGAGTCGACAAGCCAATAAAAACATCTTCGTCCTTAACATGGTTGCTGGAGGCCTGTTTGTGTTGCTTGGAGCCTGCTCTCGACCGCACCCCCTGGCTCCGCCACCTGATTCCGATACCGTGCGTGTTCAACAAGGTGTATTCGTTTCTGGGATCGATGATGTCGGTCTGCTCAAAGCCGTTCGCAATGCAACAGTATCGACGGTGACAAGAGGTAAAATCGCACGATTGGCGCCGGAAGGCTCATTTGTCCGAAAGGGTGATCCGGTCTTCTGGCTCGATACTGAAAATATGGAGCAGTTGATCGAAAAGACAACGATCAAGCTGCGTCAGACACTTTCGAATTATGAGCGGGCTGTTGAAGCTCTTGCAGAAGAAAAATTCAACCTGGAACAGGCGCTTAAGGAAACAACCGCGGTTTATGCTTTTGACAAGCTGAATGTCGAACGCATAGAACGGGAACTGGAGCAGCTTCGAGATCGATTTGCTCGACAGTTGATATCTGAAACAGAGGTGCTTGACACTGAAGCGCGATTGGAACAATTGCGATTGACGGAAACGGCTTCTCGACTGGCTTTGGAACGAGCTGAACTGGAATATGAATCCCGTCGGAAGAGTGTCGAGCTCGAATCGGAAATTGCTCGTCATGACTATGAGCAAAGTAGCGCTTTGAAAGCGTTTTATGAGAAGTATCTAGGTTATCACGTTGGTTATGCCGCGGCGGATGGTATTGTCATTATCAGACGCCAGTGGAACAAAGAGCCGTTCAAAGTTGGGGATAGCGTCGGTTCTGGGACGACACTTTTGGAAATACCGGATATGTCTGAAATGATGATTTGGACACAGGTATCCGAAGCTCATTTAGGTAGAGTATTTGAAGACCAACCGGTTTGGATACGCGTCCCGGCACTGGAGAATGCCGTCTTGGAAGGTGTGGTCGATTCAATAAGTTGGCTGGCGATGCCAAGAGGACAAAGTCGTGGAACAGTTTATACAGGAGCTGACGGCGATAATTCTCATGGGAAGGTTTTTGAAATAGCTGTTCGACTGACAACACAAGATGAACGACTTCGGACCGGCATGAATGTATCGGTTGTATTTGTCGAAGAGCGTATATCGGATGTATTGACCATTCCGATCAGCGCCATCGGGCATGACCAGTCCGGCTCGCATGTGTTTGTCTATAAAAACGGTCGCTTCACGTATCGCCCGATCGAGCTCGGCCCGCGGAATCGTTTAGAAGCGGTTGTTACTCATGGTTTAGAACCTGGAATGAGAGTCGCTTTATTTAGCTTAGCGGCGAAAACAGCTCCGGAATCAGGGATAAACGATAAAGGATTTTAGCGAATGCTATTAGGCCAAACCATCAAAATTGGATTGCTGGAAATGCGCAACAACAAGTTGGGCTCGTTTTTGACGATGTTGGGCGTTATTTTCGGCGTGGCCGCCGTCATTGCCAGCGTGGCTATCGGCGAAGGCGCCAAACAGCAGGCCATGGAGCAGGTGTCGCAATTAGGATTGACCAATATCCGTATCCAGGCTGTTGACCTTTCCGGACACGAACGGATTACTGCGATTCAACAGAATCCAAAAGGATTAGCGCGGATGGATATGACGGCAATTGAAGCGAACTGCCCATTTGTCGAGCGGATGGCTCCCGTGAAAGAACTTGTGGAAAAACCCGTTTTTGAAGGCCGCACGGTGAATGCAGCCGTAATCGGGGCAACACCGGATTATGTAGCTGTTATGAACTTTCATTCGGCGAAGGGTCGTTTTCTAGCCGAAATGGACATGGAAACCGCGCAACCCGTATGTGTTATTGGAGCGGAAATCCATCAGGAAATCTTCGGCTCAGCGCCCTGGCAGCAAGTCTCTGGTAAATGGTTTCAAATTGGTGATTCGATGTTTTCCGTTATTGGTATAATGGAAGATAAACGGTTAGCGGAAGCCGGCACATCTGCGATCAGCATGAGAAATCTCAATCGGGATATCTATGTGCCGTTAAGTGTTGTCGGCCGCCGAATTTCAGATACAGCCACTCATCACGAACTGTCTGAGCTTGTCGTACAGGCATCTGATCGAAACACTGTCAAGCAGGCAGCAGATTTAATCGATACGATTTTGAAACGCATGCATAACAATGTGAACGATTACGATATGGTTGTGCCGCTGGATTTGCTTCGGGAGGCCCTGGCAACTCAACGGCGCTTCAACATGGTGTTGGCTGCAATTGCCGCCATATCATTGTTAGTCGGTGGTATCGGCATCATGAATATCATGCTGGCCGGCGTCACTCAACGCACTCGCGAAATCGGCATACGCCGTGCTTTAGGCGCCACCCGAAACGATATACTGGCACAGTTTCTTCTGGAAGCCGTCGTCTTGAGCCTTGTTGGCGGTGTCTTCGGTATCGTGACGGGATTCTCATTAGGAGCCGTCATATCTCACTATGCCGGCTGGAAAACGATTTTTTCGCTCGGGGCGGTGGTTATGAGTGTTATGGTTGCAGGCACAGTCGGCGTGGCGGCCGGCTTTTTCCCGGCTCGAAGAGCTGCCGGCCTGAACCCGATTGAGGCGTTGCGTTATGAGTAACCGTAACAAATCTGTTATTGAATTAAAAAATATTAATAAGGTTTACCGTATGGGAGCGCTGACTTTGCAGGTTCTATTCGATATCAATTTGACGGTTCAGCACAATGAATTCGTTGCCATCATGGGGCCGTCGGGGAGCGGTAAATCGACATTGATGAACATATTGGGAGGATTGGACCAGCCGACTTCAGGTGATTACCTTTTTGACGGTCAAAACATATCCGGATTGGATGACGGCGCCTTGAGTCGGATACGAAATCAGCGTATAGGGTTCGTTTTTCAAAACTTCAGCCTTTTACCACGTATGACAGCTCGCGAAAACGTGGAAGTTCCATTGGTATATGCAGGGATGAGCCCAAAGGAACGGCGCTCTCAAGCCGAAAAAATGCTGGAAAAGGTTGGTCTTGGTCGCCGTGGTCATCACCGGCCGAGCGAGATGAGCGGTGGTGAAAAGCAGCGTGTTGCAATAGCCCGGGCTCTTGTCAATCACCCATCGGTTATTCTTGCTGATGAACCGACAGGAAATCTGGACACGAAAACAAGCTATGAAATTATGGATATCCTGATCGGTCTGGAAAAAGAGGGGCAAACGATCATCTTGGTGACCCATGAAGATGATATCGCCGCTTATGCCCGGCGGCGGATTACGTTACGAGATGGTAAGATTTCTGAGGATATAAAGACGTAATTGGTGAGTGTGCCGTCAAATCATAGTTCACCCGTTTAATATGTTATTCTTGCTAATCAATAAATAAAGACGCCTGACCAGGCGTCTTTTTATCAATCAACGTGAGTTTTTAGCTTGGATTTCAGTGGTTAATCAATCCAAACGTATTGAAAGTGTAAGATCAATTAATGGGAAGTTCGTCAGCAACCTTGTCAGTCGCTTTTTCTACGGCGTCTTCCACTGCTTCTTCTACTTGCTCAACAGCATCTTCAACTGTCTCAACAGCATCTTCGACTGTTTCTTCAACTGTCTCAATGGCTTTATCAGTTATTTTAGCGGTGGCTTTATCAAGTTCCTTTTGTACAACATCTTCCTTTTTTTGTTCTTCCACTTGCTCAACAGCATCTTCGATTAGCTGTTCAGCTTCCTGAATGGGTTCTTCCGCATCCGGTGCAACTTCTTCAGACAATTCAAGCGCCGTTTCAGGCGCTTCCAGCTCTTCAGTGTTTTCTACCTGATCAGCGCCGTAAACGGATATGCTTCCCATGCAGACCAACAGAGCTACTAGCAGAAACCGTGTTATTTTAATCATTTAAAATACCTCCTGTTTTTTTTGAAACCTGCCCTTTCCTCGGTACCTATATCACCAAGGGTAAACAGTATAACCTTTAATAAAACATTCTGCAATTCTCTTTTATTCGTGCGAATACACTTTCCGTCGCTGCTTGATCGAAGGTTTTCATTTTTTTAATTATGTGTTGGAGTATCCGCAACCCTTTGTTTCCTATGGTGTTTTTTGTCAACATCTTTTTTTGAGAACTATTTAATTTCATGATGTTCTTTTATAAAAGGAAAAAAACTAGAGCTTTCTTAGTTTATCAAAAAATAATTCTTCTCAAAAAAAACGAGTATAGAAATATACTCCGTTCTATATTTTCTGAAATAGTTGTGCCGGTAAGCATGGCAATCTTATAAAAACTGCTATTCCTACCGGCACCAATGCTAATGTTGTATTCGAATCCAGCGTGTTAAAACGTGAATGAACCACCTATGCCAAAGGCATCTTGATCACCGAACACGCCTTCGGCGAATATACCGAATTGATCGAATCGGAGTTTTACACCGAGAACGAAATCCAGGTAGGAATCGCTTTCACTAGCATTATAGCCTCCAAAGTTGTAGCTGTATTTACTCCGCGAAAAAACCAAGTTGGCGTACGGTGTCCAATCGACTGCGTGGTCAAATTGTTTAGAAATGATGGCGCGACCTTCAAAACTGAAAATCGATGGAATCAAAGTCCAGCCATCTTCTTTTTTCTCAAAACCGTAAAAGAGCGCTCCCCGCAGCGAAACATTGAAAGGAAGTGTTGTGCCATCTTCAATTAGTCTTAACATGGCGCCACCGCCAATGCTGAAAGTCGATTCAAAATCATAGTCGTTATATTGGAATTCACCAAATAGACTTATGTTATCAGCGATCGGCGCTTCCAGTCGCATTGGTATGAAATAGATATCAAGCCAACCATCATCATCAATATCTACATACCCTATGCTGAATTCCATTCCATCCGGAATGATACCATCCGTGAAGTAATGTGTTCCGGCAAATGCGGGAACCGCGATAATAAAAATCAATGTTAACAATAGCTTTTTCATATTTTCCCCCTTGTTTTAACAGTTGATACCCAGTTACTTACGGGAATATAAAGTGTTTTGATTATAAAAAGCAAGAATAAAATTACTCCTTCATTCAGAAATACTTACTATTTACTGCTTTGACTAATTACTATTTTTTTAATAGCATTTTTTTGGCGATATTGAAGTGACCAGCAAGCTTCATATCCTTTTTTCATTGCATAACTCACCAAGGAGGTAAACATGTCGGATTCTCCTATCCAGCAAATGCGTCAAAAACATACGGTTCTAGCTGAACTTGCCTATGAGCCTGGAACGCTGATGCGCGGGTATGCAGACCGGGTTCTGAGAGTGGAACTTGGAAAGAAAACTATTGATATTCTTCCGGTTACCCAGCAAATGAAAGACTTGTGGATTGGCGGTAAAGGTTTTGACCTTTGGCTGATGTTTCAAGAGATTAACAAAGATACCAAATGGGACAGCCCGGAAAACGTGATCTGTCTAGCATCTGGTCCTTTGGGCGGCACGACATCGTTTCCGGGATCGGGTAAAACAATCGTGACATCGATATCGCCTGCAACGCAATCCATCATGGATTCCAATGTCGGCGGCTATTTTGGTCCATACCTGAAATTTGCCGGCTTCGATGCCATGGTTGTTGCTGGAAAGGCTCAAGATGAAGTCATCGTCGTCATCGATGTCCCCAAACAGATGATCACGATCGAAAAAGCGCCGGATGAAGCGCTGGACGCCCACATTATCTGTGAACAATTGACGGAAATGTATGCCGATAACGAAGAAGACAAACGAAACATCTCTGTGGTGACCGCTGGCAGCGCAGCCGACCATGTTTGGATGGGTGTTTTGAATTTTTCGTTTTATGACTGGAGACGTAAAGTCGCCCGGATCAAGCAGGCAGGCCGAGGTGGCTTGGGAACCGTGTTCCGTAATAAAAAGATTAAAGCTCTTGTCATAAAAAACAAATATTTTACACCTGCTTGGTCAATTTCTGCGCAACCCTTTGCTGATAAATTCAAAATCAATGTACCGGATGCAGCCAAAACTCTCACAATCCAAGATGTCCATCAAATTGTCGCTAAATGGCAAAATAAAAAAGAATTTATATTGGATATGCTTCTGGATGCCCAAAACCAACAAGGCTTCATTTCAAAGGAAGTTATCGACGGAATAAATGAATTGATCCGTATACCCAAATCACATCTCTATCACATCGCAACCTTCTATCCCTCCTTCACATTGGAACCTCGCGATAAAATAAGCAAATATCCAGAAACGTCAGCCGCTGATGCACGAATATTACCCGGAAAAATATCGGTTACTCTGCGAAAACCAGGCTCCGATCAACAGCAGAATAACGATGATATCAGACTCGATGAGGTTTGCCAGGGGTTGGCAAAAAACCTCAAAGCGGTTACATCGGAACAGATAAGACAAATCATAATAGATTCAAACCTACGTGCGCGAGAGAGAAATGGTATTTCTGTCGGGCAAGCTTGGCAAACTGCTCGTCTTGCTGCAGAAAACCAAATGGTTCAACCTGTTGTGATTTGCACAATCACGGAAACCAGCCCCGGGGCCTGTATTGATAGCACGATAGTTGAAAACGATCCTTATGGGCTCATCGAAGGCTTGATATTAGGGGCGTATGCGCTTGGTGCAAGCGAGGGACATATTTATATCCATCAGCGATATCATCGAGTGATTGATAAGCTGAATAAAGCGGTCGAAAAAATGTATTTAAAAGGGCGGCTGGGTAATACCATCGATGGATTGGATTTCAAATTTGATCTTTTTGTACATCGAGGTCCCGGTTCTGCAGTCGATTGTGAACCATCAGCCGTTATCGAGGCGATATCCGGAAGACCGGGTGAGCCCCATTTGAACTCATTGAATCACCTGGAATCAGGTTTCAAAAAAGCGCCGACAATTCTGAACAACGCAGAAACATGGGTTACTATTCCAGCGATCGTTCGAAAAGGAGCTGACTGGTTTAAATCTCTAAATCCGCAAAGTGGTTTTTCTGCCGGCACAAAAGTGTTCATGATTTCAGGAGCGCTTAATCAAACCGGCCTTGCTGAGGCGTCTCTTGGCACCCCTCTTCAGACAGTTTTGGATACCTGGGGAAAGGGTATTCAGACAGGAAAATCGATAAAAGCGGTTTTGATAGGGGGACCGTCCGGCGGTTTTATACCAGCGACAAAACTGAATATACCGCTGGATTTCAAATCCTTGACAGATGCTGGGAGCACGATAGGCTCCGGCGATATAACCGTTTTAGATCAGTCAACCTGTATGGTTGAAGTGATTGAAAGTTACACACGATATCTAGCCGGTGAAAGCTGTGGCAAATGTGTACCGTGCCGTGAAGGTCTTCAGCATTTGGCTGCTATCCTGACAAAAATTAAAGACAAAAAAGGATCGATAGAAGATCTGGAAACTCTTAAAGAGCTCGCTGAGACCGTTGCCGCAACAAGCTTGTGTCATTTTGGAAAAATGGCTCCGAATCCTATTCTGACAGGACTGCGTTATTTTTATGAAGATTTCATGACACATGTCCGTACTGGCCAATGCCCCTCACACACAAAGGAGGATAAATAATCATGGCAAAAATCGATGTTTTAGTGAATGATAAACCTATACAAGTTGACGCTGGAACTGTTCTGTTAAAGGTTTTAACCAATCAAAAAATCACTGTTCCGACACTGTGCAGTCATAAAGACCTGAAACCGGAAGGCGCTTGCCGCCTGTGTTCGGTTGAGATCGAGTGTGACGGTCAGCGTGAACTGGTCACTAGCTGTGATTATATTGTTAACAAACCAATAAAAGTTTACACAGATACAGACACGGTAAAAAAACACAGAAAAATGCTGGTGGAACTACTTTTAGGACGTTGGCCCGACGTTCCAATAATCAAAAAAATTGCACGGCAATGTGGTGTATCAGAGAGTCGTTTTACAAGTCCATTGACAGATTCAAATCCCAAATCTTGTGTATTGTGTGGACACTGTATACGAGCATGTGCTGAATTCGCTCAAGAACACATTATTGATTTTGCCGGACGTGGAATCGAACGCCATGTTGCTATGCCTTTTCAAAAAGTCGATCCCCACTGTATCGGCTGTACCAGTTGTGCCTATGTTTGCCCGACCGGCGCTTTGCATATTGTTGATGACTTGAACAATCCGATAAACCCGATGTTGATCAGAAACTATGGAATGAAGGTGAACTCTGAAATGGCCAATCTCGATCAATATCAGTGCCGTATGCGTGAAATTGGGACGACCAATATTGTTGCAGTTATGGATGCTTATGATTTGCTGCCTGTCATGAATTATCGGTTTGGAACCCATGAAGAAGTGTACAAAATCGATGGTGGTATTCTGAAAGAAAAATACTTTACTCAAAATATGCCGGACGGATGCTGGAAAGGCTGTACAATGGCCTGTGCTAAAACCATTGAAAATTTCACGTTGAAAACCGGCCCTTATAAGGGTCATGTCGTGACGGTAGAAGGACCGGAATATGAAACCGCAGCCGGTGGCTCTAACATGGGTCTGTTCAATATGGACGCCATCGCTGAATTCAACTTTTATTGTGACACGTACGGTGTCGACACAATTTCCGCCGCAACCACTATCGCTTTTGTCATGGAAGCTTATGAAGCCGGTGTTATTGATGATGTTGTCACCGGTGGTATGGACTTGCATTTCGGTCAGTCCGGTTCCGTGCTGGAGCTTTTGCATCAAATGTCTCGCGGTGAAGGCTTTGGCGTAGATGTCGGGATGGGAATTCGGTGGTTAAAAAATCACTGGGGTAAAACCTTGAATCTGACGACTGAGCAAAAAGCGTTTCTGCAAGATATCGGTATGGAAGTCAAAGGTCTGGAAGTTAGTGAATACATGACAAAAGAATCCATTGCCCAGCAAATCGGTTATGGCATGGCGGTAAAAGGCCCTCAGCACGATGAAGCATGGCTCATTTTTATGGATATGGTCAATAATGAGATTCCAACTTACGAAGACAAAGCCGAAGCGCTGTATTATTTTCCTCTGTGGAGAACGTGGTTTGGGCTTTATGGACTGTGTAAACTTCTCTGGAACGACGTAACCCCTGCCGATAACAAGCTCACAGCCGAACCCCAGAAAGTTCCTGATCACGTCAGAAATTACTTCAAATTCGTCGAAGGTATGCTGGGTCGAAAATTGGATGAAGCCGGTATGCTCGAAGAAAGCGCGCGTGTTCACAACCTGCAACGCATCATGAGTTTGATGTTTGGTAAAGGACAACGAAATGAGGATTACATGCCGTATCGAGGAATCGGGCCAGTAACTAAAGTTGAATATGAAAGCCGGATGGAACGCTATGACAAGCAACTAAAGGAAATCCTAGGCATTGATCCTGAGGGAAAAACCGTTGAAGAAAAAATGGCGTTGATTCGTGAATACCGAGAAGAACAATATGAGAAGACACTGGATGTGGTCTATCGACGACGGGGTTGGGACCAACAAGGAGTGCCGACAAAGGCAAGGCTAAAAGAGCTGGGTATCGATTTACCGGAAATTGTCGCTGTCCTTGAAGACCATCACACCCCCTTAACTTGAGATAGGGTGAAGGTGATTCTTTTTTCTCGATTACCATGAACCAAGATATTTTTGAGCGAAATGTTCCTGGTATATTGGAACGGTTACAGAAAGCATGTGTCGGCATTGCCGGGTGCGGGGGCCTGGGTTCCAATGTGGCCGTAATGCTGACACGGACAGGTATCGGAAAACTGATTCTGGCAGATTTTGATGTGGTTGAGCCTTCCAATTTGAACCGCCAACATTTTTTTCTGAGCGATCTGGGTAAGCCCAAAACTGAAGCTCTGGCTGCACACCTCAAAACAATTAACTCATCGGTTACTCTTGATGTTCATAATATCACCTTGGATCGCCATAACATGGCCTCAGTTTTTAATGGAGCAGATATGCTGGTTGAAGCGTTTGATCGAGCGGAATCCAAAATCTGGTTAATTCAGACATGGTGCGGCCTATTTCCCCAAAGACCACTTATATCGGCAAATGGTTTAGCCGGCTATGGCTCTTCAGGAACACTTCAGGTAGAGAAAATCGGCAACTTGGTACTATGTGGCGACATGGTCAGTGACATGGCTATAGGTATGACGGCGCCGCGCGTGATGATTGTAGCCGCTATGCAGGCAAATGCCGTGATCCAATTGGTCCTAGAAGGAAAAGCGACGTGATAACCATTAACAACAGAGATGTTCTGGAATGGAAACCGGGTATGACGGTTAGGGATGTCTTAAATGAAATGGGATACATTTACGTGTTGATCATCGTTACTGTAAACGGTCAGCTAGTAAACGAAAACGAATATGATACGTATTTAGTTCCGGATAATGCTTTGGTTCGTGCGATTCATATTCATCATGGGGGATAAAAAAGCGGAGACAGATGGTGAAATCACCAGAACTGTCTCCGTATTCGGAATACTCAGAGTAGTTATTTTTCCTGGGTCGTCTCAGTTTCGCCTTTGGTGTCTTCTTCAATTTTCTTGAAGCCTTCGGGCGCTTGAAATAGGGCTTTATCGAGAGCCTTAGTTTCTACTTTTTGTACTTCTTGGACAATTTCCATATTCATCAGTTTATTAACAATTTTGATTGGAAACCCATCTATTTTTTTCTGCATGTCAAATCCTGTGGTAAAGCTGCGCAAGACGGGGCTCTTTTTGAAATGATCTTTGTATTTATCAGCAATATTTATCATTGCTTCATGTTCCGGGACATCTTTTGTTACCCAATACACAGAAGAAGAACCCATGATGGAAACCATGTATTTTGTACAGTTAAATCCATTTATTTCTTGTGTTTCTTCTGTTTTTGTCACTTCCATCGAGTTTAGCATTTGATCCAACATTTTCTGGGTTTGTTCCAGCATTTGAGCATCTTTTTCATCTTGGGGTTTCAAGAAATCTTCGAACTTCGTCTCCGTATACGTTTTATCTTTCAGGTTGAGCTGGTAAAATTTCTCTTCCTTATAGTTGACAATCATAGCTGTCTCATCACCAGCCTCGATGCGCATTCCATGTTCCGACAGGTATGCTTTGCTTGTTTCTGGAGCATCGCGTCCCGGGCCACCGGTGACGATGGATTCAGAATATAGATCAGCAAAGACCATAGATGTTGCTAGCGCAATAACCATACACCCCAAGAAACATTTCGCGTAAAATTTCATGGTTTTCCTCCTTAAAGTTTTTTAATCAACGGATACCGTTGATGTTGTAATATTCTCATGGTCATCTGTGACCCTGAGAAAAACCTGTGTTGGAACAAGCTCAATAGCGTCTCCTTCGAGTAACAACTCAAACTGTTCCTCAGGCTGATCAAGCATACTATCACATGAAGTGAAATCAAACCACTGTTTTGTATCCACTGAGTATTCCAAGCGACTGATTCTTCGACCATTGTCAACAGCCTGCCCGGTAATTACGATACACCAAGAATGAGTCGATTCTGTTTTTTGTTTGCCGGCTTTCATGTTTTTAAAAGTTGGGGGCGTATTGTCGATTTCAAAAGCCAAACTGGTCTGTTCTGCTGTCAGGTTTTCTCCATGCGGATTGTCGGGAGCATCCGATGCTGTGACCTTAATACGATACAGACCGTCAGAATATACAGTTGAATCAAAAGAATGTAGGGGTTGATCCAGATTTCGAGCAATTGGAAACCATTCCGGTTCTCCCATTGCTTTCGCGATGTCCAGGTTAAATAAAAGCGAATCATTGTCTGCGTCTCCAGCATCCCAAGACACTGTCCGCATACCCCGTAATTGCATCCATTGTCCTTTGGACATACCATTGAATGTCCCTGCCGGCAACGTATACTCTATCCGCAAGCCGTCGGGCATCGTCTGCTGAAAAACCCGCCCTCTTCCCGGTAAATCCACTATTTCACCTTTTACTACAGGATGTACGGTAACTCGAGTTATATAAGGGGGACAATTAGTTGATTTCATCGAAATAGAAATTTTATCTATAACAGGTGACGGACTCTTGTCTTTTTTCAACGTTGTTTTCCATTGAAAATATCGGGCAGGCGGGCTTTGAATTTTACCTTCCGACTCTGCAGAGCGCCAGTCTGACCATTCATCGTCCGGTTCCGGCGTGTTTCCTGTCCTGGATTCAAATATCACCGTTTTCTCAGTAATATGTGCGCCTGCTACCAATAATCTCCCCCAAACCGCTCTAGTCCCAGCGTCCATCACAGCGGATTCCAGTACACCTGTATTTCCTTGCTTAAAATCGTAATGCATCAACTCAGCATCCGTTGCGCCTCCAACCCAGATTATACCGGCGGAATCTACAGCCAGGCAGGTTAGCGGCTCAAATTGACGTGAGGCTAAAAGTGTGCTGCGATCAATATCGTCTATGCGGAACAAAAGACCATCAGCGCCACATACCAGATAGGGCGCGTTATCGGCGACAATCATATCAAAAATTGGAATAGCCGATGTTGTCCAGACCCTGTAGATCGATTGGTTCGTATCGATAAGCCATAATTCACCCTTTTCACCTCCTTTAGCCAAAGCTGTTTTTTGAGGTCTAAGCTTATCGGCACGCTCAGATTGAATGTTGGTTATTGCCGAAGAGGCTGCTGTGGTAAACCAGACACCACCATTTCCGGATGCTATAGCGGTGATTTCCATAGCACGAGCTTCATGAACCAAGTGAAGGTCATCTTTCTCAAGACAATAAATCCGTGCCGGTTCTGCCGTGCCGAGCCAGATTCTACCGTGTGAATCTCGAGCCATCGATCGGACATGGGAGGCTTTGATATCAATGTTTTTTATTGTTTTTCCTGATAAATCCAGTTGTATCAATGAGGCTGGAACACCTGTCGCAACCAGAATTGTGTCATCGGGGAGTAAGAGCATTTTCCAGATATATGAAGTGTCTGTACGGGCAAACACAGAAGCGGCTCCAGATCCATCGACGGAATAAATGATTCCATCCGGGGCGCTTCCCGCCAATAAACGCCCTCGTGGTAACGTCAACAGACTTAGAATGGCTACTTGAGGTGTGTCTAGCAACAGTTCCATCGACTGACTTCTATACCTGTAAACTCTGCCTTCGTCTGCTGTGGCCGCATAAACAACACCGTCCTGGCAGGCAACTGTCCAGCAAGCAGCATCGTTTTCTGATCTCCATACCGATTTCAGTGCTCCTGATAATGCCAGACGACCATCCGGATCAATACTTATCCCATTAGGTTTGCCTCCAAGATAATCCGATTGACCGGCAATATCCCGTATTTCAAACCCTGCAAAACCATTAGGTGATAACAAAACAATTATACACAAAAACAATAAAACCGGTTTGTATCTCATCTGTTTTTCTCCGGTAAAATGTCTATATAAATCGGCAGTTGTTTGCCTCCAACCACTTGAACATCCAACGAAAGGGTCTCAGATGAAAGAACCCGTGTAGACCCCAGCACTCGATGATCCAAACCCGGCATCGCCAGTAAACCCCGCAAAACCGGCGGCGCTGACGGCAAAATAGTATCCTGTGTCTGAATATCTTTCCCGCCTGCAGCTAGCATCACTTGTAATTGATTTCCTGAAATTCTATCGCTCAGCGTATCAAACCATTTTTCAAATGAACTGTATCGATGAGTCGGCAATTGTCTTGCTGAAACGTCACGAGCATATAGGTCGGCATCAAGGATTTTTAAGACATATTTTCCAGGAGCACAGGTTGGCGGTATCGGCACGTTAATAATCCTTGAAAACGGCTCGATTCGATCACCGTGAAATAGTAGTTGAACTCGGATTGTTTCGCCGGGGCGATAGCATCGCTCGACCATTGTGACGGCATCAAGTGTTGCCAAGCGCGTAGTTTCAGCTAATCGACACATAATGCCAATTGATTTGAATGTTACTGGTTCAAGCGGATTATGATGAATTGTTTCGATTGTTTTCATGCTGTTATTGATTGCTTGACGAAGAAGCGAAACGGCGCCGTAACAATCTGTCAAATGCAATGATAGGCCGTTCGACAGTTCAGCAGTCAGATCGAAATCCAGGCTGAGATCACCTTGTAAGCCTCCAAGATTGTTGATCAATCCGGTCAAAGATTGAACAATCATGGTCGTGGTCAAATATTCACTGTCCACAACATCGATCTTATATGTAACAGGATGAAGTGTAAGTCCTTCTATCGTAATAGAGACTGGGATAACAGGGGGGATTTTATCCAGTTCAGCAAGAATACCCGATTCCGCATCAAAGGTAACCGCACCGATAACAGGCCCGGAATTGGCAAGTTTAAAGGATAAATATCGTGTCGGCACTATCGATACAACTTCAGACGCGTGCAACGGCAAACAGCATTCTCCGAGTCCGAACATGGAATGACCGAAAGCGAGGATTTGTTTTTCCCTCACATCTGTCACAGTTCCATATGCTATAATAGAGACATCCCCGGAAACGAGTCCGACTCCAACTGAGCAGCCTGGAACAATTTCAGGTTTATCGCTGTCATTTTTTTTGTCGGCTTGTTTTTGAAACGAATGAGTAGATGCGTTTGAAGGCAAAAAAAACGTGTCTGGAAACGTGTCGTTAAAGCTGGAGATACCATTGATTCCCAGTGACAAGCCGATTGGTTTCAATCCGGGCGATAGCGGGTCTTCAGTTTTTTTGAGGAGATCTCGTCTTGGTCGTCGTTGTGCTGAGCATCTCCCTGATGCAACCACAAAGTCCTCTAACTGATTCATGATTTCGATCGGAGTTATGCCGCAAATAGGTTCAGTGGCGTACATAAAGGCCATGGACATGGCGCCGACGAGTCGGTCTTCGTAATATACAGGTGACCCGCTCATACCTGAGCTGATGCCTCCACGTTGAACTTCCGGACTGCTGACTCGAGCCAAAATAAAATCGTTATCACGAGTCAGGCCTTCTATAACTCCGATAATTTCTACATCCATTTTTTCAAGTGTATTGGGTGAAAAACTTGAATATGCGTAGCATTTCATGCCCGGTTGGATATCTTGCAAAGGCATGTATTCAAATGCCGATATTCCAGCCGATGCCAAACTGATGACAAACAGAATGGTGACCGATGTCAAACGATTTCGCATTACAGTTCCAACATATCTGTAAAAGCGTATAAGCCGGGTGGTTTTTTCATCAGCCATTTTCCGGCCATAATGGCGCCTGACGCGAAAACATCTCTATCCAAGGCTTTGTGAGACAACACAATTTCCTCCATCGGAGAAATAAATCGTATAGTATGCTCACCAAACACAAGTCCTGCACGATGGGACGTCGTTTCGAAATGACGCATGATGCCGCTGTTTTTTAAACGCTGTTCAAACGCAAGAGCTGTTCCGCTGGGGCGGTCCCGTTTGGCTCTATGGTGTGTTTCGTGGATAGTGGCATCGAACGTTTCTGGAAGAATAGTCGCCGCCTTGGACACCAGATGGAACAATAGTTGTGTGCCCAGACTGTAATTGGGTGAATACATAGCCGGAATTTTTTCTGAAGCTGAGCTTAAGGCTAACCTATCTCTATCATTTAACGAAGTTGTGCCAGAAACCAGTGACCACCCATACTTTTGTGCCCACTCCGCCGCTTTGGCAAGGCCTCCCGGTAGCGAAAAATCCAGCACAATTCCTTTAGCCGGTTCGGGTTTGAGATCGCATGTCATACTCAACAAAACCCCTGTTTCTGGCAAACCATGGTAAAATCCGGCATCTTGAAATATGCCTTGATGCCCCTCGTTTTCCACTGCTCCAACCAGTTCCAGATTTTTCTCCTGACTGACCAACTTGATCAGGCGTTTACCCATACGCCCACCGGCTCCCCATATCACCACCGGAATCATGACCGTATCTCCAACAAGCCCGCCCCTAACAGCGCTTTTTCAATTACCGGTATTGATTCCTGTTTGACAGGAACTAACGGCAATCTCAATTCATTTTCTATTATACCCATTATGGATAAAGCTGCTTTGGCAGGCATCGGATTGGTTTCGACAAACATCGCTTTGCATAACTGGAACAATTCGTTGTGCATCTGTCGTGCCTCTTCGATTTTGCCGGCAAACCAATATTCACACATCCTGGCCATTCGCGTCGGATCGACATTGGATGTGGTGGAAATAACCCCTCTGCCCCCAATTGCCATCATCGGCAACGTCAACGTATCATCACCGGACAAAACAGTGACCTGATTGGTCTTGTTCAGTAATGCGCTGACATCATCCAGGTTGCCTCCGGCTTCTTTGATAGCAACAATGTTTTCCAGCTCACTCAACCTGGCTACGGTATCCGGCATCAATCGTACACTGGTTCGCCCCGGCACATTGTACAGGATGATCGGCACATCCGTATTTTGTGCTACAGCGCGGTAATGCTGATACAGTCCTTCCTGTGTTGGTTTGTTGTAATAGGGAGTGATCAAAAGAACTCCATCTACTCCCAAAGATCGAGCGGCGGCAGTTTTTTCCACTGTTTCCTTGGTGTTGTTAGTGCCTGTTCCGGCCAGAAGAAAAGCGCTTTTAGTGTGATGCCTTATTTCTTCTCCCGCCCAAATGATCAAGCTTTTCAACTCCTCCCAGCTCAATGAAGCCGCTTCACCTGTACAGCCTGCTACCAAAATACCGCTTGTGCCACAGTTAAGCTGGTGACGAACAAGTTGGCGAAACGCTGTCTCATCCAATTCTCCCCCCTTGAACGGAGTAACCATAGCTGTTGTTGATCCTTCAAACATTTTCCACCTCCATAAATCAACGGACTGTCACTGTCCAGGTATTTCCCGGCTCAGATTCATTCGTATTGGCTGATTTGTCCACAGATGTCAATCTGTAACTATATGTTTCATCTTTTTTAACGGTTTCGTCAATATACGTTGTGCTGATAACCAAATTTTCCGGATTCAGCAATTTAAAATCCACCTGTTTCGAAGATCGCCTATAAACCCGATATCCCGCGATGTCTTTATCTTCGCTTGCTCTCCAATTCAAAAATACGCCTGCCGGACGCACGGCGCCGGTCAGTTGGGTCGGTGGAGATGGCGGATACACATTAGCAGTGTCCGCTGTCACGCTATTAGAAAATTCACCTGGTATTGATTTAAAAATGACAGCTCGGATTTTATACTGATATACAGAGTCCATCACTACGGTATTATCAATCTTTTCAAGCTTGTTACCATCAACAGTGAATACATGCTTGAAGACTTCAGGCGTCAAAGCTTCAGACCGAAAAATTTCATAGGATGAAATATCGTCCAAAGGTTTTCCCAAACAATTTTCGGACGGTTTCGTCCAGGACACGTGCACGTTGTTTTTAGACACTTGAACAATTGGATTTTCCGGCGCTGCAGGTATGGCCACCCATGGGCACTCAATAGGCGTAGAGGGTGCGGATGACACTCCGACTGCATCCAAAGCAATGACAAAATATGTATAGACATACCCGGCTACCAAGCCATCAGAACTATCTGCTGCCTTTTCGGGTAAACGCGAGGGGATTCGATACTTTATCTTACCGGGAAGATAAGTCGGTCCTGCCGGTGCTCCGGTATCAGTCCATTCGATACGCTCATCGGCAATAGCTGCTGTTGTCAGTGTCACCGGTCTGCCGGGCACAACAGCAACCAAGCTGAATGCAAACTCCTGATGTAAAATATCTGGAGGTTTTGGAGACACTAAAGCGCCGTCGAGATCAACGGTTTCCGATGAATCGTCGATATCGTTTTTTTGACCATATTCCGGTTCATCGATTTCTTCTTTCTTAGAATTTTCATTTCCTGTTTCATTGGCAACAGGTTCAAGGTTATCGGGTTCCAGCCGATCATCGATATCGCCTTCAAGCGCACTTGTTTCAGTGTCCTCACTTTTTGATGCTTGTTCCGGTTTTATTGTTTTTTTGACTTTTTCCGTTTTTTGGTCAAAAGGGAGACCTCGTTTTCTATAAACCAGATAAGTCGCGGGTTCGTCCAGCGGATTACCTCGTGAGTCGAATAACGCAGGCGCCCAGTTTAGTTCAATTCCCTTGCAGGCAAGGTCAAATTTTAGGTCGGTAACGATTTCGACACGACGTGGTTCCGGTGGTTTCAGGCCTGTTTTATAACCACATCCGAACAATACGCTACAAAGGATTATTCCTGTGGCTAGTGTTCGCAGCCAGTTGTATGTTTTTTTTATCGATATCATCCCGTAAAACCGACTTTTCCTTTCTTTCTAACGTTTTCCGCTTTTTCAATATCTTGTATCGATACTCTTTCTCGGACGTAATTTTCAGTAATTGGTATTGTTCGTTCCCCCATTTGTGATGCATTGAACGACACGTCTTCAAGCAGTATTTCCATTATCGTGTGCAGTCGGCGTGCGCCGATATCCTCACAACAATCATTCGCCTGTTCCGCCAAGTCGGCGATAGCGTCGAGCGCATCTGTTTCAAATTGTAGTGTAAGTCCTTCTGTTCCGAGCAGATATTGATATTGTTTAACCAGAGAATTTTCCGGTTCAACCAGAATACGTCTCATTTCTTCTTTTGACAGGCTTTGAACATCTACTTTTACTGGGAATCGGCCTTGTAATTCCGGGATGAGTTCCGATGGTTTTGTTACGGAGAATGCTCCGGCGGCAATAAACAGAATATGATTGCTTTTGACCATGCCGTATTTTGTGGCGACGGTTGAGCCTTCGACAATAGGCAACAGGTCTCGCTGAACGCCTTCGCGGGAGACATCTGGGCCGGAACCGCCTTCTCGGCCGGCGATTTTATCGATTTCATCCAGGAAGACGATCCCGCTTTGCTCAACACGTTGAATCGCATCTTGGATAATTTTATCCATATCTACAAGCTTGGTTTCTTCTTGATCAGTAATCACTCTCATTGCCTGTTCCACAGTCATTTTCCGTCGTTTTTTCTGTTGGTTGAAAAATCCCGGCATCATATCTCTAATTTGCATACCGATTTCTTCGACTCCGGAAGACGAAAAGACCTCTATCAATCCACCGTGTCGTTCTTGGATATCGATTTCGATCAATTTATCTTCAAGTTTTCCTTGCTCGAGCATTTGGCGAAATTTTTCACGGGTGCGTTGATAGCTGCTTTGAGCTTGTTCAAAATCCTGAGTAGATGTCATTATCTCGGTGTCTTCATCTTTCCCGGATTCAAAGTCTTTTTCATCGTCATATGCAGACGATGACTGCTGTATTTCCGGCTTAGGTATCAGGAGGTCCAATACTTTTTCTCGGGCAATAACAAGCGCTTTATCATGAACCATTTTTTTATGTTCTTCTTTTACGATATTTACCGAAAGCTCCGTCAGATCGCGTATGATCGATTCAACATCACGGCCCACATATCCAACTTCGGTGAATTTCGATGCTTCGACTTTAATAAACGGCGATCCGGTAAGACGGGCAATACGCCGGGCTATCTCGGTTTTACCGACACCGGTCGGCCCAATGATCAGGATGTTTTTTGGTATGATTTCCTCAGCGATATCCGGAGGTAGTTGGCGGCGGCGCCATCTGTTCCGGAGAGCTACGGCAACAGCGCGCTTCGCTTTTTTTTGGCCGATAATGAATCGGTTCAGGTAATCGACGATATCCGGTGGTGTCAACGTTTCAATTGCCGAAAAATCACTTGGCTCTTGGGTGTTTGTCATTATAAATCCTCAATAATTTTTCCAAACTGATATGGGTATATTTTTGGGTCGTTGTCAAATTGGCATGTCCCAGCAATTCCTGGATTGCCCGCAAATCCGCGCCGGAATCCAGAAGATGGGTTGCAAAACTGTGTCTGAGCTCATGTGGATGCACCCGTTTACCCAAATTGGCGTCACGTCCCATACCCCTCATTATTCTATGAACGCTCCGAGCGGTCAGACGTGTTCCACGTAAATTGATAAACAACGGGTCTAGCCCACCAATCATTGTATTGTCTTTTAAATCGATCCGACGTTGGCGCAGATATTTTTCTATCCTTTCTGCTGCATGGCGGGTCATCGGGACGATTCTTTCTTTATTGCCCTTACCGCTGACTCTGACTTCCATTTCTGATAAATCGATGTCTTTCATCGCCAGATTTGTCAACTCTCCGACCCGTATGCCGGTTCCGTACATTAGTTCAGCCATTGCCAAATTCCGCAGAGTTTTTAAGTTTTCTTCTTTCACACTTTCTTCCAACAGTTTTTTAGCTTCGCCGACAGTCAGAAACCCGGGCAGTTTGCGTTGTTTACGAGGTAACGGTATTCCAGCGGCGGGGTTATGCGAAATCATATTTCTGGTTTTTAAAAAACGAAAAAAAGAACGAAGAGACGATATTTTTCGCTCGATAGTGGTGCGAGCTTTTCTATGAGTGTGTAAGAAGCTAACAAATGAACCTACGGCATTTCTGGTGGGTTCTGAAGGGTCTTGACCTGTTCGCTCGAGAAAAGCTATTAACTCCTCAATATCACTTTCATAAGCGCGTAAGGTATGGGGAGAGACATTTCGCTCGATCTTTAAATATGTTAGAAACTGGTTCAGTCCCTTATCCATATGTCTCCTCATCAAGCTATTTCAGTTCCGGCTGCCAATCTCGAGTTTATTTTTGCAGCGAGGACATACAATATCAATCTCCCCGCTTTTTTCTGTTGCACCGTGATAAGAGTTACCGCAGACTGTGCATCGCACCGGCACAGGCGCCGCGTTGAACACGAATGTGCAGTCGGGATAATTTGAACAGCCATAAAAGGCGCCTCGACCTTTTTTTCTGACCAGCTTTCCGTCACATCCTTCCCTGGCACAAGGCAACCCTTCTGCTTTGGGTCCCTTTCCTTTGCATTTTGGATAGGTCGAGCATGAAACAAACAGGCCGTATCTTCCTTTTTTAAGAGCCAGCGATGCCCCACATTCCGGACAGGGAGCTGCCAGTTCAATGTGTAGGGTTTTCGGCTTTTCTGGTTTTTTATTACCAGAATTGTAGGGGAGAATGCCTTTGCATTTTGGATATTTGCTGCACGACAGAAAATAGCCTTTTTTTCCCCACCGGATCACCATTTCGCTGTTACATATCGGACAAAACACATTTTCGACAGGTTGGCGTGTTCGGCTGAGCGCTTCGATATCTTTTTCTGCTTCCCGAAGGCGTTTTTCAAATGGTTGATAAAAATCGGCGATTGTATCCCGCCATTGTGTTTTGCCCTGTTCGATATCGTCCAGACGATTTTCCATATCTGCTGTAAATTTTACGCTCAAAATATCTGGAAAACTTTTAACCAGAATATCACTGACGACCATCCCCAGCTCCGTTGGATGAAATCGACGTTCCCGTATTTCCGCATAGTCATGAGAACGTATTGTAGCCATGATAGCGGCATACGTGCTGGGACGGCCGATCCCGCGAGATTCAAGTTCTTTGACCAGTGTTGCTTCAGAATAACGGGTGGGTGGTCGGGTAAAATTTTGGGCTGGTTCGATAGAATGACAGGTCAACTGTTCGCCTTTATCTAGAGCAGGAAGCTGTTGATTGGCTTCAAGATTTTCGGCATCCGGGTCATCATCGTTTTTTTGAGACGGTTTGATATCTCTGGGAAGCCCGGTCAATCGGAAAAAACCATCAAAGATGACTTCCGATCCTGTTGCGCGAAACTCATACGTATTATTCTCACCAGCGCCGATTTTGATTGTTGTGACATTGATCGATGCTGCCGACATTTGACTGGCAACAAATCGTTCCCAAATCAGCGAATATAACTTCAACTCATCACCGGTAAGAAAATGTTTCGCTTTTTCAGGTGTGAGTGTGACATCGGTTGGTCGTATTGCTTCATGGGCTTCCTGGGCGCTTTTTCGAGCTCTATAAACGGGAGGTTTTGCTGGTCTGTAATCGGAGCCGAAAGTCGTTTCGATGAATGACCCTGTCTGGGCTTGTGCGCTGGAGCTGATACGGGGCGAATCCGTTCGCATATACGTGATCAGTCCATGTACATCGGAGCCGCCCATATCTTTTCCCTCATAGAGTGATTGGGCTATGCGCATGGTTTTTTGGGCAGGAAATCGCAAACGGCGGGAAGCTTCCTGCTGAAGTGTGCTAGTGATGAATGGCGGTGGAGGTTTCCGTTGCGTTTTTTTTCGTTCGATATCCGTCACAATAAATGGTCGCTTTGAAATGCTGCTGACGATTGAGTCACAAGCCGTTTTATCCGAAATACGCTGCTTTTTCTTAGGTGTGCCGTACCACGATGCCTTGAAAACAGGTGGGTTACCACCCTCTAACTCCAAAGTAATAGTCCAGAATTCTTCAGGCTTGAATGCTTCTATCTCGCGCTCACGATCAACAATTAGTCTTAGCGCAACAGATTGAACCCGACCTGCAGACAGTCCACCTTTAACCTTTTTCCACAGAAATGGACTCAATTTGTAGCCGACAATCCTGTCCAGCACGCGTCTTGCCTGCTGCGCATCGACTTTGTTTTCATCGATAGCCATAGGGTTTTTCAGGCTGTTTTGAACGGCTTGGCGAGTTATTTCATAATATAAAATCCGGCTTATTGACGCTGATGTTTCTTTTTGAAGATAGAATTCCAGGTGCCGACAAATCGCCTCACCTTCCCTGTCAGGGTCAGCGGCCAAGTAAATTTCCTGAACAGATTTTCCTATTTTTATCAACCGATTGACGACTTTCTGTTTTCCACTTATCGTCACATACTCGGGTTCAAAATTGTTTTTTACATCTATACCAAACCGGGATCTTGGCAGGTCACGAATGTGTCCAATAGATGACTCGACAATAAAATCTGCTCCAAGTATGCTTTTTATCGTGCGAGCTTTTGCCGGTGATTCCACTATAATCAATTTTTTTGTCATTCTTTTTCTTCCGATCTATCTGATTCTTTTCGTTTTTCCCTGATAACAGCGCGAACAAATCGCTGTCCAGGAAGTTGTTTGACCAGTCCGAGCAATTCCATTTTCAATAGTGCAGCCTGAATATCAGATGTTTTCCAACGAAGAGCTCCAACCAAATCATCTCCGGAAATTGGTGTGGCATCAAGCAGGTCCCATATAGGTCGGAGCTCAGGATCAATTTCTAAATCATCATCTGCAATCACTTTTTGCGGGAACGGAATTTTTGTCTGCAAGGCATAATGTTCAAGTATATCATCGGGATGAATCACCGGATATCCACCATTCTGCAGTACACGAATCGGCCCTTGACTACCCGGTGAAAAAATTTGTCCAGGAACAGCAAAAACATCTCTGTTTTGGTCAATAGCATGCCGAACAGTTATCAGTGCACCGCTTCGTTCTGTTGATTCGATGATCAGCACTCCCCTGGACAGGCCACTTATAATTCTGTTTCTGCGGGGAAATTGGCCTGGATTAGGCGGTTTACCCCAGGGAAACTCCGTTATCACACAGCCATCGGTTTCAATTTTGGCTCTGAGATCTCGGTTGGATTTAGGATAATCAATATCGAGACCACAGCCTAAAACTGCGACAGTTTTACCTTTGACTTCGATTGCTGCAGAATGTGCGATAGCATCGATTCCAACCGCCAGGCCACTGGTTATGACAATCCCTTTTTCAGCAAGCGTTCCTGCGAATAACCGAGTGACATCTCTTCCATACCGACTGGGCTTACGAGTCCCTACAATACCCAGCGCATGGCGCTTGAACAGCGTGTGGTCTCCTTTATAAAACAGCGCTGCCGGAGGCGAATGCGTATTGGCCAGCATGGTGGGATATTCCGGATCCAGTATCGATAAAATCCCAAAATAGCCCTTTTCAGATAATTCTATCAGGGTGTCAGCCTGCTTTTTTAAGGCCGTTCCTGGAGGGAGTCCTGGATGCCTTTTCCCTGTGAATATAACATCGAGTAATTCTGTTTCATTTAAAACCCGCCAAGGTTCCGGCAATGACAGACGAATTTGTGCCAGACCCCCAGGACCGATGTTTTCCCACAACGATAATGCCAACCAATCTCTGAAAGCTTCGTGTTTCATCCCTTTGCTTATACACGAAAAACAAGACAAAAAAAACGGGGATGAAACCAGAATGATCTCCTCCCCGTCAATACCACTAAGTAAAACGTTATTTCAGCTCGATAGTATCCCCTAAGAAAACAGCGGTGTTGCTTTGTGTTATAACAACAACAGAAGTCTCTTCCATAACCTTGACAACCATAAGCTCTCCGGAAACGTATTTGGGCAACTGATGATCAACGGTATCTCGGGTGAATATCGTGAAATAGTCACCAGGGGCAACGCCGTCTTGACCACCCAGATCAATATAAGCGACATCACCTCTTGCAATAATGACAGCATCGTTAAAATCAGGAATTCCGATGTAAGCATCGATGATGTGTCCCGGCAATGTTTTGGTGGAGGGATTGCAGCGGTCGAATGGGGGTGATCCCGTTGTCATCGGCATGGGGATATTTTCCCATGGAACAAGGAAATCACCACGTTCTATTGCACGGTAGCTTTTGGTAATCATTGCACTGGTAACTTCTTCCCCAGTACACAGTATTTCAGCCTCACCGACAACATGATACATTCTACCCATGTTGCGACCGGAAATGGGGTGTTTGACCTTATGCATATCCCGCATGATGAAGTAGTGTTCCCCTGCTCGAAGATTTACACCGGAGCTGCCTTTAACAAATATAACATCGTATGATGAAAGATCGAAAGCTGTGGTTTCTGCGGCAATGATTTCTGGCCCGGAAAGTTTCTTTTCAGAAATTCGTCCGGAGGCGATCAAGTCAGCTTCCGTAATAACCGAATATCTTCTTTTCTCTCCGAATTTCTTTAATTCATCACTGCTTTCATCACCCTCGTCAAACAGATCTTCTCCCATACCGTCGATTCTGGCAGGCCTGGGTGGAACAGCATCTGTGGCTATCAACATGCCACCGGGTAATCTGACAATATCACCGGGATAAATCCGGTGAGGATTTTTAATCGTATCGAGATTTTCTTCCCAAACCAGAGGCCACAAGTATGGGTCGGTCAAATAAGCTCTTGATATGCCCCATAACGTATCACCACTGACCACTGTATGAGCATCGGGAATATCCGACGGCAACTGTTCTGCCGATATTGGAACCCGGTACTCAACACCGCCATACGTCCATGTCTTTTCTTCGGCGTGAATTCCAACCACACCGACAACCACAAGCAGAATAACCAACATCTTTATAAAGGATCTCATAATCGATTCTCCTCTTCCCATTAATGATCTCTTCCGGCCTTATCGGACTCCTTATATGACATCCGATTCAACCGTTCCTTTGCAAGAGACGCTGCGCGATGATCCGGATAACGGCTCAAAAACTCGTTCAGCGCCTGCCTTGCTCCATTATAATTGTTCATCTCATAATATGTAAACCCAATTTTCAGCAAAGCGTCCGATGCCTTCGACGATTGGCTGTGTTTTCCAAAAACCATACCAAAATGATCCAAGGCACGTTGATATGCTCCTTGAGCGAACATGCACTCACCCATCCAATAATGACAACGTCCCAAAAACTCTTCGTCCTGATCCAAAAATGATGCTTGATTGAACGCCTGATAAGCCTCTCGATAGCGGCTTTGAGCATATAATCCTTGAGCTGTTGCATAAACTTCTTCCGCATTCAGCCTTCCGGGAGACGCCTTTTCTTCCTCCATCACCTCAACTTCTTCAACAACACTATCCAAGTCCACCGGATCTTCTGTGACACTCTCTTCTGTTGAACCAGTATCTTCGACCTCAACTTCGTCCTCAGAACGTTCTTTTAAAGCCTCGACTTCAAGGCTCAATGCACTCACGTCCTGGCGCAACGATGCATTCTGAGCCTTTAAACGATCAATATCTTTCATCATCGTTTGCACTAAATCAGTCGATACACACCCCGCACATAACACTGTCGCTACTACCATTGAAACGATCCGTAACTGTGAGGTTATTTTTCTTTCCATCACTCCTTAACTTAACGATTACACGAATAAGAGTCAAATATTATGCTGATTTCAAAAGGCAAAAAGATAAGCGGCAATGTTTGTTTTAAAGAAGCTAAGGCTTTTTATCTTAAACATATACGGCAATCTCAAAAAAAAAAATAACAAACAACCCACAATCTCGCGAAAATCTGCGCAATCAAGAGAAATAACCATGCTTCAAAATATATCGATATTGACATAAAAACCGCTCGATTCATAAAAAAATATTACTGCAGAAAAGAACGATGAAGAAGAACAGGATACTGTTTCGAGTTTTCTAAGGCATGAGGTGCGCATTACAGAGATATACGAATTATTCAATGAAGGAAATAATCGGCTCAACAACCACATCATATTGAGTTTTAGGCACTATATAAGTATATATATAGTTAGCGTCAAGGTTTTTTGCAAGCTTGTGAGGGAAATAATTCTTTGAACCAACCAATCAGCGCCGAAGCCTCGGCAAATGATAGGGAGCTAGCGCCTGTCCGGACAATTCGATTTAAAAAGCTGTCATTACAGGGCTTTAAATCGTTTTCTGACAGTACGCAATTGTCTTTTGAAGACGCGATTTGTGCTATTGTCGGGCCGAATGGTTGCGGCAAATCGAATATATTGGATGCGTTACGCTGGGTTTTAGGTGAGCAAGGGCCTAGTCAAATGCGGGCACGTTCCATGTCGGATGTCATTTTTAATGGTTCTGCAAAACGAAAACCGGTCGGAATGGCTGAAGTGACATTGACCATCGATACGCCGGCTGGGCTTCTTCCCTTAACGTATGAAGAAATTGCCGTCACGCGGCGGCTGTATCGTAGTGGTGAGAGTGAATATCTGATCAATCGTGTTCCTTGTCGCTTAAAAGATATTACTGATCTTTTTCTGGATACCGGTGTTGGCAGAGGAGCTTATTCCCTTATTGAGCAAGGGCGAGTGGATGCTTTGGTAACGGCACGGCCGGAAGAACGGCGGGGGTTTATCGAACAGATTGCCGGCATTGAAAAGTTCAAAGTTCGGAAAAAAGAGGCTTTATCTCAGTTGGCCTCAACAGAAAACAATCTTTCTCGAGTCAGGGATATTATTTCCGAGGTTCATTCAAGACGAGCTTCGCTCGCACGCCAAGCTCGGAAAGCCATAAAATATCGAACACTTAAAACGGAACTCGAAGATCTTCAAAAAGTGCTTTCCGGCGCCCGTTATGCCAAAATTCAACGAGAATTAAACGATTTGTCAACTCAAACCGAGCATCTGGAAAATGTCTCAGCCCGCACCGCGGCGCAGATCGCTCTGCAGTCGGCGGCGCTTCAGGAATGCCATAAAGGTGTCGACACGGCGCAGAATACGTTGCGCAAGACTGCAGAATCCTTTGATCAAATCGAGAATCGAATCGATTATCTTGAAAACAGGATCAAAGATTTTGATGATCGACAACAAGAACTCAAATTGGAAATCGAGACAGAGCAGGCCGAGGCGCTCTTGCTGGATCGCCAGTACGTTGATTTAAAGAAACAAGCCACCAATCTTGACCAAGAACTAAATGTGCTGGCGGATCGAGCCCAGGTCGTTGCGGATGAAGTGGACACGCTCGAGACAAAACGCCGGGACAAAGATGCTCAGATTCGTCAACTTCGTGAACAACTGGTGAATGCGCGGGCAAGACGTCTGAAACAAATCACTGAAAGCTCCGATTTGCGCAATAAAATACAGGGAGGAACTGAGAGATTACACTATCTTATGCAACGTCAAACGGAGTTGGTCCAGGAAAATGAACATCTGATCGGAAATCAGCAGGACGCGTCTAGAGGATTAGCTGACCTGAAGGAGAAGATAGCGCGGCTTGAAACGGAAATGAGCGCTTTGCACGAACACTGTCAGGTTGTCGCAGTTGATAAAGACAAGGCGACACAGGCTCTAAAAGAAGCCGGTGATCGCGTGCGAAGCATTGAAAAAGAGCGCCTTTCTCTGCAATCGCGCCTTGAGTCGTTACAGGAAATCGATGCTGTCGGCGAAGGATTGGACGCCGGTGTAAAACATGTTTTAAAGCGGTTTCCACGCTCGTCTAATGCCAAACCAGAAATTGCTTCCATCGTTGGCACACTAGCAGACATCTACGACACTCCTGATGAATACGAAGAAGCCGTCACTGCTGCATTGTATTCGCGTTTACAGGATATCATCGTTTCCGGTGCAGCCGAATTTGATGAAATCTGTCGTTTTTTGGCTGAAATGCCACCCGGACGTGTTACGGTAAGACACGTGTCGGAAGCCAATGTTTTTCCAGGCAAAATTGTGCAGGCGCCGTTGGGGCTGAAAGCTCTGGTTGATTGTGTTTCAACAGCGGATGAGTTTAAGCCGATATTTGACGATTTATTGGCGGGAGTCTTTTGGGCGCCGGATGCTGAAACCGCTGCCGGAGCGGCGGCAGATAATCCCGAGACAATAATTGTAACGCCTGATGGCTTGCTATGGGGACCGGGAAGGGTGCGCACTTTTGGCAGATCGATCGACAATAGACCGATATATCGACGCAGGCGAAAAGAAATTATCGATCTGAAAAACAAGGTGGCCGATAGGTTACATAATGAGCAAACGGCGATAGAGATTTATCAAAATTGCGACGGCCAACTTCAGAAAGTCGTCGCGGTCTGGACGGATATTCAGCAAAAATCTGCCTATACAACTCAACAACTGGCTATTGCCAATGGTGAGTTATCGCATAGAAGAAACGCATTGGATGAGATTTCCCGTCGTCAGGCTGCTGTAACAAAGGAAAAAAAGAATTTAATCGAAGAAATGAGCGGCATTGAGCAGAGGCTTGAAACGTGGCGGCAGACTTTGGAAAAATTGGGGGCGCAAACGGATATATCGGAGAATCTCAACAAACTTGAGTCGATATTGGAACAGGCGGACAAGGCGAGTGTGGCTCTTCGCGATGAGGTGACGGAAAAGCGGATAGCGGCTCGATCGACTGCTGACAGAGCTGAATTTGTGCAGCGGGAGCAGGCACGTTTGCAGAATGAAATCGGTCGACTGGAAAAGATAGCTGACCAGCACCGGCGTCAGGCCAAAGCGAAGCATGAGCAGGTTATTGTTGAGGAGGCTCGGCGCAAGGAATTGTTGACGGAATTGGAAGCATTAGTTGCTGATGCGCCGGTTCGTAAAACCCGATTGGAAACGTTGAAATCGCAATTGGAGCAGAGCAATCAAGCCAGGCAGGACACCGCAGCGCAGTTGGCTGAGTTGGAGCAGGCGGACCGTGCGTTGGAACGTGAGCTTGCCGATATTCGTGTAAAACGAGCGTCATTGGAATCTGCTCAGGAATCCCTGTTTGAAGGTCTGGCTTGGAATCCCGTGGAAGAAGCTGAAAACTTGGGGCGCCTTCCCGATGATACGGAAATAGAGGATTGGAAACAGCGGATCGAGGTTCTCCAGCAAAGTGTTTCACTGTTTTCTGATGTCAATCTAGGCGCGGAACAGGAACACCGCGAAATGGTTGAACGAAGCCGATTTCTGGATGAACAGTTACAGGATTTGGAACATGCTGTTCAATCGTTGAGAACGACTATTCTACAAATCAATCGAACCAGCAAAACACGCTTTATCGAAGCATTCGATGTTGTAACAGAACATTTTGGAATTATTTTTCAAGGTTTGTTTGGGGGTGGGGAGGCCATGTTGGAGATGACGGATCCGAATGACCCGTTGGAATCCGGTGTCGATATTGTTTGTAAACCGCCGGGAAAACGCGCCAGGTCTATCGACTTGCTGTCAGGGGGCGAAAAAGCGCTTTCTGCGCTGGCTCTGCTGCTGGCCGGCTTCAAATATCGGCCGTCACCGTTGCTTTTTCTGGATGAAGTGGACGCTCCGTTGGATGAGCATAACATAGCTCGCTTCACGAATTTTTTACAATCCTTGGCGGAAACAACCCAAATTGTGCTGATCACTCATAACCCGATGACGATGGAAGTCGCTGATACGCTGTACGGGGTCACAATGGAAGAGCCTGGAGTATCGAAGCTTGTTGGGGCGAGATTGAAAGGACAAAGAATAGCCTAAAATCGAAAACACGTTGTCTTGTGGTTGTTGGTGGCCATTTTTTTTATTTCCATCGATATTTTTCCCAGTTCTCTTTTACATTTTTCATTTTTATGATATTCAGAAAAAGGTTTTTTTCCTTTGTCTGAGGGAACTCAATGAGTTTGGAGCTTTTTTATCCAACAGTTGCGTTTTTAATGATTTTCGCGTCTATAGACCTGATTGTCGGCATCGGTAATGACGCTGCCAATTTCATGAATGCCGCTATTGGTTCCCGAGCTGCCCCCCGTTATGTCGTCATGACGGTTGCCAGCCTGGGCATATTTGCTGGCGTCACATTTAGTAGCGGAATGATGGAAATCGCTCGAAAGGGTGTTTTTCATCCAGAATTTTTTACAATGCCGGAGCTGCTTGTATTGTTTGTAGCGGTAATGATTTCGGATATTATCTTGTTAGATTTGTTCAATACATTCGGCCTTCCTACCTCTACAACCGTTTCGATCGTTTTTGAACTGCTCGGCTCAACCGTGGCCGTATCGATCTGGAAAATCAAAAAGCAAAACGGCGATTTTGCTCTATTGGGTCAATACATCAATACCAACAAAGCCATCACGATGATTCTGGGCATTTTGTTGTCGATCCTGATCGCATTTATTGCCGGCTCTATTATTCAGTTTATAACTCGAATGATTTTCACGTTTGATTATCGCATCCGGATGAAACGGTATGGAGCGATTTGGGGTGGAATCGCATTGAGTTTTATCTCTTATTTTATCTTGATAAGGGGAACTCGAGGATCTGTTTTCGTGACTCCGGAAAGGCTTGCTTGGATTGAGTCCAATACCATGACGATTCTTTTCTTCATGGCTCTTGCTTCCGGGTTTATTCTTCAGTGTCTTATTTTCTTTAAAGTCAATGTTTTCAAACCTGTTATTTTGGTTGGCACGTTTGCTATCGCTATGTCATTTGCTGCTAATGACTTGGTCAATTTCATCGGTGTTCCATTAGCAGGTTTTCACTCATTGAAAATTGCCAAATCTTTACCCAATCCAATGACAGCCACTATGGAACAGCTTGGCGCCCCATTCCAAACAGAATGGTATCTTCTGATAGGCGCAGGCGCGATTATGGTAGCGACACTGTGGTTTTCCAGTAAAGCCCGGGCTCTTTCACGGACGGAGTTAGGGTTGAGCAGTCAATCGGAACGGTTTGAGCATGCCGAATCGACGCTTTTAGCTCGTACGATCGTCAGGATGTCCATCAGCTTTATTGACACGATCAAATTTATTCTGCCGGATTCATTGCTTCAGAAAGTCGATCGACGGCTAGATACGACGGTTGTTGGGGACGGAACCCTTACAAGACAACATTCTTTCGATCTGGTTCGCGCCTCGGTCAACCTGATGGTATCAAGTGTCATTATATCTTATGCGACATCCAACAAGCTCCCGCTGTCCACCACCTATGTCATGTTTATGGTCGCTATGGGATCATCCTTTGCCGATCGCGCCTGGGGCCGGGCAAGCGCCGTTTATCGTGTCACTGGTGTTTTGACCGTTATCGGCGGCTGGTTCCTGACCGCCCTCTTAGCCTCTTCATTTGCGTTTGCATTTGCATCTACCCTATTCAATTTCAAATTTTTCGGCCTTGCGCAATTACTGTTGCTTGCCGGGCTGATACTATGGAAAAACCATCGACATCACGTAAAAAAAGAGTCTTCTTTCGAAGAAAATCAGATTTTTAACTTAGGAACGATCAACAGCGCCGAAGCCGTCGTTCCAACGATTTTTCATCAGATGAGTTATTTGCATCAGGAAGTTCGACTTTCCTTGAATAGCGCCTTGGCGGCGCTATTCAGGCAACAGGAAATCGCCTTGAACGAAGAAAGGCGAAACGTCAGAAAAATCCAATCATGGGTCAATGTTATTTCTGCCAACGTCTTTGAGGCTCTTCGTCTTCTGCAGAAAGAAAATGCTCTATATAGTTATGAATACAGCCAAACTGTCCGCTGCCTACAAAAACTGAGTGATGGTCACCGTGATATCGTTGCACGGGCCCATAAGCATGTCAGCAACCAACATGAAGGTTTTACTCCTGTTCAAATTGAGGATTTGAATAAAGTCAAAAACCAGGTCGATCAGATATTTGAAAGTGTCATTACAGCGTTCAGCAGCAAGCGCAAAGTCAGCCCGGACAAGTTGATTCACAAGTATTCGGAACTGCAAAAACTGGCTAAGACTTTAAATGAATTTGAGGTTGAGCGTATTTGGTCGGGACAATCAAAAACACAGTTGAATATTTTGTTTTTCGCGATCCTTGGAAATTATTTGATGATCACGAAGCAAATCCTGCGATTGTTGAAAATATTCAATACATTCTTTGAGCCGAAGCCGCCACGTTATGCTCCTGACGTGGAGTAATCTTCATAAAATCAATCAATAATTGAAACATTCTTTAAGCAATGCCACCCCGTTTATTGCGTGACGTTTTCTTTTTTTATAAAAACAGCATCTATCATTTCGCTTACAACGGGAAACACTATTTTCGCGACATACATGTGGCCGTCTTTTTCACTTCGACAGGCATAGGCATTTAAGATGAAGAATTATATCGCCTCCCCGTCCGTATGCGCCGACTTCGATGTGGTATTTTGTATCGGCATACCTTTGATTCAGCATGGTTTCCAAGATGCCTGACCAGGTATCCGACGTGTTTTGTGTCGGCTGATCGGTTGTCGAAGCGCCCAGGCACAAAATTCGAAATGTATCCGTGGGTTTTTGCCTTGAACGCATACTGATGGATCGTAAGCCGATTTCATTCCGATCATAGGTTATGACCGGAGATAACCCTGGCAGATCTTGTTCCAGGGTCACCCGAACACTTTTGCCGAACGGCAGCGGAAACAGAAGCCATAAAAGGGCTTCTGTCAATAATAGAGCTGTCAGAACAGAAATCAGAATAGCGATTACTCGAAATACTGTATTGCGCACCAAAGGTCCTCCCGTCTTTTTACATTATCCTATTCAAAACGTTTTTTTCCAGTGTTTCTCACAAGTTGGAAAATTTAAAAGATTTGTTATCTATCGAAAATGTTCAATAACAATAAAAGAGACGTTTTAAAATCAAAATTTGATATGGTATAGTTATAAGAACAACCGATCAGATGTTCTCTATCGGCAAATAATTGAAGATGAAGTGTCAGAATATGCTTGAGATTTGTTCTCTGATATGATTGGTTAAAACTATTATGCTTGCCCTGATTTCGATTCAGAATTCATTTATCGATCTTGGTATCAGGCAAATATCGGCCTGCTGTCGAGCCCAAAATATACCGACACAGGTTTTATGGTTGAATCGTGAACCGCTCGATCTGTTGACTGTAACTCAAGAAAAGGCTGTTGTTCAGTGGGTAAAACAATCAAAATGTTTGGCTGTCGGCATCAATGTCATGTCGGTTCATTTGGCTCTGGCGCGACAAGTCACTCAGATCATAAAACAAAATCTGAATATTCCGATTATTTGGGGTGGTATTCACTGCATCCTTGAACCGGAAGAATGTCTGCAATATGCGGATTTTGTCTGTGTCGGCGAAGGTGAAGAATCCATAGCGCCATTGATGGCGGCGATACAATCCGGCAATATTCCCGGCGATTTACATAATTTCTGGTATTCCGTGAACGGTACTCTGTATAAAAATTCACCGGAAATGATCGAAGACTTAAATTCTTTGCCGATGCCGGACAATTCGATCCAAGATCATTCGATACTGGTTCAAAACGCTGTTTTACCGGCTACGCAAGAACTGTTTCGACAGGGATTTCCGTGGAGTGAGCAGCGTCATATCATCATGAGCGGTCGTGGATGTCCATACCACTGTACCTACTGTTGCAGCGATGCGCTGAAACGCTTGTTCGGAACATCTTGGGCCAACAGATTCAGGTCGGTTGAGCATTTTATGACGGAAATTCGTGAGGTATTATCTGCCTATCCATTTGTGAACACTATCGCCATCATGGATGACACCTTTTTCTTCAAGCCGGCCGGTTGGATCGAAGAGTTTTGCCAAGAATTCAAAAAGACCGGCGCCTATTTCGGCGTGTTATTACATCCTAAAAAAGTCACTCACGAAAACATCGCCATGTTGGTGGACGCTGGCTTGATAGGTATCCAAATGGGGCTTCAATCGGGATCCGAGCGTATCAGTCAAGGTGTCTTCAAACGTGTTGAAAGCATCGCAGATTTTAAAAGAGCCGCCGCAGTGCTGGATGATTTTACCAATAAGCTCCATGCCAGAACATACGATGTGATCGTTGATAACCCATACGAAACCGATGAGGATCGCGCCGAAACGGTGCGTGTTTTGATGAACCTTAAAAAACCGTTCAATATCGATCTTTTTTCTCTGACGCTCTATCCGGGCACACGTTTGTATGAAGACTATAAAGAATCCGGTAAAGAAATTCCTCCCCATCTGTTATGTATGAACAAAGATTTTATACAGCACGAACAAACACCTCTAAACAGGCTGATGCGCCTGACGCGTTTGAACCATCCTGCTATTGTCGGTTTTCTATTGCGGCATCACGATAATAAACCCTTCGGAAAATTCATGATCGTCGCCTATGATCAAATTTGGGAGCAGGGTGTCAGGGTTTTTCTGCACAAAACCCGCAGGGCGCTGGTGTCCTTTGTTGGGTTATTCCGCCGCCCTAAGCAGACGACGGTATAAACATCGATGGCTTCCGAGCTTGAATAAACAAATCTGAGTTGTCAAAATTGAAACCATGATACCATCATACTCGACACTTAATTCTTTTAATTCCATCCCCATCGGTGGAGGCATCGATACTGTTGTGGTCGCGATGAGTGGGGGCGTGGACAGCAGTGTTGCCGCGGCGGAACAGTGTCGGAAAGGCCGTCAGGTCATTGGGGTGACGCTACGAATGCACCGCTCAGATGAAGCGGCGGCATATCGTTCAGCCTGCGGTGGCTCTGCCGGAGAAGAACGTGCGCGACTCGTCGCGAATCAATTGGGCATACCACACCACATCGTGGACTGTTCACAGGAGTTTGAATCGCTGGCGCTTCGCCCAGCCTGGGACGAGTATGCTTCGGGCCGGACACCAAGCCCCTGTTTGGTATGCAATGAGCGGATAAAATTTGGTCTGTTGCTGGATTGGGCGAAACACATGGGAGCGGCGAAATTGGTAACCGGCCATTATGCGCGTATTGTCGCCGGAAAATCCGGTGAGCAGGAACTTTGGCGTGGAATCGACACTCGAAAAGACCAGTCGTATTTTCTGGCTGGTCTGACATTGAAGCAATTGGCATCGATCGAATTTCCTCTTGGTGAAATGACCAAAAACGAGGTGCGGGACTTGGCATCATCACTGGGATTATCGACAGCGGAAACCTCCGACAGTCAGGATGCCTGCCTTGCCGTGTCTGGTCTGGAATTTTCGGAAATCCTGCGTGAGCGGTTCGATGGTGTTGCCCGGCCCGGAAAAGTCGTGGACGAAAATGACCGCCTACTGGGGTATCATGAAGGCATCCATAAATATACCATAGGGCAGCGCCGCGGGTTTGGAATTGCATCTTCCGGGCCAATGTGGGTCAAGGAAATTCGCAGTAATGACGCGGCGATCGTTTTGACCGGCAATCGTGATGCGCTCTGTCGTCGTAAATTTATTGCCGACAATATCAACTGGCTCGCTGACGATCTTGGCAATGAGACCCTGGAATGCCATGTCCAGATTCGTTCCACTCACAAAGCTCAACTCGCTGGAGTCAAGCGTCTCCCGGACAAAACTATAGAGGTTATTTTTCACGAGCCTGTTCGAGCGATCACGCCCGGCCAAGCAGCAGTTTTTTATCGGGGTGATAGAGTCCTTGGAAAAGGGTGGATTGCCCAATAAACGCTTGACAAACGTTGTACATAAGCTACAATATAATATATGGAAGCTGTACCGCAAACGGTGTTCGAGTATGTAACGGAAAATGGAGTGAACCCTTTTCGGGAATGGCTGAAAGATATTGATGATGTCGTTTTTCGTGCACGGATCCGTGTAAGATTATAAAAGGAGAATGTCATGAGAAAAGCATTTGTGAAATATGAGGATGGATTGAAGCTGTCGCTTAAAGATCCCCAAGAAGCTGTTGCCTATCTGAATGCAGCGCTAGAAGATGGTTCTCAGGAGATTTTTTTATTGGCGCTGCGTGATGTTGCAGAAGCCAGAGGGATATCACGCTTGGCTCATGAGTCATCACTAAACCGGGAAAATCTCTACAGAATCTTGTCCAAGAAGGGCAATCCCCAATTTTCAAGTTTAAAAGCGCTTCTTGATTCACTGGGATTCAAACTTGCAGTAGAGATCAAGGATGTTGCAGCTTAAAGTCGCTAGATAATAGCTTTCCCTGACAAACATCCAAACAAGCGTAAAAAGTAGTTTTTTTGACGACACGATTCCCAAACCAAATTGCAGAAATGGGTGATTTCTACCTTGTCTGGATTGGGTTTTCGGCTGAATTGAAACAAACCAGCTTGTTCCAATCAATCGCACCATTTGTCTTGCAAAACTCCTTTGAAAACTCCATCGTGAACTTATTGATCATTTGTGAATATGATTCAAAAAAAACATCATTCTTTTTTTTGGCATCATGCCCCAGCGGCTCGATGATGTCCGTAAACAAATTCGAATCTCCGGAAATAAATTCCCAAAATCGCTGACCGCAATACTTAAAATAATAGCCTTTGTCCGGCTTGTTGTCTCTGCCATAACAGCACCCATTTACAGCAACAACTTTCAGTTGCGAATTACTTGTTCTCAAGGTTTTTTTCGCAGTCCGAAAATCCGATATCATTTTTCGAATTTGAGAACTATTACCCCAATTGGGTCCTGATTTTATCGTGACAATATATCTTATGTTTTCATAGTCAAATTCTAGATCAATACCCGTAATACCTGATTTGCGGCCATTAAAAACTTCCGCATTGATGAAGATAGCAAGTCCCTCAAGCCAATCTCCAAAAATAGTTTCCTCGTTTGATGAAATATGTGCATCAACCAATCCTTTTATAATTTGTTCTGCTGTCATTACATTTTTTGCTTTGAATAAATAAGGATTTTTCCGTTTTAAAACTTGTGACAATTTCAGCTTGTCAAGGTTTTTGATCCGTTTTTCATGAAAAACACTTATATTCTGCTCAACGTATTGTATAACGATATTTCTATCAAGTTTTTTCACTATTGCCTCCGGCCTTGAATAAGTGGAGTTGAACAGGTTTCAATTGTTTTTGAACCATTTCGCAATACTCCGAAATAATTTCAATTCCTATTGAATAACGGTTCATACGATTCGCAACAATCAATGTTGTTCCGGAACCCATAAACGGGTCAAGAACCGTATCGTTCTCTTTTGTGAACAGTTTAATGAACCATTCCGGTAATTCTTCCGGAAAAGCAGCGCTGTGATTCTTATTGGCGCATTCAGTCGCAAGGTGCAATACATTGGTTGGGTAAGCTTTATCTCTCGAAAGCCAGTTTGAAATGTTTTTACCGAATCCGCTACCCACCTTTGAAATATCTCGGATTTTATCTGTTTCGGACAGATTCCTGAGCCTTGAATTCGCCCAATCTCCCATAGGCACCATCACTTCTTCCTGGTACATGTTGAATTTTTTATTTTTATTAAATTGTAGAAGTCTTTCCCAGGCATCTCGAAAACGATTCGGCCATTTTCCGGGATAGCAATTCTTTTTATGCCAGATAAATTCTTCCGTCCACAGCCATCCCTGTTTGCGCATCTCTAAAATAAGATTGATGGCATATGTGGATCTTTCGCCGTTGACGACTTTTTCTTTTATATTCAAGATAAATGTTCCCGTCGGCTTGAGAACACGTAAAAGCTGCTCGGAAATAGGTAGAAACCATTCTACATATTTGTCTGGATGAACGCCTCCATAAGTCTGTTTGCGCTGATCGGCATAAGGCGGCGATGTCACGATCAAATCAATAGAATTATCAGAAAGCGATTTTAATAGCTCCCTGCAGTCACCTTGATAAATTTCTGCCGTAAGCCGCATTTTAGTAACTCCACCGTAACTATAATCTCCAAAGCCGATTTTTTCAAATGCGCGTTATCCGCCGGTTTGTCACTCTCACATAGAACAGGCTAAGCAGCTTTTTACGTAGGATCCACCCACTCTAGAACGGCGCCAACCCCAGGCTCAACCAGAGCGGCAGCGTGAACAGCGCTGCGATATGTATCACGAGTTGAAGGGCGGAAACCAGTTCCCACTCCCCGTTATACCGACGTGATGCCAATGAATGATTGACGGCTGATGGGGTGGCCGAAACCAGGATGAGGATGGTATGTGCCGGCGCCGGCAACGGCGGCAGGCAGCAGCGGAGCAGCAAATATACGGTTGCTGGAACCAAAATCAGGCGGACGCTGACCAGCGGAACCACGTAACGCCACTTGGGTCTGCCTGTTCCACGGCTGGCGGCGATCAACCCCCCTAAAATCATCATCGCCAACGGTGAAAACATTCCGTTCACATGATTCATCACTGAAAACAGAGTTTTTAGCAATGTTGAGGAACCCGGTTCCATGCGGGCGGCTTCCCTGATACCCGGAATAAAAGTCAACAAAATTCCAAAGATCAGCGACAGAATCGGCGCATTCAGCGTCATTTTGAGCTGTTCACGTCGGGTGGGGCGCTTCGATCCGGCCAGCAACAGCACACAGACGGTCCACATCAGGATGATGGAGGGTATAGCGGTTATGGAGATATAGACGGTTGCCGGGTCGTGCAGTTCCGGCGGAGTCACCGCCAGAATCACCGGCAGCGGCAGATAGATGGTATTTGAGACCATCATCATCGCGGTAACGGACCGTTCTTGTTGAACCGTGTCGCCCGGAAAAAACCTAAACCATACCCAGCCGAACAGCCAGGCCGCAAGAATCCAGGCAGTTCCGATTGTGGCCGGAATCAGACTCTGTCGAAAATAATCCACCGTAAACGTTCGCGCCATGGCCAGGATCAACGTGCAAGGAACGACTACGTCGATCAATATCCGAATCAGATCTGTCAGCGTCTCATTCGAAATCCATTTGCGTCTGACGATCAGGTATCCGATCAATACCAGCAGACCCATCTGCGCTATGCCGTCTATCGAAGCCGTCAACCCGTTGATGAATTCTGCTTTGCTCATATTATACGCTGCTCAAGTCCCCTTACTTTTTCTAAGTGAAAACGATTTCACTGGCCGGAGCTTATCTGAAAGAAACAAGGCTTTGCAAAAATATCGGCGTCGATTTGCCTGTCACCCCTGTTTGACTTCACTGTCGCGCCTGAATACACTGCTTTTTCTGCGAACCGAGATCGATCGGCTTTCGCGAGAAAATAAAACCCCAATTTTTTTATAAAAAGAGGATTATTGAATGAAACAATCCGTTCCTGAATACCTGCAGTCAATCAAAATTGACCTGGCGGAAGCGGTGGAAGCCTTGGAAACGAAATTTCCTTTTGCTCAAGCATTGTTTACAGAGCAAGACGGCATAGGAATATCACTTTCCAGCAAATTTGTTTCCATTGGATCTCAGCCGCCTCGTCGAGGCGCCGTTTTATCGGTTTTCAATGGGATGTATTACGCTGAGCTGGCATCTTCCGATATCAGTCGAACCAATTTGAAAGCGCTGGTTGAGCGGCTTAAAACCGCTATACCGGTCCAAAAAGGTCCAGCGCCGGAACCCGGTGATTCCTGGGAAGGCGATTTCTTTTCGTTTAGCCAAGAAGATCCGCGCCTGTTGTCGAACCAGGACAAATTGGACCATTTGAAATCGATGCAAGCTCGGTTGTCGCAAATGAGTCCGAAGATTGCTTCAGCGTATATCCGATATGGTGAACGAATCGATCGAAAGGTCTATGTCAATCGCAACAAACAGCTCTTCCAGGAATTGGTCAGCGCTATTTGTGTTCCAGGAGTGATAGTCACAGACGGGAAAACCTCCAAGGTCTATCATGGAGGCAACGGAATTCAGGGTGGATTCGAAGTCGCTCGAATTTCCGATGATGATCTGAATCAGATCGTGGTGAACGCTGAGAAATTGCTGCATGCTCAACATGTCGAACCCGGCGTTTACGATGTTGCGGGTGGGCCGGCATTAGCCGGAGTTATCGCTCATGAAGCGTTTGGACACGGTGTTGAAGCCGATATGTTTGTCAACAAAAGAGCCATGGCGGCGCATTTCATGAATCAGACCGTCGCATCTCCTATCGTCGATTTGATTGACAACCCGGCTTTACCGGGCTGGTCAGCCAGCTACTTTTTCGATGATGAGGGTTTTCCGGCTTCGGAAACACATATATTGGAAAAAGGCGTGTTGAGACGGGTGTTGACGGATCAACGTTCCGCCATGTTGCTGAATATGCCTCGCACAGCTAACGGAAGACGTGAATCCTATGCCAATAAAGTGTATGCACGGATGAGCAACACTTATTTTGCGCCGGGAAAACACACGATCGAGGAGATGATCGCTTCAATCGACAACGGTTTATATATGCCGGATGGGAGCAATGGTATGGAAGACCCTAAAAGCTGGGGTATTCAAGTCGAATCACCGTTTGCGGAGGAAATCAAAAACGGGAAACTGACCGGCAAGATTTATTCCCCGGTCGTCATAACTGGTTTCGTTCCTGACCTGCTGAAATCGATCACAATGGTTGGGGATACTTTAGGGTTCATGGGTTTGGGAACCTGTCAAAAGGGGCATAAGGAACAGGTTCGGGTCGCTATAGGGGGACCTGCCTTAAAAATGAAGGCCAGGGTAGGATAAGGAGACGGGACATGTTGGATAATCTGAAATCGATACTGGACAAAGACCCGCGGATTTCGGCCTGGTCAATCCATTCTCTGATCCGGTCAAGTCATCAGATTTATACCGGACGACAAGGGCGTGAAGCGATCCGCCGCGTCATGCAAAACGTTCAGCGCGTTAAAATCCTGACGCCTCTGCCCCCTGAATCGGAGGATGTGTCTTTGGCTGGTGATACCTCTTTTGAAATTGTTGAAGGGGAGCAGAATATCGAAAAGCGCGTCGATGCCGCTGTTGAGCAGGCAACGTTACACGGTAGCCCGGTGTATGACCTGCCGGCTCCAGAAGGAGTAAAATTCCCAGATTTCGACGATACGGACCCTGATATACGGGATCGTCCCTGGGAGACATTAGATCGCTTGAACGACATGATTCAGGAAGCCGTCGATGCGGAAAAACATATTGAGCTGGCCGGCTCGGAGCTTTTTTTGAACCATATCGGCCATCGCCTGATCAACTCCAATGGTCTTGATCTTGAATCCGAAGAGTCTGAATTGACTTGGGATATTTGTCTGCTGTTCCGTGATGGGAAAGCCGATACCGAATTCTGGGAAGTCACTTCCCGAACAGGGTCCCAATATGTGGATATCAAACGTGATATTGCCCGTTACGCACAATTTGCCCGCGACGCCGCGATCGCCAAAACACCGAAAAGCGGTGTCTGCCCGGTGGTGTTGACCGGTGATCACCTGCATATTTTGCTTCAATACTTTATTAATCATTCCGGTTGCTCGGCAAAATACAACAACACATCCCTGTTTGAAATCGGCAAGCCGGTTTTTCCGGAACCGGTGCGTGGCGACCAATTGAGCTTTTATTCCAACGCGCTTCATCCGGGCGGCGCCTCGTCCTATCGATTTGATGCCGAAGGGCTGCCGGGACAACGTGTTCAGTTGATTGAAAACGGTGTGTTGAAACAGTTTTGGGGCACATCCCAGTATTCCCGGTATTTGGGATTTTCGCCGACCGGCGCATTTGGTAATATAGAGATTCCTGAAGGCTCGACACCGTGGGATAAATTGTTTGAAAGCGATGATCGAGTTATTTTGGTCAATCAGTTTTCGACGTTCGATCCGCAACCGGTTGCAGGAAATTACTTGGGTGAAATTCGAGTTGGGTATGAATTCAGAGCGGACGGTTCGGTCGTTCCTCTTCGCGGGGGGAGTGTTACCGGGAACGTCGTCAAGGGTATGATGGACTGTCGGTTATGCCGGGAGCGTGAAACGTTTTTTGGATATTTCGGGCCTCGCGGCATACGATTTGAACGTGGAAACATAGCAGGAGATTAAAATCATGAAACAACATCCTTTTGTAGTGGAAATTGAACAAGCTTTTGACGCTATTCTTCAACAGATGGAAGATCGCGGTGTTTCCGGACGCGATCTGATGGATCATTTGACAAAGCGTTATATTGAGGAACGCTGCTTGTCGAGTGGTAAACCGTTCCCGACATTTTTGAAGCCGGCGTTCATGTCACCGGAGCAATTCGCGATGGTCAAACGGGTCACCGACAGTACGATGAAATGTCTGGAAAAGGTTTCGAACCTGTATTATGAAGATCCTAAATACTTGCCGTTATTCGAAATGGCTCCAGGGGAAATTGAGCTGGCTTCGGTGCGGCCTCCGTTTGCAAACAAGGTGCAACATGCACGCCTGGATGCGTTTATGTATGGGGATGACCTGAAATTTTGTGAGTTCAATTGCGATACTCCGGGAGGCCCCGGATACAGCGATATACAAGTGTCGCTGCTGATGGAAACCGAGCCTTTGAAAGAAATTCAGAAGACCTATGTTATAGAACAGGACACGTTCATGGAAAATGTGCTGCAGGGGTTGTTGGCCTGCTACAGAGAATACGGCTGGGATGGCAAAGGTAAACCCCGCATATTGATTCACACACTGTTCGATCTGGACCCGACGATGAATGAACTGGAAGTATTACAGAAATATTTCCGTAATCGTGGATACGACTGTGTGATTGCTCAACCACAGGATTGTGCCTTTGAAAACAGGTCATTAATCGTCGAAGGGGCGCCGGTGGAACTGGTTTATCGACGAGGCGCCACGACGTGGTGGATCAGCCATGCAAAAGAATATACCGCCCTGTGGAACGCCTATAAAGCCGGCGCTATCTGTATGGCCAATCCGTTGAATTCTAAACTGGCCGGAAAAAAATCGCTGATGGCCGTACTGCAATCCGATGCGATGAAAGACAAACTTACTGATGAAGAAAAAGATATCGTCAGAAAACATATCCCCTGGACACGTATCGTCATCGATGAAAAAACTACCTATGACGGCAAACCGGTCAATCTTCTGGATTTTCTGCGTGAGAATCGAGCGGGTATGGTGCTGAAACCAGTCGGTTTATTTGGAGGTAAAAATGTTGCGATCGGGCATGAAATGAGTGACCGGGAGTGGCAGGAAGCACTGGAAACAGCGGTCAAAGAACGCTATGTAGCTCAAGAATATATCCCGATACCTGAAATCAGCTTGCCGGTTTATGATCAGAACGGACTACGTTTTGAAAACAAAAAAGTCAACATCAACTTCTTTGCGTTCAATGGCGTCTATGCCGGCGGTATGGCTCGTGTCAGCGACAGCTCGATCATCAATATCAGCGCTGGAGGCGGCCTGATTCCTCTGATGGCGGCGGCAAAACGATAAATTTGATTGTTAAGCCGTCATCCGGAAAAACACAGCCTTATTTTGCAAAACATAAAACAGCGGACTGTTCCGCTGTTTTTTATTTATCATCAAATGAAATGTAGGGTTTGAGAATGCCTATTGCTCAACAAACGGATCGCTGAACGTGAAGCTGTTCACGACTTTCGGCGCTTGAATTTGCAATGAGTTGACCATCAATGGTTGAAGGATTCGACCTTGCATATCTTTAGCCGTCGGCAGGTTCAGCAGAAATAAAACCGTGGGAGCGATATCTGCCGCCAGCAGCATATCCAGATCCGCTTCATTGTCGACTATGATATCGAACGGTGGTCCCCACAGGCACATCCATCCACCCGGGCGCTGTATTTCCGCACCCTCTTCCGGTGTAACCCAGGGACTGCCGGACAAATCATCCAGTAGGTCTGCCACGATTTCGATCGATTCGTTTTTCATCTCCCATTCGATATCCGGATACCAACCCTCATGTCTTTGCGTATGATGATCCGCACCACGAAATATACCGTTAAACACCAAAGTGCCGCCAATTTCACGGTCATCCATCGGTATTCTCAAATGGCGCAGTTCTTTGCCGAGTTCTTTCATCAAATTTTCATGATCTTCTCTTGGCACTGATCCGATTGCATAAGTTAGATGTCGATTGACACGTACACCGGATTCATTTTCCCCGGGATAAAACGCTTGGGTTTGAGAATAGTCGATCGATCCATCCGGATTGGTGGTCAGATAGCCGTTCTGTAACAGCCAGTGATTGATATGAAAGCGCCAGGTAACAGGGCTTTTATGCATTGGGCTGATCACCAACCATGTGCCGATGATATCCGTATATTCCTGGAGTGTTGTATTGATAGACTTAAAATAATCACTATCCGATTGGTTATTGTTTTGTATGTAAAATAAAAGCAGATCAGGTTTTATCGCGGCGATTTCGGTCTTGTTTGTCGATTGGTTTTCATCGGAAGTCATAACGCGCGTCGTGACGCGGCCGTATCGATTTAAAATATCCGGTAGAAAACCTTCTTGTTTATCGGTGATTTCAATTGTTTGAAACGAATTGGTATTCGGATTGTACATGCGTGGAACCTCAGCGAGTTTGCCGGGGTCTTTTCCGCTTAAAATTTCGCACAGGGTTTCTTCCATCGATAAAGCGCCTCCCGGTAGAACTGTCCCGCACATACCGGTTCCTCTCAGTTTCGCTAGAGTCGGTATGGCATCAGGAAAATCATCGATGATCGATCGGGAGACGGGGTCCAGGATCACGACGGCAATGACACCGGGCGATGCCGGGTTGGGTCGGATCGGCGGCATCAGAAACAGATACCCTAAAAACAGCATAGACAACGGCGCCAAAAAAACAGCGATTAAACGCAGGGTTTTCATCTGTTATCCTCCGCTTTCTGTTTGGTGGCGACCGACAAAAAGGTTTTTGAGCTGGTGTTCAATCGGAAAAGCATAGAAATCGGTTGCCAGGCGCAGCGAAAACATCAGACGCAGGAAAATGTGATACAGGCGTTTCGGGCCGGATGCCGCGATGAACTGACGATTATAAAATACCGGTGCGATGGTATTCACGTATTCAACCAGTTGTCGGTGCGGGGATGGAATCCATTTCAAGCCTTCCACGCCGATCCATCCTTCGCCGGTAAACGTCTGAGACGCCCATTCATCCAATGATTCGGGCTCGGTCAACCCGGCTTCCAGAGCTTTTCGGTAAAGCGCCGATCCGGGATACGGACGGAAAATCTGTGGTCCGATAAAGTAATTTCCTGTGCCAAGTTTTCGGATTTTGTTCATGACGTGAAGGGTTTTGATCAAATCAGCCGGTGTTTCGCCCGGGATACCCATGATAAAACCCCACACTGCCATGAAACCTTCACTGGCCAATAGTCGAGCAGTGTATAAGCCCTCTTCGACCCGAATTTCCTTCCGGATAATCTCAAGACATCGCGGTGAACCGGATTCGAATCCGAACACCAGATTGACAAATCCGGCCTGTTTCAGGCGTTTCAAAAATGCAGTATCGATATACCCTTTTCTGAAATGATTGATCCGACAGGTTGCATTGAAACGGATTTTGTCGAGTCCACGTTTTTCAATACCACTCAACAAGGCTTCAACACGATGACGGTCGGCAAAAAATTCTTCATCGGAGAAAATGATCATCTCCAAATCGTATTTTTGAACAAGAGCTTCGATTTCATCTAAAAGATCTTCTGCCTGACGTGTTCGATGTCGGTGCGTATCGTTCAAAGTGGTATTGATACAAAATGTGCAGTGCCACGGGCACCCGCGGGCGCTGAGTATCGGCATTACCCGCACCATCTGCATTTCCTGGAGTGACCAGGAACAAATATATTTTTCCGGATCGATCAGGCTGTAATCCGGCCAGGGTAGGCGGCGAACATCTGGAAGACAGCGAATCGGGCCTGGAGTAGTCCTGCCGTCACGGTTCAGAACCAACCCAGGTAAAAGCGGTATTTCCCGGTTTGATCGAAGCGCTTCGGCCAGTTCAACAACTGTTTCGTCGGCTTCCCCGACTGCCACTGCGTCACAGCAGGGATGCAAACACGTGTCAGGATACAGGGTCGGATGAACACCACCCCAAACAATTGGAGTTTCCGGGGACTTTTCCCGTATCCGTCGGGCTATGGCCAGTGCGTGGGGGACCTGTGGGGTCATTGCCGATATGCCGACAAACAGCGTGTCAGATAACCCGGTGTTGATTGCGTCGAAATAGTTTTGATCGACACAGGTATCGATGATGATTGGGTTGAAACCAGCTTGCTTCAGAACTGATCCCAATGAAAGCACATTGATCGGAAACGATGTGCGATCAACGCCATAATTCCAATTGTTATGGTAATGGGGATTGATCAATAAAATAGTTTTTTTGTCCGTCGTCGTTTCCATCGGCAGCATCGTAACACTGAGACTAAAAAAAATACACTCTCAACTTCCGCAGCTTGTTTTTAAAACACATCTATAACCCGGCCCCTTCGCCATCAAGAACCCTCTCCCGATCCTGTAGGGCATCGTCGGCCATAGGAATCTGTCATTCTAAAGGGCTCACGAGGCCGGCGCTGCCGACAGGATCGACCTCTCCCATAGAGGGAGAGGTTTTTTTGCAGTTGAGGACAATGTTTTTCTTTTCACCCGCTGGGTTTATTTCGTATCGCTGAAAAATGTCTCTCCCTTCATGGGAGAGACCGGCGGTGTTGTGCGAGCGAAGCGAGCGCTTACAGTGCCGAGAGAGGGCGTTGGCGTTGGGGAAAGACATCTGTACTTTCTTCATTTCGAGGTTCAACAAAAAAACACTGATTTCGGCTATTGACAACACGGCTAAACGGACTATAGTTAGCCTCGCCTAACTGGACGCGGCTCTGGAGGAAAATTTGTCATGAACCATTCAATAGGCTCATTCACGGAATCTCAGGAAGATTACCTGGAAACCATCTATCATCTTATCGAAAAACAGCGTGTCGCCAGAGTCAAAGATATTGCGGAAGCCCGCAAGGTATCGATGGCTTCCGTCAACAGCGCCATGAAACGGCTGGCGCGGGATGGGTTGGTCGAGCATGCTTCACGTGGAGTTGTTTTGTTGACGGCTGAAGGTGAGGAGCTTGCCAGAACGATTATCCGTCGTCATGAATTCATACGGGAATTTTTGATTTCGATTTTGCGGGTGTCACCGGAAGTTGCAGAAAAAGATGCCTGTAGTTTTGAACACTTCATGAGTCGTGAAACGTTTGATCGCATGATCATATTTTTTGAGTTTATCACGACCTGTTCATTGAATATCCAGAAACTGTTTGATGACTACCGGACGTGTACGACGTCGAAAGCCAAAATGGGCACCTGTGATCCAGGCCATTGTTTTCGGCATCGTCACGGTCGTAAAAGGCCGATCCGGAGTTTGATGGATTTGAAACAGGGTGAATCGGGGGTCGTCGGTAGGATAATCGCGTCACCTCTTATTCGGCAGCGGTTGATTGACATGGGGGTTTTGCCGAACGTGGAAGTGACGCTTTTACGTGTAGCGCCGTTAGGGGACCCAATCGAGATCAAATTACGGGGATACAATCTGTCTTTACGTAAAAATGAGGCAGCGGCTATTCTGTTGATGGACAGTCCTGAAGAAGCCGTTTTGGCTCGGGAATGAGGTTTTGATTATGTCCGAATCCAACGAAAAAACCATCATAAAAGTTGCTCTTGCCGGTAATCCGAATTCCGGTAAAACGTCGTTGTTCAACAAGTTGATCGGCAGCAGCCAGCATATCGGCAATTATCCCGGTGTCACCGTCGAAAAATACCAAGGTGTCACCAAACATAACGGTAAGGAGTTGGATGTCACGGATTTACCCGGAACGTACAGCCTGACATCGTATTCACAGGAAGAGGTCATTGCGCGTCGATCTTTGATCAGAGATGCGCCGGATGTCGTAGTTGACGTCGTCGATGCGGGCAACCTTGAACGGAATTTGTATTTGACGGTTCAACTGTTGGAAATGGGTCTGAACCTTGTCGTTGCGTTAAACATGATGGATGAAGTGCGCAAAAAAGGCATCGTTTACGATGTCGATATGCTGTCCCAGCGTCTGGGGTGTCCGGTGGTCGAAACCGTTGCCAGCCAGGGCATTGGAATTGCTGAGCTGAAAGATGCGATCGTCAAAGCCGCCGAACGAAAAGACAGGCTGTCGGTTGAGTATATCGGCGTTTTGGGTGAAGAGGTGTCGCGGTTGACACCGTTGATCAGTGGTAAAACCGATTACAGTCCATCGTTTGCCGCCGTAAAACTTTTGGAGGATGACCAGGAAGTTGCCGATGAGATACGCGGTCTGGACAATGCCGAGACCATTTTCGATGAAGTCGCGGCGAGTATGCAACGAATCGAACAGCAAACAGGGTTTTCGTCAGCAATTGTTCTTGGCGATAAACGCTACGGGTTCGCGGCTGGTCTTGTCAGAGAAATCACCGTTAAAAGTCAGGAAAAAATCCGGTTCACCGTCACCGAAATAGTCGATTCCGTCGTCACCAACAGATTTTTCGGCCTACCGATATTTGCTTTGAGTATGTATTTGACGTTCTGGATAACTTTTACTTTGGGAACGCCGCCAATGAACTGGATCGAACTCGGTTTTGATCGGCTTTCCATGCTGATCACCATGATTATGCCCGACACCTGGTTTCGGTCGCTGTTGATAGACGGTGTTATTGCCGGGGTTGGAGGTGTAATCGTATTTTTACCGAATATCGTCCTGCTTTTCATGTGTATTGCCTTCTTGGAAGATACCGGATACATGGCGCGTATCGCCTTCATCATGGACAACGTGATGCACCGCATGGGTCTGCACGGTCGCAGTTTTATACCCTTGATGATCGGGTTCGGCTGCACGGTGCCGGCGATCATGGCAACGCGTACGATCCGCGACCGCCGCGGCCGGTTGACGACGATGATGATTTTACCGCTGATGTCTTGCGGCGCCCGGCTGCCCATCTATTTGATGGTGATCCCCGCGTTTTTTCCGAATCATTGGCACACACCGCTGCTGTGGTGCACCTATCTGGTCGGCGTATTGCTGGCGTTCGGGTCGGCGATCCTGTTGCGTAAAACCCTTTTCAAGGGCGAAAACGAGCCTTTCGTTATGGAATTACCGCCGTATCGGCTTCCTTCCTTCAACATGGTGATGCGCCACATGTGGGAACGATCGTGGATGTATCTGAAAAAAGCGGGCACGATCATTTTGGGCGTCTCTATCGTGTTATGGGGTCTGCTGAATTTTCCGCAGAAAAGCCGCCATGATTCAACTGAAATTCTTACACCGGGGACTGTCGTCAATACGACTCATCAGGCTGCGTTCGAAAAAGCGGGACTTAAAGACATTGCTGCCGTGCTTCAACCAGGTGAAGTGATCAGCGCTGAACAAATCGATCGATATGTGCAGATAGAAAACCTGCATTATTCGATCACTGGTCGTATCGGGCGCTTTGTCGAACCGATCATTCGACCGATGGGATTTGATTGGAAAATCGGCACGGCATTTTTAAGCGCGTTTCCCGCAAAGGAACTGTTCGTTTCTCAGATGAGCATCATCCTGGCTCAAGGCGACATGTCCGTTGATGATTCATTGGAACATGGACTTGCCGGCGCTTCATTGCGGGATGCGCTGCGAAGAAATTATCCCAGCCCGTTGACAGGTCTGTGTATCATTTTGTTCGCCTTGGTCGCTACGCCTTGCGTCGCGACGATCGTGCTGACCGCCAAAGAAGCCGGCGGCTGGTATTGGGGGCTGTTCCAATGGACGGCGTTAACCATGTTAGGATGGATACTGACGACCCTTATGTACCAGATCGGAAAACATTTTATACAAGTATAAATATCGGCGCCCGGAGAGGCCTCATCCCTCGGCCTCTTCTCTATTGCTGGAGAAAGAACCACGCGAAGGTGCGAAGGGTTTTGGATGGCAGAACTTAAGGCTGATCAGCAGATAATCTACCGTACTGTCTGTTGATGTTTTATAGGTTATCCACAGATGACGCAGATGAACACAGATGGGAATGTCATGGGTTTGGAGACCTACGCAACGAAAGAGACAGAGCTGTATAAAGAATTTTTGTTTTTTTTCTTGTATTTACTGAGCAACTTGTCTCGTGCTGAGGATTTACGATTATCGACAATCTAAAAACCTCCAATACGAACCATTTTTTATTTCTGAATATCGAACCCGTAAGGCCGAAATACACACGACCGGCACATATCTGCGCCATCTGCGTCATCTGTGGAAAATAAAAAAGCCTCATTCGACGCTGCTCTCAAAAGGCTTGATTTTCTTTTTCTTGAGTCACGGAAGCGCACTTCGCAGCCAGTAAAACCACGGTAACTAACCATCTAAAAACCTCCAAAATGAAGCAACTTTTATTTCTGAGATTTGAATCCGCAGGGCCGAAATACAGACGACCAGCACATATCTGCGCCCGGAGAGACCTCATCCCCCAGCCCCTTCTCCATGAATAGAGAAGGGGGGTTGTTTTTCAGGGGACAGACTTCCAATTTTGTATTTTCGGATTAAATTTGGGGGACAGACTTCCAAAAATAACAAAACGAACCATCTTTTATTTCTGAATATCGAACCCGTAAGGCCGAAATACACACGACCGGCACATATCTGCGCCATCTGCGTCATCTGTGGAAAATAAAAAAAGGTTCCCTTTGATAAGAAGAGTTCAGAACAAAGCTCTAAACCTTTTCCATGAACACCGAAGGTTTATGACTTGAACTTATATATTACTATAGGTTATTTTAGAGTGTTGCTCCGGATAGGCTGTTTCCGGAGTTGTTTTGCCACTGATGGGAGCAAGGTTGACGTATGAATCGCCATGTTATTCGCAGGGGTCATGATATTCCGTTGGAGGGGGATGCTCGGGATGCTGTTGAACAGGCGCCGTCGCCGACCACGATAGCGTTGCGCACCGCCGACATCACGGGTCACAAATTTAAAATCGCCGTCAATGAGGGTGACAGGGTCACTCCCGGCCAGATTCTGTGTTATACCCGGCAATTTCCCGATATCTGTTTTCGATCACCGGCCGGCGGCGTGGTGCGGGAAATCCGACGGGGTGACAGACGGGCTTTACAGGAGATCGTCATCGAACCGGATGATAGTGATACGCCTGACGCATTCCGCATTTTTTCACCTGTCGATCCGGATCGTGTCGATCTGGAATCTTTACGGGCACATCTTCTTCAAAGTGGTCTGTGGCCGCTGATCATTCAGCGTCCCCTCGCCAAAATCGCATATCCCGAATCGCGGCCTGTAGCGCTTTTCATCAACGCCATGGCCTCGGCGCCACTGGCGGCTCAACCGCATATTTTAATGCGGGGACGTGAAGAAGATTTTGTTGTCGGAGTTAAAGCGCTGTCCAGGTTCAGCAAGAAAACGTATGTGAGCGTTCGGACTAATGGTCCTGCTGTTCCAGGAGTTGACAAATTGGACGGTGTCGAGATTCACGAATTTACCGGTCCGCACCCAGCCGGGACTCCAGGGGTTCATATACGCATGATTCAACCGCTCCGGCGTGGTGAGACTGCCTGGTGCGTGTCTGCGGTGGATGCCGCCGATATCGGTTATATGTTGCGCACTGGGTATTTTCCAACAGAACGCGTGATCGCGCTGGCCGGCCCGGCAGTGGGAGAGCCGACATATTTTCGGGTGCGTAACGGCGCGAATCTGAACTCGGTTCTTCAGGGCCGGATCGATCCGTCCGCTGATGTGCGATTGATCAACGGCGATATTTTAGCGGGTGTTCGGATGGACGCTTCATCGCATTTTGCCGGCAATCAAACACTTTTGACGGTTATCCCCGACAGTTTTAAGCGTGACTTCATGGGATGGGCGATGCCGGGATTCAAGCAATACAGTTTTTTCCGCACGTTTGTCTCGTCGCTGTTACCCGGCAGGAAGGTCACATTGGATACCCGCCTTCATGGAGGTCATCGGGCGATCGTCGATCTGGGGCACTGGCATCGGGTTCTACCGATTGATGTCCACTTGTCCCATCTTATCCGAGCGGCACAGGCCGGCGATATACAGGAAGCCGAAGATTTGGGACTACTGGAATTGGCTGAAGAAGATGTTGCGTTATGTGCTTTTGTCGATCCGTCCAAAACGGACGTATGCGACATCATTCGAAAGGCTCTTGATCTGTATGAAACAGAGAATATCTGAGGATTGTCATGAGCAAATCTGATAAAATCAAGCGATTTCGGGAGCAATGGGAATCGCCCAAAGGCCGTTTTCATAAATTCTGGCCGGTGTTCGACGCGTTCGACACGTTTTTGTTTTCAGTCGGAAAACGCACGACTCGCCGACCGCATGTGCGGGATGCGACCGATCTGAAACGTGTGATGACATTGGTTATCTATTCATTGATGCCGCCGACGCTGTTCGGCATTTGGAATATCGGTCATCAGTCACGGCTGGCTCAAGGGCTGCCGCCGGATTTTTTGAATGAAGTTATTACTGGATTGATCGCGTTCGTGCCGTTGTTGGTGATTTCTTACGGTGTCGGTATGTTCTGGGAAATGCTGTTCAGTGTTCTTCGCAAAGAAGAGGTCAGCGAAGGGTATTTGGTCACCGGCATGCTGATCCCGCTGATCGTGCCGCCGACGATACCCTGGTGGCAGCTTGCCCTGGCTGTTTCTTTCGCTGTTGTCGTCGGCAAGGAAACTTTCGGTGGAACTGGCTACAACATCTTCAATGTGGCGTTGCTGACGCGGGTATTTTTATTCTTTGCCTATCCCGGACGCATTTCCGGGGATTCCGTTTGGATCAAACTCCAGTCGAATTTTCCGGTGACGGTGACGGATGCGTTCACCGGAGCGACGCCGTTGGCGCTGGGCGCGGTTTCCGGTGAACAGGGGCTGAAAGCGGCTGAAGCCGTGTCGCAATACTATGATCCGGTTCGATGTTTTATCGGAACGATCCCGGGATGCATCGGGGAAACGTCTAAAATTGCCATTTTGCTGGGAGCCTTATTGTTATTGATCACGGGTATGGCCAGTTGGAAAGTGATGGTCAGCGCTGTGGCCGGGCTGAGCGCGACGGCGGGTCTGTTCAATATATTGGCCGGCTCGGGTGCGACAGGTATGGTGACGTTTCCGATACCCTACCACCTGGTTACAGGCGGTTTTTTGTTCGGTATCGTCTATATGGCGACCGACCCGGTTACGCAACCGGAAACACAAACCGGAAAATGGTTTTACGGTTTTTTCATCGGCGTTGTCACCGCCTTGGTGCGTATCGTCAATCCGGCCTATCCGGAGGGTACCATGTTGGCGATACTTTTAATGAACGCCTTTGCACCTTTAATCGATATAATTGTCGTTCGTCGCAACATTCATTCCAGGAAGGTGCGTTATGTACAGTAACCGCTACACTGTTACGTTTGCTTTGGTGGTCTGTGTGGTCTGCAGTGTGCTGCTGGCATTGACAGCCGGTGCTCTGAAACCACGGATTCAACGTAATGAAGAACTGGATATCCGTAAAAATATTCTGCGAGTTCTGAATCTGTATGATATTGAGCAGCCATTACAACCGGATGAAATGGATACCCTATATAATAACAATATTCGTTTGTTTTATGTTGATACAGAGGGCAAAACGATCGAACCTTCGACAGATTCCGGCGCTTCCGATAAATCCCCCGGCGCCCCCGGCGGTCTACCGGTTTATGCGCGGCGTGACGGTGGAGTCGATACGGGTTATGCGGCGCCGTTTTCCGGTAAAGGGCTGTGGGGAACGATTTATGGTTATCTGGCGGTCGAATCTGATGGTGACACGGTCATGGGGATCACGTTTTACAAACACAACGAGACGCCCGGATTGGGTGGTGAGATCGAACAGGATTGGTTTGCCGCTAATTTTGTCGGTAAAAAATTATTTGATGCAGATGGTCGCATGGTATCGATAACGGTGCACAAGGGACGCATACCGGCGGGTTCACCGGAAAGTCTGAGGCTGCATACGGTTGATGGGATCAGTGGCGCCACGCAAACCGGTCGTTATTTGACAGTGTTACTGGATGAAAATCTCCGGCATTATGAGCCGTTTTTCAAGACTCTTCATCGAGATAATGAGACTTCGATGATTCCAGGAGACGACGATGAGTATGCTCGATAAAAAATCCAAAAAAGCTGTTTTGGATCCCTTGTGGGACAACAACCCGATATCGATACAGATTTTGGGTATTTGTTCGGCGTTGGCGGTGACGGTCAAGTTGGACACGGCGCTGGTCATGTCGCTGGCGGTCATTGCGGTCACGGCTTGCACAAACCTGCTGGTGTCCATGCTGCGTAAATACATTCCGTCAAAAATCCGTATTTTGATCATGTTGTCGGTTGCGGCCACGCTGGTGATTTTAGCGGATTTGATTCTCAAAGCGACGGTATATGACATCAGTAAACAGTTGAGTGTTTTTGTCGGGTTGATCATCACCAACTGTATCATCCTTGGGCGGGCGGAAGCGTTTGCGATGAGCAATCCGCCGTGGCCGTCATTTTTGGATGGTTTAGGCAATGGATTGGGATATGCGTGGATATTGATGTCGGTCGCGTTTTGTCGTGAATTGCTGGGATCGGGAAAACTGTTCGGTTTTACCGTGCTTCCTGAGATTCTGTATAAATGGGGTTATGAAAACAATGGGATCATGGTGCTGGCGCCTGGAGCGTTCTTGTTACTTGGTACCATCATCTGGATTCAGCGGGCTGTTTCCGGCAAGGTGGAGGATTGACAATGGAATTGTTGAGTCTGGCGGTCAAGTCGATTTTCATTGAAAACATCCTTCTGGCGTATTTTCTGGGTATGTGTTCGTACCTGGCGATATCGAAGCGTATCGATACCGCTTTCGGCTTGGGCGCCGCCGTCGTGTTTGTCATGACGATCACAGCGCCTGCGAACTGGTTCCTCTATAATTTTCTGTTGCGCGACGGGGCGTTATCGTGGGCCGGTTTACCTGATGTCGATTTGAGCTTCCTGGGTTTTATCGCATATATCGCGACCATCGCCGTCATCGTTCAGATTGTCGAGATGGCGATCGATGCGTTCAGTCAGCGGCTTTACAACGCGCTGGGCATTTTCTTGCCTTTGATCGCCGTCAACTGTGCGATTTTGGGCGCTTCACTATTTCTGGTCGAGCGGGATTATTCTTTGGCTGAATCGACCGTATTCGGATTTTCCAGTGGTGTCGGTTGGATGATGGCGATTGTATCGATGGCCGCGATTCGGCAAAAGCTTCGCACGGCGCCGATTTTAGCTCCGTTGCGAGGTCTGGGTATCACCATGATTCTGACGGGATTGATCGCCATGGCGTTCATGTGTTTTTCCGGTATCAGTCTGTAATGCGATGGGGAAGGAGTCATAAGTTGTCATGAGCATCACGTTCCTGGTTTTAATCAGCGCTGTTCTTTTCACGGTCATTATCCTGGCATTGGTTGCCGTGCTGCTTGCGGCGGAATCGAAATTGGTTCAAAAAGGCGATGTCACGATTATGATCAATGGCGACGCATCTAAAAGCATCACATCCGGCAAAGGCAGCACGTTATTGAAAACGCTTGTCAACCATGGTGTGTTTTTACCGTCGGCTTGTGGCGGCGGCGGCACGTGCGGGGTTTGTCGGTGTCAGGTTGACAGCGGCGGTGGGGATGTGTTGCCGACGGAACGGACGCACTTGACGCTTAAGGATGTCAGGAACGGCTGGAGAATTTCCTGTCAGGTCAAAGTGCGTCAGGACATGGAAATCAGGATACCGGACGAGGTTTTCAGTATCAGAAAGATTCAGTGTCGAGTTCGGTCGAACGACAATGTCGCCAGTTTTATCAAGGAACTGGTTTTAGAACTTCCTGAAGGTGAAGAGTTGGATTTTCGTCCGGGAGGGTATATACAGATCGATATACCCGAATACACGGATTTGTCATACAAAAGCTTTGAAATCAATGAAAAGTATAGGTCCGAGTGGGACACATACAATATGTGGCAATACACAGCCTCGAACGATGAGCTGGCGACACGGGCGTACTCGATGGCGAATTTTCCTGAGGAAAAGGGCGTATTGAAACTGAATGTGCGTATTGCCTCGCCGCCGCCTCGGCAGCCGGATGTGCCGCCCGGTATCGGGTCGTCGTGGTTGTTCAACCTGAAGCCTGGGGATCAGGTCAGTGTCAGTGGGCCGTATGGTGAGTTTTTTATCAAAGAGACCGATCAGGAAATGGTATATATCGGTGGTGGCGCCGGTATGGCGCCATTGCGGAGTCATTTGTTTCATCTGTTGAAAACCATGCAGACGAATAGAAAAATCAGTTTCTGGTACGGCGCCCGTTCCAAGCGGGAAATTTTTTATGAAGACGAGTTTTTGGAACTGGAGAAAACCTTTCCGAATTTTATGTTTCATATCGCTTTGTCTGACCCGTTGCCGGAGGATAATTGGACTGGTTTGAAGGGTTTTATTCACCAGGTGGCATTGGATAATTATTTGGCGAAACACCCTGATCCAGAGGAGCTGGAATATTACATGTGCGGGCCTCCCCCGATGACGGCGGCGGTATTGAGAATGCTGGATAATTTGGGGGTGGAAAAGGATCGGATAGCGTATGATGACTTTGGGGTTTAATCTCAAGATATCGGCCGGATAAATCAATTATAAAAAGAGTTGTTGAATTGTAGACATAGCGCATAAGCGAGGTGTTTTCGTCGCAATCTGCGTAAGATTGTTTTTTTTCGTTTGCATAAAGGATGTGTTACTGATATAGATACGGGTTGGGGTGGTCTTTGAAAGTTGAATTTAAGCAAATTGAAATGAAAGCCGTTAATGTCATGTAAGGAGTTATGTGTACGGCTTTTTTTAACCTTTCAACCTCAAAGGGAGGACATATCCATGAGGAAGATTTTATTATTCTCTTTAATGGCTGTGATGCTGATACCGGCAGCTCTAGGCCAGATGACGGCTACTATAGGTAGCACTGCCTCTTCGCCGTCATCATATCAACTGCCTTGGAATCATTATTATGGTTATAGCGAAACGCAATATGGGATACCGGCATCCGATCTGACAGCTCTGGGAAGTTATCCGGCTACGATAACAAAAATCGGCTGGCATAACTACCAAGATCCACCAACATCAAATTACTCGTTAAACGTTTATATTGATCAGGTTTCAAGCGCTTATGATCTAAGTGACTTATGCACATCTCAGTATGCCAATACAAACGTGGCCGCTACGGGTAAATTATTGACCGGCGGCGGCGCCGGCACAATCTACTCATTGACCTTGGATACCCCGTTTGTTTACACACCCGGGAACGCGTTGATTATTTCCGTGTGTGATACGACAGCCGGCTACCAATATCCATATTCGACTTGGTCTGGAAACTCTTTTTCTGGAAATGGCATTTCCAGATACAGTGATTCAGTAGTCTACGATTGTAATTTGGCAACCAGCGATGGCGGATCGACAGCCTGTACAAACATGTGGATGACGACGTGGTTTGAGTTTACCTCATCTGCATCATCTTATAACCTGACCATGCTTACCCCAGGTGGCGCCGGCACAGGCACAGTCGCGCCTGCCCCAGGAACTTATTCTTACCTAGAAGACGCTATCGTTACGATTTCTGCGTCGCCCAACGTTGGTTATCTTTTCGACTACTGGGAACTTGACGGCGCATTTTACTCTAACGACGAAAACGAATCTGTTCTGATGAATGCGAATCACACGGTTCAGGGCTTCTTCAAACCGTTCGCGGCATTAGCGTTGCCGTTCGTAGAAGACTTCACCGGCGTGGCAACAGGCGACATTCCTGCCAACTGGGATAGAACCTACAATAACTGGGGCGCTGTCGCCACGAGCAATGCCGGCGGTGTATCCCCGGAAATGCGATTGTATTACAGCCCGTGGGTTTATGATCAGATCAAACTGATCACTCCTAAACTCGATGGCACCGCTGCAACCCAGATCGCATGCTCCTTCAAACATTACATCGATTGGTGGTCTAATTCTTTTGATCTAATTGTGCAAACCTCGATAGATAATGGAGCCACCTGGCAGAATCGCTGGTTCCAAACAGTCACCAGTGATTTTGGTGGAGAAGTAATTGTCAATCTTGACGCTGTTGCCGGGAACGAATTCCAAATTGCTTTCGTTTTTGATGGTGATACGGACGATCTCTTTTATTGGTATATCGACGATATCTATGTTGGCGCACCGCCGACGATGTGGGAACTCGACATGCTGAATCCAGTCGGCCAGGGTGGTGTTATCCCGGGTGTCGGACTGCATGACATGATCGTGGACGGCACGGAAATAACGCTTGCCGCCATTCCGTCATCAACCTGGTATGCGTTCGATATTTTCGAAGATTTTTCATTCGCGTTCGATCCAATGACACCCGGAATATCCAATTTTATTGCAGATATGCCCACCGCTGACTTCATTTCTGCCGGCACCTGGGCGGATGGAGATTGGTATGTCACGGATATTGCCGATTCATCGAATCTGTATATTGTCAATACGGCAACCGGTGATTTAACGTTTATCGGAACGACCGGCTATCAATTTGTCGGCATTGCCTATGACGAAGTGAACGATATCATGTATGGCCATGCTGGTTCTGGTTTGTACCAAATCGATCGGACGACCGCCACGGCAACACTGCTCACTTCACTTTCCCAAACATATGTCGATATCGCTTACGGCGATGGCGTATTGTACGGTCACAATCTTGTAAACGACGCTATTTATGCCATCAACGTAAGCACGGGTAGCCATACGCTTATTTGCTCAACCGGATTTATAGCGAACTATTCCCAAGGCATGGAATATGACAAGGATCATGGCAGATTGTTCTTGTCTTTATTTGATTATAATGATTTCCTCAGCTACCTTATCGAAATCGATTTGGCATCTCAGACAACTATTAATTGGGGCATTTTCAATGATGGTGACGTCACTGAAATTGACGGATTCGCTATTCCGTACGGCATTGTTCACCCATGGGAATTCGATCGTTGGGAAGTTGACGGTGTATTATATTCTAACAATCCCATCACGACACTGGTGATGAATGACGATCACACAGCCCAAGCATTTTTCATATTTCCCGATCCGTCAAACTGCGCCGCTGATCCGGCTGAGATCTATCCTTATGACAGTGTTGAATTGACCGCGGATTCAGCCTTTGAAATCCATTGGTTTGACGACGAATGCGGCGGCAACGAAATCGGTGTCGGCTCACCGCTGACCGTCAACCCGCTGGTCACCACCACCTATTATGCCCGCGCCTATGATCCTGTCGGCAACGAATGGAGCGATGGTTGCTGTGATGTAGTAGTCACGGTTCTGTCGCTGCCAATTCCCGACGATCCGACTGACTGCAACGCTGATCCGGCTGAAATCTGTGTCGGTGATGACGCGTTGTTGACCGCGGACTCAGCCTTTGAAATCCATTGGTTTGACGACGAATGTGGCGGCAACGAAATCGGTGTCGGCCTTGCGCTGACCGTCAACCCGCTGGTTACCACCACCTATTATGCCCGCGCCTATGATCCGATCGAAGACGAATGGAGCGACGGCTGCTGCGACGTGGAAGTCATGGTCCATGAGCTTCCGGTAGCGACCGCATCGAACAATTCCACAGCATCAGCGCCGCTGGAAGAAGGCGATGATCTCGAGTTGGCTGGTGGACCGGACGGCATGGACTACTACTGGGAAGGTCCGAATGCATGGACGTCAACCGATCAGAACCCGACACGAACCGACGTCGATGAGTCGATGGCCGGTGACTATACGCTGACGGTGACCGATGCCAACGGCTGTGAAGGCTCCGCCGCCACAACGGTTTATATTGGTGAACCACCGCCACCGCCGCCTATCCCGACGATGGGCACGACCGGTATCGGACTTCTGTTGCTGGCTCTCGGCTCATTGATGAGCTTTGCTAGACGCAGAAAATAACCGCTACTCTCTAACTTGATGGATAAAGCGCTCCGAATTCGGAGCGCTTTTTTTATCACCAGCGCTCATTCCGCTGGCGGGAAATGCGGTTCCTGGTTAAGGTTTTCAGATATGTCTTATTCGTCAATGGACCTGGCAACCCATTGAATCCGTAGGGGCGGGTTTCAGAGGCTGTCTCAATACCCTCATACTTTTACGTTTTATTT
>CAYOJK010000009.1:0-100516 GCA_964404285.1 uncultured bacterium | reverse complement strand
TGGACGGCGAGCGCATGGTGGTCAACCAAAAGTCGGGTAACCGCTTTCACGCCAACTGGCTGAATATGATGTACCCGCGCCTGCGTGTGGCAAAGGATTTGCTGCGCGAGGATGGGGTGATTTTTATTAGCATTGATGAAAATGAGTTCCATCGGCTCAAATCAATATGTGATGAAATATTTGGGCAAGACAATTATATTTGTGATTTTGTCTGGCAAAACAAAAAAGGCGGTGGAAATGATTCGATTCACACCGCTATCGAGCACGAATATGTTATTGCATATTCGCGCAACAAGGATTCCGTTTCGGCTTTCTACGAGCAGTATACGGAGGAATATTTAAAACGGTACAAGGAGGAAGACGAACAAGGAAAGTATTATTGGGACACTTTCAAAAGAAAAGCTGGCAAGCAGTATTACCCTATTGAATGTCCTGATGGCACTATACTTCAATTTGACGAGGATGGAAATCCGATTAGTTGGCTGCGTTCGCAGGCTAGATTTTTCGACGATTTGAAGATAGGCGATACGCGAATAGTGAAGGTGAATAACTCTTGGTCAGTCCAGTTTAAGCAACGACTGCCCAAAGGAAAGACGCCACGGAGCATTTTTTCACATGAAAAGCTGGTCAACGACAAAGGCACAACGAGCACTGGCGCAGATGATGTGTATCAGTATTTCAATAAGGAAGTCTTTTCTAACCCAAAACCTGTGGAATTGCTTGAGTTTTTATGCGGATTTGCGTTGTCGGATGGAGATATTGCCTTAGACTTCTTTAGCGGTTCTGGCACTACAGCTGAGGCAATCATGAATTTGAATGCAGATGGTGGTATGCGGCATTACATCGTAGTTCAGCTGCAAGAAGACCTTGATAAGACCTTGAAAGAAACGCCTTCAAACAAAAGATTGCCTCTTGAAAATGCAATCCAGCTCCTTGACGAAATGGAGAAGCCGCATTTTATTACCGAGCTTGGCAAAGAGCGCATTCGCCGGGCGGGCGAGAAAATCAAGGCCGAAGTGGAAGCTGCCAATGCGCAACTTAAGCTTGGCGAAGAGCCGAAACAAGTTCCCGACATCGGCTTCCGTGTGTTCCGCACCGCCGATACCAACATCCGCTGGACGCACGAGGCGCTTGAGGGTGAAATGACCCCGTTGGAAGTTACAGAAATGCTCAATGACAAGAACAAACTCGACTTTATGCCCGGCTATACCGATATCGATGTGGTCTATGAAGTGCTGCTGCGCCAGCGGGATATTCCCCTCTCGGCCAAGGTGGAGAAGCTGGATATCGGCCAGCGAACCTATCTGTTTGCCGACGCCTATGTGGTCTGCCTTGACGAGACCGTGACGGTCGAGTTGGCGGAGGCTTTGGCGGCGGTTGAGCCAACGCCAATTAAGTATGTATTCCGCGACAGTGCCTTTGAGGATAATATTTCGCTCAAAGACGAAACGGTGCGCCGCTTGGAGGCCTACATTGCCCGCAATTCCGGCGAGCAGAAAAAGGCCTATACGGTGGAGTTTATTTAAGGGGGTGGAATCGTGGCGCAGAAAATAGCGTTTCAGTTTGACGACAAATTGCAGTATCAGCTCGACGCGGTTTCCTCTGTTGTCCGCTTGTTTGAGGGCTTGCCCCAAAAGGTGGGCGGCATCTATGAACGCGCAACGCGGGTGCAAAAGCTAATGGAGGGCGACCCGGTTCGCAACATCGAGATTACAGCCGGAACGCGCCTGCTGGATAATCTGCGAGCAGTTCAGCTGGACAACAACCTCTATGCCGACAGCGAGGTGCTGCCGGGCAACAACTTTACCGTTGAGATGGAAACCGGCACAGGCAAGACCTATGTCTACCTGCGGACGATATTGGAGCTTCATAAAGAGTACGGCTTCAAAAAGTTTATGATAGTGGTGCCCAGCGTCGCCATTCGCATCGGCGTGGAAAAGTCTATCGAGATGCTCGCCGGGCATTTCAAGGCGATTTATGACATCGACCTTTCAAAGCACAGCTTTGTCTATGACAGTGGCAACCCCCGCAAGGTCAGCAGCAGTTTTGTTGAGGCAGGCGATTTGGCCATATGCGTAATGAACATTCAGGCGTTCAATAAGGACAGCAACAAAATTCGCTCTGAGGACGAATACGGCCAGATTCTCTGGGAGGATATCAAATACATACGCCCCATTGTTATCATCGATGAGCCGCAAAAGATTGAGGGTGGCAAAAAGAATAAATCCAAGTCCTTGCAGGCAATTGAAGCGGTTACACCGCTGTTTATCCTGCGCTATTCGGCGACCCATAAACAGCTATACAATCAGGTGTATAAGCTCAACTCCTACGATGCCTATAAGCAGGAGCTTGTCAAGCATATTACGGTCAAGACGGTCAACGGCATTATCCCAAAGAACCATCCGTACATACGCTATCTGGATTTTACCAGCGACCTCTACGCCCGGATTGAGATATTTACGCAGGAACAGGGGCGCGCAATTAGCATAAAGCCCTTTAAGGTGCGCGGCAATGCCAGCCTGTTCGACCTTTCGGGCGGCCTGCCGCAGTATGCCGATTTTCGTATCGCAGAAGACCCACACAAGCTCAAGTCGCTTAAAATCAACACCAAAGAAGAACCGATAGAGCTTGACATCGGGCGCAGCACCTTTGAAATTACCGAAAACGAGGCAATCCGGGTGCAGATTCGCCTTGCCATTGAGAACCACTATAAGAAGCAAGCGGAGATACTCCGCAAGAAGCGTAACATCAAGGTTTTGACACTGTTTTTCGTGGACAGCGTTTCCAAGGTGCGAGACAGCGCCGCCGAGGATGGGCGCGGCGAGTATCTGCGCATCTTTGATGAAGAGTATGCAAAGTTTGTGGAGGGGCAGCAGTTTAGGGACATGTTCAAGAAATCCTACCAGCTTACCTTCCCGGTTATGGAAGCGGCGAAAGACGTTTCACTTGTCCGTGAGGGCTATTTCGCCGTGGACAAAAATAGGAATGCCGTGGAAATTGATGATTGGGACTCCAGCGTTTCCGATGAGGACGCCAAGGTAAAGGCCAAGTCCCAAGAGGATATCGACCGTGGTATCGAGCTGATTCTGCAGAAGAAGGACGAGCTTATTTCTTTTGATGAACCACTGTCGTTTATCTTCTCTCACTCTGCTTTGCGCGAAGGCTGGGATAACCCTAATGTTTTTACTATTTGTACCTTAAAGCACGGTGGCAGCGAGATAGCCAAGAAGCAGGAAATCGGGCGCGGCCTGCGCCTGCCTGTGGACATCAGCGGTGTGCGCTCCACCGACTCTAACATCAATGAACTGACCATCATCGCCAACGACAGCTTTGCACATTTTGCCGACAACCTGCAAAAAGACTTCAACGACTCCATGAGCTTTAAGAAGGATGAGGTCACGAAGGATATCCTTGCAGTCACGCTCAAGAACGCTGGGATTCCCATCGAGAAGATACAACCCCAGCTCATTGAAAAGCTAAAAGAGGAACTCTTTATCGCAGGTGTAATTGACGGGAAGAACATGCTTACGCGGGATGCAAATAAAATTATCGAGACGGTGGACTTTACCGACCCGACCCTCCGCGAACATGCCGTTATGATTATGAAGGCATTCAAGGAAAGTATGGTCGAGAAGGGTACAAATAAAATCGACATCAAAAATGGCGATAATGAGCCGCTTGAGAATGGTGTCCACGCCTATGTCAGTGAGGACAGCTTCTGGGGAATTTTCAGGAGCCTGTCCGAAAAGCTCTCCAAACGCACGATTTACCGTCTCGATTTAGACAAGGATAAGTTTATCGCAGATTGTGTTCGTGCTATTAACGAGCTTCTTCTCTACCGGACAGTGAAAAACGTGTATGAAATAACGACCGCAGGCGTGCAAACTGAGGACAGCGGGCGCATTGGTATTGGCGACTCGAAAATGCGCACGATTGAAAGCAGCGCTGAGGAGATTATTGACCAAAAGAGCGATTTTGAGCTTGCTAATACCATCATGTACCACACAAACCTGCCCCGATTCGCCATATTCCGTATTCTGGCGGGGATAGAGAAGAAAATCCTGCTCTCCAATCAGGATATTCTGGACTTGGTCATCAAGAAGGTTAAGCAGCTTTTGAACGACGCGAAGGCGCAGGCTATCAATGGCTATGAGGTTATCACCGGCTATGAGTTTGATGATAAGCTGATATTTGAAGCTGATGTCATTGATGAGTCCATGCTCGAAGCAGAGAAAAAGGTATACCAGACCAAAGAAGACCATCGCAGAGCTGTCAACAAGTTCTACCGCGCTGATTCTGACGGTGAATATGATTTTGCGGAAAGTCTTGACGAAGATCCGAACGTCCTGCTCTTCACCAAGATTAAGAAGGGCGGCTTTGTCATCGACACACCCTATGGCAACTACTCTCCCGACTGGGCGATTGTTTACAAAAACGCCGATGGCATCATCCAGCTCTACTTTATCATCGAAACGAAGTTCGCTAAAGAATGGGGCGATTTGTCGGACGTTGAGCAGGTGAAAATCAAATGCGGAACACTTCACTTTAAGGCTGTAGCAGCCACATCCAGTGATTATCTGCGCTTTGATTGGGCGAATAGCTATCAGGACTTCGAGCGAAAAGCTGGTGTTGTGTAAATGGACGAACTGCAAAAAGGTGAAATCCTAATCTACCAATCCGAGAGCGGCGACACAAAGATTGACGTGTTCCTTGAAGCCGGAACCGTCTGGCTGTCGCAAGCCTCCATCGCCCGGCTGTATCAGATGACGCCACAAAATATAATCATGCACACACGCAATATATATGGCGACGGTGAGCTACATGAGGCGGCAACCTGTAAGCAATCCTTACAAGTTCAAATCGAGGGCGCCCGCTCGGTCAAGCGCAAGGTGAAATACTACAATCTCGACATGATTCTCGCCATCGGTTATCGTGTGCGCTCTCACGTTGGCGCACAGTTCAGAAGCTGGGCGACGAGTGTTTTGACCGAGTACATGAAAAAAGGTTTTGCCTTGAACGATGCACGGCTAAAGAATCCGAAGCCATTCGGCGAGGATTATTTCGACGAGCTTCTGGAACGCATCCGCGATATTCGCGCCTCGGAAAAACGGTTTTATATGAAGGTCAGGGATATTTACGCCCTCTCGGTTGACTACGATCCGAAGCAGGAAAGCACAAAGGAGTTCTTTGCGACAGTGCAAAACAAGCTCCACTATGCAGTGCACGGCATGACCGCCGCCGAGCTTATCGCCAGCCGGGCGGATTCTGAAAAGGAAGACATGGGGCTGACTACATACGCGGGTGAAATCGTTCGCCAGGCCGATGTGACGATTGCCAAGAACTATTTGAATCGCGATGAACTTGAGGATTTGAACCGCATCGTTACGATGTTCCTCGACCACGCAGAGGATATGGCGCGGCAGAAAACGCCGATGTACATGGCTGACTGGGCGGCATCGCTGAATGAATTTTTGACCTTTCGCAGAAGAAATATATTGCAGGGCGCCGGTAAAATATCAAACGCAAAAATGGAGCAGCTTGCGCTTGCGGAATATGCCAAATACAATACGCGCAGGCTGAAATCACCGGAGCAATCTGATGACGGCAACCTTATTGTTGACGATTTGAACGAAGCGGCGAAACACCAAAAATGACACAAATTGTAAAACGCCGTATCGAGTTAAAACACTAATAGTAATCATCACGTGCTGATTAAGCTTGCAAGCAAGGCAGACCGGCGCGCACACGCGCTTTCGGCCTGCATCTGCTTGCTGGGGAAACCCCAGACCCCTATGGATCGCCCCGCGTTGCGGGACGGCTACGCAGCCGGAAACCGGCAGCTAATGAAATGACTGTACATGGGATTTTACCACCACGGAGAAGCAAGGGGGGACGAATCGCGCATCCCTTTGACCTCATCACAGTGGAAGATGGTCATGGCTGTCACCGAAAAAGATAACTGCCTTGACCATGTAGAACATAAAAACAGGCGGCTCGGATAATTCGAACCGCCTGTCATCATAGGGCTACGCACTCTGTTCCGCGCCCTGATTTTGCTCCTGCTCCAGAGCCTGTTGCTCCCGAGCCTCCTGCCGCTTGCGCTGAACATAGCGGCGCTCAATCTCCCGGCGCTTGGCCCGATGCTCCCGCTGACGCTCTTGCTCCGCAAGCACTTCCGGATCAGCCTCCGGCATCGGAGCATCAAATTTACCAATGAAATTGAGATGGATGTCCACCCGCTGGACACGTTCGCCTGTGGGGGATTTGTCGGCCTCGTAGACCAGCACCTTGTCCACAAACTCGTTGATCATAGCGGAGGTTAGTTCTGAAAAGTCTGTATACCGCTTCGTGAGATCAATGAATTGATCAGCCCTCAAGCTGTCAGCTTCGAAACCGTCCAGCTCTGCCTGCAGGGATACGATGGACTGCTCAAGCTCAAGCTGTTCCCGCTCGTAGCCGCTGTACAGAATCTCAAACCGCTTCTCCGTGATGCCGCCGGATACCTTGTCTTCATAGATTTTACGGATCAGGGTATCCAGTTCAGCAGCACGCTTCTGCTCCTTCGCCAGGCGCCGCTTGTGCGCCTTTGCAGTTTCCTCTTGACGGATAGAAGATGCCTTCCGCACCTGACGAATGAATTCAGCCTCGTCCTCCCTCGCAAAATTGCTGACAGCCTTGATGCAATCAAGAATCAGTTCCCGCACCACTGAGGTGCGGATCGTGTGCAGGGTACAAGACTTTTCTTTTTCGAAACGAGTTCGGCTGTTGTGATGGGTGGAGCAGTTATACATATCGGTGGGAGGCCGCTGATAGGTGCGGCCATTCCAATGGTCGTATCGCTTGCCACCCGCCTTGCGGTGGTTGTACATTTTCGCGCCGCAGTCGGCACAAAACAGCTTGCCCGTCAGTGGATTGGCCTCGCCAAAGGTATCGGTGCGCTTGGCGGTTTTTCTGCATTTCTGTGCCGTCTCCCAAGTCATCGCATCCACGATGGGCTCGTGGGTATTTTCAAAAATCAGCCAATCCTCCTGCGGCATTTTCCTGCCCTGCTTGTCTTTGTAGGAATCCTTGCGGGAGCGGCCATTGACCGTGCTGCCCATATATTCCGGCTTTGCCAGGATCGTGATGACGGTGCTCGTCCACCAGGTGTTGGAGGACTTCTCACCGTTTTTAAGTGGGTAGCCACCGTTTTCCGGTCGAGCTTTGTAGAAGGATGGGCAGTCGATCTTTTCTTCGGTGAGCATTCGCGCAATGGTCCCCGGGCCGTGCCCGGCGATGGTGAGCTGATACATGCGGCGCACCACAGCGGCGGCTTCCGGGTCGATGATCCACTTTTCTTTGTCATCGGGATCGTGGGCGTAACCATAAATGGGAACGTTAGTGAGCCGCCGCCCTTCCTTAGCCTTCGCACGGACAACGGCGGTAATTTTTCGGCTGCAATCCCGGATGTACCACTCCGACATGATGTTGAGAAACGGAGCAAACTCACCGCTCTCAGCGTTTCGACTGTCGATGCTGTTGGCGATGGCGATAAAGCGCACGCCCTTCTCCCGAAAGAAAACCTCGGTGAAAAAGCCCACCTGCAAATAGTCGCGGCCGATGCGGCTCATGTCCTTGCAGATGACCGTCTCGACATGCCCAGCTTCGATTTCGGCGATAAGCTTCTTCCAACCAGGGCGATCAAAATTCCCACCAGAATACCCATCATCAGTAAAATGAACAGGATTGGTGAAGCCATTCTTAGCGGCGTAGTCTGCCAGCATGGCCTTTTGATTTCGGATGGAATTGGAATCGCCTGAAGATTCATCCTCCTGTGAAAGCCGCTCATAGAGCGCAGTGATTTTAGATGCCGCATGCTGCCTGTTGTTCATAGCAAACTCCTTTCAGGCAGCCGGCCCATTCGTAGCAAGTCCATATTACCATAGGCAGGGCGCTTTTGCAGCGCCCTGTACAAGAAAATCTTTGCCATTATGCCGCCCTCCTGTCCCGAACCTCGTTGCGGATAAGCCGCAGGATTTTATCATCCATCGTTTCCGTGGCGGTGGGGCTGAAATACACATTCACCTGATAGGTGGTGGAGCCGATGCGCTTCTGCATTTTGATAGGCTCGGCTTCGGTCTTGCGACCCTGCGTCCACGCCCCGGCATTGTCTGTCGGATGCTTCATGTCATCGACTCCCTTCAAAAATGATTATTGGTGTGAGGGTATACTACCCCCTTGTGGATTGGGGGTTTGTCAAGCCCTGCCCGGAGCAACCAGGCTTGACGGTTTTCCCGCTTTCATCCCAGCCCTGTTCCTTTCCCCGGGCCTTGTCTGACCAAGAGAAGTTGTCACGACTCCCGTCGCTCTCGCGCCCGCTCCTCCGGGGAGCGGGTATATGCGTGAGTGTGGCGGGAGCCGGTATCTGGCTGGTTGCGGATTCAATTGTAAAGCGGACAGCCTGTCAACCCAACATTGGATTGGCATTCTGTCCGCTTCTGTGAACAGAGAATAGCATGGATTCTTTGCCGTGTCAAGTTTTGAGAGCTGGCTTTAGATGGCGTAACGATTCGTGACGGCATCTTTTGAGCTGGGGGAGCATTTCGCTGCCTCAGAGCTACCGAAATGGTAGTTCTGAACAGGGTGCCGCAGTTTGCGACATCCTTTCACAAACCGTATCCAATCCGATAGCTATTCGGATTTGTTTGTGGTATGTTGTGTTGCTGAGAGCCGGATGCTTCTCAATTCAAGCGAAAGGAGTCAGCCATGCAATACGATGAAATATTGGAAATGGTCATTACTGAACTTACCGAGCGAGGTCAAAAACAGCAGCGCAGCGAAAATCCCGAAATCGATGAGCTGGTGCTTCGAAGGACTAAACTCAGCGAACAGGTGCAGGAATGTGTTTCCCCTCTCAGCCAAGATGCGCGGGAAATCTTAGCGGAATACCATAACACGATGGATATTCTCTCCGGTCACCAAATCAGATACCTGTATCTGCAGGGAGCGAAGGACTGCGTTTCTCTGCTCCGGGAATTGGGCGTGATTCGATAAAAAGAATCCCGTCTATTTTTTATGCATCAAATCTGGCAGAAGCGCCGCTCGGAAAAAATGGGCGGCACTTTTGCGTTTTGTTTTTGCAAACCCCCTATCGAAACCGGAAATCTGTCAGAAGGAGCTTTGTAACGTTTTGGGCAGAGAGAGAGCCGCTACGTGAGGCTTTCCCCATCGAAAAAACAGCAAGCGGGGGATTACGCCACCAGCCACAGATTTGCGCCTGTGTGCGGCGCATGGCCCGTTTGTGGCGGCGAAAAGCCGCCGTATCCCATAAAGGGAACGGCGGCTCTGGGAATCGCAATACACTACATCACCTTCTTCCGTAAGCCCTGCCAAATCTGCTACGAATGAGCTGGCTACCGTCGATTTTGTAGGGCGAGTCGTTTTCACCCCTTTACAGCATAGCTCATCCCAACTGCCAATTGGCGCTACTACATCACGCTCTACCCCACAGCTCTGATCGGCCTGTTTACTGTCTTATTCGGACTACACGAATTTGGTCTCCTGCAGAACCTGAAGACACTACACAAGTCCAGGCGCTTTCTTGTCATAGCGGTCATAGCGCTGGCTTCCCTTGTCGCTTTGACACCGAATACCTTCAACTCTCACCGGATTTCACATGGTTTTGATAAGGCTCAGCTTATCGGGGATTGGCTGAACAAATATTTACCGGCGGAATCAGTCCTTGCTTTCGACATGATCGGCGCGATTGGCTATTCTACGAATGTGGAAATTTTCGACATCTGTGGCCTGATTGAACCCGAGATGTGGCCATGTATGATCGAGCGGGGAAACGCGCAAACAACAATTTCCGTATTCAAGGCGCGTGGAGTCACCCATATCGCGACTTTAGAGTATCACATAGCGGCGCGTCCCTACATCAACGCTTTGAAAAACAACCTGAAACTCATCGCGAACTTACACCTGAGTCCAGATAAGGCAGATGTTTTCAAAGTGTACGAAATCCAATATAAGCCTTCAGAAAAAAGAGCGCCTGTATTCACGGGCGAAATCCTATCAACGAATTGACAGGAACAACGATTACGTCCCCAACGGGAGTCGAACTTACGCGCACCCCCCGGGGCCTCGTTATCACAAAAATATCCGGAATTTGGCCACTGCTTCCACAAACATAGATAGTCAAGCTTTCTAGCGACCGTTTTCCGGCCATCCCGCATCATGGCCCGTGGCGTGCCATCTGGTTGATCAGCCCGCTGTAAAATTCCAGACCGAGCGCGGTTCCTTGGACATCCGGCCGAATAAACGGTTCAAGCGCCTGTATTTCCATCAGGCCTGGCAGATAATCATGATATTCCACGTCAAAATCCTGGATCCATAGCGGGCAGAACAGGCGCTCATGTTATAGTGTTGTTTACAGTGTGTTGACGTGCTTAGACACATCTGTAATTACACCTGTTGTATTGAGTGTAAAAGTGGAGTAATAGCGGTTTTAAGAAATTCGTTCCATATTTGATTTGTTGTTCCAATCCTATTCACTTTTTTTTATATTTGAAATTAGCATAAGTGTTTATTGTGGTTCTTCCGCCAAACACTCGGGCGCTAGCTTGGGAAGCGAACCGTTCCAAAATAAAAGCAGCATACGAAGCCGCTCCGTTTGCGAAGACTTTTTTCATTCATGGTTTGGGAGTCCGAATCAAAACCGATGATATCGATATCGATTTTGATTACAGCGAAAAAGGCTACGAGGATGGGTTTGATGATTGGCGGATTTATGAGTTCATAATTGGTTATGATCCCGAAAAATGGGACCCTGATGGAAATCTGTTCACGGTTGTTAATCAGTGGTTCAAATCTCTGGAATCAAAAGGATCCATCCGGATGCGGGATAACCTGTATTATCTAACAGACTAATTAACGACAACTTTCGAATGAACAAAATACGCATTTATGCCTATTCAGAAGCGCATCAAAATTTGTCAGGGGTTCTTGATGAAGCAGAATCAAGCGGTAAAGTGATCATTCGCAGAAAAGATGGAAAAACATACGTGATAATTCCGGAAAGACTAAAGAAATCACCACTGGATGTAGCGTCGGTTTCAGCGAAGATAACGAGCAAGGAGATCGTGTCGATCATTCGTGATGGTCGCGAAAAAAGCAGAACCAAGCATTCATTACGGTAAACCTGAGTTTGATCCGACAGGCTCGTGAACGATCTGCTGATAATCTGGATTACCTTGCCGAACGTTTCAAAAGCCGGTCGCCTGGAAACAAGGTGAAACCTATGTTTGGGGTTGGGACAGAACGTTTTTATTATTTGGAGATACATCACGAATCGTAAGGTGTCGGCAAGCGGTTAATGCCTTTAGAATGCTCCGAACAATGGCTTTCTAATGAACACTTAAAAATAAATCTCATCTTCCGCACCCCTGTCCAAGTAGTCGAGAATAAATGGAGAAGGGTCCGGGGAATGAGGTCTCCAGGTGATGTCTTACGGAATCAGGAGTGGGAACTGAGAAGCTGTCGGGATACTGACGGGTTATAGATGTCTTTCAAAACAATCTGCGGAAGTTGATTTACTTATTTAACAAGCTTTATTTCATTTCGTGCACACATGAATTCGTTTCAATCTCTCTTGAATTTCATTTTTAATTTCTGTTACTATTGCATTTGATGAATGAACGTCAGTTAAACCATTTCTATATTAATCAGGTTTCGCAAGCCGCTGTCTTGTTGTTTTTCGTCATTTTTCTGATGCCGTTTGCGGTAGCTTCCGATGCTGAAGCCGTTTCCTCCTATTTTACCGGAATGGAAAAAATGCAGAAAGGGAATACGGTTGAGGCGCTACAACATTATACTGAAACCATAAATCAAGCTCCCAAAAGTGTATTCGCTTTAAAATCACACTGGGAAATTGCATGGTATAATTATTTTAATGGTGACTATGAATCAGCAAAACCACATTTTGAAATCATGGCAAATCTTCCACCTGAATTGGAAGAATATCGACTTGGGAGATTGGGTTTGGGGTTGCTGAGCTTTCAAGAGAAAGAAACGACAGCAATAGATGATAATATTCAATATTTTGAATCGATATTGCAATCGCAAAACTCGCAACAAATAAAGGGATTGGCGCTGTTAGGTCTTGGGCTGGATGCGCTGCGGTTTAACGATTTCGGCAAAGCTCTGGAATATGCCGGCGAAGTTATTTTAAGAGGAAATTCGGACCGAATTTTATTGTTAGCTCACCATTTAGCCGGGTTGAGTTATTTACATCGATATGATTATGTAGAATCAATAAACAATTTTCAGAAATGCGTTTTTTATGCTCGGCAATCATATCCCTATTTGGAAAGAAGATATTTGAATGCATCGAGCTGGATATTTAAAATGTTTATCTCTAAAAACCCACGTTTTATAAATAATAAAGTGCTTGATTTGAGAAAAACCTCGGTCAAAAAAATCAAAACTCACCGGTTTGATGCAAATGGTCACATAATAGTGATGGACGAGGGCGGGACATTTGTAAGGTTTGATAAAGAAAAGCATCCGAATATCTTGCATCATCAGGCAGCACATCCTCAATCATTGAATGATGGGTATTTACACAACAGATTGTATGTTTTTCAAGGGGAAGTGTTGGATGATTATGGAAAAGCGCAACTAAACCTACCTAAAAAAATGAAACTTATCGATGCCGCATGGGGGACACCCGGCAACTATTGGTTGTTAGATTCAAAAACCAACTCGATAATCCGAACGAATCGAAAGGGAAAAATTTTAACAAAAATCAAAGGCCTGAAAGTCAGTAAATATGATAAAATTGCATCAGATCCCTTCGGGGGCATGTGGTATTTTTGCTGGCAGGACAAAAACATCCTGAATTATGATGTATATGGTGAACAGCTTAATTCTATTTCAATAAATTTCGATAATAATAAAATTAAACGTATTGATGATTTTGTTATTGGAAATATGGGATTTCTTTATTTATTGGATAGTCAATCAAAAAGCATATCAGTATTGGATCGTTCTGGAAACCTTTTGAAGATATTAAGGTTTGATAGTTTGTTGGCACCGGTCAAAGAACCTGTTGCAATCGATTTTAGCCCGGAATTCAGATTCTCTGTTTCAGATAAAAAAGGAAATGCGATTTATGAAATTTATTGATAAAGTTCTATATGTAGGTCTTTTAATCTGCATTTCCGCGAAAGCTTTATCAAATTTAGAATTGAAGGTTCAAACAATAGAGCTGAAAGCTCAAAATCTGGAGTTGAAATACAATCAAGCTTTTTCACAGATACAATCATCGGAAATTGATTCACTTCTTTCTGAAATTGAAGAAATTGCTGAAGGAACCGAGCAAGATTCAGGTGTTTTGAGGCGATTACACGATATAAAACGTCACATACTCGTGCTGGCAGGATGCTTTTATCATGATCATGGTAGAGATGAGGATAAAGAAGAAATATTCAGAAAAATTATAAAAGAGCAATTTGACGATGTTTTTGAAAACACGGTTGCCTCCAAGGCACATATGCAGAGCTTTGAAAGATTCAAACTAAGCAACATGGTTGAAATGGCTATTAAATCGGTTCCTGAAAATGCGAATGTTTATATTGATAATGAATATGTTGGTAATACACCATTGTTTAATGTCTTGGTCTTCAATAAAGGGTATCATCTAAAAGTCTCATGTCCAGGATATAAAAGCCATGAATCTTTTATTGAACCAATGAAGTTAGAATCCAATATTTTAGATATAGTTTTAGAAAAGAATACGGGTAATATCAGTTTGGCAATAAATCCTGGAAGTGTCGATATCTATTGTGATGGTCGTTACATCTTGACGTCCCCTCCTGTGTCAGGAAAGCGATTCGAGTTGACGGATGTTTCATTAGGTAATCATGTTTTTGAATTTAAGAAAAAGTGCTATGAATCGCATAAAGTATTTTTCAATGTGACATTAGGAGATTCGTCACTCGGATCCATATATTTAAACACAGGAAAGGGAGATATTAAGGTAACATCTCAAAAACCTGTTCAAATTTTTTTAAATGGAGAACTTGTCGGGAGCGCCCCCCTTGACATGAAGGATGTCTGCACTGATTCGTATTTGATGGAAGCGAGATCGAAGGATGGATTTTACTGGTATCAAAATTTTACCTTGCATAATGAAGAATCCAGGCATTTTGAGATTTTTCCTAGACCGAAGGTTTTGTACCTGGGTTTTTTTACTAAAAAGAGCAACGAAGAAAATTTTAGTTTAGCAGAGCAAATAGAACAAAAATTGAATTCATGTGAAGGTTTAAATTTGGTTTTGGAGACTAAAGGAAAAACCAGTAAACAAAAACAAAAAGAGTTATTCAGCCAGGCGGCAGATTTTGTAGAAATGCCCTATAAATCATTGCCATTAGTGAAGATAAAACGAATTGTCGATCAGATATGTGAAGCGGAAAAGATAGATGTTGCAGGATTGACGATCAAATCGGAGAAAGAAACCGGTTACGCATTGCTTCTTTTTTATCGCGAGCTTGAAACAGTTGAAATGTTTGATTTTTATGTAAAGGAAAACCATGTTTATTTTCCGCGATTTACACATGATGCTCTCAACAGAAAAGTGTGTGTGACTCAGAAATTTCTGGGTTTTGATTATGCGGAAATTGATGGTTCCATTGTCGTCACAAGGATCGTTGAAGGTTCGAATGCAGAATCTTCCGGTATTGCGGTGGGAGACAAAATTGTCAGTTTGAACTCAAAGCCTGTGCATACGGTAGATGAATATGAAAATATTCTAGAAGCAGCTCTTGGTCGGGTTCATAAATTGGTGATAGCATCAGAGGGGAGTACGAAAGAAATCCTATTGCCTGACACTAAAAATATATTGTCCTACGAACTTGATCACCCTGGTATTTCCTATGTTTTTTTGTTGGATGTATTGAACAAACGGCTTGAAGAAACAGATGTAAATGCTGTGTTATTGAATAAAGGGGTTGCATTGATGGCCCTGAATCAGTCATTGTCAGCGCTTCAAACAGCATTTTTGCCATGCTCATTAGCCGAGGGTGAAGGTGTTTCCTGGAGAACGGTTTTGTTTTTAAGAGCGCTGGCAGGAAGCAAACTTGGGCACGGAATGTCAGTGAGCCAGGACTTTGAGTCGAGCGGTAATCCCCAATCAAAATCACGCTTGTTGGGAAGATGGGGTCCGGAGACAAAAGTATTGGTGCCATATTATTTAAGACAACTTAAATGAAATTCATGTGTATATTTGCTTGTTGCTTCTGCTTTTATGCATTTCAAACGAAAGCAGAGACAAACATATTTTCACCGGAAGTCAAATCGATACTGTACCCAGGATGGGGACAAATAGAAACAGGAAGTAAGTTGAAAGGATTGGCTTTTTCATCAGCTGAAACAGCCTTGCTTGGACTTGTCGTTTATCACTCTATCAAAGGGCACGATTATTATCACGACTATCTGAAGACTAATGATCCGCAAAAAGCTCAAGATTTTCGGCGCCAAACAACCCGTCATGATAAAAAAAGAAATTTATACATGGGGTTGGGAGCTATTGTTTGGGCGGTCAATATTTGGGATATTTATTATTTCTCAAACAAAAATCAGGATAATGCCTGTGTAATAAGACATTCAAAAATAAATTTCCATATTCTTGAAGAGGGTTCGTTTCAGTTGACATGTTGTTTCTTTCTTTAAAGTCTAAAACGTTGCTTTGGGGTACAACTGTCATTTTACTTTTAGGATGTAATACTCGAGAGTTCAATAATCCTGTCGATCCGGGATTCGTATCGGATTTAGGCGCCGTTATAAAAACCTTTGATGCCCCCGGAACATCGCCTGCCGGTCTGACTGTAGGAGAAGGTTTTTTATGGCATATTGATCAAGCCAAAGGAAATTATTATCGGATAGATATGCAAAATGGAAGAACAATGCATACCATAAGAGTCAGTATTGAAAACCCTTGGGGATGCGCCTGGGATGACGGATTTATATGGGTGGGAAGCAAATATCAAACCATACTGCATCGCGTAGAAGCTCATACAGGGCGCATAACCTTTTCAGTTCTGGTCGATGCTTTCGACATGGCAGGTATGTGTTATGAATCGAATTTGATTTGGTTTATTGACTCGGTTGACAGAACGCTGAATGGATATGATGTTGATTTACAAAAAACAATAAAGCGATTTAATATACCTCTTTCCTCTCCTCAGGGAGTTTGTTTCGATGGAATGGAGTTTTGGGTATCCGATCTATCCACTCGAAAAATTTATTCTTTAATCCCTGAAACAGGAACCTTGGATCGTTCTTTCATCGCACCCGGTCCATCGCCCGCTGCGCTTGCTTGGGATGGTCAATATATTTGGCATAGTGATAATAGTGGAAAGATTTATAAACTAAAGCACACACGATCTGAATCAAATAGGTGCGACCATAAACCGGGTTATGTGGTTTATAAGAAGAATATACAGCGTCTTCAACAAGAATGAAGAAACAAACCATTTCTATTCTTATTAATGTCACTTTTCTTTCAATACTTATAGTTGCCCCTAAAATTTCCAAGGCTTCTCCATTGACAACTTCTAGTTACTTTCGAGATTTTCCGATTATACAATTAAAGGCGGATCGGCTTGGATATGATTTTGAATCTAAAGTCGTCGTTGCTGAAGATAATGTGACTATATTTGCTGGAGATTTATTTGTTTCTGCGAACAAAGCAACGCTTTATACCTCTGATTGGACCCTTGTTGTGATAGGAAATGTTGTTATATCTGGTAACGATAGAATGCTTGAAGCCGATTTCTTTCAACTTGATTTTGTGAAAAGGCGAATCCACAAGGTATCACTCGATGCATCAATTATGTTTGAAAGATATACGTATCCTGATCTAAAAGCTCAGACCCCTGCAGATTTAATACACGAAAAGAGGTTGCTGCTGTTTTCAGAGATAGAGTCGAAAACGGCCTATTTGCAGGCAAATTCTTTGATTGTTCATCCCAATCTGAAAGCCCGCGCTGATGATCCCGTCTTTATTGTGGATGGGTCACCATTATTGTACCTTCCCAAGATAGTGTTTATTCTGGATGACACATCATTGAAAAAAGGCATGTTGCTGCATTCTATAAGCTATTCATCAACTGTTTCCGGTGCGATAGAATACAGATATTATGTGTCGGAACACATACAGGGAAGTGTATGGGGGTATGGGGAATATCGTTTGAACCCCGACAGGTATGATTCAAAGTATTTGGTAAAAGTTAAAGCATTAGGAACACTTTTCCAATCACGAATGTTTACTCTTGATCATGATATGACCTATGACACTGAGGATGCATATAGATTGGTGGCACGGTCAAATTTCTTGTGGCAAGAAAACCAATTGAAATTGGAATTGGGAACACATCGATTCAATCGCGGGAGTAAAATCCTATGGACCCAATTGCTTCAAAATTACACCATAGAAAAGTTTTCCACACTTGTTGATCTGCTGTATGAATCAAATCAAACGTTGTCTTCCAGGATATCAGCGCGTTATGAATTTGATGAAACCTTATTTCTCAACCTAAAAGCAGGGTATTTTAGCAAGAACCTGGATAAAGAAACGCGGCAGAGGGAGCATGCTGAACAGGAAATAAACGTTGAATGGAGTTTAACAGGTGTCAGGATCAATCCCGGGCTTTTTTTCCGGAGATATCTTTCTGAAAAACGAAGCACAATCAAGCCCTTTATCAGCCTATTCACACCGAAATGCTCGTTAGGCAAGACGCCTTTTAAGGCAGAGTCTTTTTGGGCAATGGAATATGTTAATGATAAAAGTCCCTATCCAATTGATACCTATAATGTGATGGGACATTTCGATCTAGCCCTTGAAAAGGTCAACATATCTGAAAAGCTTTCATTCGGATATCATCTGAGTCCTGGAATCAATGTCAGCAAAAATGCTCAAAAATTATTTATTAATGATATGACCTTATTTTTGAATTTTCTTGAGGAAGATTCTATTCGGATTCGTACCGAATACAGCTACCGTTCGCGTTGGGACATGAGTTCCCCGGGCTGGACTGAGGGAATTTCAGATAGCTCCATAAAAGTGACGTTGAATAAATTACTATCAAAACATCTGGAAATTCAAACTATTTGTGAGCTCGATACACGTCAATTTGATTGTTTGTCAAATGAGCTGAATCTAGATTTTAATCTAAATGATTTCAGAGTGGGTCTGGAATTTTATTTCGATTTCAAAATGAAAACGATGAAGGAATTAAACATCGGCCTTTCCAAACACTATAGATTTTTGGATTTAAGACTTGCGTATTATCATGAACGAAATGATTTGCGGTTTGAAGTGACAAGCCTTGTTTTTTAGAGTCTAAATTACATATTATGGATCAGATGCTGATCCCAACAATATTGTATTAGAAGAACAACAGAATTTTACGTTCCTATTAATTAACTTAAGGGAGGTTCAATTCTAAACTTCCCCTCCCATTTCAAAGATTCTTTACCTGATTCGACTTTTAAAAGGAGATTGTAGATTCCGAATTGTATTTTTTCCGGCTGTTGATTTATCGTAAGCTTGAAAGATTGCTCTCTTAGTTTATCCCCTTCGACTTTTATTCGGTAACAAAGGGTATCAGGATACTTCTCGTTTTCACTCTGATGCCACTTTCCTCCGGAAGGATGTGCATCCCAGTATCCGGCGTCTGGTTTAGCGTCACGGTTCGGCAAGTAAATTTCCAGCGTCCAGATGTACAGATTGCCGGAACCACCGGTAACACCAGCGCTTATGTCGATTTCTTCTCCAAAAGAGTATCTTTTATCATCTACATCCGGCCGGAATTTCCAATCCAGGGGATCGACAGAAGGCTCATCGGATTTGTTCAGCAGAAATGCAGCGCCAATTCCTGCGACTGCAACAACTCCTACCCAGAACCAAGCACGCTTGTAAAAGCGGGGACCCTCTATTAAATATTTCCATTCATGATCATTTAAAGATTTGCTTCTGAGGACAATAGGTTGATTCACGGGGGGTGCATCGATAAAGGACAGGATGTATTTCCTGGTGTCAAGACGATGCCCCGATCGACTTTCTGCGGAAAAATAATATTCAACGGGTTCCCAGTTAAAAGCAGGGTCCTGAGAAAGTGGAATTGAACAGGAAAACGTTTTTCCGCCGGTTGATTGCATTTTAAAACTTGTGAATTCACCCATTTCTGCAAGTGGACGTATGAATACTTGTGCTTTAACAACGTCTCCATCAATTTGAATACTGAAATTAAGATCTTGTCCCAATACTGAGCGTTTTTTGGGAACAATGTTGAACTGAGGAGGTGCGGCAGTTACGGGCTGTGGAAAAGCCAACCAAATTGCAGTGACAAGAAAAGAACTGATGATGTAGGAGATGAATCCAGGCTGAAAAAAAAGTTTTTTCATTTTGTTTATCATGAGATACCTCCAATTACTTCACAAGAGTAAATGAGTGAATGTTCACGATTTCATTATCCAGCTTCATAATCACGCGCCAGTTTCCGGTTATGCCGAGTTCGTCCATTTTTGTTATGTCCAGACGTTGATAAACGAGTATTTGTTCATGTTTGGTTTTGGGTTCAGACAGCTCGATCGGTTCTGTAATATGATACGGTGAATTATCTGGTCCATACCATTCAAATACAACATCATGCACTTTATTTACATATCTGAGACTCAAACATCCGTAGATAAATTTATCTTCGGCACAACTAAAATATTGCTGTGAGCAGTCACACACACGGTTTTGTTCATCAACCCGGGAACAGACGCTTGCCAGCTCGACAGTCGGAATTTTAATATTCTTTTTTCGAACACTGGCGCAACTGCAAAGTATCATTACGGCTGAAGATAACAACAATACATTTAAGAAAGTTCTTTTCATGTGATGGATCGTATCCATATAAATCTCCCCTAAAAAAGATCGGTTACTTGCAAAAACTAAAATGATACTAATTCTATACCGCCCACATTGCAAGCGTTGAAATTAATTTTTACGGAAAGAGGATGGGGATTTCGATAAAAATTGTGCTGTGTTATCCCTGTGTTGTGATGATGAACCCGGTGTTAATTGCTGCCATCCTGAATATTGAAATGTGGGTCTGATGGTTTCCATTGGTTAAAACGTGACCTAATAATCTTTTTTCTTTATGCAAAATCTAGGAACAGGATAAAATAATATTACAATTTAGAAGTATGCCAAGCGATTATATTTATAGAGCCACAAAGATGGCTAAAACCGGAAAATCGGATGCGTTAAAATTACACCAAACTTTACACTTGACTGAGCACATGTTAAGATATTAAAATACGTTAGTGAAATTGGAGAAACATAAGAAATGCTGTCGATAGATAAAAAAGGCATGAAAGGTTATTTCACTAGATTATGTGTTCAAGAGGAAGGTGTTGCGATGACGGAATATGCGCTAATCGCATTTTTTGTCGCCGGCTTATCTTCCGTCTTTTTTTATCTGGCAGTCAGTCTGGGGGAACTATTCACCCGGATTCAATATTATACTCGTTTGCCATTTCCATAAGCAGATAAGGAGGTCTTTATGAAAACACTGGCAAAAAAAACAAAAAACTTGATCAAACTTTTTCACACAGATGAACAGGGCGCCGCCATGACAGAGTACGCATTGCTCATTGCGGTGGTAGCTCTTGTTCTAATTGGGACGCTTGTAGCATTTCGAAAACAATTAGCGGAATTTTTTGGTAAAATCATGAAAACGATAGGCAGTACATCAATGGAACCAGCAAATGAGACAGGTGTTTGAAATGGAATGATTAACCATTTGAGCGTTCTTATTTTATCTACGATGGTGATCTATACCGATGCGAGGCACGGAAAAATTTACAATTGGATGACTTATCCGGGAATTGGTCTGGGGCTGGTATCGAATGTGACGTTGTTTGGAATGGATGGATTGAAAAGTTCGCTTGCCGGATTGGGAGTGGCTTTTATTCTGACAATCCCTTTTCTCATAGCGGGTGGAATGGGGGGCGGAGATGTTAAGCTCCTGATGGCAATAGGCGCTTTGGAAGGGTTTTTGTTCTTGTTAAGCACACTTTTCTATTCAGCCATTCTGGGAGGTATATGGGTTATGGGGCGTCTGATCTGGAAAGGGAGATTCTTATCAGCACTTGTAAACATCATGAAATTTACTGCTTCTGTATTTTACCCACCCTGGCGAACCTCGTTACAAGCGAATGAACACACGGATTACATTTTGTTTGGTATTCCAATCGCGCTGGGATGTTATTGGACACTCATTGAAATTGCTCTACAAAAATCCTTACTGGGAACTATCATAATGGGGGGTGCTTTTTTCTGATGAATCTTGGCTGTTGTCATAGAAATTCGGATGGCGCAGCCTTAGCGGAGTATGTGCTGTTAATTTCTCTGGTGGCGGTTTTATTCATCAGCGGTTATCAGATTGTTCGGAAATCCATCATACCATCGTTTTTGGAAAAAAGTCATCTTCTAAAAATTGATACATTTACAGGTGCTGATCATACGACGAATCATTCAGCGCCGATTTCGGGGACCATTGATCCACAGATGCGAGCATTAGAACGGAAAAAGGTGGAGACGAAATCCAGGCAGGAACTAGATGGGGGTCCTATTGGCAATCTATCCTTAGGATTATCTGTGATTATTTTCATAATCTGTTTAATCTTTTTTCACCATGTCCTAAAAAAACGGTTGACGTTACGAGGAAATGCACTGAAAGAGAGAAAGAATCGGTTGCTGGGTGAAAGCGGAGCTATTTTAACCGAATTTGTTTTAGTACTGCCCATTTTATTACTTTTACTGTTCGGTATTTTCCAGTTGACGTTGATCATGACGGCGAAACAACTGGTGGATTATGCTGCGTATTGCGCCTGCAGAAGCGCTCTTGTCTATATTCCTGACGATCAGACAGGAAAACACAATTTCTTTAACCACGATGATAATGATAAAAAATTCCAAAAAATGAAACTCGCATCCGCGGTAGCAATGTTTCCTGTCTGCCCACAAGCATCCAAATACTCAGATGTGGTTTTACCGAGTTTTGTCGATGAATACTGCAAATTATTGCCCGGTGCAGGCTCTAACAGTGATATATGTGACAGGCTGGCGTATGCCTATCGTTACAGTCAACTTGACGTGGATTTCCAGGCTACATCATCACCCGAGACGGCAATGATCAAAACAACTGTAACGCTGAAATATCCTCTGTTTTTTCCATTTATTGATATCGTCATCGCTGATGGTAGTTTGATTGGTAAGGGAGCGCCTTATTATGTCAATATCAGTTCAATGTGTGCGTTTCAGAACACTGAGGGCTTTAAGATGAGATACAAGTAGGTCACCCGTCATGTTGGTTTCAGTTATTCGTAAGCGGATTTTTAACTCCTTGTTTTTCAGCCACAGGACATTACGTCAGTTTGCCCGAAAGTTTCACTCGGATAATGGAGGGAATGTATTATTAATTGTAGCGATCTCACTGATTGTAATTATTTCGGGAATTTTTCTAGTCTATAATACCGGCAATGTCGTCACAGACAAAATGATCACATTAAACGCTGCTGACGCAAGCGCTTATTCAGGAGCATTGTGGATAGCCCGCGGCATGAACGTTATGGCCGTGCTTAATATGATTATTGCTATCTGTTTAATTTTGATAGGTATCTTACTACTCGGTTTTATAATTCTTTTAGGACTCTGTATGGCTACTTTTTGGATGGCCGGTGGAGCTTGTTGGGCCGTGCCACCGTATAGTGCATCTGCTTTTCCGGCGATAGCATCACTTTATGAAATCGCGGAAACAATATCTTCCATCGAAGACGTTCTGTTTGGCGACTTCCCCATTTTTGAAGCTCTCTGTCTTGCTGAAACCTTCCGGGTGGGAATACTTGAAAATGAAGCTACTTTCGTTATACCGGTCCAAGTGATTCCTGCGAGACACCGTTCGAGTATTCCAGATTTTGTTCAACCGTTTATTCTTCGTCAACCTGTTAAAAAGGGTTCGCTCACTGATTTGTGTAAATATATCAGCAATATCATTAAAGAAAAATTATTCAATATTGCCAGTTCTCTGGATTTTATACCTGGATTCGAGCAATTTATAAACACTTTGAAAGACTTAATTGCGGGGACGTTGGACACGCTTTGTAAAACGGGAGATTTTTCTACCGACTTGGAGAAAAATGATTGTTCTGATACAACTATAGAAGGTTGTCAAGAATGTGCTAGAAAATTAATAGATGCACTCGAGATAAATCCTTCTTTCACGTACTTCGGTTGGACTAAGTGGAAGAAAGGTAAGAAGGATGAATGGGAACTTATCGCCTCCTCTAGTGATGATCCCTATAAAATTTTTCCCTGTGGTGACAACATATATGATTGTAATGGATGGTACGTTGTCTCTTGTTATTATGAGCTGGATACTTCAAGCGTGTATAAAAAAGATGATTCCGGGTCAGGTTTTCCATTTCCATACATGTTAGTGGACGAAGAATTCCCATGGTATTATTCTGTTTTTGCATTTAAAAAGCCTCCTGACAAAGATACATTTTTATCGCTTTCTTACAGAAAAAAAGATATCTTCAAGGACCCTAAGGCATCTGATTATTCAATTGCGGTTGGTCAGGCAAATCTTGTTTCCAAAGGCAAGAACGCGCGTTTCAGTCCATTCTGGATGGATTGGAATATAAGGCTTGTACCTTTTTCACAACCAGCCGGTGTCGTGCAAAAACTCAGAGAGGTTTGGAAATCCGTCAGTAAATACACAGGTATTATTGAAAAAGTTCTCAATGCTGTGGGGATTAAATTCGGAATAAATGAGTTTGCTGATTCCTTATTTGATTCGATAGAAGATTTAGGTGGTTTGGTTTTGCATTAAAAAAAGGAGTGATTATGCGTTTGAACACATTAAAATCAGAGAGAGGAGCAGCAATGCTGGAGTTGGCTATCGTCAGCCCGGTTCTTGTCTTCTGTTTGGCATGTATTGTCAATCTGAGTTTAGTGCAAACAGCCAAACACGACGCATTAAATGGTTCTAGGTGTGCTACCTGGATGCTATCAAAAAATCCTGACTATAAACTATCGGAACTCAAAACACATCTTCAACAACACTGCTTTAAGTCTGGAACCAAATTTAAAGTTTCCCATTACGATCAACCTAATGTTTTTGAATCTTTGGATGGTATATCAGATGGTTCTTCCACATTCGGCAAGATGAAAAAATGGGTCAATCTTGTTGGAGATTTAGTCAACAGCACACAGGGCATACAAGTTAGCATTACAACAGATCTTCTTTACTGGGAAAGTGTAGAGAGATCTGCCTGGCATAAACTCAGCAGTAACGCCTGGAGTTTTGACGATGTTTTCAAGAGGCTTTTTAAAAAGGTTTTAGGTGATGTTTGGTAAAGCTGGAGATTAAGACATGTTAAGATATGGATTGGAATGGCTTACACGATTTCTAAGGATTATTGCTATTTGTGTAATGGCAGGTCTGATGATGGTGTTTGCCCTGTTATTTGGACCATTCCCCCGCCATACGGCCGCTAGCATTTTCGAACGATTTTATTATGCTGATAAATCCATGGAACAATATGATCGCAATGAAATAGACTATGATGCACGTGAAATTACAATCAATGGATATCACATGACAGTAAAAGGTGGTAAAACAGAAGACGATATTGAAGATGTGATCGCCTATTACAAACGGTATTACTCCGATCAAAGACCATATATGCTCGATTTTTCCCATCCAAATCTGGGATTTTTTGCTGTTTTGGATCGTGGACCTGACCCCGATAGAATGCTTGGTATATCGACAATTCAACGTTTTCTGGAAACAGGTCTAGTGGGTGATTTGGGCGGTGTCGTAAAAGCTCTTATAGCTTTCCGGGGTGAATATTCAACAAAGACAGAAATTATAACGGCGACACTCGAAGAGGATTTCAATCTTTTTAACCTGTTTCCTGACAATGATCAACCTGTACCTGGCGTGGACCTAAAAGATATACCTGACTGCGGCGGAATTCGTACATTTAGTTTTGATATGGAAGACGAAACCGCAGGTGTTCAGTTTCAACAATTTAAATCCTATGAGAATATCCATACCGTAAAAGACTGCTACATTAATGGAATGATTTCTGCCGGATGGGATTATTCTGAAATTGTTCAATCATTACTGGAAAAACAATCTGAAATCAGAGATATGGACGTGTTGATTTTTCAAAAACACGCCAGGTTTTGTTATGTTTTCTTAGCGTATAAGCCAATGGACCGATCGGTGACATCATGCGTACTGACTCGGTAATTCAATGGAGGTAAAGTGTATGAGCATGCGGAAACTTTTAATACCGGCTTTTCTGATATCTCTAATAGCTGTTTTTTTAATTTTCAATTATGTACAAAATATGAAGCATCAGTTTGGTGTCGAAACAAATAAAATTAATGTCCTTGTAGCAAAACAAGATATTCCACCAGGAACTGCTATTACCGACAACTTATTAGAAACCAAGTCTGTTTCAGCCCAGTTCGGAAAGCTGCGCATTGTCCCGCCGGCTGAAAAAAACTATATTCTCAACCAGACGGTTGCCCATGCTATTTCAGCAGGAGCTCCCATACTTTATAACGATCTTGAACGCGATGAGCTTGTTCAAGAATTATTCAGCAGAGTTGAAGTTGGTCAACGTGCCATCACCATAAATGCGTCTGAATCTTCTGGTGTGGCGAATCTACTTCGCCCCGGCGATCATGTGGATGTCATCGCCACATTTGATTTGAGCGCTCAAGTCAAAAATCGCGGGCAGGTAACAAAAACCATTCTTCAGAATGTGACAGTGTTAGCCGTGGGCAGCATGTTGGACCAATCCATCCGCTCAGAAATTCCAGGATCAATCCAATACAATACCGTGACACTTCTTGTTCCTCCGGAAGCCGCTGAGCTGATAGTTTTTGTTAAAGAAGTTAAACGCGGTGATATTACTCTTTCTTTAAGACACAGGAACGATGCGAATATCCTTGACTTTAAGGAAGTTGATTTTACTCAATTATTTGATATGAATGCAATGGAAGGAATACAAAGAGCTCAGAACCAGATGCAGGCAAAAGCCAAAAACATCCCTGTAATAACAGGCAATTAATGGAAAGGAGCATAAAATGAAGAAAACCAGGAAGAATTTCAGGATACTGCGTACGACAATTTTGGCGGTTACATTTCTGATGTTGATGTCTCATGTAATCCTGAGCGCAGGCCAACAGATCAGCATGGTTATCGGGCAGCAAATGACATTGGATGGTCGAGGAGTCACCCGCGTCGTCGTTGGAGATCCAGACATCGTAAGTGTGAAAACAACTGCCACGCAAATCACTCTTTTTGCTAAAACCAAAGGCGCAACAAATATCAGTCTCTTTGATCAAAGCGGCAATCCCAGTGACATTCTCGTAACCGTTTTAGCCCAGGATCCACAAAAACTTAGGAATGACATCCTGGAATTGCTGAATGAAATTGAGGGCATCGATGTGCGTGTTATAGGCGATAACGTTTTTATTGATGGCAAAGTCTATAAACATACCGATATGGATAGAATAACGAGAGTAGCAGAGGGAATGGGGGATCAGGTAAAAGTATTGGCATATTATGACGAAACATACGTTCCGTCAAAGGAGAATATTGATATTCGGGTTGATTTCCTGGAACTGTCAAAAGATGTTGCTGCAAAATATGGTATCTCATGGAGCTCAGCCATTTCAAGCGCTGGTTCATTTAGCGCCAGCTTTGATAAATCATCAGGTGGACCGACAACCGGCTCTCTGGAGTGGGGGTTATTGAGCAATTTGCAATCAGTGATCAACTTAACAGCGACAGATGGGGCCAGTAAAATCTGGCATACGGATCATTTCACGACTACAAATGGTTCTGAAGGAAAATATTTTGCCGGCGGAACGATTCATGTGAAAACGGCAACACAAGATCAAGCCGGTATCACAGACATTAATTATGGAAGCCAAATAAAAGCAACGCCTCGTTTGTCCAAGGAGAAAATGCTGATTGATATCGAGGTCGAAATTAGCTCTATTGATTTTTCTGAGGCCTTAAAAACTGATGGAATACCGTCGCTAAAAAAGAAAACAATATCAACAACAGTTTCTATGAACCTGGGTGAAAGTGTTGTTCTTGCCGGGGTTGTAGATCGTGTTAATGATAAAAATTACGAGAAAGTACCTGCATTAGGTGATATTCCTGTTTTGGGATATTTGTTTAAATCAAAACAGTACAGAAAAGGTCAATCAGATGGTTTGATCGTATTGACACCAACCGTTATCCAGTCAAACGATCCTTCGCATGTACGCAAAATGAAAGAAATGCAGGACCTTTTTAACGACTGAGATTTCACGGGAAAAACATGATAGAAATTCAGATTACCCAAAATGGAAACACACAAAAAATAGTTAACACTGTTGATGAAATCAAGATCGGACGCCATCATGACTGTGAAATCCACCTTGATGATCCTCAGATTTCAAAATATCACGCCATTGTCCGAAAGAAAAACAACAACACCTATACTCTTGAAGATCTGCAAAGTTCAAACGGCACGTTTGTTGACGGGATCAGAATTACTGGAGAAATCAACATACTTCCCGGAAGAGTATTTTCAATACAACAATATCGACTCTGCATAATCGATACGGTCAAGTTCGCAGATGATCATCACGAAAAACCAAAGGACATTGCTGATGACCCTTTATCGCATCAGCACCTAAGAAACCGGATCATTGACAGCCTGGATTTACGGGAAATTAGTCTTGACAGCGTCAATGAAAATGATTTGAGATTACTCGTTCAATCCAGACTGTCAGATATCTTGCTTGAGGAAAAGATCGATCTTTCAACACCGGATAGTATAGATTTAATCAACGGTATCCTGAATGAAATGTTGGGACTGGGTCCTATCCAGGAGTTGCTTGATGATCCGGAAATTGATGAGATTATGGTGGTTAAAAAAGACCTGATTTATGTTGAAAAAAAAGGACGACTAATCAAGTCGGACAAGGTGTTTTCTTCGGATGATGCAATAATGCACGTTATCGAAAGAATTATTACACCCATAGGAAAGCGTATCGATCAATCGTCTCCCCTTGTCGATGCCCGTTTGCTGAAAGGTGGTCACCGATTCAACGCCATCATTCCACCACTCGCTTTAAAGGGACCTGCGGTAACCATTCGAAAATTCAAGAAAACGGCATTTACTGATGACGATTACATTCGTTTCGGGACGGCAACACAGGAAATTCTGGATTTAATCAAATTATTTGTCAGAGCTCGATTAAACATTATCGTATCAGGCGGCACAGGAACGGGGAAAACAACTTTTTTAAATCTGTTATCCAATGCGATTCCCTCAAATGAACGAATTGTCACCATCGAGGATGTCAGTGAATTGAAGCTTCAACAGGAACATGTGGTTACCCTGCAGGCCAGGCCGCCAAATGTGGAAGGCACAGGAGAAGTAAACGTCAGAGCGTTGGTTATAAATGCCCTTCGAATGAGACCGGATAGAATCATTGTTGGAGAATGCCGGGGAGGAGAAGCTTTGGACATGCTTCAGGCAATGAACACAGGTCACGATGGCAGTTTGACAACCGGTCATGCCAATTCACCAAAAGACATGTTAAATCGACTTGAAACCATGGTGATGATGGCCGGAACCCAGCTAACTACCGCGGCAATACGACAACAGATAAAATCAGCAATTCACATTATTGTACAATTAACACGGTTCAGTCATGACGGCTCTAGAAAAGTAACACAAATCGATGAAATCGGTGAAATTGATGACGCTTCAGGAAGAATAGAAACCTTGCCCATTGTCGAATTTCGACGCACAGGGTTTGACAGGGAAGACCGTATAACAGGCCATTGGGTTTATAGTGGTAAAAGGTCATTATACTGGGAAAAAATTAAAGAAAGCGTTAAAGATCTCCCCGAAAACCTTGTAAAAACAATGGAGTCTCGTTGATGTTAATCTTAATACTTGCTATTTCCGGTTTTGCCGTTTTTCTGATCGCATTCGCATTGTTAATCAGGTTCAAAACAGATCTTGAAAATTTTAAAGAACAAAAATTGAAATTTTACAAAGAACAAACATCATTGGCATGGATTAACATCAAGCCGGGTACTATTTTGTCAATGCAGTTATTTTTCGCCATGGGTGCTTTTATTGTCTTCAGTATCATCTTAGGCAGTACATTTATGGGACTGCTCATTGGTGTCGCTGGATTTTTTGCTCCTTCCCTCTATCTAAACCATAAGGTTAAAGCACGTCGTGAGCAATTCGATATGCAAATGATCGAGGCAATGGATGTATTGTCAGGTTCAATTAAGTCAGGTCAGACAATAGCACAGGCATTCCAAGCACTGGTAAAACATATGCCCAAACCCATCTCAGAAGAAGTTGGGATAATGTTAACCAGCCAGAGACTCGGCGAACCTCTTGGTGTCGCATTAAAAAGAATGGCTGACAGGATGCAAAGTAAAAACCTTGATTTAATTATTTCTTCTATTCTTATAGCCGAAAAAACGGGGGGCAATCTGGTTGAAACCTTCCAAACTATGGCGGAGAGTGTCAGAGAGATATATCAATTGGAAAATAAAATAAAAACCTCCTCTGCACAAGAACGAATGCAGGGTAATGTTCTTTCAATAATACCTTTTGCACTTATGATAGCCCTATTCTTCATCAACAAACCAATGATTCTCCCTTTGTTTACCACATTACCAGGTAACATTATCTTAGCTACTGTCATCTTGTTTGAAATGATTGGTATTTTCTTTATAAGAAAACTTGTTCACCAGGAAGTATGATCATGTCTTTGAGTTTTTTTCTTGGTATTTTGGGCTTATTTTTTGGACTGCTCACCCTTTTACTTGCTGCAGGCATGGGCTTAATAGACGTCTATACTAATAAAATCAAACCACCACCACCAGCTATTAAAGTGCGCAGAGATGAACTTGTCAGTAAAAGCATATTATACAAATGGCTAATTGTAATCATTGAAATAATTGCCTTTTTTATAGAAAAGCGCATCTCTCCATCAAAAAGGAAAGAATATCATCAATTGCTTAATTACTCCGGTAATCCACTCAGTCTTACCGCTGACGAATTTGCCGCATTAAGGGTTTTTTCTGCCGCAGTATGTTCAATCATACTGGCTTGGCTGGCTTTTAGCATTGCACACTCCTTCAATCTTCCCCTATTTTTTGTCGGTGGATTCATCGGTTATTTTTATCCGGTTCTTTGGAGCAAAGACAAGCAAAAAGCAAGAACTCACGGTATTGATATTCGCTTACCCTATACTTTGGATTTTTTAATTCTGTCGCTGGAAGCCGGTCTCGATTTTATTTCTTCTTTAAAAGAAATCACGCAGAAAAACACATCAAAAGACAATGCGTTAATTGAAGAATTTTCTAGAATGTTGAAAGAGATCGAACTTGGAAAACCCAGGCGTGAAGCATTGAAAAGAGTTAGTGAAAGAGTATTTTCAAAGCATATCGAGTCCTTTGTCAATACAGTCGTCCAAGCGGAAGAACAGGGTATTCCATTGAAAAATGCATTCAAGCAAATGGCTGGTGGTTTGAGAATTGCCCGTCAGCAAGCAGCAGAAAAAACAGCGCTTGAAGCGCCGGTAAAAATGTTGATACCGATGATGTTTATTTTTCTGAGCACCTTCTTGGTTCTGTTCGGTGGTCTTATTGTCGATTTTATAAAGAGTTCAAACTGATGAATACGCTTTTCATAACCGTTAAAAAAATCAATGGCGAAAAAAAACGTTTTGCCTTCACTAAACCCGGTATCACGATCGGTTCTGCTTTAACAAATGATCTGATCATAAATGATCACAGGATCGATGCAACAGCATATGAAATAAAAATTGATGGGAAAAAAATAGTTGGGAGACACCCTGCGGGAGCTTATCAAGAAATTGACAGGAGAAATCCCATTCGTTTGGGTGAATTTGAAATCAGCGTAAAATCAAACCAAGCCACGAAACTTCTATCATTCGGTATGTTAATTTTATTTATACCAGTGATACTGCTATTATTCTTGCCTAAACACAATCAACACGCAGATACAGCTCAAAAAACAATCAATACGGTTGTAGAGGAAAAAACCCCGAAAAAAGCGCCAAACCCATATGACAATCTTGCGCGACAGGAATTGAAGCAGCTATATGACAATCTGATTGAATTAGGAAAAGAAAAACTCACTAAAACTGAAATTGATAAAGGGAATTACTTGCTTTCATATTTGCATTTTCACGACGCACGCCTGGCTGCTGAAGCCGGCGGGATAAACATGAAGTCCGAAATGGAACAAAGCGAAATGCTCATGAAAGAAACAATGGACAAGATAATGAAAGAAATTGAGGAAAGCCTGGCGCGTATATATCGAATGGAAAAACTTGGAGAATACGGTAATGCTGTTGACTATACACAAAGGGAAAGATTTTCCTATTTTCCCTCTTCTATCGACCTAAAAAATGTTCCGGAAGAAATACTTGAAAAAGAACGAGAATTTAGAGATCTTGAACTTGCGTTGTCAGCCAAAGACAAATCTGAAAAAAAAGGACGTTTATAACGAATCATGAACGAAACGAAACTCGGACAGACAATATTCGTACCAGAAAGATCAGAAAGACATCTGTTAGTTCTTTTGGAGCCAGGTGACGATCAGATGAAACATTGGGCAATTTCTACTGGTGAACAAACTATAGGACGAAGTTCAAACAATGCCATCGTTTTATCCGACCAATCCATCTCGTCGATCCACGCAAAAATTCTGATGACAGAACACCAAGTCTTTATTGAAGATTTAGGCAGTAAGAATGGCACTTATGTAAATGGTGTAAAAACCCACACCATAACACTTGAAGGTGGTGAATATATTAAAATCGGCAACCATCTTTTAAGGCATATTCCGCAATCGTTTGTTTTTTGTCCTGATGATCGTCCAAATTCCCGGTCAAAACGACCTTTTTCCTCAATGTCCGTCTTATTAACAGGGATAGTGTGTTTAGTTGTTGTTTTAATGTTATTATTTTATCCCCGGCCTGGAAAAAACATTCAGATCGATCATCAGATAAAAGAAATTGCTTCAGAATCAATCCAAGCTTCTTATGATACTCTGCTGACTCAAGCCCGATCATTCATGAACGATCAGGATTGGTACAAAGCAACTGAGTGTTTATCAGAGATTCCGAATACGTTTAGCGAAGATATCCAGTCGTTGAAAAGGGAATGTGCCAGGGAGCATTATTCTTTGCAGCTTTTTGAGAAAATTGAAAATGCCGTCAACGCAGAGCAGTGGGAACTTGCTGAAAATTACTGGGATGAAATCTATTCGAACAGTATTTATAAAGAAAAAGCTGAAGAGTTGATTCAAAAAAAGCGAGAAGAGTATATTTTAGGCCAACTACATATTATCGAAACCTTATTATCCCAGGGGCAACTTGATGATTCACTGGAACGCTTACAACAGCTTTCTGAATTTGATCCCGATAATGAAAGGATAGAAACGTTACAGACGGAAATTGCACAGAAACAAAAAGCAAGTGTGCAGCGAAAACCAACCCCAAAGCAAAGACGCGGCTCTGAAACCACCACAAGCCCCGATATTTATTATCATTCGGCTGTTGCTCATTATATGAAAGGCGATTGGACTCAATCCAAACAACAATTTCTGCGAGCTCAGGATTTAACGAAGAAAAATCTTGGGGAGGGATTGATTGAGCCGAGAAGATTGCTGATTCTTTGGGAAGCTGCGCACACATCTTATTCTGATGGTCTAAACCTACTACAAAAAAAAGAGTACAATGAAAGTCTAACGAGATTGAAATCGTTTTTGGAATTCAATCGGTTGATCGATCCATTAACAAAAAGCCAACCCATTTCGACCATTGAACCCGTTCTTAATTATGCTATCGAAGAAATCCAATCCTGCTTGAGGAGTAAAGACAATGTCAAAGCGGCCAGGCTGATCAAGCTTATTTATCCGGTTAAATCCTCAGATAAACGGTTACATGTAGCTTTAGACAGACTTGAGCAAATTGCTAAAGAAGATTTTTTGAATGCATACGGATATGAAGATACCAATCCTCTGAAAGCAGCTCAATTATACGCGTATGTCCAGGAAATCACTTTGCCGGGAAGTGAATTCCACAGTAAAGCGGAACAGCGGCGAAAAAATCTTCGTTTGTAAAACAATCTCTAGTTTGAGGTCCGGGCTTTTCGTTCTTTCGCCAGTTTGATTTCATCTAATGTTTCAGCAAAATCTCCCGCTTTTGAATAGTATTCATTAGCAGTTGATATATCCTTGTGATATATTTCGTAAATCAACCCCAAATCCGCATAAACCCAGAATGGTTGTTCTGGATCAGTTTGAATGGCCTTCTGTAAAATTTTTTCATATTTCACCATGTCGTTTAAGAACATATGCGTTTGATCGTCAATATCTATTTCCCTGTTTACCGGCTCCAGAATAGCAGAAAACGAATGGTTATGATTCTTGGCCAACCAAAATTTTGCATCGAGTGTTTTATAATTATCCGCTGAAATTCGGATATTATGTTCGCCGGGAGTAAGCGCAGCTTTCGTCATTGATTTTCCATCAATCATGATTTCTGCCTGTTCAAGCAATTCTGCGGGACTCAAGTCAATATCAAGGAATAAGGCTTCAGCCGGTGCACGCATGTTAATCAATTGAAAAGCAAGGAATACCAAGGCAATTAGAAGAGCTGACACCAGTGTGATGCGTTTAACTTTATTTGGTGATTTTTCTTTTTGGGCACCAACATCCTGAAACATAGTTCTGGTTGCTTCAGTTATACTGAATTGGCCACCTACAGGTCTTTCGCTATCAGGCTTCTCTGTTAAAAGAGGGTACTGCTGCGTTTCTGATGCTTTTTGGTGGGGTGCCGGCGAATCATTCAATTTGTCTATGTCAGTTGATGGTTTTTCACTATCAATTGTTTCTTGTGTGGTATCTGTTGGTGGAGTTATCTGTGATTTCACCTTAACGGGATCAGATAATGACGCCATCGTTTCTTTAACAGCCCGGCTCAAGGTTTTCTGAATGGTGGAGTCAACCCGTCGTTTTAGTGCAATTTCCAATTCGTGGAGCATTTCTGAAGCGCTTTCATAACGATTCTCGGGTATTTTTTCCATAGCCTGGCAAATTATTGTTTCAACGTTTTCCGGAATTTTGTTATTTAACTCCGAAGGTTTTATCGGGATTTCCATCTCAATTTTCTTCATGCGCTTATAAATATTCGACGATTCCATTGGTTGATCAAAAGGCAGTACGCCGGTTACACAATAGTACATCACCACACCAAGGGCATAAATATCCATGAGCGCTGTTGGTTCACTTTCTTTAAAACATTCAGGCGCCATATATGAAAGTGTTCCGACAGGAACGCCAAATGTTTCAGATTTTGATCGTGATGCCAGCAACTCATCCTTTAAAGAGGCGATTCCAAAATCGAGCAGGTAAACATGCCCCTGTACATCGATCAAAATGTTACTCGGTTTGATATCTCTATGAATTATACCTTTAGCATGACTACATGTTAAAGCATCGCACACTTTTTTCGCGATATAGCATGTTTCGACCCATGAGAGGTCAAAGGATCGGATTATTTCTTTCAGGCTGACTCCTTCGATATATCGCATTGTGATATATGCCTGATCTTCATTTACATTGTAGATTTCACATATATTTGGATGGGAGATTTTCGAACTGATGACTTCTTTCCTAAATGACTTTTTGATGTTTTCATTTTGGTCATCGAAGTTGAATTGCTTAAGCGCTTCTTCTCTATTCCCGATCAGCGTGTTGCGAACTTTATAAACTTTCCCGAATCCGCCTCTTCCTAAAATATCCACTATTTCATAATGATCTATTTTCTCCATTTTACACCTCCCGGGGAAAATGACACGCTATCAAATGACGTTCATTGACACTGACCAAAGATGGATGTGCAGTGCGACATATTTCAGGGCTATTCAACCTTTTATATTTCGAACACTCTGTGAGAAAAACGCAGCCGTTATTATTTTTAATATCTTGTTTTCTAGGTAGAACGGTCTTCAAATTTTCCAATCGGCTTGCTTTCAGTAGTAAGCGTGTATATTCGTGGTGTTCTACAGATAACGACAATTTTTTTGCAGGTACTTTTTCCACAGCTTTCCCTTTATAAATTACAATTATATCATGACATAAGCGCCTTATGATGTCCAGAGAATGAGAGATTAACAACAGTGTAAATCCATAATTTGTTTGTAATTCTTCAAATAAATCGATTATCTGTTCTTGAATGACAAAATCCAATGATGATAAAGGTTCATCTCCGATGATCAATACAGGGGTTCCAAATAATGCACGCGCAATCATCACTCGTCGCTTTTGCCCACCACTTAAATTTTTAGGATATACATCCAACAGGGACTGAGACAAATGGACTCGATCGATTATGTCCTTAATGATTTTTCGGCGCTCATTTACACTTTTTATCCCTGTCCTGATTAAACAGGCTTCGTCCAGAATGTTATGTATTCGCATATGTGGATTTAGAGCAGCTTCAGGGTTTTGAAAAATCATTCGCATTTTAGATAACAATTGTTTTCTTTGCCCATTTAAATTTACACTCATGTCATGATTCATGAACCAGATCGATCCACTTGTGATTTTTTGAAGCCCGATAATTGACCTTGCTATAGTTGTTTTTCCACTTCCACTTTCACCCACAAGTCCTACATTTTTTCCTTCTTCTATCTGAAACGAAACGCCGTCAACAGCCTTGTCAGTATGACCGGTTCTAAAAATCCAGCTTTTCCCGGAAAAGTAAATTTTTAAGTCCTTTACTATTAATAGTGACATTCTTTTATCCTTGAACATCGACATCTATGATTATCTCCCAGCTCAATAATGTCTGGAAGTTTATCATGAGGACATTTGTCCGGTGAATAGTGCATACACCTTACAGCAAACGTACAACCGGACAATCTATCTGGTTGCACTTGAAAATGTTGCTTTCCGCCCGTTATTAATGAACGTGTATAAGGATGCAAACAGCTGTTGGAAAAAAGTAAAGAGCTTGATATTTCTTCTACAGTTGTGCCGTTGAACATGACAACAACATTATCGGCTAGCTTTTTGACAATATGAAAACTGTGCGTGATAAACAAAAGAGTTGTTCCCGTTTTCTCCTGAAGATTGTATAAAAGAGCCAGAACTGATTCCTGGAACCGTGCATCAAGAAATGTTGTCGGTTCATCCGCAATAATCAACATGGGGTCAGCAGCGATCGCGACTGCAATCGTAGCCAGTTGACACATTCCGCCACTTAACTGATAAGGATACAAATCATATACTCGATCAGGATTCAGGTTTACGATATCAAGTAGTTCTTTTGCTCTGCTTTTTCGATTGTTTTTTGTCAAATCCTGAAGCTGATTTTCTAAATGAGCCCCTATTGTAAACAATGGATCGAGAGATGTTCGTGGTTCCTGTGGGATGTACGAAATTTTCCTACCTCGAAAGGCTTTCCACTCATAATCTGATAGAACAAACTCTGATGAATTTGCTGAACCAAGCGAGAATAGGGTCTTCCCATTAAAAACCACACTTCCTGCTGTTATTCCTGGTGATTTATATGCAAATCCCAAGATAGCCAGAGCCGTTACAGATTTCCCGCTTCCTGATTCCCCAACAATAGCTGTAAATTTCCCTTTTGGCACATGGAAACAAACATCTTGTATAATATATTTTTCTTTTCCTTGATGATTGAATTTAACTGTCAATTTATCTACATTCAGCATATCAGTTTTGTCGTCTTAAATGGTGCAAATTTAAAGCGCTGTTTCCAAGAATATAAAATCCGCCTACCGAAATCACGATCGCGACTATCGGGAATACCCACATCCAGTGACATCCACGACCGTAATGTTCAAAACCATCGAAAACAAGTTGACCCCAGCTTACCCCATCAGGAGCAAATTTTAAATAGCTCATCATGGTTTCTGTGAATATTGAATCCGCCATACAAAATGCCGCTTGTATCACAAATAGATAAATACAGTGATAATATAAAATGTGCTTAAACAACAAAACACGGTTAGACAAGCCCAATTCCTTGGCGCTTTCAACAAATTGCTGCTGTTGCAAAATTTTTATTTGATCTGCCATTAATCTTGCCAATCTTGGAGAGTTCAACACACCCAGGCTAATCATAATAAGATAAACATTATATCCCGATACCGTTGCAACAACCAATAAAAACAATATCCTGGGAAGGGACATCAGAATTTTTATGGTAAAATTTGTAGGGACTTTTATGAATTTTTTTTGAGGAAAACTCGCAGATACTCCCAGAAATGTCCCTAAAACAATGCTTATTCCTGTAGCCAGAAACCCTGGAAAATATGCGCGTAACGCTCCTTTGTAGATCAAATTTAAAAGATTTCTATGGTCAGCAGATGATCCCAAAGGAAAAATCCTTTTAGGAATAGAGTTGTTCGAGCTCTCACCCGCAGGTTCCTGCTCCGGATAGGCAAGTGCAGATTTTATCAGATTTTCTGTATGTTTTGGAATTCCACGGTCTTTGGATCTACCGCTTAAAACACTTTGTTCTATTACCTTATATCGAAAATCGGTCAGCCACCTTATAAAGCGGATTTTGGGAGGTAAAAACGTAAATGTTGTGTAGTGATCGCCGGCACTAAAGCCGGGAATCGAGGCTTTTATTTCTGCCATTGGTTGTTCCAAACGAGCGCGGTCAGAACTCCAAAACAAAAAAGGCTGTGTTTCTCCTGCAAAATCAGTAATATACACCAAAGGATAAGAAATCAGCCAGAAAAAGGCCAAAATAAATCCCAAAACAAGCCAATATTTGTTCGATTTCGGAGACAAACGAATACTTTCTTGTACTATCTGCAATTGGTGTGATTTATATTTCAATAGATCTCATCCTGATACCTGGGATCAATTTTTGCAATTATGAATTGATGGATACTACTGGCAACGCTTACACATAGCATGGTTAAAAATGTAATATGAAATATATCGATAAAGTCTCGATTCTTTACCGATTGAACCAAATACCACCCCAACCCTTTGATATTAAAGATATACTCTACGATTACTGTTCCACCTAATAACTGTATAAACCGAAAATACGATATACTGCAAATATAAGGCAGCATTCCTTTAATCAAATGACGTTTAACAGTGCCGCTGTTCACTTTTTGAAACAAAATATATGGTTGATTTTGAAGTTTTACATATTCTTCTTTTAAACCCCGGGCGCCCTCCACAAAAGCGCCGTCACCCAGCCCTTGAAGATATGACCAGCAGAAAATGATGGGTATTGAAATCCATGCGATGCTACCCGAAGCATTGAATAACGATTCCCACGTTAAAACATGATGAAAAGAAAAAATTGTCCATTTACTTAAAAAGCGTGACATGGCAAATATCGGAATACAAGCCCCTATAGAAATAATTAATACGAAAGCGTTTTTTAAGAAAATGTGTGTCCTCCGTTCTGGATTGAAAAATACAATAGACGCCGTAAAAAAGATGTAGACTAACAGTGAGCAAACTGAAATTATCATTGTTGGAAATACATACAACAGAACGGGAAAATGATCAGACACGACTTTTTCATAGTCATCAGAGGTAATAGTGAACAAATTATACAGGCTGTGACCTGTATTTGTAAGAACGTGAATATAACTGGAAAACAGGTTTGTTGTTCCCATTTCCTCGCGTAAAGTGACAAGATCCGTTTCTGAAACACCGGAACTGATTGCCATCGATGCAACATAATCACCTTGTATATTGAACATCAACAAGTGTGTAATAAAGGTCGAGGCGAAAAATAGTGCAATCGATTCTGTGAATATTTTTAACACCCAGAAATTACGTTTTTGTATCATATGAAAATATCGCTATCTCGACCTCTGTTTTGCAGGGATCCACCATTGACTGGAATGATCGAAAATTGAAAATGGATTCAATGTCTCTTCATCAATACCTTTTATTTTATTATTGAAAGCGGCTGTATAACTTAATGCCCATAGGAAAATATGAGGACACTCTTCCCTCAACAATTCTTGAGCCTTTCTGACCTTTTCAAATGTCACCGATGTATCTATTGAGGTTTTGGCTTCGTCAAGCAAGTGATCCACTTCTTGATTGCTATACCCACCATAATTGGAAAATCCTTTTGAATGAAATATTGGTTGCAGGTCATATGATTGACCCAACTCCCAAGTTACATAAGCCAGATCAAAATCGCCTTTATGAAGTTTTTCATAGTAAAATGCTTTTTCCTGTCGATCAATTTCAATCGTTATACCTATATGTTTCATGAACTCTTGAAAGTGGTTACAAATTTGAAGTATTTTCGTCGATTGCTCTGAGGCATTTACCAGTAATTTCAATTTGGGAACAGACCCTTTTATGAGTTCTTTTGCGTTTTCCGGATTAAATGGGAGTGGTTCCATATCGGGATTGTAACACCATGATAAAGGGCTACAGGGACCGGGAAGTACTTTTTGATTTTCACCATAATAATTTAACAAGACAGCCCAGCGATCAAATCCCATGGTCATGGCTTTTCGATTTGTTGCTTGTTTGAGAAAAGAGTTCTTTGTATTAAAAACAATACTGGTAAAACTCAGGCTCATCATCTGTATTTTCCGAATCCAAGGTTCAGATATTTCTGAAATTCTTTCGAAAGGCACTTCACAAAGCAGGTCAAGCATATTTTGTTTCAGGAGTTTCACCATTGTTTCGGGATCATTGGTGTGTATACGTCGAATGCTATCTAAATACGCTGTACGATGATGATAATCCTTGTTACGTTCGAGATAGATGTCTTCATTCGGGTGTTTTTCGACAAATTTAAAAGGCCCTGTACCAACTAACTTATTATATAATGTTATCGCCCCGGCATCTTTATCCAGGCGTGAGGGTTTTAATATTTCCAGGTGTTTGGGTATCCATCCCGTCGTATTGACCGGACCTTTTTTTATAACATTCACCTTTATCCATCCATTTTCCTCTGCCAGAATTTGAACAACAGCTTTATAGGGCAGCTTAATCTTCCCCGGGGCTTTTTGAGAAGGTGTTTCCCGTAACTCGATAGATTTAAATCTGGTTTCGAAATTTCCATCATCATCAGGCTGCAGCGTTGCATATATGTGTGACGGCAACACTGGAAAAATCTCAAAATAGCGTTCAGGGCGATCGATGGCATGGTTGAAAGAGAAGCTTATAATATTATCTTTTGGTTGAGAGGTTACAGATTCAATAAAATCGAACATGTTTTTATAAGGACTGATCGTCTCGGGGTGTGAAATCACTCGATACGAAAACTCAATATCTTCCGCACTCAATCGCTGTCCATCGTGCCATCGTACATTGTTTCGCAGGTTAAACGTGATTCCGTGTCCCCTAGGGTCAGATGTGTAATTTTCTACTAACCATGGCTGGATTTCACCGGCTGCCTCACGTTTGACCAATCCCTCAAAAATCATTGTATGAAAACGGGCTGCTTCCAGATCATCTGTCACAAACGGTGTCAGATCATCGATTACCTGAAGTGATCCATAAAGAAGCAAACCACCTTGTTCCGGTTGATCAGCCAATACTGGTGAAATCAACATAGTAAGAATAAGTGATATTGAATATAATGTGTTTCGCTTTGTCATCGTATGTACACGCCCCCTGATCCTCTGGCTTCATCAGCATAAATGTTTAGAAAATTAATGAGTAAAGTATCACCTACAGCCAAATGCTCATACATGGAATTCAGAATTCCATTGATTTCAGAATATCTTGAAAAGCCACGGCTGAAAATTTTCTCAACGTAACGTAACAGAAATAAAAGGTCATGATACTGAGTTTGAATGGATGGGTTATCCTGAAATTCAGAAGATATATTTAGTTCGTCCAGAGAAAAGTTTAATTTCAATAATAGAGATATCAATCGTTGTCGATAAAAAAACCATAATTCATTGGATATTGGGTCTAACATCTCATTACCTGTCTCAATATCATTCAGTATTGTATTTATAAACTCGTCCATCTGGTTCACGCCCAAAAACCTGAAGAACAGGTAATCCTCAAAAATAAACCTTTTCGTTTCCAACGCTTCATCTTCTAGTGGAATAATTACACCATTATAAGAAAGATCAGTTAATCTACTGAGATACCACTTTGCTAGTGGATGGCTGCTTCTAGAAAAAGATTTTTTTGCCTCATTTATGTTAAACGAATTCAGAAAGGCCATTCCTGATTTCATTGCGGCAAAACTTCTCATTTCATCATTCATTCCATCGTTATCCAATACTTTTTCAAAGGCAAGCCCTGATGCGTAATAGTCACATAAAACCTGCAATCTTAAAACTGGAAACCATGAAACATCGTCCTTAATTTGAGGAAACGTTCTTTTGGGAAAATCACTTTTAAGATAAGCATCAATATCAGAATCTTGAGAAGAAAAAAACGATATAAGATATTTAAAATGACTTAAAAGGTCTGGTTTAATATTGTAAATACCACTTGTTTGGGCGGTAAAACGGTCGTAGAGTATTTTTTCAATGTCAACGTCTTCTGAATATTGTAATTGTTCTGCCATCAACGTATAAAAGTCTGTAGCCGATTTGCTTTCATGATTCCGTTTTAACTCCATATTAAGTATTTCGAGGCCATTATTTTTTTGTTTTATGTGCAAATACGCCTCTCCGATTTCCCATAAACTCAATTTTTCTTCTAAATCAGTTTTTATCGAAGATTTTTGTCTGATCTCATAGTTTGCGCAAATCATCGATGCTGTTAGGTGAACTATTTCCCGAGTCAACTCGGCTCTGCGATAAAAAAACTCTCCTGCTGCGATCAGAAATTCTGATCTATTTTTATTTTCAAATGTTAAAAGCTGGTTCCGGGCTGAAAGGAATTCATTTCTGTAAAGATGATAAAATACCGGACTTGGCAACATGTTATTTTTCAATAAAATGAAATCTCCAAACCTATCCAACAATCTGATTTCATATGTATTTTGTATATTTAATTTATCAGTTTCAGATGAATAGCGCTCATTTACCTGATTGCTACATGAAAACATGAAAATGAAAATCCAAAGAGTATGTTTACTCCTGAATAGCATTATTCGTACTCCCAAGATTTATTTTGCTACGATATAGCCCTGATCCACTCTCATTTACTGCAGCTAAATAAAGGTATATTTCGCCCTCCTTCTGATTGAAGCCAAATAAATCCTGAGATAATCTTGTGCCTAGATCCAAAGGGTTGATCGTATTATTTTCAACACAATAGGCAATAATCGGATTTTCGTTAACCAGGTCATGTTTCACCAAAATCAGGCTGTGCGATTCGGGTATCCACACTGGACCAGTCATCTGCGTATCCACAAATGGATCGGCTGTGAGTGTGCCTTGAGAAGCTAGAAACTTTGCACGATGGGAATTATTCTGATCCCATTCGATGTAGCCGTATGAAGCGGTTTTAATGCGCAATTCTTTTTCAAAATCCAGATCCTCTTTTGAGATTGAATAAAATGCGATGTAACGATTATCGAAGCTCCAGGACGGAGCTATTTCATTGTATTTTTCAGATTTCGTTACACGTATTACTGGATAGGGCAACGTTGTATTCTCGTTCAATGCAACAACCCCTATACATAAAGAAGAATTTTTTTCCTCTTCAGTCCAGTAGCTGAAAGCAATGAATCGATCATCTCCTGACCAAGCAGGATATAAAACCCCAGACGGTAAATCTGTTATTTTTTGGGGTTCGATTGTCAACCCAATCTCAGAAGGTGATGAGATAACGGATTTACCTTGGCGGTTTGTCCGCCAATATGAAATGATGCTGTCCAAATCATCGATCAGGTATAAATCTGCGCCTATTTTTTTGTTTCGTGTTGATACAAAGACTATCTTGCTTCCATCAGGGGACCATCGACCCTGTTCATCAACAGCAGGATCTGTTGTAAGAAACATCAGATATATCCCAGTAGAATCAATTTCACCGATTACCACATTTTGATTATGATTTTGGTTGGTTATAAAAAGAAAGATTTCTCCTTCATCTGCCTGATCCACTCTTGGGCGCCATTGCAAGTCAAACTGGGAAACAGCTTGTCTGCGAAATATTGAAGTACTTGTTTTCAGCTCAATTGACGACTTATTCGTTTTGTTCCAGATAAACATCAATTTTTCTGTTCCTGTTAACATATTGTAAGCTAAATATTTTCCGGAAAAAGACGGTCGAGGGGCAACAAGGCGCATAAGCTGAGATGGATCACTCAATTCCGGCTTGATCGATAACGCAGAGGCTTTTTCGATTACTATTTTTTCTTGGTTTTGTGCATAGCAACACCAAGACAACAATGACATGGCTACCATTAAATGAACGAATAACGTGATAGAATTTTTCATCACTCAGAAATCAGTGCCTCCCTTCGCCTTTTCGCATCCTCTACAAGCTGGCAATACGTAAACTGTCCCTTCCGATCCATCTCCAGTTCATGAGTAGTTGTAACGATCTGATCATAGTATTCGCATGGTTTATCTGTCGTGAACTTGTTTAAAAAATCAGAATAACTTGATATTGCGTTTTCAAGCATTTCGGGTGACCCTGTGTTATGATAAGATTTTTCAACCATCAACGCTTTAAGGTAAAACGAATCAAGCCTGATTTGTTCGCGTTGGTTTACATTGGGAATCTGACTCGGTGACATTGTGAGCAACTTGATTGTTGTTGAAAAACTGTTGGCGGCCTGTTCCGGCTGATCCATATCCCTGTAAGCAAGCCCCAGATTAAAATGGCATATCGCATGTCGCGAATCTCTTGCCAATGAACGAGTTAATATTTCCATGGCTTTATGGGCATTGTTGTTTTCAAGATAAAAGCGTGCAAGTCGATACGACGCCAAACTATACTCCGCCGTAGGAATCGAATGGCCTTCCGTATCATAAGCCTTAAGTATTCTTTCATAAACTTTTATTGCCTGTTGGAGATATTCTTTGTCACCATCAAAAACATATGATTGTTCATATATCTCGGCTTTTCCCAACTCTCGTTCCAAATACTCTTTTGTCCAAATAGAGCCATCCGTTGGTGTCGATACTTCACCTTCAGGTGTTTGTTTTGGAAAAGCTTGCCATGGCCGGGCTGTTGGTAGAAACAAAGATGTACTGTCTTCCTCTATTGGTGTCGGCGCTTCATCATCAGTTATTGGTTCCGGTAAATCTACCCATGGCCGGACCGTCGGTATAACCAAAAATGTACTGTCTTCCTCTATTGGTGTCGGCGCTTCGTCTTTTGATGTTGGTTCCGGTAAATCTTCCCATGGCTGGATTGTTGGAATGATCAAAGGTGTTTTTGGGGGCGGGGGAGATGGTTGTTTATATTCATCGGTCGAAACAGTCGGAGATATCGGGACGGCTTTTGTCGGTTGTGGTGTTGGTGTCGATATTGGTGTCGATGTTGAGACGATTTCTTTTTTATGTAATTGGAAATCCAGGCGATACTGTTTTTTGTGTGGCAGGATTTTTATAGATGCTTGTTGAGCCTCATAATCTGCATGTGTAATTTCAAGATACAAATCGCCCAGTGTCGGCATTGAAAACTCTGTGTATGCTATCCCGTATTCATTTGTTTCCAGAGTTAACTGATTATTATTCACATCGATTATTACAGACTGGATAAAACGGGGTTGCTCATTGGAATCGTCCACATCTTCCCTGCAGAGCACAATCAAGTGCCTTAATACGGGCAAATGCAATTCTATTTGTGATTGACCATCACTGAGGTTGAACTGTTTTTCAACTGCCTGATACCCCATTTTTTTTGTTGAAATCGTTGAAAACGTATCTGTTTTGGGCAATGCGAGGTTTAATTTACCGGTAGAATCCGTAAAACCCACCAAGTTTCCATTATAATAAACCTCAACACCTGCAACCGGATTATCTCCTGAAGAAACAACCTTTATCAGAACATCGACCAATACCAGATCACTACCAGACATACAGCCGACCAGCAACATAAAAAAACCGATCGATGCTCCAAAAATTAATCTAATTCGATGTTTAATGGATGGAAGGTGGCTTAATCTGATCCGGACCCGAGATAGTTGGGTCAATATGGGGATTACTGGGGTCATATTCTTTTCGCTCCATTTCAATTTCAATATTAACCAATAAACTATTTACGTCGCAGTTTAGTTCTCCATAAAAAGTATTATCGATCGTTTCTGCAGTGATAAGATAACTTCTGGGTTTTATGGGTTTCAGTTTAAACGATCCGTCTTCAGCCGACCATGTTTCGCCTTGTTTTATGTTTTCACTACTGATGGCTCTAACAACAACCTTACCTGGAATGCTTCCATCAAAAAGAGTCAGATTACCTGATAATGTGCATTCAGGTACTAAAGGAATTGTATATCTACTTTCATTTCCGTCAAAATTGATAGGTCTTTCAGCATCAAAAAAACCACGCTTTTGGCATTGAATGGTGTACAATCCGGGTTTCAATGTGAATCCTGTATTCCCTTTACTGTTTGTCACTCTTCTTATCGGATTCTGAGTCTGGCTTTGAGCGCTGACAGATACTGCAACACCTCGCACGGGCTCTTCTTTTCCCACCATTGAATAAGTATGGATGTTCAGGTTGGCACAACCAGTTAGAAACACAACAGTGATAAACACGCCTATCAACCACATTTTATATAAAATCTGGATCATTTAATGACCTCCCCAAAATCATGTTTTCCTGATAAAAGTCTTCCTGTAAAGGAGATTAGCCCAAATAATTTTCCCTGTCAAGCTGCAGCAATGATACACGTGTAAGATGCCTATTCATAGATTTTAAAATATAGAAAAATGGCTGAATGCATCCGTACTTGAATAATCAATTTTTAATATCCAAAGATATGTTATTATGGACGCAACAGTTTATCGGGTGATTAAAAACCGGAGAGTTTTTATCCAGTCGGGAAAGGGAGAAAACCATGATTATAAAAGATTTTATTAAAATGCAAAGGCAAGCCAAAGATTTAATCCACCGGGAACTCGATGTTCCGCCAAACACTCGGGCGCTAGCTTGGGAAGCGAACCGTTCCAAAATAAAAGCAGCATACGAAGCCGCTCCGTTTGCGAAGACTTTTTTCATTCATGGTTTGGGAGTCCGAATCAAAACCGATGATATCGATATCGATTTTGATTACAGCGAAAAAGGCTACGAGGATGGGTTTGATGATTGGCGGATTTATGAGTTCATAATTGGTTATGATCCCGAAAAATGGGACCCTGATGGAAATCTGTTCACGGTTGTTAATCAGTGGTTCAAATCTCTGGAATCAAAAGGATCCATCCGGATGCGGGATAACCTGTATTATCTAACAGACTAATTAACGACAACTTTCGAATGAACAAAATACGCATTTATGCCTATTCAGAAGCGCATCAAAATTTGTCAGGGGTTCTTGATGAAGCAGAATCAAGCGGTAAAGTGATCATCCACTGCCATTATTTTTTATGCGCCCAGCAAGACTCGAACTTGCGGCCTTTTGATTCGTAGTCAAACGCTCTATCCAACTGAGCTATGGGCGCTGAAAACCACTTTCAGCGGAGAGGGTGGGAGTCGAACCCACGGTACAAGTTTCCTCATACGACGGTTTAGCAAACCGCTCCCTTCGGCCTCTCGGGCACCTCTCCGTTTCAAAAACTATGGCGGAGGGAGTAGGATTCGAACCCACGGAACGCGTAAACGCTCAACGGTTTTCAAGACCGCCGCCTTCAACCACTCGGCCATCCCTCCGTACCCGGCACGTAATTCCCGCACCGAAAGCGATGCAATTATAAACAAATCCAACTCCGTGTCAAGAGTTCACAAAAGCGTTTATCACCGGATAATACCCAATTAAAACGGAACCCACGGTTCCCGCTTGTTCTTTTTCCGCTGATCTGTGGGAGAACTCGTTGCGGACGGCGTCGGAGTCATTGTAGCATCAGCCCCCAAATCACCCGCAGTTGCGTCGTCATATTCACCTTCCGTCACTGATTCTGGTCGATCGCCATCCGATCCTTCAGTTATATCGTCCAATATAATTTCCGGTGTTATAATTACATCCAGCGCAGTCGGCTCCACTGTTGTCGATACCGGACTCGGTGTCGAGGTCCAAGTTGGTATCGGACTCGATGTCCAAGTCGGTGTCGGAGTTTCCGTCCATGTCAGCTCCGGCGTAGTCGTCTTTTTTGGTGTCGGCGTCAGAATAGGTGTTCGAGTCGTCCTCGGAGATATCGTCTTTTCAGGGGTTGGTGACAGGAGAAAAATTGCCGATACATCATCGCTCAGCCCACCCGGTTCTTCTTGTGTCGGTGTGACACGATCGCCGATAGCCGGCATTACCGTTATCACGGGTATCGGCGACGACGGAGCCTCTTCTGTTGGTTCCGGTATTGAAGTGGGGGACACTGTTGGTTCCAGCGTCAACACAGGCTGTTCCGTCGGCCGGACTATCACTTCTTCGATCATTGTCGTCGCTATCGGAGTCTCCGGTTTTATCTCTATCTGGTCAATCAAACTGCTATCTATCGCTGGCGAAACAGGAAGCTTGAAAATCTTTTTTTTATTTCCCCACATCACCATAAAAACACCGAAAACGACAAAAATGATCAAAACTCCCCACCACAAGGTTTTTGTCCTGATAAATATCGGTTGCGTTTTCTGGTCGCTGTCCGCTGAAATCGATTTTAGAAGATTCTCATCAGAACTTTGATCTGTGCTGGATTCGTCGATGGACGCTGCCACTGTCACTGCTTTACCCGGTAAAAACGATGAGCAGTCCTCTTCATCAGACGACACGTTAGCCTTAAAATGAAGTGAAGTGTCCAGGTTCGCCAGGGCTGTTTCCAGTGCCGTTACCGCTTCTCCACACGTTCGATATCGCTTCTCAGGTGTTTTCGCCAGCATTTTCAAAATGATCGGATTGACACTTTCCGGCAAGCCGAAAGCGATATCCGACGGTGGTACCGGTGTCACCTGAGTGATGCGGTACCAGATTTGATGCATCTCTTCACCGCCAAATGCGAAGCGGCCGGTAAGCAGTTCATACAACACGCATCCTAAACTGAACTGGTCTCCATGCGCGTTCGCTTCACCACCCTGAAAATATTCCGGGGCGGCATAATGATAGGTGCAGACCAATTTGCCGTGCGGAGTCAAGGTGCGCAACCCGGCAACATAGCTGCGTGCGATGCCGAAATCGGTGATTTTACAGACTCCTTCCGGTGTCACCATGATATTTTCAGGTTTTATATCCCGGTGGATGACACTTTGGCTGTGCGCATAATCCAGCGCCGCCGCAACCTGGCGCGCTATGTTCAAAATCAGTCCGACAGGAAGTCCTTGACCCCGTTCATGGTATTCCCGGAGCATTTCTCGCAGATTCCGGCCTTGAATATATTCCATCGAAATGAAAGGCCGACTTTCGGACTCACCTAGATCATGTATTACCACAATACCAGGGTGACTGAGTCGCGCTGCCGCACGGGCTTCCCGTAGCAGCCGCACCTTCTGTTTTTCGTTGTGTTCTATGTCCAAAGACGGATCAAAGCGCAGTATTTTCAATGCGATATCCCGCATCAGATGCGCATCGTACGCCAGATAAACGTCCGCCATCCCGCCACTACCAAGCAGGCTGCGAATCTCATAGCGATCACCGATTCGCTGATTTATTTCCTTACCCTGTTTCAACATCTCCTCACATCACCGAAATACACTAATACGGAAAAATAAAATTGGCAAAAAAAACATCATTCGTGTGTTCAAAGATAACAGGATTTAATCAGTCTTTATCGTTTACCGGTATTGAACGTGATTTACAAAGATGTTGCTTGATCAGAAGCTTGAAAAGGCCGGTGGTTATTGGCAAAAACTGCCGATACAATTTAATTTTCGATGGAGAACAATTTTGCATAGTCACCGGAATTTCATGGATATTCAGGTTAATAGTGGAGGCTGCAGCAAGAATTTCCAGGTCATATAAAAACCCTGAACTTTGCAGGTGTTGAAAAAGTGAGAGCGCCGAAGATCGCGAAAAAAATTTAATGCCACACTGACTATCTGAAAAGGTTGACAGCCCAAATTTTCGAGCAACAAACTTAAAACCTATGCTTGCCATGCGTCGAATTGATGAATACTGAGTGGCGAATTGTAAAGTGTCATGATACCGGTTGCCAATTGCAATGTCGGCTTTATGTTCCAGGATAGCCTGAACAAAGCCATCATAAAGCTCAGGTGGATATGTCATATCAGCATCGACACAGCCGATGATCTCGCCCTCAGCCATCATAACACCTTGTTTCAATGCAGCGCCTTTTCCCTGGTTGAAGGGAAGATTTACCAATTTGATACAGGGATGTGCCTTGCTGTAGGTCGCTACAATTGATCCGGTCTGATCTGTACTACCATCATCAACTACGATGACCTCATGTAAAACGACATTTTCTGGTGTTTCCCAACTAAGATGGGCATCGAGTGTCTGGGCGATAATTTGTTTCTCATTATAGGCTGGGAGAATAATGGACAGGTTCATAAAAGATGCGCTCCGGATAACCATTTCTTATTTTATCTTTAAAAGACTTGTTTTTAAAGCGCTGTTTATATGCTCACAACATTAACCGTTGAAACCCGTAAAAAGCATGTTACTGACGGCAGTGAAAAATAGTTGTAGGCAAGCGTGAGTTTCGTCATATTTCGTGCTATTCATTGGATTTGGGGTTTACCATGAATGAAAGACCTGTCCGGAAAAAAGAAATTCTGATAGCAGCGCTTTTGCTTCTGCTTCTGTTATTGTTCCAGACTCGCCCTTTATATAGGCAAATTGCCAGTTCCGTTATTTATAATCCGGGTATTTATCTGAATAAACATAGCCCGAATGCATTCCTGCAATGGAAAAATATAACCGAGTGGGATTATGATATCAGCATAGCTGTCTGGGCTCATCATTGGTTTATTCATGCGCTGGGACATAAGCCCTCGGCACTGTTCGACGCAAATATTTATTATCCTTATCCCAACAGTATGGCTTTCATGGATTGCTATCTTGGACAGGCAATCATAGGGTTACCTATCGCAAAAATATTTGATCTACCAGCACTGACCTATAACTGGATTTTGCTTTCACATCTTTTATTGACTGGGTTAGCAGTATTTCTGTATGTGCGGTATAAAACCGGTTTGTTTCACGCAGGATTTATAACAGGAGCCGCTGCTTTACTCCTTCCTTACCATTATGTGCGTATGGCCACCATCCACAAGTCGGCATTTTTCAGTCTCCCCTTAAGTCTATTTCTGATCGACAGGTATTTGATCACACGCCGCCTGAGATATGCGTTTGGTCTGGCTCTTGTATTAGCTTTTCAAATTATTTCTACCTGGTATCTGACAGTTATTCTTTTCTTTTTAATCGGTTTTTATTGTTTACACCTTCTGTTGTGCTGCCGCCGTCTTTTGCTGAGACGTGATACGCTAAAAGGTGTCATTATTCTTTTACTGATAGTGACACCGGTGTTGCTATTCACTATGACGCCTTATCTAAAACATAACAAAGCATTTCCACAATTTGAACGTAAACTGGGCGCCCCGTTGTCAGTTTCACCAAAAACTTATCTGACTGTACCCAGGCAAAATCTTCTTTATGGTGATATTTTATTCGACAAATCATTCAAACGACTCAGCAAAAGCGGCTATTTTCCGGGGTTCGTTTTATATGTCCTGGCTGCATGTGGGATCGTAATTACATTTATACCAAAGAAGTGGCAAAGAAAAGACCATACCCGAACAGAATTGTATTTATTGTTGACGCTTTTGCCAGCAATATTGCTATCTTTGGGACCTTACTTTACTATGGCGAACAAAGAGTGGAAGCTGCCGTATTACTACCTGGTGCAAATAGTACCACTGATGAAAGGCCTCCGAGGCCCACAGGATTTTGTTCTGATTTTTTATACTGCGATATTGTTTTTTACAGGAGTAGCAATCGCTTTTTTCATTAGAAATAAAAACCAAACTCTAAAAAATATCGTTACAATAACTATTTTTCTTCTAATCGTCATCGAAACACAGAATAAACCTTTTTCTATCATGCCTCTACCCAATCGGAATCAGGTGGCAGAATGCTTTTCGAAGCCAATACCTGGCGCGAAAGCAGTGGCGACATTCTATCCATATCGCGATAAACACAATACCATCCAATATGTGACCAATAGGCCTCTCGCAATGTACTGCTCGATATTTCATATGCTTCCCATTCCGGAGGGGCACACAGCATATTCACCGCCGCTGGGCCAGATATATGAAAAACAAGTCGATAATTTTCCGCATTTTCAAAGTCTCGATTATCTGAAAGCTTTGGGCATTTCACATGTCTTTATCGACTGTAGGCTTTATGGAACGGTGACCCCGCACGAGGTTGAATCTCATCTGTCCCGACGTCCGAATTTCAGGAATTTTGATGTTCTGACAGACAGTCTTGTTATTGAACTGACACCACCGGAAAAAAAATTGTTGAAGCCGATAGTCGCGTTTTTTGAAACAGCGAATAGACAAGTTCGATTGGGTTTCCACAATCCTGGAAGAACTATACTTCTTCTATATCCAAAAGACAGAGAACTCCGCATTGTGGACAAAGCTGCGCATCTCGAAACAAACAATATAACTCTTGAATTACCCTATGTTATTCCTTCAAGTGGTTTGCTGGAATTTACTCTATCCCAAACTCTTCAGAAGCATATCATTCAGTATCAGCCGGAAAGCATCGATATTCATTCCACCAAGTCGATCGATTTTCATGCTGACTTGCTGTCCTTTGACCAGTGGTGCAAAATTCGGAACTGGCTGTCCACTCATTAATCCTTTTCGAGTTTTTCGAATGGCCAAAGCCACCTTGCACTACTTCTGTGACATCACCATTTCAGCTTAAATTTGCGCACCTTGCCATCTCGCTTGATTTTGATTTTAAATTGTGTTTTTTCTTGGTTGTCAAGTAACTGCTTTACAGTGTCGATAGTCATATCTTTTCCAGAACGAAGCTTTTCGAATTGTATGATGTGATCGTCCTCTAACAATCCAGCTTTTTTTGCAGGAGACCCTTCCCAAACTGATGATACGATAAAATCACCTTTTTCATCCTCAATTACGGATAGACCGATTTCGTTTAGAAAGAATAATGTTGTTTCTGCAGGCTCTAATATCAATCGGGAATTGGGAAAATCGAACGTCACGATAAATTGTGAAAACACCTGGTTGCCGACAGTTGCCATCGCGTCCAGGGTATCTAAAACGCTGCTGCCTTCACCGGTATTCAGGGTCGATATCGGTTTTTCGACAATGTAATCACCGATTTGCAATGTATCGACCTCGACAAGTTGAAGCCTGATTTCTCCACCAGCTCCATGCACCTCAATATCATGCTTTCCTTCGTAGCGATCCATGACGCCCTGCTTTTTCAAATGACCGGCATGAAGATGCAAACCGCCGGCAGCGCCGGTATCCAGACGGAGTTTACCGTGAATATCACCGTCCACAACACCATCGACATACAAAAGATTATGCGTGATTTCACCGGGAATCACGCTGCTGGAACCCTGGTAGTCAAAATGATCGGGATGCGATATAGTCAGGGTTTTTCCAACATAATCCAGCGTCAATACAGTTCGAACGAAAAGGTCGTATCCCACGATCCCTTTGAGTCGGTCTTCAAGGCCTAACATTTTTGATATTGTAGACAAATTCATGCAATATAAATTCAATGATCCGATGGAAAAATCACCTACCGCCAATGAATCCACCTGGATACTGTCTATTTCTTCTGCGCCGCCGACACCGATGACATGCATGCCTCCCGTTCGTTCCAGACCCAGTTCATCGGCGTATGACGCGTCAATCACTGTGGTAGCCGCTCCTGAATCCAAAATGAACAATACCGGTTCATGCTGATTGATCGAAACATTCAACACAAGGTGTTCACCTTGAATCATCATTGGTACGGTGACCTGGTCGGCGTCTTCGAAAACAAAATCATGCAGGGTTTCCATCGGGGGTTCGAAGATGACCATGTTAACCGGTTCGTTGACGCGAATGTTCGTCACTGTCAGGGTTGTTGGAGGCATTCCGGGAATCAACGCCTGCTGAACGGATTTGAACGGGAGAGTCAGCCCTTCGATTTCCCGGAAATCTGAGTGAGTGACGATCATCGATATGCCTTCCTCTTCCGTTTCTTCACGCACATTTAACATCGTCTCAGGATCGAGGTACAACACCCGCGGCTTCTTATATCCGGGAGCCTCGATTTTGAGCAGCCTGTATTCAATACCGTCAATTGTTTCTGAGCCCTCATCCCAAACAGAAATTTCCGGATTCGGAAACAGGTACTGAAACTCCGACAATACAGGGGCATAATGATTTAATTTTGTCTGATCATCTTTGGATGTGATCTGCTGGTTTTTATCTTTTTTCCATCGTATCAGGCCGTTGGACGCCTCGGTAATTTCCAAGACAGGCGCTTGAACAAAGCTCCAAGATTTGTCAGGCGCTACAACGACTGACTGAACTTTTCCTTCTAAAACCAACATCGAAAGATCCAAATCAAGTGTAAGAGATTTGACGGCTTCCATAGCCTCGATCGTTCCAACGGCTTCTCGATGACGGATCAAAAGCTCAGGCAATTCTGCGGAAAAAAGCATCGGCTGCTGCAATGCAACACATCCTGCAATTACGAGATATTTAATAAAGGTCACTTTTTTCATCTCTGCCTCCTTTTAAATAAAGACACTATTCTAAATTGTATCATTGAATTACAGGAATCGAAATACACAATAGATATTCAATGTGTTTTTCGATATTGTTCAGAGCATTCCCTGTTCTTTATACCATGCAATTGTGGCGCGTATTCCATCGTCAAACCGTATTTTAGGTGTCCAATTCAGTTCATCTTTAGCACGTTTAATGGAGTAAGCTCTGTTGAGGATAAAGAAGTCGGCTTTTCGGTGATCGACCGGTGGATCAGCTCCGAAAAGCGACCAGAGAATACCAATCAGTTTGGCGGGTGTTCGAACAGCCCACAGCGGTGGCCGCAGCGGAAAGATCGTGACACCGGCGGCAGCGGCGACTATTTCACACAGGTCGTTTACCGTCAGCACATCGGGTCCGCAAAGGTGATAGACTCGTCCTTCGATGTCCTTGGTTTGTGCCGCGAGAATGATACCGTCAACCAGATCGTCGATGAAAACGGGGTGCTGTTTGTTTTGAGCTTTACCGATGATCATGAATTTTCGCCGGGCGATCATCCGAAACAGTTTCAATGTCCGTGTATCACCAGGTCCATAAACCCATCCCGGTCGAACGATAACAGCTCCAAAACCTTCTTGCGCTGCAGCAAGCGCCCGTTCTTCACCATCCAACTTGGTTATCTCATAAATATCCTGTGGCCTTGGCGGGGTTCCTTCATCTGCACGTGTACCAGGTGGAATATTACCAAGCACACCGACTGATGAGACGTAAATGAAACGACTGACAGACGCAGTGTCACGACAGATTTGGATCATCGACGTGACGGCATCGGCGTTGACTGCCTTGTAGATGCAGGGATCGAGATTTGCCGGTCCCAGCGCCGCTGCAGCATGAAACACCGTATCACAGTCCTGCACAGCAGGCATGACCGTATCCGGCTGCGTGATGTCTCCACGAACGATTTCCACGCCGGACGAACGCAGCTTCGACACAATCGGAAGCGATTCGTTTCTGATCAGAGCCCGAACCGAGACGCCCCGTTTGGATAAAGCCAGCGATAGATGTGAACCAACGAATCCAGTCGCACCTGTCACCAGGCATCGCTCTATCGATCGAAGAATTTTATCAGGAGGCATTACGTTTTTGTTTCTCAATACATGTGCCGGATGTTTGATGCTTTTTTCGGAAGGTATAATAAACACCTCCGAAAACCGCCACTATAATTTGAACCAACCAACCCAACTCAGCAAAAGCCACTGCGACCGGTTTGGCGATACCCAGGAAACTGAAAGCGGTGATGTCGAACCATTCGCGTAATCCGATCGCATTGATCGTGAACGGAAACATCAATGTAACCGTGCGTATAGGTATGATGACAAGAAAGAAGGTGAAATCGATAGACAACCCCAATGCACGGGCCAGAACCCAGTAGTGAAGAATATAATTGAGCTGCAATAGAATTCCCCATGACAACGCTATCAGAAACAAACCGGGTGTTTTAAGATAAATTCGAAACGCGCTGTAAATTTGGTGAATGATATCCAACATTTTTCTTGGAACAGCCAGTCTTTTCAAAATACCTGTCACCAGCGATTCAAGTTTCGGATGCAATAGGAAAGGTGCGGTGACCAGGATCAGAAAAAACAGGGTTATACCCAAATAGACACCGGGAATACGAGATAAATAGTCAAAACCAATATCGATTTTCAACAACAGCACAATCGAGGCCATCAAAAGCTGGGTCAGCATACCCGAAATACGCTCGACCAAAACGACGGCAGTGGGTTGGATCGCTGAGCCGTGATCCCGAGACGTATCGTAAATGCGCATCAGATCACCACCGACACGCGTCGGCAGAAACATGTTAAAGAAGTGGCCGACCAAATAATACGAAAACAATCGTATAATCGGCTGTCGGATACCTTGAGCTTTCAACAGGGCTTGCCAGCGAAACGACGACACCAGCAGGCCTGTCATGTGTAGGGACGCGGCTAATATCAGTAAACCGAGATGAGTAGAAATAAATTCGTCGTAAACGGCGCTTATCTGGCCTTTTCGCCACAGGGAGATCAACATCCAGGTGATCAGGCCGCCGCTGAACAGAAGCTTGACGATTGTCAGAATGATTTTACGTTTTTTCGGGTTCATTGCTTGGCTTTTCCTGAATGGTCTTCTGAGGTTTGGATGTTACGTCGATCGCGTATGACGCGGGCAGGTGACCCGGCAGCCAGGTGGTAATCGGGAATGCTTTTAGTGACCAATGAACAGGCTCCGATCACCACACCTGTACCGATGTGACACCCATCCAGAATAGTGACACCAGCGCCCAACCAGATATCATCGTCCATTTTGACGCCGATCACCTGTGAACCCTGTTGCATGATCGGGATGTCCACGCGATCGAAATCATGGCTGCCGCCACCGATGACGTAACAATACGCAGCCCAAAGATTGTTTTTTCCAATGACAACCGTCTTTTCCGAATGGATCATGCAGTTTAGGCTGATATTCGAATTGTCTCCGATTTCTATGACACCGCCTTTACATGATAACACGGTGTTGCGAGCGATAATGACGTTGTCACCGATAGAAATACCCGTTTTATCCGAGCCTTTTGCATCCAATACGACCATATCGTCAAAAACACAGTTGTCGCCGATCGTGATTTTTCCGGGATGACGGATCGTCATGTTTCTTCCAAACACTGTTCCTTTGCCGACATGCTTGAATAATCTGGGGTACAGTATTTTCCGTAGAAAAAAACCAAGAGCTCCCGGCGTCGCATTACACAGCAACATGATCAGCTCATATTTCAATAATGTGCCGAAGCCGAGGTCGCCAATAACCAATTCTTTGTATTTTTTCAGCGCTGAGTGTTGAGTATCCGTCAAAGTCGCCTGTAAATCGGTTTTAGCTTCTTGATGGTGATTATCCGCCATCCATTATCCTCCATTTAGCTGCAAAACCACATATCGGCACATTATTTTTTCAAAGCAGGAATCGTATCCAGCAGTTGAATTGTTTTTTCTCGATAGGCCGGATAACTGTAATGCTTTTGTTCGAGCTCCAGCGCAGCTTGAGCCAAGCTCTTTCTAAGAGACGTGTCATTATACAGTTTTAAAAGTCCTTCACTCAAGGATTCCGGCGTGGGTTCAGTCAGAATAGCTGTGTTGTTGTCCAGCACCTGAGTATGCGTCAAAAGATCAGTGGCGAGGATCGGAACACTGGACTTAAGATAACTATATATCTTTAATGGCGTATTAGTTCCACGACTTCGGGGCGAGGTCAAAACATCGCATGCCATCATGACGGTCTGCATTTTTTCAGGCGGTAGAATTCCAGGTAATACCACACGATCTTCAATACCTAACTCCCGACAAAAGTCACGAAAAACGTTCACTTGTTCCGGTTTGCCTCCTACGAAAAACAGCTTGGCGTCCGGCATAGAATCTTGAACCAGCGCCAATGCTTTTGCCATCAGTTCCAATCCCTGGTTGACCTCAAACGTGCCTGTATAACCGACGACAAAAGCGTTTTCCAAACCGTATTCTCTTCGAAGGCCAACAACATCTTCCGGTGACGGGTCTGTGTTTGTTTGCTGAGCCAGATTTTCGATGACATGGACATTGGCGTCAGGAACCGTTTCCAACGCAATTTGTTTTAGGTGAGGGCAGATTGCGATCACGGTATCGCTATGCGTAAGGATATATTTTTCAGACCAACGCATAAATTTCATGACGATACCTGAGCCTGATGTTTTATAGTTATCGAACTGTTGCGGCAAGCTGGAGTGCATATCGTAAAGGTGTGGCGTTCGGAACAAGCGTCCTAGAAGGGCGCCGATCATTCCAGCTTCTTCATGCGTATGGACAAGATCGTAGCGAGTACGGTGCAATGCCGCGAAAGTTTTGGCGAATAAGAGGGCATCCAATGGGATTTTCTGCCAAGAAAACCCGATGGCTATATCTTTGATACCCGGAACTCTTCTGATACGATGGATTTTTAGGCCAGGGAAAGAAAAGTCATCTCCAAAAGGATAGGTCAACAAATCAACAGTATGGCCTAAATCTGAAAAAACTCGACATCTATCACGAACGCTGAAGGGAGTGCCGCGGACTCGAAAAACCGGCTCCGGAGCAATCATCAGGATTTTCAAATTTTCGATCATACAGAATCTCTCTTTCTGCGTGCAACAAGAGTGATAGGCGCACCGAACATGTCTCGAAATCCAATTTTTTGCAGAAACGTTTCGGTGATGCGTGTGAAAGCTGGTGAATTGAGACGTCGATGCAGTCCGAACGGCAAAACCAAATGCTTATCCAAAGCGGTCACTTCGTATTTTTCAGACTGAAATGCCGATACGATCTCTTTGATCCGAAATACGCGGTAGGATTGATAATGTTCTTGAAACAGCCGGATGACCGGATGGATCAACGGCGCCAAGCCGGCAAAGCCGGACATAGGCGGGAAATCTAAAATCACATAATCCCGCGAAACCCGACAAAGTTCGCTAAGCACATGTTTCCAATCAATGACATGCATGATCAAGCGAAACGATAGAACGACATCGAATGATTGATCGGCAAAAGGGAGTGCGTGTGCATCGATACGTGACAGAGGAATATAAGCTCCTTGAAGAAAGGCTTTTTGTTGAAGTATTTGCAGCATTTTCAAGGATGCGTCAGCAGCGTAGATATTGGCATCCATTCGGCTAAGAGGAAGCGAAGTGCGGCCGGTACCGGCGCCGATATCCAGAATGCGGAGCCCTTTCGGCGATCCGATTTGTTGAAGAATAAAATTTTGCTGGTGTTCGGCAATGAGCTGTCCAAAGAAGCCGCTGAATCGAGCTGCATCGAATTGTTGGGTCACGGAATCTTCTTGATAGGCTGTATAACTGTAATGGTGTTTATCTGTTTTGTCAGAATATGGTTTTCGAGTCATGGTGAGGTTTCCTGGTCATGTTTGTTATTGGCGTTAGTGGCGGGTTGGTGTAGGAAGGTGTTCTTTTTCTTGTGTTTTCGACTGGAACGCCGCGATTTAAATCGCAGCAAGCGCAGGAGCTGATCTTTTTCTTTTTTGGACAGATCAGAATTCAATATTCGTGAACGCCATTTATCACGGTTACGTTGCCATTGGTCGTCTTCATTGGGCACATATAGTGATGCCAGAGCGAGCGTTTCCTTGAAAAAGACTCGCTTAACAAACGATGACGGTCGAAAACGCTTATGTTTTTTGGGTTGAAACCAGCGTTGAGCAATACTGATTTGAGTGATTCTATCAAAGAATCGACGCGGTAAATGTGTGCGGTTTGAGAAAGGTTTGAGTGTTTTTTCAACGAGCACACGAAGCTCTTTTCCTGGTTCAAAATCATCGGTGATATCCTCTATGACCGGCAAAAAAAGGGCAGTGAGAAGTAATGATGGTGTTTTCGGGAATGTCGGTTCAGACACGCTATCCAACGATTTTAATAGTTGAGACGCCCGTTTTTCTTTTTCAGGATCGTTCCAGTGATCAAAAATTTCCGGGAGTATAATTTCCATTAATCCGGTATCACGCAACAGACGTATCGATGGCTCAGAGGAGTTGTGTCTGAGTAATTGGAGTATCTCCTCTAAAACTCTTGCATGGGAGCATCGGAGAATATGTTCACGATACTCATGAATTGCCTGGTTGACGTCATTGGCAAGTTTAAACCCTGTTCGCCCGCTGATACGGACTGCACGTATCATACGCACAGGGTCTTCTTGAAAACGGATACAGGGGTCGCCAATACTGCGAAGCGTCTGATTTTCTAAATCCTTCAACCCGCCTACATAGTCAATGACAGAAAAATCAGCGATATTATAAAATAAGCCGTTTATAGTGAAATCTCTGCGGGTTGCATCTTCAAGAGGCGTTCCGAATTCATTTTCACAGCGAAGAAGCAAATCATTCGAATCACCGTTTTCATCGTTATCCGGTTTGGGGCATTTCCGAAATGTCGATGTTTCGATTCGCTTATCACGGAAAGCGATGTGTACCAGTTGGAATCGTCGGCCTACTAGAAATGCGTTGCGGAAAAGATGTTTGATTTGCTGTGGGCGGGCATCAGTGACAACATCGAAATCTTTGGGTTGTCTTCCCAATAGGAGGTCTCGGACACTGCCGCCGACAAGATAGGCCAGATATCCGTTATGATGCAGCCGGTACAATACTTTTAAAGCGTCTCGATCGATGTTTGCGCGAGAAATATTGTGTTTGTCACGCGGCAGAATAACAGGGTCCATGCGTGTCGATCACTCCCGATCATCATCCTTAATACATGTCGTAAGTCGGCTGTTTTCATCCAAAATCAATTGATTCCCCCGAATACTGACATTTTCCAAACGAATCAGGTCGTATCGAGCCAGATTCGCTAGTAAGCCAGTATAATCGGTCATTCGTTTTTTTTCCAACAATGCCTGTAACGCACGTGCTTTTCCATCGAAAACACCGCAAACATGCACACAATATCGCCCTTTTTGTGGCCTCACATCCGAGATGACTCTACAGGGAAGGCATACACGAACGCCGATTTGATTCTGATCACAATTAAAAGCTTCTGATTCAACAGGTTTTAGGTCGGTTTCCAATGGCTTTTCCAGAATAAAACCGGTGAAATTCAACAGGTTTTTCTCCATACCAATCAATCTGTCAATTGCGGAAATATGTTCAGGCGCTTGCCAAAACAGCCTGTGGTGACACCAGTCTTTTCGATCAGACATCAGAGGACAAGGATATGAAGCCGGGCAAGGATATAAAACGTTCCAGCCATGATGCGTCAGTTCATCCCGAATAGCGGTGACATGACGCGCCGGTTGCCGCCGAGCAGGCTCGAGAAAAACGACGTGTCCGCCGGGATTGACAAGGCCGGCAAAAAAGTCCGCCAATCTGGCTGAGGCTATCTCGGGTATTTCTGCGATAATATTGGCTGCCAACGCTAAGTCATATCCTGTTTTCAGATACGCATGGTCACGTTTATCTGAATCAGACGATAGATCGAAGAGAAAAAAACGATCGTCACCCGGAATATTCAAAATACGTCGAAATAGAATGATTATCTTCTTTGACAGTTCTAAAAAATCACGACTGTGATCACAGACCGTGATATCGATTGGTGATGTCAAACCTGCACGAACTCGGGCTATAAGGCAGGCAACCGCTGCGGTCCCAGGACCTGATCCAATATCCAGAATATGCTGAACAGTATCCCAGCGGAACCACATAGATTCCAATATTTCTACAATTTTGGGCACATTGACAGGAAGATAATAGGCGGCATAAGCCGTTCTAAGCAGGTTGTCATTACCATACAACCATCGTGATTGAGCGGGTGGGTTTCTGTTGCTGACCGGCTTTGTCCCGGTTTGATCGATAAAGGTATCGCTGAGTTTTTTTATAGCGGATGCGATGCTTTTGATGTGTTGGCGATCAGAAATATCGAGACCGAGTTTTGTGAAGACAGCTTCCAACCACTCCAAAGACCATTTAAAACGGGCAGATCGAACCCGTCCTTTTTTCCGTCTGCGCAACTGTTCCAAATCAGGTAATCAAAACTCAGACAGCCAGCCTGTCTTTTCCACAGAAAGATGTTTGATAAAGATATCCATGTCGCTAACACGAAGCGATTTGAAGGCCGCTGACACAGGGACAACTATTCGTGTTTTTTCTGTTCCACCAAACGGGAAGTGTTTTCCGCAATTTTGAATATAACAATGATCATCTCACACCAGACTCTGGCGGCCAATACATATATGAAAAAAATGATTGGCGACACTAGCAGAAACAGTATTCCCACAAGTACTTTATACGAAAAACCTGCAATAATGAAGAACAGAGTTCCCACGGCTGCCCCAAGAATACCAATAATAAAAATAATTTTAATGATACGAGTTGTGATAAACTCAGAGAAAGAAAAATCGAATAACGTTTCCAAAGCCCCTTTTTGATTCATTGGTTTCCTCCATTGAAAAAGGTGTTAAAAAAATATCTTTTACTCTCAGAACTCATACGTTCATTTGAATAGATATTGCTACTCAAAGATCATGATCGATACTAAAAGAAATTATAAAAACATGCAACATCAACGGTGTTTTTCACAAGAGATGTAGTTATCTAGGTCACTTCACTTTACTGATACCGATATTTCCGCATTCACCTGTTCTGATAAATTGACTTGCGCTGCTATCCATATATTATGATTTTTGAGAATTATGAACAGATGATCGATATCTGCTTGGTAATTTAGAATGGAAAGAAAAGCCGACTCAAAGAATGTGATAAAAAAACTGGGAAAAGCATTTATTTTCTCTGTTTCAGGCCTCAGATTCGTCATGCGGGAACGTGCATTTAGAATGGAAATAGCCTTGTATATAGCGCTTTTGATGCTCCTGATGTATCTTCGTCTTCCAACTGAAGTCACCTGGCGATTGATCATGGTCAATACGCTTGTGCTGATTGTGGAAATTCTAAACACGGCAATAGAAACGATCGTTGACATGGTATCACCTGGCTACAGTGACATGGCGAAAATCGCCAAAGACCTTGGCAGCGCGGCGGTATTTTTGAGTATTCTGCTAGCCAGTGGAACCTGGTTATGGTTTTTAATCTGACGTGATAGCGGCCAATTCAAAGTCGGATATAGTGTAGATCGGCAATCCGTCAACGGCCAGAATACCATTGGCTCGAATGGTTTTCCGAGTTTCATCAACAGCCGTGACAAAGGCCTGAACCGTGACCTCGCTGTTTGCCGGTATCACCTGGCCACGGTAACGCCAGCGATGACGCGTATTCGTGATTTCAAATCGTTTGACGGCTTGCCCCCAGCGTTCCAGAGCCAAAAGTTGTAAAAGCTGTAAAAAAGCTTCAATTCCCAGCGATCCCGGCCAAACGGGGTCTTGATAAAAATGAGCTGCGAAAAACCATTCTTCAGGTTTGACTTGTTTTGAACCTTCAATAAAGCCCAAGCCTTCAGGGCCTCCTTTCACATCCATGACCGTGATGGTATCGATCATTGTTAAAGGTGGTTTTGTCAGCAAAGGATGATCAGGATAGGGGATGGGTTCACTGGCGGAATACTGCGCGGTATCGATTGGTTTTGTATCTTGGATTCCCACCTGATTTTTCAATGCTAAAGGATCAAAAAATCCAAAATTGGTTTCACCGGTATAAATATCACCTTGTTTGTCGTAGACCTTGAAAGCGAAATTCTGAAGAATCATGCCGCCGGAATGCGATACGGCCAATGATTTCACAGCGACAGCAATGGTATTGTTTCCGGACATCGGAAGCCGATGAATCACACCGCTGCCGCCCAGATTCCTATAGTGTAGATCAGTGTCACTATGCAGAGCCGAACCCATATAGGCGGAATACCAGCCGCAGGGCTGCAAGGCGATTTCGAGCAGAACGGCATAGGGCATACCCGATGAGCCGTTCGCATCGAGATACCAATCGGACGCCGGCATATCGTACTCCGTGACGACATAGCCTCCCGCGGTCATTTTCCATGGTTCAGCCTGCACGGATACCACTCGGTCAAGGAACTGGTATGGAGGTCCGGGAAGACGAGCGATAAAACGATCGTCATCAAACGGGAGATATCGATTACCATACCCTTCAGACGGTTTACCGTTGGAAAATGCCAGGATGTTTTCCTTATTATATAAAGCGGGCAGAAGACCTGGTTCAGGATACTCTTGTTCAGTTCCGATCGTAGTAGCAAGACTTTTCACGGAATGGACACCATCTAGCTTCAGGGGCGCTGTTTTGGAACTCCAGACATGTTCGATTGTCGATCGTGTCAATCCATTCAACTGAACGGACATGCCTCGTATTTCAACCACTGGTCTGCCATCGGCGAACATCACTGCATCAGCGACCGCGTAAGGGATTGGATCCAGACCAATATCGGTTATACAAACTTCATACGCGGCTGTTCTGGTGCCTGGAATGACTTGACCTCGACATTTCAGCCGAGCCGGAACGCCGGGTTTGGGGTCCCAGGCAAATCGATCCCGCTCCCCAAGCCAACCCATACGCATCAATAGGACACGGAATGTATGAAAACAACACTCATACATAAGCGTTCCCGGCATGACCATGTCGTCAACAAAATGACAGGTTAAAAACCATGCATTCGGATCGATATCCGCTTCGCCGGTGATTTTGCCCAGACCGCATGATCCACCCGACGAGTCCAATTCAAGTATACGATCGATCAGGTGCATGCGTCCGCCTGGTAATATCGGGGGATTTTTGATGTTCAAGTTACGAAATTCTACTCCAAAACACCCTTCAAGATCACCCTGACGTAACGCTTCAAGTTGATGTTCCGACAAAGACTCTTTCGCTGGTGACGTGAACATAAATCCTGCACAATCAGATTTTTTCGTCATGGGAAAGTCTGTATCCAGACGGGACTTAATAATGCCCTGCCCTGCTGCCAGATCTTCATCCGAGAAGAATCCTGCGCAGCCGTTTCGCATTGTCAGCATCGGTTTTCCAAAGATGGTCGCATCGTATTCGAAGTGAAATAACCAAACATTACCCTGACGGAAGAAATGACTGATTCGAATATCGTATTGAACGGTTTCACCGGGCTTCGGCAAGTCACGATGCATGGTTATTTCGGCGTCCAGCAGTCGATATTTTTGTATACCACGCGTCTGAAAATCGATTCCCAGATAAGCGGACAAAAACAAATCCGCCTGGCCGGCTTCAACCGTTATACAAACAGGACATTTGCCTTGATCCAGGTACCATGACCCGGGTAAAACATCGTGTTCCGTTACGACAGAACCCGCTGCCATCGATAGCGCTTCACCACCGACTTCCAATATTCTATCCACCAGCATCAACGGCTCATCCGGCAGCCTGACACGCGTGGGAAAGGTATCGGCTTCTGCAAAAGCGGGACCCAGCGCTTTACCAATCGAACCGACGGCAAATTCAAGGCATTGAGCTCGATCTAGAAAGACTTGTCGGGGTTGAATCCCATAGCCCTCATCATCAGAAGGTATGCGCTGGTCAGAAGCTGATATCACATCAGGAAGCAGGTCTGTTTGAAAGGCGATCAACCGTCGCATCGATTCCGTCCACTGTCGTGACAGTTCAAGATAAACGGCATGAGCATCACGAACCGCTCTGCCGGTTTCATCCATCAGTTTACCGAAACTGACTGAGGTGGGATCGTGTGTTACAGGAGTGAATGCGGGGTGATCACGTTTTTCGAAATCAGATACAGGTTGAATAGGTGATGCCAGGGTGATTATCAGCTCTTCCAGTTTTTTGTGTTCTGGTCTGCATGGCACTCCATTACTTGTATCCGGTACCGGTGGCTTCCAAGTAGAATCGATTCTTGGGACTACTGATTGCAAATCAACATGCCTGCCCAGCTCACTCAGGCGTTCCAAGAAATTGAAGATCGATTCTGTCGTGGTAAGACCCTTTGTATCCAAAGTATCCAGGATATAGTCACGATCCTGTAAAATTTGACGTATCATGCCGCTGCAACTACTACCCGGACCGATTTCGACAAAGTGCCGTATGCCGTCACGATATGCGGCTTCGACGGTTTGAACAAAGTCGATGGTACCGGTTGCGTGAGCCACTATTGAATCAGCACAGTTATCCATAGTGACAGGGTAGGCTTTCGACCAAGCGCCGGAATAAACCTGAATTGATTCGGGAACCGTCACAGGGTGTAAATGTAAATTTCGGTATTCTTCAGCAACACGAAGCGCCTCAGGTACATGTGCAACACTGACCCCTTCAATATCGACTCCCGACAGGTTATTGGCCGCTAAAAAATCAGCCAAATCCGGCCCGTGACCTCCAATGACACATTGATCCGGCGTGTTGACAATCATCACATGCAAACGTTCATATTTTTCCAATCGTGCTCTGAGGATGTTTTCCGGCAAGTTGATGATACAGACCCGCCATTCCGGCGCCGGAATATTCCATGCATCGGCCAAAACGGTGCAGGCGCCTGCCAATCCGTCAATAAATAGATTTGATTTTTGTAATGTCTTCAATATGCGATCACGGTCAGCCCAGATTTTTTGTCCGACCAGACCGGTTGACTCTCCCAGGCTGTAACCGATTATGGCATCCGGTGTGATACCTGCCTGACGAAGAATTTCAGAAATAAAAAAACCAACCATCACATGGCCGACAATCAGGCCATGAGTATTGTTATTCATTGAAGTTTTATCCGGTTCACACCAGTAAAGCTCGGGCACAAACATGTTTTTCAGTTGAAGTGATTCTTGATCCAATTCATCCAGGATATGCCTGAACATATAAGCCGGTTCCCGCCCCAGAAAAGGACGATGATTTCCTGAACCGGGATAGACAAATGCCATTTTGGCAGGTTTTTGCGTTTTAGAGATGGTCAGTTCTTTTAGCTGGTATTTAACAGCAGCCGAGGATAATTGCGGTAATGCCGAGGTTTTTGTCGATGATGATGGTTCATGCTCTTCAAGAAGAACAGTAAAATGATTACCGGTAAAAGAGGAGTTTTTAATCAATGCTCTGCGAGGCCCGTCTTGACGGTTTCTGAGCCAATAAGCCGGGCTAGGGCTGTTATGACGCGGTAAAGCGCGATGATGCAAAGAAGCAATGCCCAACAGAATATCGAACATACCCGCAGCCGCGCCGATATCACCTAAATAATCTTTTGAATTAAAAGGAAAAGGGTCAATTGAATCGGAGTCGATCATTTTTGTCGATTCCAAGGAAGGCAAATCTGGAATATCCGAGTTGACAGAGTTTTCTAAGTTTATCTCATCGATAACTGCCAGGATCGTATCTCCGGCAGCTTCGGCATCTTCCAATCGTTTCAGCACAAAGGCAACTGCGCCTTCTGAGACGGGTGGGCAAGCCTTTCCATCGATTGGTTTATTTGGTTCAGGTTGAAATCCATGGCGATAGGCGGTCCCGATCAGACCTCGCCAGTCACAGTTGAAATCTACTGCGCCGGCAAGCGCTTGTTTGATATCCCCATTTTGCAGCATTTTTACCGCTGTGGCCAAGGCGATCGATCCGGAGATTTCGTCCGCCGAAACTGTGAAGCCGACCCCGCCGACTTTCAATGCTCGCGAGACGCGACCGGCGACAATTCCACCAAGCGCGCCCATAACTCTGTTGGCGGTCAAAGGGGGGGACCAGGCATCGGCAATTGCTTGAGCTGATAGAGAGTTAGCGGAAACAGATTTACTTATCCATTCCGGTGCAAGATCGTTTAAACACCATCGAATCTGAAAATTGGTAGTATTCAAGTCCAAACCGATTCCAATGAAAACACCTGACTCGATCGCGTCAGCTTCATGCCAATTACCCTGCTCGACTGCATCGGCTGCGACTTTCAGCATCAACAATTGCTGTGGAAGCATTTCCGCCAGTTCAGCAGGAGGAATACGGAATCTTCCATGAGGTATCGTTATTCTACCAAGACTATATTCCGACCAGGTTTTTGGATCGACAACATGGGTTCGAAACCATTCCGACTGATCAAACCCGTTCCAATGCCAAGTTTGTTTTTTGGCAGCGGTGGATTTTTCGCTGTCATATTTTGGATTTTTATCTTCAAACAATCTGTTTTGAAGTTTTTCAAGGTCTGTCCAAGGACCGGCCGCCGCAGCTATACTGACGACAGCGACAGGTGATGCTTTCTTGGAAGTATGTGTCTGAATGGTTGTCTTCTTGGAAGGATCCTTGTTTTTTGAGGTGTTTATCAGTGTTTGAGATTCATCTTCGCGATTATCGATAAATTCTTCGATCAGTATGTGAGCGTTAATGCCGCCGAATCCAAAGGCGCTGATTGCGGCTCGACGAGGAACATCAGGTCCGCGTGTGGCCCAAGGCTCAGGTTCAGATAAGATGCGAAAAGCGCTTTGATTCAAATTGATACGATCAGATGGCTGTGTGAAATGAGCTGACGGTGGTAAAGTTTGATGCTTCAATGCCAACAGGATTTTCAAGAGACCTGCGCCGCCTGCCGCCGTCAACAAGTGGCCAACATTGGACTTGACAGATCCGATAACACAACGGTCCGGTCTGGAACCCTCAGCTTCCTGCCATACTGTTTCCATCGAAGAAAATTCCACGGCGTCGCCGACAGGCGTTCCGGTGCCGTGGCATTCAACAAGATCGATATCCCAAGGCGACCAGTCGGCTTGCCGATATGCGCTTTGCAAAGCTCGAACCTGACCTTCTTTGGCCGGCGCAAAGATGCTGCCTTCAATATCGTTTGAAATACCGATGCCCCGGATGACTCCATAGATGACATCGCCATCTTGAACAGCGTCATCCAAACGTTTTAGAACGACCATGCCGGATCCTTCGCCAACAACCAGCCCATCGGCATTCCGATCGAAAGGCGAACAGACCCCTGATGGTGAGATAGCCTGAAGCTGAGTGAAACCCATCTGTGTATACATACAGTCAGGCCGACTGACTCCGCCTGTCAACACCAGATCGAGCCTTCCTGTCATCAGCTCGATCACAGCGAGTTTTATCGCGTATAAAGAAGATGCACACGCCGCATCGATGGTAAAAGCGCCGCCTTCAAATCCCAAAGATCGAGCCAGTAGAACTGCCGGTGACGCCGCAGGATAAATATTCAGCGGGTGGTTCGGACAGGGTTTGTTCTCAGGATGAACATCGGTCACAACATTTTCGATAGCCGGCAGCGCCCATTGTCGTGCCATACCGGATACGTGTTCAGTGGGAAGAATGATATTGCCTAAAATGATTCCTGACCGTTTTTTATCCGGATGTACGCCTCGTATGTCATCAACAGCAGCATGGCCGGTAAGAAGCGTTATATGAAAAAGAGGATCGAGATTCTGTAAAAGATTTTTGTCCAGGGAGAATTTGTCCGGGTTGAAATTCAACTCTTTCAGCAAGCAAGCGTGTACCGATCGTGTTTTATCTTCTGTGGTTTTCTCCCTGTTTAGAATGGAATCAGGATCAACAGGCCAACGATTTTTGGGTGTTTTTTGAGAGGCGGATTTTCCTGAGCTGATCATTTGCCAAAAATCGTCTAGGTTATCCGAGTCCGGCAGCAGTCCTCCGATACCAACAATAGCGATATCTAACGCGTCATGGATTGCGTCATAATCAACACGTGTTTTTGAATTATATGGTCGAGTTGACATCTGGTAATACCTGTCTTCCCGAGTTTATTGGTTGCCGCGGGCTTGAAAGGCCTGTCGAAGCCCTTTGTCCATAATGCATTCATATTTTTCTATGACTGCGACGACTTTATTGTTTGCGTCCAGGAAGTAAATATCTGAAATTACTTGGGCTTTACGCTGTTCCAGAACGCGGATTTCAATATGGCTCCATGTGGGCATAGTTTCGACATATTGTCGATAAGCCGTCAAACCGCACGGTAACGACGGCATATCCATCATCAAATCCGTCCACAATACCAATAATTGAAATGAGGCGTCGATAGTTAACGGGTCCAGAATCCATGTATCATTCAAAGGATTTTGCATCCATTCGCCCGGTATTGGAGCGCCGTCAACAGCTGCCGCAATACCTGATTCACTGATACCTTCAACCGATCGAATACTCTGCAGCATGTCTCCATGAAATAACACCTCGGCATACAGTTGATCTTGGTGAATAGGATAGGGTTCAGGATTATCCAAAGGTTCAGGTGGTTCAGGAGCTTCAGGTAAATGCGTGACCATGATCACATCTGAAGAGGTATGAACGAATTTCTCGCCATCAGGATGAATCGCACGAAGTTCGACAGGTATCCGAAAATGGTCATTTTCCGATATCGGAATGCCGATTTTGCACTCCACTTCAAGTTTGGTATCTTCTTGAAGAACGATGCCTTTGAGTAATCGAAAATTTTCCAGGCTATGGAAATGCAATGATGGATATTTTTTGGAAGCGCCTAATGCTGTCCATTCCATCAGCAACGCCATTGGTACCACTGATCGATTGTTTATGATATGGCTTTTTAGAACAGGGGTCTGATCGACAGATAAAGTCGTTCGAAACACTTCGATTAATTTCGGTTCAGTTTGGTGTTTATCGGTCAAGGCGCCTTGATCGATAGGTTCAGATACCGAAGTTGATTCTACTTCCAATTCTATACTGTCAACACCATTTGCCAATGGTTCGATATCACCCGGCAGCGCTGTGTCAGGCTCACGAGTTCCAAGAATGACAATTTCAACGGGAGCCAGATGTTTTTCTTCATAGTTCATTCTAAGTTCTCGAGCCAAATATCGAGCTCCGGATGGAACGTCGATAACCTCGATACCTTCCTTTTTAAACAGTTTTTTCAGCTCAGAGGTCACCATTCCGCCGTCCCAGGGACCCCAATTGATGGAAAGGGTTCGGCAGTCAGGATACAGCTTACTGAATTTCTGTGCGTATGCATTCAACACCTCATTGGCCATACCGTAATCGACTTGACCAATGCGGCCGAAACGAGCCGTGCTGGATGAAAACAGCGCCAAAATTTTCAGCATATCCAAATCCAGGTTTTTTGATAAGTAGCGCAGACTGTCAACTTTTGTTCGAAACACGCGTTCAAAATCATCGACAGATTTTTCTTCGATCAATTTATCCGCAATAATGCCTGCTCCATGGACAAGGCCCTTAATCTGTATGTTCGATTGGTTTAGTTCATTGAACAACCCTTTTTGTGCATCCGCATCTGCTACATCGACGCATATATATTTGGCCTGGACATTCAGCGATTCCAACGTGTTCAGAGTATTCAGCAATTCACGGTTTTTCATTCGCCTGTCATATTCGGCTTGTAATTCTTTAGGTGTTGGCTTCACTTTCAGGTTGGCCAGTATAGCTTCTTTTATTTGGTGTTCGGCGGCAAGGTCTTCCAACCATTGGGGTTCCGGCTCTGGAGCTGGGCTTCGGCCGGCTAACACAACGTTGACCTTGAAGCGACGCGCGAGTTCCAATACACAAGCAGCCGTGACACCTCTTCCACCTCCAGTGGCTAGAATCCAATCGCCGGGTGACAACGGTTCACCTGTCAAGCGTTCAGGGTCGAGAGGTTCATTTTTTAGCGTGAGTTTAACTTTTCCTTGAGCGGATATACCCATTTCAAACGGGCTGTCATAAAAGATTTCTTCTTTTAAATCATGTGTATCCGGTTCAAAATCTTTATCGGCATCGATATCGATAATCCGGCATTGGGTTTCCGGCCATTCAAGACGTATGGTCTTTAACAATCCGGAAAACGCAGCAGAGATCGGTCGAAAATCCACCTGGTGGTCAGCCAGCCCGAACATGCCGTCGAGTCGAAGGAGTGTAACAACCGCTGGGCGCCTTTTATCGTCCGCATCCCGTCGTCTGATTTTCTTGTTGATGAGTTTGATCAATTCAAAAACCTTGAGGATTTGCTCCGTCGAACTGCTGTTGCGGGGGCTGACAACGATCAATCCTGCCACTTCATCAGGGAGCTCGACAAATTCAAGATAATCAGGCGAAACAAGACGCACGGGAATATAACTATTTTCAAATTCCTCCAGAAGACGCTCACTTAACCCGCAATCATCTCTGGTAATCCAAATTTCAGCATGTTCAGGTAATTGCACCTTTTTTCGAGGACTTTTATCAAGGGGTTCTATGGTCAGAATTCTTCTCTCCAGACGCATCAGTTTTTCAGGGATTATCGATGGTGGAATCGGCTTTTGGACGGAACGTAAGTCTAATTTTTCACTATCAATCGAAGATGATTCAGTTTTTGCATCAATTACAGGTATTTCTGCTGTTTTAAACGTGGCCGACTTTGTATATGCGTCGGTCGATGAGATGTTTTTTTTGTAAACGGTTTGTGAGGCCGGTTTTTTTATCGATGATACGGTGTCAGGTTCATCTTTTATAATGGTTACCGATGAGGCCTGGCTAACCGCTTCTGCAGGTTTCAGCTCTCCGTCGGCTTCTGTTTTATCTGCTGTTCCACGCAGCGTATCGATCAATATGACAATGTCATCGATCGTGCGTAATCCTGCCAATTGTTCCGGTTTGATTGTCGGCATACCAGCCATTTTTTCCTGGACGGCGGACATGATTTCCACGCGTTTGATAGAGTCTATTCCTAAGTCGGCATCAAGTTCCATATCCAATTCAAGAAGATCTTCAGGATAGCCGGTTTTTTCAGCCATAATCGCTTTGACAAAATCCACAGATTTTAGATCTGGAATGTCTTTAGTTTCCGGCATTGTGGAAGTGTCAGATAGATCGATTTTTTGCTGACCCGAATGGGTTATCTCAGTTTCAGGCATCGAAACATGTGCCGGTTCAGCAGGTAATGCACCGGTCAGATTTTCAAGAAGGTTTATAATATCTTTGAGCGATCGAATAGCGGCCATTTGCTCCGGGCCTATCGTCGGCAGGCTGGGATTGGCTTCTTGAAGCGCAGACATAATTTCCACGCGTTTGATGGAATCTATGCCTAGGTCTGCGTCAAGTTCCATATCGGGTTCCAACAGATCGGTAGGATATCCTGTTTTTTCCGAAACCACGCCCAACACAGTTTTTTCAGAAACTTGTGCTGTTGCAGACGTTTTGAGAACAGTTTCCGCCGGCACAATCGGGGGAGCTGCTTCCACTATTGGCGCGATAGGTTGCGGCGCTGTTATTATTGGTGGTAACGGTGGAGGTGGCGCGAAAACCGGTGGTGGAGTGCCGGTCAACACATGTTGTTGCTGGAATATCAGGTTTTGAAAGGCTTGCTGTGCTTCCATTTGGCCGGTGAGAAACTGTTGATGTAGCCGCGCCGTCTGTTCTTGCAGTCGCTGTAAGCCGGCAAGGTTCTGCTGAATGGCTGAAAAGGCTTCAGGTGTCGCGGGAAGCGATCCGGCAACACGTGTCGGCTCCGATACAAGCGTTTCTTTTGGTGCGCGCTGGATGGAAAACGATGCTAAGGCCGGTTTTTCGCGAACATAATTTGTGCCTGTAAGGGTAACCTGTGCTTTGCTGGTTTTTTCCAGCGGTTTGGGCACAAATTGTCCATCCCATTCCACCAAGTTTACAGGGTATCCAAAGCGGGCCAACTCCGCCAAAATGCGTGCCATATCAACAGAACCGCTTCTTTTTCCTGAAGAGCTATCCAGCGCCAACAAATGAATACCGGACCCTTCAAGAATTAAACGCATCAGACCACTCATCCGCTTGCCGGGACCAATCTCGACAATTGTGCTAATTCCATCTTCAGCCATCCGTTGAATTTCGGAAACAAACTCAACAGGTTTTTCCAATTGTGATGCCAGAAGCTCTTGAATTTTTTTCTGTTGAGATGGATATTTTTGACCGGTTGTATTGGAGTAAACCGGAAAATCAGCTTTTTTAAACTTGATTTTATTGAGATGTTCCCCAAATGGTCTGGTCGCATCAGCTATCAACGGACTATGGAATGCCGCCGACACCTTAAGAGGCACTACCGGAATCCGATGTTCTTTGAAACACTCGACGGCTCTGTCGATTTCGTCTAATCGACCTGAGATGACAGCTTGTTCCGGTGCATTTTTGTTCGCGATGACAAGATCGAGATTGTTTTCTTCGAGGATGCTGGCAATTTTATCCAGTGAGGCTTGGACTGCTGCCATGCCGCCTCGATCTTCCTCTCCAGCGCTCATCAATTGGCCTCGAAGAGCGGATAGATCGTAAAATTCTTCGGGTGTAATCATGTTCGATGCGCAAAGAGCGCAAATTTCGCCATAACTGTGTCCGGCGGCGGCGTCGAATTTCAAATTGAAATGCTGGGTCAAGACAAACCAGGCTCCGATACTGACGGCGCCTATTCCTGGTTGAGCGTATTGGGTCAGTTTGAGTTTTTCGATATGTTCATCAGCTTGTTCTTTGGAAAACGTCGATAGTGGATAAATCACGTCGCTGAGCCGAACAGATTCTTTAGAATAATTCGAGAATGCCTGATCAGCAGCAGCTAAAATCTCCTGAAATATGGGAAATCTGCAGGCGATATCTCGAAGCATACCAGGATATTGTGTTCCTTGACCCGGAAAAACGGCGGCAAGTTTACCTGGAGTATTGCCGAGTCCATAATATATGCCATCTGGTGTTTCCCAGGTTTCATTGGGCAGGGTTTCAAGTCGATTCAGCGCTGCGGTGATCATCTTCTGGATTTCAGAAAGATTGGTTACGACCATGAGTAATCGATGATCATCTTTTGGATTGAACTGTTTACGTGTTTGCTGAGCTGAGGAGCGCAGGTTATCTAATGTTTCAGGCACTGTCCAATTTTTCAGCTGTTTTGTCAGAGTTTCGGTATCTTTGGCTGAGAAAGCCAGAATCTGAACATTTGGGTCCCAGTCAGGTTGTGGAGCTGTTCTGGAGTGTTCTTCCAAAACGCAGTGGTAATTACTGCCGCCGAAACCGAAAGAGCTCACCGCGGCTCGTCGAGGATATTCCTTTGTTGCCAGCCAGGGGCGCTGTTCCGTTGGCAGATAAAAAGGTGATTGTCCGTTTTCCAGAGACGACGCAGGCTGAGTGACATTGACGACGGGTGGAATTACTTTGTGGTGCAGGGCAAGAGCGGTTTTGATCAGGCCGGCGACTCCGGCGGCTGCTTTACCGTGCCCGATCTGCGCTTTTACCGATCCGAGAGCACACCAGACATTGTTGGGTCTTGCTTGACGAAAGACATTGGTAAGAGCTTGCAGTTCAACGGCATCTCCAACTGGTGTGCCGGTACCGTGAGCTTCGACAAATTCTACCGTAGCAGGTGTAAATCCCGCCTCAGCATACGCCCGTTCAAGAGCTTTCTTTTGTCCGGCGGCGGACGGCGCATATATCGCGTTGCCTTTACCATCACTCGATGAACCGAAACCTTTGATTACCGCATAAATGGTGTCGCCATCCCGTTCTGCATCCTCAAGTCGCTTTAAAAAAATGACGCCGACGCCTTCACCAATCGTTGTGCCATCAGCAGATTTATCGAATGGGCGGGCATGGCCGGAAGGCGACAATGCTTTGGATTTACTGAAACACATATACATAAAGATATCGTTGAATGTGTCGACACCGCCCGAAATGACCAGGTCCGATTTGCCGGTTTGCAATTCCATGCAGGATGTTTGAACGGCAGCAAGTGAACCGGCACAAGCCGCATCCACTACGCAATTGCTTCCTTTGAAGTCAAACCTGTTGGTCACTCTTCCAGCGACGACATTACCCAACAGTCCTGGAAAAGAGCTTTCCTGCCAACCGACGAGCTTATGGTTGATTCTGCGAGTGATTTCCTCAGCTTCAATATCCGTCAGGCCACACTCCATCAGGGTTTTTCTTATCATAGGATGATAAAGACGAGCTCCAAGCGGTATCACCAGTTGTTGAGAGCCCGTCACGCCAAGAATGACACTGACTCGATCTCGATCGAGATTTCTGCCATTCGTGTAACCCGCATCGATCAATGCCTGTTTCACCGCCAGTAGAGCGAGTAATTGTGATGTGTCGGTAGCTTCCAGTGTATTCGGAGCGATGCCGAATTCCATTGGGTCGAACGGCACGGGATCCAGAAAACCACCTTTTTGAGAATAGGTATAATCCGGCCGGTTCGGATCGGGATCATAATAATCATCGACCGACCAGTGCGTTTGAGGAACCTCCGTTATACAGTCCACACCGTTTTTGATGTTTGCCCAAAACATTGATTTATCTGACGCTTTTGGAAACAGGCAACCAATGCCTGTGATAGCGATAGGGGCTAATTGATGTGATGATTTTTGTTTCACTGTTTTACCTCTTTATTTAATAAAAGAACGGATATCCGTGATTGATTGTGGTTTTATATCCATCAGTTTTTGAGGGATTTGCAGGTTATGAGCTTGCAAATTATGGCGTCGAAACAGTACCGCTGCTCCCCACAGAACATTCATTGCCATTGTCTCGATCGTTCGATTGGCGGCCTCGGCAAGAAAGCTGCCACGTGTCCACTGGTTGAAAGCGCCCATAGCCGGACCACACCAGATTTGGTAATCGTGTTGCCGATCTGCTACGCCGGCATTTGCCCAACGGGATGAAAGACCTAGATACCATCGAAAAGTCAGCGCCATTTTGTGCTTTGCATCGCGGTCAGCCCGTTCGATTTGAGAAAGGTCTCGTTGTTTCCAGAAAGTGATTGTTTCTTGCCAAATCTGATCAAGAGAAGCCCGAAAGATGGTTTTTTCAAGCTGCATTCTGTCACGGACAGGAATTGTTTCAAGGCTATCGTTTTCCCTGTACAGTTCATACAGCTTTCTGGCGCGCATTGGAAACAGAGTTCCATGCTTTAAAACCTGCAAGTTGACGCCCATTTCGAACATATCTGCCGCGGGCGCCATCGTAATTTCGGCCTGTTCCACCTTTGCAAGCATGTTTCGGACGATATCGGATGTTCCTGATTCGATTGCAGCTTGAGCGATCGAACCCATTACCACCCATCCGGCGCCCATAGCGAAAGCCGCTGCTGCCGCTGCTGGTGTACCGATACCGCCGGCAGCGCCCACACGCAAATTCTGCGAATAACGGTATTTTTCCATACAGTCGCGGGCAATGGCTTGAAAGGAGGGCAATACACCTACCAGTGGACGATTATCGGTGTGACCGCCTGAATCCGCTTCAGCAGTTATATCATGGGCTATTGGTATGGTCTGAGCGAGTTCTGCTTCAGCTTCCGAAATATCACCGCTTGCAACCAATTCCCGTAAAATGGATTCCGGTGGTGGAGATAAAAACTTTTCCGCTATTTCAACTCTGGACGCTTTCGCCAGAACTTGATTCGGAACAACAATTTCGCCATCGGAGTTACGATGAATACCCTTGGCACGATAACGCACTAAGTCCCGCGTCATAGTTAGGAATGCAGATGCTTCTATTCTATGCACGTTGTGATGAAGCAAGGTATCGACTAAATATTTTTCCTGCTGGGGCTCCTGGGGAGTATGAATCAGGTTGATCCCCCAGGGCAAGTTTCCACAACGACGTTTGAGTGTATCGATGACGCTTTCGATTGTCGCTATACTTTCTCCGGCTGATCCATAAAATCCCATCATTCCCGCATTGGCCATGGCTGTAATCAGATCGATCGAACTGATACCGTTGGCCATCGAGCCCGTCATTGCCGGGTAACGCATATTCCAGTCACGGCAGAATGAGACATCGCCTAGACGTTCGACTGGGCAGGAAGGGGCATGCGCGATAACAGGATAAACACGGCTATTGTCAGGTTTGGAGAAAAATCGAGATCCTCTGGTATCTGCTAGACAGGGCCCGGAATCCGATTGAAAGACGGTAATCGGTTGGCTGATATAAGAAAGCCGATTCAGCAAAGTCGTAAAATCTAGCGGTGAGAACGCATCTTCCGGATGCCACCAGCCGAGTTCAGCAAAAAAATGTGATGTAAATTGCGTCATAAAAAGTTGCACTCCCTGAAAAACACATCAGTTTTGTTATCAGATAACCAGGTGAATATCAAGATTGAAACAAGAAAATAATGAAAAGAATCAATGGGATATGACGCTATGCGTCATGGGGAGCTTTTTTCTGTAAGGAGAGCGTCAATCAATGGAATACCGTCCAGAAAGATGTTTTCTATGACTGCTCTGCCTTTATATACACGTAAATCTGCTTGAATAACAGCGCTTTGTTTCAGCAATCGGCTCAAATCACCCTGGGCTGATTTTACAGATAGCCGACTGTCGATATAATATCGATTGAAGTCAATATATGGTGTGTTGTGTCGCATCGAGATCAGTATAAAGTCTTTGGATGAATCCGGCGCTGTCATACTGATTTCCGCCAGTTCGGCATACCCCTCGTTGTTGACGGTCAGCACGCCATAACGCGATAGAGGATCGATCATCTTGTCCGCCGGGTAGTCAAAAATGTAATTCAGATAAATGTACCGACCCATTTCCAGTTTCTTTAAATCATATGATTTGACCCGAAATTTGTAGGGAGTTCCTTTTTTCAATGTGTTTTGATAGCGCAGAATTTTACCAGCCGGAACGATGAGTTGAATCGCCAGAATGATCAGAAGTAACGGAAGCTTCCAATAGGATTTGATCATGGTGAAAGTCTCCAGCGTCGTAAAAAGAAGCGATTAAGGCTAAGGAAAAGAACACCAAGAACTATGAAAACCAGACTTCTGGAAAGAGCGCCGATATCCGTCCGCATAAACTGTACAAATATATGGACAAGCAGGATAGAGACGCCCAGGTTGACTTGTGCTAAGCGTCGTTCTTTGAATCCTGCCGCCAATATTGCCACACTCCATGCAGCGAGCCAGGCGGTGAAAAACCAGTAAAAAAATGGTTTGAATAAAGTTTTGGACGCAATCAGAGCAGAAAAAAATGTTAGGGGTCCGGATATGCTTGTCATCCATCCGACAAGAGTGAGATTTTGTCTTCGAACAACAAGCATGATTATTCCAAGCAACAACAGAACGGTGATGACGAATAGGTTGTTGAATGATTCATGAGGTAGGACAAATTCCGACAATATACCGGGGTATGTGCACAGAAAAAGAATGATGCAAATACCGGTATTTCCTATAACGGTAAATGGTTTTTCAAATAATGGCTTTTTGGGGGAATGCCGGGTCATCTCAAGCAACGGATAGATGCTGAAAAGTAAGGAAAAACAAATCAATATGGTCGAACCTGCATCCCGTATCAGGTGGTTGGGAACGGTAGCCGCCAAGGCAAGAGCAGCCGACCAGCGCGTGACGATATTGCCGGAATAGGGAACAGACAACCGAGGTATTCGGATAACGGCCGGTGTCAGCAAAAGGGTGAGGATCAGGAAGATCAGATTGCGTGATATCGAGTCTTGGACTTGGAAAAACCATGAGATTGTACCGATATGCAGCATAATTTGAACGCTGACCGATTTCATTATCCAAGACAACGGCAGTATTAATATAAGCCACGTCAACAGGAAAGATGAATCTGATTTAGGAAGATAATATGCCTGTTCGACAAGGTTCAAACAAACTCCAACCATCAGAGTGTGTACAATTGCAGCCGCTTCTTGCCAGGGTCTGCTGTCAGGTCTGCTTTTAACCACATAAAGGGTTAGAACTTGAGCTGCCAACAACGGAATAAACGCAAGGACCGCTCGATATGGCGGAGGTAAATTCAGTCTTGTCAAAAAAAGAATGATGCCGCCGCCGATCAGAACCGTGCCGATAATAGCAAAAACCAGTGAAATACGATTTGATTGTGATCGTGTGGACAAGGCTGTTCGATAGTGTTCGTCGATGGAGTCAGCCGTTTCAACAGATATGACCTGCTTTTGAACAAGTGTCGTAAGCTGACTCAGAAGCCAGGCAATATGTTTATGTTCCTGCATAGCACAGCCCCAGAGGTAATGCTTATATTTTAAATAACAATTTTCGGTATTTCAACGAAAAGGAAATTATTCGAATCGATCTTGTCTATTGACTTGAAGTGATAGAAGACATTTCAATGTCTATGTCTTGCAACACCGGCGCTATAAGCGCCTTCTTCTTCCATCGACCGGTGAAAAAATAAATGCTGGATAATGTCAGACCCACAATCCATGCGATTGGAATACCCCACCAGATACCGTCTGTTCCCATCGTTTTCGACAAGGTTACCGAGATTGGAATTCTTATCGCCCACGATGATAAAAGCGAAAAGAACATGGGTATGAACGTATCGCCGGCGCCTCTGAGTGTTCCGGTAAAAATAAACATCAGCATAAAAGCGAGATAAAACCTGCCGACAATCAGTAGGTAATTTCTTCCGATCGAGACGACGTCGGGGTCATCGACAAAAAGGAGCATCAAAGGCCTGCTGAAAACAATGATAATAATCGATATCAAGATAGCGATAATGGTGGACATAAAAATACTGGTGCGAATAGCGGAACGGACACGTTCGTGTTTTCCGGCGCCTATATTTTGTCCGACAAATGTTGACATGGCCATCGATAGATTCATGCCCGGCATCATAGCGAACGAATCGATTCTGCCGGCAGCCGTATAGGCTGCAAGAGCGTTCTCGCCAAAATTATTCACGATTCTTGTCAGCGCCATCATACCGATACTTACAATCATTTGTTGGATTCCTGTGGGAATACCAATCATGATACTTTTAAGAAAAATGTCTTTGTCGAAGCGAAGCTTCAAATAATTGACTCTGAAAAGTGGGTTGATGCGTTGTAAATACAGCATACCTCCAATAAATGAGAATCCCTGGGCGATGACCGTTGCTAAGGCAGCTCCCCAGACTCCCCATTTGAAGACGACGATGAATAACAAGTCCAAGCCGATGTTGACGAGGGTTGCAAAGATTAAAAGGTATAAAGGTGTCCGAGAATCTCCAAGTCCGCGCAAAATAGCGCTGATCGAGTTGTACCCGTATAGGAAGATCAACCCGCCGAAAAGGACATCCACATATTTTCTGGCATCAGCATAAATAACGTCCGGCGTTTTCAGCAAGGTAAGTATGGCATCACTTAAAAAAAGAGCGGCTATAGTGAGGATAATTGCGACGACTGCCAGCAGAATAAAAGATGTTTCGATACAGAGTTTAACCTTCTCGAAGTTTTTAGCCCCGTAATACTGCGATATCAAAACGGTTATTCCCATCGTGGCGCCCATGATCAAGGCGATAAGCAGAAACACGATGGGAAACGATATACCGACGGAAGCTAAAGCCTCTTTACCAAGAAATTTTCCAACAATAATCGAGTCGGTCAGGTTATAAAACTGTTGAAAAACGCTGCCGATAAACATGGGAATCGTGAACACCAGTATGTGCTTTGCCGGGCTCCCTTTTGTCATATCAATCATGGTTCACATTCCCCAATCGTCGCGATTTTTAACTCTGCGCCTTTCAAGTCTGAAAAGAGCAATCCCTCATCATAAAACTTGAGATCAGATTGTCAAATAATCTTTTCGTTATCAGAAAACATTGCTGAAATGCTTCGCAGTACTAAAATGCTTTGCATTTAGCGGGTTCCTGGTTTCTAGTTTCTGGTTAGGTCTTTCGGTTAATTATTATAAATAGGGTTTCTTAGGCAAACTAAAGGACTATTAAAACTGTAGTCTAATACTTGGAATTTGGATATTGGAGATTGAAAAATAAACGCTTTTCTTCTCTCCAATAACGATTTATAGGCCATTCTCTGATTCCTGATAAGCTAATTCAGCTAAAAATCAGTCCTCACAACTAATCAAAGCATAAGCATCGATTCCTTTTTTTCGTGCGGAAGCTGCTGCATCACGACTTATCGTGCCGTGAGGGCAGGAGAAAAGTACAATTCCCGGTCGGGAAAAAGATTTTAAAAATCGGGTCAAATCCAACATGCTAATCACCTGATCAGCGTCTTTTGGCGCTGGCGTATCGATATCTGGTCTAGCGATCCAAACATGCCAAGCGCCCGCCGGTTTTCGATCTATACAGAGATTTTGATCCGGATTTGGAAGGATCATTTGTCTTAAATTAAATTTTTCCCAGGTTGAACAAGCTTGTTCAACTACATCTTTATCGATTAGATTTTCCAAGGCTTCTATATCATCAGGATGGGAGCTTGTTTTGGGCTTTTTGACGGCAATATTACAAAATTCAGGCACTGTTTCACTGATATCCAGAGTTCTGATTTCCCTGGCAACGGCGATTATTTCCGTTTTGTCCAGTCCGATCAGAGGCCTGAAGATCAAGCGCGGCGTCACTAACGATATGTTGGCCAGATTCGATGAGGTTTGTGATGATACCTGCCCCAAAGATTCTCCTGATATGATGACTTCTGCGCCTATATGTTCGGCAAGCTTGTCGGCAGCACGGAAAAAATATCGTTTTAATAAAATGTTACGGTAGCGGTGGTCCAAATGTTTAAATTCGGACAATAGCTCATTGAAATCCGCCAGGTAGAGTTGTGGTTGGTAACCATAGCTCCAATTCATTGCTAAATGTTTGCTTGTTGATGCAGGTCCCCAAAGTTGCAACGGTCCTCCAAGGCTACAAAACAGGTAATGCACCTCCAGACCTCGCTTCAATCCATACCAAGCGGCGACCGGTGAGTCGATGCCACCGGAAATCAAAGCGACTGCTTTCCCCTGGGTGCCGATCGGAAGTCCGCCGTAAGCAGGAAGCGTGTCCAGGTAAAGTCGGACTGTCGAATCATGGATATCCAGTCGGCATATCACATCGGGGTTGCTCAAATTTACACCATCAGAAAAAGGCAATAGGGCAGCGCCCAAAGCACGCGCGACATCGATCGATTGAAAAGATGTCTTTCCTGTTCGATGACAACGGACAGCAAAGCGTTTTCCTTGTAATTTCGACTGAAAAAATTGACTGGAGCGGGCGACAATATCTTCCAGGTCGTCGCTTTCAAATCGATGGATTGTAGAGATGGATGTGATTCCAAAAACGCGACGCAGTGTTTCATTAATCGATGCATCTGGTGTGCGAACAGTATAAATACCCTGCTCACGAAAAATCGATGTTTTACCAAGCGACATATCCGCTTGCATCCCTACTGCTTCACGCAAATTGTGAATCAAACGCCTGGAAAAAATCGCTCGTACCGGCTTGCTTTTCAATAACAACTCACCAGGTTTACAAATAAACTCGGTTTGGCAAGAATTTTTATCGTTGGACATTGCAAAAAAATAACCTTATAAATCAAAGTGTTAAAGCGATTATTGCTATAAAAAGTGGCGCTCAGCCTTGCCACAGTGTTATTTTTACAAAATTTTCTATTGAAATCTACTCAAGAGTACTTATACTTCATCCGCTCGGGTGTCTGGGTTCAAATAATTTACCTGGGCATAGAGAACTGCAGTGCCCGTTTGTCGCGGGTTCTTGATAACGTGATAGGAGATGAAGCATGGATCAGACGTCACAATTAGGAAAACGGCTGATTTGCGATGATTGTGGGACAAAATACTATGATATGAACCGCAATCCAGCAACATGCCCCAAATGCGGAAGCTCAAAAATCCGCAAAAAAGCGCTAAAAACAACAATATCTGCTCCAATCAATATTTCAGTGGATGAGGAAGATGATCTGGCTAAAGACGATATCGATTTGGAACCGTTGGATGAATTGGAAATGGATTCCGATTCTGATGATGATGACGATTATGATGACAATTGATACGTCTATTGCCTGAAACAGATCACCGTTCAATTTTGAGCGGATCATTTTTTGGCGGACTGTGAGAACTATCGCCAAAACTCCGTGCCGGCAAACATGACACCCTGGTATGTGATAATGGAAAAGGATAATGGTCAGGGCTGACCCAACCCAGGTGTAAGCTTGAAGCTGCCAGACAGCCACCTTCATCGATACCTAATTCAAAATACAGATTGGTAGAAAAAGGAAGATAAAACTCAAATAGCGCCGATCTTCCTAGAGGTGCATCGGTATCGAAAAGGGATGCTTCAAAGAACGGTTGTGCCTGTGTCGATGAGTAAATTTTCAGAAAACCGTTGGTCATGTTTGAACAACCATCAGCATACTCGACATAAAAGGAATAATGCCCTTCAGGCAACAATCCCGGACGGATTTGCGCAGCTATGCCGGCAGAGCGCTCCGGGTATTCTGCTTTAACATAACTTAATTCGCCTGAAAAAACGGCTGAGCCGGTTGTGCTGAAGGTATTATATCCATCGATAAGGAGATATTCTTTGGAAAAAAACACATCTTCCTGATCCATAACGTGGAAAAGATTTACTTGGATATGATCAAACGTTAGCGCGTCTTTGGGCACAGAAAATTCGATTGGAATCATTTTAGTCTGCAGAGGCTCAAGTGTGATTAAAGTCTTCGATAATTCATACGTTTTTTCTGCTGTGTCGTCCACCAGGTCAAGTTGAATAAAGAAATGATGACTTATTTCAGGATCATGTGATGTCACGGGATGTGTAACGTGATAGGTTTTCCCGGGCTCTATCCGGGATACAGGCAATTCCAATGTTCCTAATGAAGCCAGCAATTGGTTGGAATGAATTGAAACCCGGTTATGGCGATAGAGAGGGACAAAATTACTGAAGGTCTCGTATGCTCCCGGATACAATTTACGTTCGACGTTACCAATCAGAATATTGTCTATTCCCAGGTCGTTCATCAGATTGGCAGCTTTAATTGGATCGCGTGTTTTATACACTGCTCCGACCGCATCATCCAGTATGTCAAACAAATCTGCATCGCTTAAAAATATTCGAGCGTGCATTTTGTCACCGGCTGTAGTTCGTCTTTCTGCAAAGGTTGGTATCAATGAAAAAGATTCACTGCGCTCAAAAGGATCGGTTTGGATTCGCACATTCCTAGGCAGATTGTCTCGTATCCATTTGGAAGCCATCATGTCTTCGTTCAGAACTATAGAACCGAACCGTATATTTGTGACATCACTGGAGCTATAGGCATCCAATAGAACTGTCACAACAGCGGGTAAAATGATGGGAATCATCAATAATAGGGTAAAAAAACGCAAATACTTATTATGAAATGACAAACCTATCACAGTGAAAAGCACTAAAACCATACTCAAGACCAAGCCGACTTTGATTCCCATATCTGTGGGAAAGTTTTTTATTTGTACGTATAGGATTAAAAACATGCATAACGCTACAAGAACTAGAAGATTTATCGTCAATGTTCGATATTTTTTGAAAAAACCACGAAGCAACCCCAGAGGAAATACCAGCAATAAAGGTCCATAATTATAAAATAAAAAGAACGGTAATTTTCGTATGGCGCGGAAATGGGGAAGAAAAAGCAGGGATTCACTTTGCCGACTGACAATACCCAATCCAAAAAGACACAAACCGGATACAGTCAATGCAGAAAACACATGAACAGCATTGCGGAACTCCTTTTTGACCAAGCTTGTGAATGCGACCACAAGGCTGACCCAAAGACAAACAACTAAGCCGATAAAGCTGCTGAAACCAAAACTCATTCCTGCCAACAAGCCTAAAAACCATAGATTTTTGGCTGCCGGACGGGTTTTAGCGTCATGCAGGTCAAGCAATCCCAATAACAACAAACAGAAAAGCATCAAGGTAAAAAGATGCTGGGGAGTAAAAATCAAGGCTCTATACAGACAGTCTATTTGGGGGTGACCATAAAACCAGCGTGTCATACCATCGATATTATAGCGGCCGATATTTTCCAAAATCGGTAGACTCATTTGTTTCAGGAGACCGGCAAAATACCAGCCCTCATAGCTGTGAGCAAACAATCCGCAAAATACCGCCAGAAAGGCCGCAGGTTTATACCCGGTAAAATGCCGACACAGACCATAAAGGAGAAGACAAAAAGTTACGATTCCCCATACAGTCAGAACTCGAAGAATATCCAGTGTTTCAACTCCCGACACGCCGAGACTTCGAATAGATGCAGGAAAAACATAATAAAACCAGTAATAGTGCAAGGAATCATCGGATTTTAAGTAAGGATTATCAGGTGGTATTCGGGAATGTGCCAAATGAGCTGTGACAGCGACATGTTTTAGGTAATCGCTGTTAAAATAAGCTCGATAATAATAGCCTTCAGGGTGTTTGTATCCAATGTTGATGAGGGGCGGTAGAGCGACACTTAGAGCTAGAAGCGCTAAAATGACGATAAGCCACAAATCTGTTTGGCTGAAATTAAAAGTCTTCGGGCGCGATGAATCATCAGGTGTGAGATTATCTTGTTTCGCAGGGTTTTCAGACACAGTATCTTTAGACTTATTTCGTCGAAAGAATCGTATTAAAATGACTGCAACATAGTAAAGAATTGGACTTAAAAGTGCGTATGATGTCGATATTTGAAATAGTAAAAGTAATCCTATAGCGAGTAAAGCGCTGACAAAATAACCCGATACACTGATGGCAGCCAGTTCTAGAGCTTGGTTGACAGGTCCGTGAAGCGATATTCGCTTCATAATCGAAATTCCCGGCAGGCAGAAGACAGACAATGGCAATAGCACAAGCATAACTGTCAGAGGAGGCGCAACCAAAAAAGATGCCGTGATCGCCATGATGGACAGGGTTACGGCAAGGATTTTTTTCAAGTCAAAAACACTGCTCATCAATTAGCCCATAGATTCGTGATGATAGTCGGTATTGGAAGAAAAAAAACACCCATATTCACAGTTGCCACAGGATATACCCGGCGGATCACCAGTGACACTTCAGGATCTAGACCGATCGATTGAAGAGGAATGTGATAGATCGATCTGAAAAAAGGACAGGTTAAAATCTGGGTATCTATGATGATATCATTGAATTGAACAAGCAGTATATTTTGAGGAAGAAAGAGGTGATCAGGAATCCAGCCCTGAAGATAAATCCGAAAATCCCGGGCTGGATTGGAGAAACTCAAATGGGTCTCACCCGATGCCCAAAGCCAAGGTTTCTGAGGTTCGATATCGTTGAGTAGATCGAATACAGGGCGAATATACAGCGTGTCGGTTTCGACACAGATATGAAAGGTTTTGAGCATTATTCCCAGTTGGCGTTTGTCTTGAGATATGCCATCATCAGCAGGCGTAAACGCTTCTTTGGTCTGCATTCGAATGTCGATATGGTCGGAATTTTCAAGCCAGGATATCGGGATAACATTCTGAAGGCGAAAATGATCATCTACGGGATCATCTATTTCCAGCACATGACCGTTTATCTGGACCTGTAAGCCTTGAGCAACAGTAGGGGGTATCCAACCGACCAGATTAAAAATAATGGGTATTCCTGGATTGGGCAGAGTAATATGACTTTCTCCTGACATCCAAATCCAGCGATCGCTATTATCATCGAGGATCTCACGATCATAGAACCCAGTTATTTCTAAAGGAGCATCTTTTTCAAATGTGTCGCACCCAGATTGATAAGTCAATGTAAAAGGGGTTTGAAACACAGACAGACGACCTGTTTTGATGGTGAATAAATCAGGAAAATCCAAGTTTGACGTCGATACGGATAGGGTCCAATCAGCATCTTGAGGTTGTGAAGGAATAAATATTGGAACGGTATAGACGAGTTTCCAATCGCGAGTCATATCCGGCAAATGGTCAATCGATGGAAAAAGTCTGTCGTGCCATACCTGACCGGTTCGTGCGTGCGTGAATGTGATATCAAGAGATTCCGGTATCCAGATTTCATTGGCGCTACCCGTCCAAGTAAATGTGAACATACTGGGAGCATTCGATTCCAATGGAAAAACCTGATCAGTGTCGATTGTCAAATTGATGGCTGAAAAACAAGATGCAGAAAGAACAATGACACCAACAATCGAAATAACCAGGTTTTTAATAGTCATGTTTTCTCAAAGCGGAACGTTAACACCCCGTGTGTTCCGCAGTATCGTGGAATTAAGCTCAGGATACCGGCGTCGAAGCAGGCGCGGGAGCTTTAGCATTTTGAATCTTTTTGAATACCATGATGATCAGCACAACAGAAACTATCAACAAGGGGATTCCAATAAGAGGTCGATAGAAAATCCAAGCGAAAGAGATGACCAGGAAAGACAGCATCAAAGCCAGCAGGAAAGAGACAGCTCCAACACCGGCGCCGACTATTTTCCCCATAAAAGGAAGAACGTCCGCGATGACTTTGAAGGGGTTGAATATCATGCTGAAACCAATAAAGAAAAGGAAGAAACCAACCAAACGAAGAATCCAGGTCAGTGTGCGATTTGCTGCTTCTGCGGCTTCGAACATGGCTTCCTTCGAAAATATGCCAATCTTCAACTCCAATAGCGTACCTTTGGTTTTAGGAGTGGTGAAAGCTTCAAAGGTATTGCCGTTTTGTCTGGCGATAAGACTGATATCGGTCGGATACACCACCTCGAAAGCTACCCGGAAATCCCCGATTTCAGGAGCCATTGGATCGGCGCCGATATAGAACCCCGAATCGAATACTCGGGCTTTTTCGCCGAGATTTTCGGGAACGACGTTTTCTTCCGATACAGTCAAATTAGCAAAATCATCGATTCTACCAATCAGGTTGTCCGGTAGTTTGAATGCACCCAATGTGACCACGGGGGCAGTCCACTCGTCCGATTTATATAACATGACGGATGGGTTGACATATCCACCTTCTTTATCGACAAAAGCGCTTGAATCGATAGGCTCTTTACTCCAGGTTTTTTCATAGGTATAGGTTTTTGTGGTTTCACGCGCACCACCTGTTTTGGTAACGGTTTCCGTATGCACGTTTTCTTTCCATTGATACATCTCAACATTGCGCTTCAAGTGGATTGCATTAGCAGAAATATCGAATATGGAATCTGTTAATATTACATCAGTCGTGGCAAGGCCTGAGACATGTATCAAATTGCCATTATTTTTTTCATTCACAGCTTTGCTATCGATCGAAACAGCAAGACCGGCGCCTTCTTGCAGAGTTTTATGGCGCTGAACAGCTCGACCCTCGTTTTTGAATAAAACAAAGAACGCAACAAGAACTAAAATAATACCTATTAAAATTCCTTTAAAAGCGCCGCCAATACGGCTGAACCATGATTGACGTGTTACTACCGTGTGAGCCATTGAATTGTTCCTCCTTTTACATGATATATTCCGGTAAAATCTTAAACACCACGATCATTATCTAAATTATTACTGTTTGTAAGCTTAGAGTCAAGCGGACAAAATCACTTAAAAGACTTGAATAAAGATACAAACTGCAATTAGAAAAAGAGTTGTTGATTGCTTTTCATTTGATTAATCTGATTGAAACAAGAATAATTATCAGGTCGAAAGCCTCGATTGATCTGTCGGGGAACGGATTAGCGCATTTTTCAGGAGGAAAACACGATGAAACTAAGAATGATGTTGATGTTATTAATCTGTATGTTGAGTATCGGGAGTACTTTTGGCGCCTACCAGGTAGGTGACCATATCAATGATTTCAGTTTGTTTGACAGCGATGGAAACCAGGTCAACCTATATGATTTCAATGGTAAAGTCATTTTTATAAATTTCTGGGGTAGTTCGTGACCGTCTTGTCGCACGGAGGCTCCGCGCACAGAACTTATTTGGCAGGATTTTCAAGATGGTTGGGTCCAGGTTCTTTCAGTTGGTGTCGGGCATACACAGGCAGAAGCTAAAGCCTGGCAACAGGAATACGGACTGACATATCCCGTTCTGGCTGATCCCAATGGAAATGTCTGGAATAAATTCGGGATGGGATATATCCCACATAATACGGTCATCGATGACACGATGATCTGCCAGTTCACTAATTACGGATTCGACGAATCTCAAATTAGAAACCTATTGAGGACGTGGTCGTTACCACTAGTAAAAATTCTTCATGATCCGCTGCCGAACACAGAAGACCACTCGACACCTTACCTGGTCGAAGCTGACATCCGAAGTGGTGGAACCCTGCTCCCCAACTCAATCAAAATCTATTGGAATACCAATGGGTCCAGCACGTTTAACTCATCGCATATGATCTATGTCGGCAGCGACCAATATGAAGCGGAAATTCCTGCGCAGCCGATCGGAACAACCGTTTATTATTATCTATTCGCCTCGGCGGATAATGGAAAAAGCAGCTCATTACCGCTATCGGCGCCGGATAAACTGTTTTCATTCCAAGTGCTCATCGATACCGAACCACCCGAAATTGAACACACCCCGGTTGAGATGTGGTTAGCGGATTTTTGGCCGGCAACGATTCATGCCGTGATAACCGATGTGGTCGGTGTTCAATCTGCCACATTGGAGTTCAATATCAACGGCGGAACGGTTATAGAACAACCCATGGTCAACACCGTCGGCAACAAATGGTCAGGGACTTTTACCGGAACGGTTTTCCAAGACGATATCGTCAATTACAGAATTCATGCTGTCGATGCGTCCCATGCGCAAAATGAAACCCGCTTACCGGAAACCGGGTGGTTTGCAATGAATATTAGTGAGATGGTAGATGCCTTGGTTCTTGATTTCGATAAAAATAAAACCAGTGGTCCGATCCTTTATGACGCTTTGGTCGATCTGGGTGTTCCAACCCATTACCTGACTGAAGCGCCGCCATTGCCTGAACTCTATAAAAGTATCTGGGTCTGTTTAGGTATTCAGCCGAACAACCATATCTTGGATGCAGCGGATGATGTTGCCCTGAGAGATTATCTTGTCAGCGGTCGAACCATGTATCTGGAGGGAGGCAATTTTTGGAAGGATGATCCTCGGGTAGCCTTGTGGTTTGAATTTGGCATTGGAACAGAAGCCGGTGAAGCTGGAGATGCCGGCGATATGGTGGGTCTGTCGGGATCTTTAGCCGATGGAATGACCTTCGGATACAACGGTCACAACAACGGAATCGATCGATTGAAAACCAAACCAGGAAGCGTCGGAGTCATTAAAAATCTGACGCCGGAATACCTGACTATGGTCAGCAAAGACAGCTCAACATTTAAAACAATAGGGTCATCAGTTGAATTTGGCGGCCTGACCGGCAAAGATGTGACCGATTTACTCATTTCTTATGTCGACTTTTTCGGCTTGGAAACAGGTGTAGCGCCAACACCGACACCAGAACCCACGGCTACTCCGGAACCGAGCTGTGACACACTTGGTGTGACTATTTCGATGCCGTCGCACATGTTTTATGCCGGCGATATTTGCAATATGTATGTCACCCTGTGCAATACCGCAGACAGCCCTGTTTCCAATGTTCCTTTGTTCATTATTCTGGATGTTTACGGCGAAATGTTCTTCTGGCCGAGTTTCAGCCTGTTCGACTATCAGGAAATCGTGCTGGCTCCCGGCGAAACGCGTATCGAGGTTCTGCCTGACTTTATTTGGCCTTCAGGAGTCGGCCATGCGGACGGCATTAACTGGTATGCCGGCATGACAAACCAGCAAATCACTGATTTGTTCGGTGATTACGATTTCTGGAGTTTTGGCTGGCAGTAGACTTGACTCCAGGTGAACGAACCTGTTTCCGATAGAGCGCAAAAATCGCGAATAGGACACTTTTATCAACGTTGTGACAAAATAACCCCCCTCCAATTCGAGGGGGGTTTTTGATAACGCTGCGGTTTTTTCGGCACAAGTTTTAAGGTTCAATTTTCAAGACAGCTCCCGCTGAGAAGGCAGAAAATTCCGGCGCATACATCGACTGGAGCGTTGCCGGCCCGACTCTGAACGTTCCGGACATCGAGGCGCGTAACCTGTATTTCAACGTATATTCGCCTTGAGGCAGGTATTCGAAAAAGAAATTCGTGCACGAATCCCGAATTTCCTCATAACGTATCAGGCCCAAATCCCATCGATACCCGCTGACATGTGTTTCCGGCTCAAATCCTGCTCCCCGGGGGTCCAGAAGGTGGATATATTCCATCGGATGTTTGGCTGAAATCGACAGATGCGCTTCTACCTGATCACCTATGGCGATACGTTGGCCTTCTTCTAGCGGTTTGAGAACTGTTTCACCGTTTTCATTGACGCGCAGGAAATAGCGCCGTGACACCGATAAGAAATCGCCTCGTGCTTCATCCGGCAAAATTTTTGTTGAATACATCCAGTTCATCGAGGCGAACATATAGCCTTTTCCAGTTTTATCAACAACTACCTCCCCCATAGCCGGCTCTACATAATCGCCGGAAACGATGATACGACATCCCTCCGCATTGTATGTTTCTGGATCGAACACACATGTTTCTTCAAGATCACCAATCGTTACCGATGCCGTCACTGTAGCTCCCAATGCATCTTTGGCACGAAGGTAATCCGCCAGAGCATAAATCACTTCAGAGGTGGTTTTCGTCGATTTCCAGTGGTTCATTTTTTTGTTCAAGAATAGCCAGAGAGCAAGTCCGTCGGTGCGGTCATCATCCGGATCGAGTTCCATCAAGGCACGCAGGATCATGGCATGGGTTTCGATCGAATCATTGTACCAGAGCCATCCGCGTTCTTCCGGAGCCCAAAATGTTCCCTGATCCAGTTTGGTGATGGCGCTGTCCATAATACTGTCCATGACCAGGCGAGCATCCTGGCTGCGCCGTTCGCGATGAAGCGTCAGAGAAAGCATGGCTTTACAATAGGGCGAGATGGTTTTCCAATTTTTGAAGGTGTAATCCAGCATTTCCATGCGTTCTTTTCTGGTAAAAAATTTGGAATACCAAGACTCATCCGGAAAACAGCTCAACACATAATTCAGAAAAACCAGGAATTCCGGTGAAAAATCTTCGATTTTCATATTCTTTTTATAATACTCACGAAAGTATTCGCCAAGATATTGGCACGCGTTATCGACCATTGGTCGTGGAATATCGATATTGTATTCATGAGCTTTAGCGAACCCATAAAACAGATAAAGCGTGATGTATGGGCTGTCCGGGCCGCCGGGGAACCAAGGGAAGGCGCCGGAGGGGTTTTGAGCTTGTTGCAGTTGATCGACAGCCGAGTCGCGCACGGATTTGGTCACTTCCGGAACCAGAACATTCAACAGCGGATAATCTGTTTTGCCGCCTTGCGCTGTTTGCAGCCACGGTGTTTCCGCTAAGGCCATGCGCCGGTTTGGATCGTCCAAATCCCACTTTTCCCAGCGTGAATCCCGGTCACTGAAGGTTTCCGCTGCTTTTGCGACAGAGGGATAACGATCATATAACGACATCAAAATTCCAGTTGTGAGAAACCGATTCAACGTCTGTTCAACACAATCATACGGATATTGAACAATGTAGGGGAGCGCTTTCAACGCCTGATAAAACAACTGGCCTTCCAGCGTGACGACCAACGATTCGTTGATCAGAGTCGGATCGGCGTGGCTGTCTAACAGATCCGGAAGCAGCATTGTTCTGCTGTCATCGTCTTTTAGAGTGACGAAGCGCGATTGCGCCAGATGCATTCGGCTGGGGAGCACCGGAACAGGTCGGAGTTCGCCATCTGTCAGATCATCGGTGACGGCGACGATTTTGAAGGCGTGAAAACCGATGCTTTCAGGAGCGGTAAGATAGAACATAACAGTATCCGATTGGCCGGCCGGCGCGGTAAACGGCAGCTTGAGAGCGGATGGGCGGAAAAGCGCCGTCTGATCGTCTTCTGTATTCGGATCCACTATCTGTAAATGAACCATTCCAGATAGCGGCACATCCCCTGCATTGTTGACCACTACTCTCAGTTCCCCTTCGTCATCCTCACGGAAAAAGCGCGGCAGATAAGGGCGCACCATCAAGTCTTTTCGCGTCTCTGCTTCTGTTTCAAGAACTGCGGATTTCAAATCAGTCGTGACAGCATGAACAAAGACTTTCCAAGACGTGAGACTGTCCGGAACAGTAAAACTGATAGATACATCGCCATTTGTATCCGTCACCAAATGCGGCAGGAAAAAAGCCGACTCGGAAAAATCAGTGCGCATTTCAATCTCAGGCAGCGATTCCTGTGGGCTTTCTTCACCAACTGGGGCAGCTTCCGCAACCACGTCGCTATCTTCCATATCCATCGGTGCAGCCATGGCCATTTTTAATGCGAATCCATCCTCATCGCGAGCCGAGCGAGCGTAAAAATTACCACGTCGATATCCCGGTCCACCGATGCCATAGCCGGAGTGAACTTGCACCTGATCTGTTCGATAGCGGCTGGGATAATAGGTCTCGAACCAATTATTCGAGTATAGATTAGTGAATGATTCTCGAAGCTTCCATCCACCGATAAGGCGGTTAGAATAAGTTGGATAGATATCGATAAAACGTGGATACCGGTGGCTGACAAAATAATCCAGTGAGCGATCGTACATATAAGCGAGCAATTCAGCGGAGACTTGTTCAGAATCAGGTCCTTTGACTTTTAGTGTCCATGTTTCCGTCGCTCCGGGACGTAACAGGTTTCTAAACGTCGAAAACTCGAGTTTAAGCTCTTTATTGTCCCAGGGCACATGAATACGCCCGGTTTCTTGAATCAAGTTATAATCATGTACCAACCATGCTGATAAACCAAATCCTCCACGGAGGGTTTCATCGATTGGTATGCGCAGAAGATCAGCTTTTCCTGAAGAAGTAATATATTCGCGGCGCACCAATTCTTTGTTTCGGGTAAATTCAAGCTGAATGACTTGGTTTTGATAGCCGGAACCTATAAAAAGTTCCAGCATGTCACCAGGGGATACCATTCGATTTTTTACCAAAAGATAAAGAGGCGCTTGAAGTGTGACGCCTTTATCAATAATCAGGAACTCCTCTTGAACGTTGAACTCAATTCCTTTGTCGTCGCTGGTCGCATAAATCACTCGAAAAGCTCCCGCCGGCAACTTGTGACTGATAATAGCTTTACCATTTTCATCATGTTTCAGGACTCCATCGTGAATTTTTTCTCCGTTCGGCCAGTCCAGAATACGTTGAAAGATCCCTGGTTCATACGTCCATCTTGGTTGAAGGCTATCGCCGGGAATTGGATTTTCGGGGAGAATTTCTTTAGGGACAGGCAGGTCACAAACGGGGACGGTGTGTTCGGGTTGGGTGAGACGTACGATTTGGTATCGGCCCTCACCGGGGAGGGGTTTACCATTTAAATCCGCTCGACTTACAGTGAATTTCGATGGAATGTCCGGAGTAAAGAAATCGGAAGTTTTAGAAATATCGGCTTTAACCGAACAGTACCCAAGATTGATGGTTGCCAGACCCGTCCGTGTCTCCCCGCCGCTATCTGTCACGGAGGCCGTGATTTCATAGCGCCATGTAATATCTTTATCATCGAGCTCCGGATCGGCTTCGGGCAAAAAAGTGATCGAAAAGGCGCCGTCCGTATCCAATGACGTCTCGCCGACGGCTACTTCAAGAGTATAACTCTTTTGTGGTTGCCACCAATACCACCACACGGGCCACTGTGGCTTCCGCACAACCCGCCAGGAGACCCTGCCTTCTGAAACCGGCATACCAAAATAATAATCGGCTTTGCCTTTAACGGTTACCGGCGAATTCAACACAGCGCCGGCTTCAGGTGAGTGGACGGCCACTTCAAAGGTGGGGCGTTTATATTCCTCAACACGTAATATTGCTGAGCCGCCATTAGTTTGAACGCGGTATTCCCCCAAAACTCGGCCTTCCGGCACTGTAAAAGACGCAGAAGCGGATCCAAATTCATTGGTTTCAAGAATCAATGAATCAATCAATTCACCATTGGGATCTTTAAATCTCAATTCAATGGATCGGCGTGGCAACACCTTATAATCACTGTCAATTCCCTTGAAAGAAATCAATTTGACATGAACCTGTTGGCCCGGTCGATAGATGCTTCTATCAAGATAGATGTAATCCATGAATTTGTTACCAGATGGAACTATACTGTTGATATGGGCATGTTGATAGGCAAAATCGGCGCCTTTTCGAGCGACTGCCAGAGCGGTAAAGCTGCCCGGATTTTCGAATACGGCTAGGCCGTTCGCATTAGTCAGTGTTTTAAATATTGTTTTTTGTTTATCCCAAGATCGTTTATAAAGGGTAACCTCAATATTTTGTTCAGGTTTTCCGTTGTTTGCATCGAATACCCATGTTTCAAAACGGGATTCATCGCCGGACGCGACCATAACGATCGGGCTGAGTTGAAATATCACGCCGGTAATTCTGTTATTTGATTGCTCAAAAATTTTATCGAAAGAAGCAGCGACCAAGTACAGGCCATATTCCGGTATAGGAGGTATTGAAAAGGTTTTGTGATCTTTATAGTCGCCGGTATCCTCGAAATCGACTGACCAGGAATAATCAGGTTTTTGTTCCCGAATGATTTTTAACTGTTCTTGTGACGTCAGACTCAGTATGTTGAATCCTTGGTTAAGGGTTTTGTCGAGGATTTGATCGAAGTCCATACGATACGCACGGAAATATAAGGATTTCATATTGGCATGTGATATCTGTATCGATCGCTTGTTTGGCGCATCCGTCGCCATGATTTCCAATGAAAACCGAGGCGCTTCCAGTTCTAATATCAAGCCTCGACAGAGCTTGCCGCCCATGCTTGTGGGGTGTGTGTTCCAACCTTGTTGTGCGGTTTCGTAGGCTTCTTTCAATCGATTGTCTTTCCGAATAAATTCGGCTAATTCCCAAATTGCAGAGGCAGACCAGGGAATATCGATAAATTCATCGATAATTTGTCTATAAGCAGCTTCTATTGATGCTTTCTGACGGGATTGAGTGAAATGGCGTTGAAGAACTCGGAGCTTTTCCAGCTTTGCTTCTAAAAGGTTCTGTTTATTGTTCATTGACCGATGCCATGCCTGTTGATCCGATAAAATCTGCATGGCCTGTTCAAGAGGATGAAGCGTGACATCGATGGTATCGACGCTTTCAACATCATCCTTTGTAACCCAGATATCAAAGGGCAGTTTAAAGGTTTCTGCCGAGTCTTTAGGTGTCCACATGGATGAATCGCTCAAAAATTCCGTCCATTGATACGTCAGGAAATCGCGAAGAGTGTTTCGAATATCCTCCGGATAATTTCCTCTGTCAATACATTCCGGAAAGTCCTTGACCGGAAAAGAACCCAGCTTTTCTCGTTCTTTCCAAGCATCGGCATAGTGTAAACCGGCCTTTTGGAATAGTTGTGTTACAGTCAATGAACGGATGTCATTCAGATTCTCACTGGAAATAGCTTCACGCTTTACAACTTCCCACCTATAAGCTGCATAATAGTTTTTGATCGCTGTTGCGCCGACAAAGTTCAACAGCGCGCGTCCGATCGGATCGGATGGCCATGGCGTCTCAAATAGAAATCGAATTGAATCTTCGTAACCGTGAAGGGTTTGTTTGAAAGAAACGACACGGGCAAGGGCTTTGGTCCATTCTGTCGGATTCTGCTCTTTTATTGCCTTTTCAAGAATTTTTTCGGTGAGAGATTCTGCTTCACGGAATTTCTGCTGGTCAACTTTTTGATCGACATCCGACCAGAGCGAAATGTAGGCTTTGTCCGTACTGTGAAATGATTTCATACTTTCAGTCTCCCTTGCATTTATCCATCCCATCGATGCCATAACGATGATGATGCCTATCCCGATGATGTGAAAACGTGTTTTTTTAGAATTCATGGTGATGCCCCTGGTTCATAGTCAAAAGACCCAAACTGTCATGCAACTTTTAACAATACACACTTAATGGAGTTTTTGTTCTAATAAATCCGAACACGAATACTTGATTTCCAATTTGTTCATATTTTTTTCCATGCTTATCGGTCTCTTTAGAAACTTATCACCTAATTAGTTTGCAAACAACACGCTGTCAATTGTTGAAGCTCTACGCTCAGCAATCGTGACGTCGCCCTAAACCCGCATGAATAAAGCTGTTTTCTAGAAACAAAAAATCGAACACAAAAAAAGCTTTATTTTATAGCTATTTCCCATACTAACAATTCTAGGAAGTTTTGAAACAAATGCGACGAATAGGACAAATGGAACTCTAATCTTATGATCAGGTTAAATACTTAATCTCCGTCCCATAAGTCCCATCCGTCCCATAAGTCCCATTTTCGGGGGACAGACTTCCAAAACAAAACGAACCATCTTTTATTTCTGAATATCGAACCCGTAAGGCCGAAATACATGCGGCCGGCACATATCTGCGCCATCTGCGTCATCTGTGGAAAATAAAAAAAGTTCCTAGCCCGGGGTGACCTCATCCCCCGGCCCCTTCCTCATAGCTGGAGAAGGGGGGTTGGTATGTGCGATCTCCATGTTCCAGGAGCAGATTTAGTATTTGGAAAACTTTGCATTCCCTAACAAAATTGCAATCTACTTTTTAAATTCTTGGGATTCCATAAAGAGATTATAAAGTTCCATGGATTCTGTCTTCATGACACGAAGGAGCTTCTTGCGCCAGGCTGGTATCATTTCTCTGACAATATTATCCAAGCGTTTTTTTTGAACGGCATCTGCAAGGAGAAACCTTCCGATATCTACTGCCAGATTAAGATCCTTATGCTTCTTGGCCGGTGCTTTTCTTCTGTCAGAAATGAGGAATTTCTGGATCACGTAGGCTGCTGGTTCTGGAACGATGACAGGGATTTCGTGGAATTCCGTTACGAGCGGATAAGCTTGTAGAAGTGTCAAATACCTTAAGGGTTGTGCTGATATTTTCAAGTTGGAAATATAGGAAGGATGAGATTTCCTCATACCGATCCGTGGTGTCACAAAGTCTATTTCCAAATCAGGGTGAACATATTTGATTATGTTATCCACATAGTCATAATGCTCTGAAAATCCCAAAGAAACAAGCAATTGCGAGACATCCACTTTTTTCTGTAATCCGGTGGTCGTTCGGATCATGAAGTCAATATCCGTCGTTCGCAGCAATGGGATCAAGGGCGAGTTGTTAAAGAATTTCTTGTAAAAGGGAAGACACCAACTTCCAATAAGCATCATCTCGGAAAGAACATCTGCATCGTGAAGTGATTTTAAAATACCGAGGACGAGTTCTTCCGCTTTATTCACCTAGAACCTTCTTGATTTCCTTGAGACTTGCCCTCACTTGTCTCAGTTGTTTTTCCTTATCTTTACGTTCGGCAATTTGTCTGGCGATTTCCATGACTTTTTCGGAGTTATCTTTCCCGAGATAAACGAATTTGATTTTTTTGTCGGCCCTATACGCTAAATATGAATAGATGTTGTTATTCCTTTTTTTTCGAGAGATGGACCCCTTGGGAAGTTTTTCGATTGCTTTGCTGTAGATAACAACAAGCTTTTGGAGTCGGTCATATTCTTCTTTCAAAATGTGCTGGACGATGCTCACGAAGATCAAACCCCTTTCCGTGCCTAACACTTAATGAAAATATTACACAACGTTAGGCAGGTAAGTCAAGGGCAATTGTGCCTAACATTCTACTTGTTTATAAGTATTGTTAGGCAAGCTGGTTTTAGTCGAACCACATTCTTCGACCCCTAAGTCTGAAACCGTTTTGTTTTGTTTTTCTCGTGGTCGCTTTCGACAAAAATGCCATTTTCGACAATCGTGACGGCGCTCTAATCCTGCATGAATAAAGATGTTTTATAAAAACAACAAATCAGACACAAAAAAAGCCTTATTTTATAGCTGTTTCCTATAACAACAACCCTGGGAAGTTGTGCAACAGCGACGAATGGCACAAATGGGGTTCTAATCTTATGATAAAGCAAAACTCTTAATCTTTGTCCCATAAGCCCCATTGCCGTGTATTCCCTGGAATAACAATGCCGGCTTCTGATGAAAATCAGGGGACAGACAACTGTACTTTCGGGGGACATCCATTGCTGCCGAAGCTAATGAAGCGCTGAAGCGATGGTGACTGTTTGAACACGATTCCAAAGATTACAAAGATGGGCAGGATTAGATTCCGAGAAAGAAAAGACTAATCCTGGTAATCCTTTAATCCCGTAATCGTGTTCAGACAAAAAAGGACAGTGTCGCTCTGCGAGCGCAGTTCCGAGTTTCTGGCGCTGGGTTCCTGGTTTCTAGTTAATGAACGGTGAAGCGATGAAAATTAGGGGACAGACTTCCAATTTTTTCGGGGACAGACTTCCAGAAATAACAAAACGAACCATCTTTTATTTCTGAATATCAAACCCGTAAGGCCGAAATACATACGGCCGGCACATATCTGCGCCATCTGCGTCATCTGTGGAAAATAAAAGAATTTCCTGACCCGGAGAGATTTCATCCCATCCCTCAGCCCCTTCGTAAACCCTTGAAAACACCGCATCAAATTTTCGGAAAAGCACTTGTACACACATCAAAATTGACACGATAAGCAGGTTTCTGTATCATAAGTTTATAAGTTGATTAAGGTAAAAGATTATTTACACAATCAGTGATTATAAGGTGTGATTATGTCAAAATGGCTAGTAACGATTCATTTAGTATTGATTATTTTTGGTGTTTCAGCCGAGGAACCGCAGTATGTGCGGTATTACTGGGACGAACCTGGCAATCAGACTGTCTGCGATGTCGAGGGATATATCCGGCAGACCGCACTGGAATTCGATTCGAAGGGTGTGGCGCATGTCCTGTACACACACGAAGAAACGGACGGTCTCCGTTTGTATTACACCAGCAACGAAACCGGAGAATTCAGCGATCCTGTGCCGCTGTTATTGATGGAGACAGGCTGCCAGATGATGGAATCCCGGATCGGGCCGGACGATGCCCTGCATCTGGTCTGGCTGGATGAAACCTATCCGGACAACTTATGGCCTAAAGGCTGGATTCGGTATCTGAAAGTTCAAGATGGCGCTGTCACATCGAATCTTGTGCTGTTCCAGCATCCAGACGGCGCATACCATCTTAGCTTCGATCTGGATCGATCCGGCAATATCTTCGCCGTAACAGAACTGGCTGAGCATAAACCGGAGGGTTGGGATTTTCGGATGGTGTACCTTCGCGTTATCGATGGCCAGGTGCAAGAGCCAATTATTATGCATTTCTTAGAGAAAAATAGCAATTGGTTGAGGCCAATCATCCATGCAGCGGATTCAGGAGAGGTTTATTTTCTTGCTCAAGCATCAGAAATATATCTGTTGAAGCACGCCAACGGAGTTTTCACCGAGCCCGTTAAGATTACAAATAAGCTGATTGAAAAGAGTTACCCGGCCAAAATGATTACGGATCAAACCGGCGATTTGCATATTTACTTCTCAGAATATGA
>CAYOJK010000008.1:27500-107120 GCA_964404285.1 uncultured bacterium | reverse complement strand
CGATTGGGCTCAGGAATCGCGTCGTGAAAAAAACGGGTTTTTACGCTTGCATCAACCATAGCAAATTTCCAAAACCAGATTTTTAATGCTGTGAATGCATTTAAAAAGACAGAAATTGATGGAATGGCCAACTTATAATTATTATGTTCAAATGGCGTTACCGCACCTATTAAGTGACGCAATACACTAACTTTCGGATCTTTAATCAGATAGTTAATCATAAACAGCCAAGCCCATACCACAATCGGAATACTGATAAAGATCAAGGCTATTTTGTAGAGTTTCTTTTTACAAAGCGTGATGATCTCAGCTGTTCCTACCATGAAAATGATCGACCAACCGGTTATTCTCCGGACAGAAAAACCTAGATTCCACCATTCACTCCATGATGCAATAAAATAAAATTGTGAAACCATAAGTAAACCAAGGAGAATACCCATCCATTTATCGCGCTTAATGAATAGAAAAAAACCGATAGTTACTGGTAATAACCATGGCATCCAATTATACAAACCATGATAATTTGAAAACAGCATCGGTATAATTTGAGGTTTCCAAGGATTGAAAACGTGCAGATTTGTCGTTCCCATCAACTGCCGGGATATAAAGCATGTTCCATACAATATTTTCCAATATGTCAGCTGCAATCCAACCATAATCAGTAAGCCGGTTATGAAGTAGAGAGGCTGTTTCCAGGTTCGGGCAAATCGACTATAGCCGCGGGGTAAATAAACAGCTAAAGGAAGTAAAATCAAAGTGAAAGCCTGGAACCGCACAATGCAAGCATATCCAATTAGCATACCCCAAAGAATGTGGACATTTAGATTTGTCATTGAGATAGACGGGGTTGGTTTTTTGTAAATCAAAAGGAAAAAGTATATTGAGAGATTGACAAGTAAGAAATCTACGCTATGGGAAAAGGTCACATCACGGGTCAAAAATGGGATAAGGTTACTCGAGGCATAAATGAATATAGTAGCTCCACATGACACACCAGGAGAATACCAGAACCGCAATATTCGATACGCTGCAACCATCCCTCCCCACCCGATAAGAAAACTCCACCAGCCAAGCGCTATTATGTATGGAAGAGAAAAACCATCTGTTGCAAAATTACTGTTCCATCGGCTGATTCCAGACCAAATTGTATGAGACAGCAGAATTGCGGGGTACCAGGTGAAAGCGCTTCCAATTGGAAACACAACATATCGATAGCCTCTGGTTGTATAAGTTGACGCAGAAACAAATCCAAGTAATTGCTTTCTCTGACCCGTTATCTGTCGGTTTGAGATATCGTTCCATCCGGGTATCGCATAGTAAAAGGACTCATTATAGGTATTTAAATTTCTATCGATGACCAGGGATCTGGCTGGAGCTACATAAGGAATTCCATCATAACGAATAATCGGGCTGAAAAACACAAAATATGTCAAGCACGCAAACACACAAAAAGTTATTGCTGAATGCTTTTCTGTCCAATGTGTAAAATTATCAGCAGTTCTTATCATCTAAGTGTATCCGGGAATTGTCATCATTTAATCTTAGCGCTCCTTGGACTTTCAATTTCGCTGGCACATATTCTTCAGCTGAATACTTCATAACGGCACTTTAATTGTTCTCCGCTGAACCCAATCAATCAATGTATCTGATTGAATCGATCCATCTAGATGAACATGCAAGTTGGATTTGGGCAATTTTTATATAAATTTGTGAGAGATCTTTATACGATCACCTCTCTCCACCGCAAGACGGGATTATAAAAGCTTTAATTCACACAGGTCAAATAATATGATTAAGAGCATGAATAAAAGATTATGCATTACGCTTCATTTTTTTAATTGTTTCGGGTAATATTCCGGATTGTATCCTTTGCGGAGGTAACCATGACAAAACGATTTTTGATTTTTTCCTTTTCTTTGTTCCTGACTGCATCTGTCGTTCAGGGCTACGAATGGTATTTTGCATTTGACGCAGGCCATTGCCTACCCCTCAATTCGTTTGATGCTCTTGTCAATGATGATGTTGTCTACGGCCTAAGCGTTGACTATATACCGAATTTTATTCCAGGTGTTCGTGTCGCTTATAATCATCAAAATTTTCCTGTCAATACTGAGAAGCTGGGGAGTTCGGTAAAAATTGATTCCTTGGGTGTTTGGGCTGTCATGGATTATTCTTTTCCTGATTATTTCAGATTTTTTGGATTAGTTGGTCCATCGTATTTTGCTTCTCAAGGCACTCAAAAAATGAGTGATTGGAGCCGGTCTAGCGTAATAGGCTGGAGTGCCGGCGCCGGTTTTGATTTTGAACCGTTTCCAGGATGGGGTTTTCGCTTTCAGTCTGTGTACAATTCGGCTAACTTCGGTCGCGGGCCTTCTCGTACCAGCTGGGTAAATTCAACCATTGGCATGAGTTTCAGATTTTGATCAATATAATCTTTTTACCTTTTTTATAGAAGCTTGCTATGACATCCACGCATGAATTTTTTGCTATCAATAGACAAAAACTACTGAATATTCTCCCTGATAGAAGTGTTGCGCTGCTGTTTGCTGCCACACCTAAAATACGGAGCTGGGATTCACACTACCCATATTGCCAAGACAAAAACTTTTACTACTTAACTGGCTACGAAAACCATTCTTCAGCTATTGTGATCAAAAAAACGGAGTCCTCTATTTCAATCGTTTTATTTGTTGTAAAGCAAACTCCATCGCAAATCCACTGGTCCGGCTATCTTCCTACGCTTGAAGAAGCTTCACAGATCACTGGTATTCAATCAGTCCAATCGCTGGATAGCCTGAATGCTTACCTCACAACAACTCTTAAATCTGCCGACCACTTGTTTCTGGATTTCCATCCCGTCAATCCCGATGAGCCTCTGTCTCCTGAGTTGCAATTTGCTGATTTGATGCGCCTTCGTCACCCACATATTACAATACATCGCATACACAATCTGATGGCTCAGTTACGAGAAATCAAATCACCAGAAGAAATCACGAGGATTTCTGGCGCCATCGAGCTCACTCACAAGGGTATTGAGCGATTGCTACGCCATGTCCGTCCGGGCGTTTCTGAATATGAGCTCGAAGCCCATTTCAACTTCGAACTTCATAAAAATGGAACAAACCCTGCTTTCCCTGGTATCATTGCAGCCGGAAAAAACGCGACTGTTCTCCACTACAATTCAATGAAAGATTTACTCAATCTTGATGAACTTGTATTACTGGACTTGGGAGCTGAGTTCAAACATTATTCAGCAGATATCAGCCGTACTGTCCCAGTAAACGGAAAATTCTCCCCCAAACAATGTGATATCTACGCACTTGTTTTAGAGGCAAACATCAAAACAATTGAGGCTGTCAAACCCGGTATCACCCTCGTAGATTTGAATAAACTCACCCAAAAAACACTTGCAGAAGGGCTAAAAAAACTCGGGGTTATAAATGATCTTTCTGATGTTTCAAAATACTACACACACGGTGTATCCCATTCATTGGGTCTTGATACTCACGATCTAATCTCAGGAAAAATGAAAGCTCTCGAACCAGGTATGGTAATTACGATTGAGCCAGGTCTTTACTTTTCAAATGATGGTGTTGGCGTCCGAATTGAGGATGATATATTGGTAACAAAATCCGGTTATCAGAACCTCTCTATCAACATACCAAAAGACATCAAAGCTATTGAGGACTGGATGATATCGCTTCAATCATGAGAATGCCAAAAAGCGCCAATGACGACATCTTCCCCTTTGACCAATGATAATTCCCATGCATCAGGATTCGTGTCGTCATCGATATCGAGCTTTATTTCAACTCGAAACCATCTATGAAAATATTCTGCATCTCCCCACGGCTTCTGTAATTCAAAAATGCATGAATCTGATTTATCACCTAACCGAATAAGCGTTTGCTTTAAATTTTTATTGTTCTCAGTTAAAGCTGCTCGTATGACTGTTGATTGCAGATTCGAATCTACAGATAATCCGATCAAACAGTAGCAGCTTATTTTTCCAGTATTTAATGGATAATCGAATCTAATAGGCGTATCGATCAGTGGAAGAACTGAGTTTTCTCCTTCAAAACGAGATACATTATTGATTCGAATTTGTTGAAATCCCGATTGTTTTTCACCTTTAATTATTTTTTGAGTATAAATGTTTTCTGCTGAGCAGTCTGAAATGATCATCACTCCATAAAAAAGAATGACATAAGCAAAAAAAAGACCGAGGCACAGTTTTTTTACCTGTGCACGTTTGCTGAAGAGAAGCACAATAAAACCGCAGCAAAGGCCGATAATCAGGAAATGGAAAATAACCAGCAATACAGCAGTTACTATTGATTTGTTTTGAATTGATAAATAGATTTTTCCTACCAAAGCATATTTTAGAAACCAGGTTTTCAGTCCAGTTAAAGCGCTTACCAAGACTGAAATGGAAGGCAATACCGGTTTAAAATTATTATGTAGAAATGGCGTTGCATCTCCAATTAAATGCGGCAAGATATTAACGTCAGGCTCTTTCACCTGGTAATTGATTAAAAACAGCCAAGCCCATACCACTATCGGGATAGTCAGAACAATCAAAGTATTTTTCATAAACCTCTTTTTACAAAGCGTGGCAATCTCAGCTGCCCCAATCATATAAATAATTAGCCAACCCGTTATCCTTCTGACAGAAAATCCCAGATTCCACCACTCGCTACGCGACGCCATATAATAGAATTGCGATATCATAATTAAACCCAATAGTATGCCTACCCATTTGTCGCGTTTAATAAACAGAAAAAAACCGATGCTTACCGGTAATAACCAAGGCATCCAGTTATAAATGCCATGAAATCTTGAAAAGAACATTGGTATAATTTGAGGTTTCCATGGATTGAAAGATGCTAGATTCCCTACTCCCATTGTTTGCCGAGCTATAAAACAGGTTCCATACAATATTTTCCAATATAAAAGTTGCAGACATCCAAGAAAAAGGAATCCAAACAGAAATAGGACAGGCTGTTTCCAATTACGAGTAAAGCGGTGCATCCCTTGGGACAGATAAAATGTTAAAGGAAGCAGTAACAAAGCCATATCCTGATAACGAACAATACAGGCATATCCAATAAACATGCCCCAGAGAAAATGAAGATTCCATTCTTCTATTGAGTTTAAAAAAGTTTTCTTTTTTTGAATATGAAGGAAAAGAAGGATTGACAAATTGACGAGCAAAAAATCCACGCTATGTGAGAATGTCACATCACGAGTTAAAAAAGGTATTAGATTACTTGAGGCATAGATGAAGCACGCCGCCCCGCATGACGGCCCCGGATCATACCAGAATCGCAATATTCGGTATGCTGTGACCATTCCTCCCCAACCAATGAGGAAACTCCACAAGCCAAGAGCTATAATGTAAGGAAAAGAAAACCCATCTGCTGCATAGTTGCTATTCCATCGACTGACTCCTGACCAAACGGTATGTGATGCCCAAATTGCCGGGTACCAGGTGAGAATATTTCCAATTGGAAACACAACATACCGGTAACCTCTGGTTGTATAAGCAGGAGCGGAGACATAACTGATCAAATTCCGGGTGTAACCTTTTATCTGTCGACTTTGGACATTATTCCATCCTGGATGTGAGTAGTAGAATGACTCATTATAGGTATTCAAATCGTGATCGATAACCAAGGAACGGGCTGGAGAAACATAAGGAATTCCATCGTAGCGAAGAATTGGGCTAAAAAACACGATATATGTTAAACAGGCACAAACACAAAAAGCCACAGCAGTGTGTTTGTCTGTCCAAGTTTTGTAACTCTCAGCAGTCCTCTTCTTCCAAATGTGTCCAGGAACTGTCATCATTCAATCTATAGGCTCCTAGATAACTCGCTTCCGAATCCGCTTGCGCATATTCGTTAGGATCCAATATAGAAAAAAACTCCTCACTGTTTTTTCCTCTGTATAAATAATATACTTTCCTACGATTTTTTTTGGAATACATGTGAACAGAATGTAATCGCAAATCTTCCCTGGCTTTTTCTACAATTGATTTAGCTTGCTTGACAAGATCATTATGTAACTGGTCTAACAGCTCCAGTTTTTGAATAGCCTGACCTTTCACCTCTCGAATGATTTCCCCTATCTCAATTCCAGATTCATCGCCAATATATCTTTCCAAGGCACGAAATGGTGAATGTCTTAACCGTGATGGAAATCCAGATTTTTGCAAGGTATTTTCATTCTGGTCAATATCGTGCTTTTTGTCATTCATAAGTGTTACATCCATATATCATTTTCAGTTTTTGGTGTAATTGTTATCCCTGCCTGCAAAATATTGGTTATCCAATCCCCTGCTTTTGTATCTGGATAAACTAAACAATTTCCTTTCATTTTGGTATTTGCAGGCACCATGCTTCGCGTTCCCAACAGAGTAATCCCGCTATAAAGATGGTCAGGAAACATAGCGTTATGGGAATCCGTCGCAGAAGGCATCAGTTCTGAACCCTCATTGATTACCACATGCTTGTCGGCTATAACACGAAAAACTCGACAATTTTTTTTAACGATTACATTATCGAGGAGTACAGAATCTACAACTTCAGCTCCTTTTTCGACGATCACACCTGGTGATAAAATGGAACGGTGGACTCGCCCTTGGATTCGACATCCTTGTGAAATGAGGGAACTTGTAACCAGGGAATTTCTGAAAAACCCTGTTGGCGGTTGAAAACTCAAACCCGTCGTTTCCATGTTTGTTCTGATATTCCAACAGTGTAGATCAATAGGTTTTTCCTCTGAACAAAGAAGATCCATCGAACAGTTCCAATATGACTCTAAGGTGCCAACATCCCGCCAATAACCTTCAAACGGAAAGGCAAACACACCACCTTGTGCAACCAAGGCAGGAACCAGATCAGCTCCGATATCTGTTTTACCTCTTGCTATTAAATCCAGCATTTGGTCAATCACAACATCCCGATCAGCTACATAAATGCCCATCGATCCTAAATGACCTTTAGGATAAAGGGGTTTTTCTTGAAATTCCACAACTCGATTCTTGTCATCAATGACTGCGATACCAAAACGTGACGCTTCACAGGGTGATACCGGCATTGTCGCTATTGTAAGTGACGCCTTATTCTCGCGATGAAACTGAATAAGAGGACTGTAATCCATTTGATAGATATGATCACCCGAAAGAATCAGTATTTCTTTTTCACCACCCCAATCGATAAAATCTTTATTAATCGCTACTGCGTGCGCTGTTCCTTTATACCAGTCCTTAGCAGTCGCACCTTGTGCGGGAGGTAATATCCGACACACACGTGTTCTCGCAGACATATCCCAGGATGTTCCAGTCCCAATATGCTCCATTAAAGATAATGGTAAATATTGTGTTAAGACGCCTATTCGCATAATCCCTGAATTCGTCGCATTGGATAGGGTAAAGTCTATCAGGCGGTAGATACCTGCAAAAGGTACTGCCGGCTTTGCTCTATGCCAGGCAAGCGCATTCAGTCGGGTACCTTTACCTCCAGCGAGAATCATACAAACCGGAGGTTTTATCATTATTACTCCTCTCGAAAAATAGTCATGCCATCAGCAATAATTAACTCTTTAAATGTTTCTGTTCGCACCTCAGGATAAATCATAACATTCGTTCCAATCGTCATTCTATTGGTTATCTGAGCGCGCTTGCCGATTATCGTCAAGCCGCAGTGCAACAAATCAGGGTTTGTCGTATTCGCCTTTAGATTTTTATCAATCGGTTTTTGGCCTCCGATTCGCACTCCATTTCCAATCGATACGTGTTTGTCTATTATCGAACGCTGAATTGAGGAATTTTCGCCGACTGTGACACCTTCCATTAGTACAGAGTCAATGACGTCACTTCCTTTACCGACAACGACCATCGGCGAAAGCACAGAATTTTTTACCGTTCCTTCAATGACACAACCGGCAGAAATTATCGAATTATCAATATTTGCGCAGGCCCCTGTTTGAATTGGCGGATGATCACCAATTCTACCGATGTCATAATTTGTGAAGAGTTTCCATGCTGTCAGATCAATTTTTTCAGATGGATCCAAACAGTCCAGATTTGCTTGATAATAGGACTCAAATGACCGGCTGTAAGACCAATAACCTGAATGAATATACGCTGAAACTCGTCGTTTTTTTACGAGTTCTGGTATGATTTCATCATATATTTGAAATGTCTTACCGGTTTTTGCGTTCTTTTTCAATTCATCTATCAACACGTTGGTATTGAATAAATAGACTGTCATCGAGGCTAGGTTTGAGAAATACTCAACTGGTTTCTCACGGTATTCTTCAACAAGTCCATCTTTGTTAACTTTGGCTACACCAAAAAGGTGAGCTGTTTCTTTAGGAACAGGTGTAACCGCCATGGTAAGGTCTGCATTAGTTTGTCGGTGAATATCAAACAACACTTCATAATTCATCCGGTAAATATGATCGCCCGAAACGATAAGCGTTAGAGGATATTGGTGTTGTTCGATAAAACCATAATTTTGATAAAGCGCATCTGCTGTGCCTTTATACCAATCTGCATCGGTTTCTCCAGAATGTGGTGGAAGAAAATGGACACTTTTATCATAGCTCCGAAAATCCCAGTATTTACCATCGCGAACATGGTCCATCAAAGAGTAAGGTCTGTATTGGCTAAGGATACCTAAACGGTTGATTCCACTGGTTGACATGTTTGTTAAAGCACAGTCAATCACACGGAACATACCCCCAAATGGCATCGCTGATTTTGGACGATACATCGTCAGAGCTGCTAACTCATTTACACGACCGCCGGCCAAAATCAACCCCAACGTGCTCTTCATTTATGACATCTCTTTACTGGGAATGTGCCGATGATTGCTTAGTCCTGTGACGACACATCTCCTTACGAAGGGTAAATAAATATTTTAAATTCCTAAATCCATCTTCCCACAAATTCAATTTAGATTCGCCCACACGAGTTATATATTTAAATTGCACTGGCACTTCACGAGCTTTGATATTTTTATTTTTAAACGCTCGAATTTTGAATTCTTCAGAAAACGGCATTCCATCACTGGTCACATCGACCTCATCTAAAACCGTCTTTTTAAAGACCCACATACCGCTTTGGCTATCACGCAATCGAATAGCGAAAAGTAAGCCTGTCACAACGCTTAAGGCGATATTCCCGAAATAACGTTTAATCAACTCAAAGTTATGTCCCCATTGAACAGGAATTCTTGCTGCCGATACAAAATCTAGATTATCAATATGTAACGTATCCAGAAGATACGAAATCGCATGGGCAGGATATGTCCCATCACCATCCATCGTGACGATAATATCTCCAGTAGCCTGAGGCAGGCCTGTTTTATATGCTCTACCATAACCCTGACGCTTCTCATGAATAACTGTTGCCCCTAAGGATCGCGCAACTTCAGCTGTTCGATCAGTAGAATTGTTATCAACAACAATAATCTCATCGATGATTTCCTTCGGTAAAGCTTCAATGACTTCCTTTACGCCACCTTCTTCATTATAACAAGGAATAACAACTGATATTTTATGATTATTTCGCATTTATTCACCTCCGGAAAAAAGTCGGCTGAATTTTATTCGCCCTGTTTCAAGTAAAACCTTAAGCAGTACCATGGGATTAAACATAACGGCATTCGTTAAAAAACACTCATAAGTACAAAAGCAAGCATCTTTACGAATCGTCGATCTAATTTTTTCAGCATTCTCCGATTCAAGGATTGCACGAAAATCATACCCGGACGCTCTTAGGTTGCCTAGAATTTCACTGCGCAATTCACACGGCGCCACGTCACCGTTTGGGTAAATAACAACCCCAAGACGTGCTGCATAACACGGAACAATAAACCTATTTTCTTTTCTGATTTTGTGAATCAGGCGCTGTCTGACCATTTTCATCGCATTCACCATATCGGCAAACGGATATCCATGATACCCTTTCAAACTGTTATTTTTCATATCACGGTCCAGCAGTTCAGAGAACTTGCGGTAATTCTCCATGTCTACATCTAATGCATCCTTCTCACGGGGATCTCCCCGACATAGCAAGTGATTGATCGTTACAGCCCCCAATTCATTTCTTAGAAAAGCATAAAGATCGTCTAGTTTATCGTGATTATAGGCAGATACAGTAACCGCTACATTCAAGTTGAAATTATCATATCGCTCAGTCAGTTTTTTAAGTTCTTGATAAGTAGCTATCGCCTGCTTGAACAAACCCGGTTTCCGCCGGATAGCGTCGTGATCGTCTCCGATGCCATCAATCGAGACATCGACGGCAAAATCAATACCAGGGCAATCTTTTAAAATGCGCTCCGTCTCAGAAACTATCTTTTCGGTTAGAAAACCGTTTGTCGGCATTCCAAGATTTCTAAAACCTGGTTTTCGGTATAGGATTTTAACGATTTCAGAGATATCATCCCGAATAAAAGGGTCTCCACCCGTAATCAGAAGAAATAGAAGCGGGTTCATATGGCGAGACATCATTTCTATTTCTTCTAAAGTCAATTCATCCAGGTTTCCAGTTTTTTGACCTAGAAGACAGTGTTTGCAATTAGCTGTACATCTTTCTGTGACAAACAAAACGACGTAATGTGGCAAAACGCCTGTTTTTCTAAAAATTACAGGCGCAAATTTTAAATATCCCGGTACCGGCATTATATTATTTATCCTCCACCCCGGCTATTTAATATCCGGAAACAGTAAATATAGCTGAGAATACTTCGGGGTTCAAATTGCATGGTTTTTTAAGTTCAGTGTCAGACGATAGAGCTTCGCATAGGCTCCAGCGCTCTTTGTCCAAGAAAAATCTTTTCTCATTGCAGAATCTTGCATTCGACTATAATGATCTTTTCGATCAAACCAAGTGCTGATAGCCCAACCGATGGTATCAAACAATGCCCTGGAACTCGGAGTATCAAATTTGAATCCCGTTCCACTCCCAGTCTTCTCATTGTATTGTTCAACAGATTCATCCAGTCCACCCGTAGCTCTAACCAGCGGCAAGGCGCCATATTTCATGGAATATATTTGATTCAATCCACAAGGTTCATAAATTGATGGCATAACAAAACAATCAGCGCCTGCTTCAATCCAGTGAGCCAATTCATTATCATAACCAATTATGGACGCAATACGACCAGGAAATTGCCTCGGAAGCTGAGAAAAAAATGCTTCCAGTGAAGGATCACCAGCGCCCAAAATGACAAATTGACACTTCATTTCCCTAAAAATATCTCCAATAATTGGAATTAATAAATCCAGACCTTTCTGCGAAGCAAATCTACTTACGATTCCAAAAACTGGAATCTGAGGGTCTACCGATAGTCCCATTCGTTCTTGTAGATGTTGTTTACAAATAGCTTTTCCAGTCATGTCTTCAACAGAATACCTGGCAGGAATTAAAGGGTCGATTTCTGGATTCCAAACAGAATAGTCAACACCATTCATAATGCCTTGGAAATTTTCAGCCTTGTCACTGAGATAAGGCGCCAGTCCATATCCCAGTTCCGGGGTCCGAATTTCATCTGCATATTTACCACTTACTGTGGTGACCATATCCGCATAATGTATTCCTCCTTTAAGGAAATTAATTCGTCCATGATCTTCAAATTTGTCCGATGTAAAATTCTTCCATTGCAACCCAAGATATTCATAACAATCAGCAGAGAAAACGCCTTGATATGCCAGATTATGAATAGTCAAAACTGACCCCGCTTTTCCAATAGCTGGATGATTCCAATGCCAAATTTTCTGATAAGCGCTACCTAAAGCCGTTTGCCAGTCATGAACATGAAGAATATCGATCCTGATATTTAAATCGATCATCAGTTGAAGCGCAGCGCGAGTAAAAAACCCGAATCTCCGATGATTATCAGGATAATCTTTAAAAGCTGCATCGTGGTACAACCCATAGCGTGAGAAATAGATATTAAATTCAATGAAATAAATTGGAATGTCATCTTTGATGACTTTGTGAACAGCACACCATTCCAATTTATTTCCCATCCATACGCCCATAGAAGGTAACAGCGTAATAACATTCATCGAACTAAGGTTTATGTCCGAATATAAAGGAATTACGATAAAAGGATCATGCCCTAATAATTTCAATGCTTTTGGCAGCGAGCCAACAACATCAGCCAAACCTCCTGTTTTAATAAAGGGTTCACATTCAGAAGCGATAAAAGCAATTTGTAAAGATTTTTGATTCATTCTTCAGCTTCTCCTTAAAAAAATCAGCGCTAGTCTCATTCTTTTCATGTCACAATCAACACTCGCCTATTTGAAAGATACATTTTTTTACGTGAGTTTCGTTAATTATCCTTGCCTCTGCAAACACTTAAAGATAATATATTTTCCGGCATATTCCAATGATGAGGTAACGATGGAGCATTTGGATACAGGTTGGGAAGAACCATCATTTCGGGAAAAATTTAGATTCCTGATATTTGTCTTTATCGTTTTACTCAGTATGGCAGCTCTTTCAGTTTTCTTATTAGGAACTGATGGTATCTTGCGTATGTTCGGCTTAAAAGACAAAACTCTTCAAATCACCCTTTCTCTAGAAGCTATTCCCCACGACTCTTCCTTAGAATTAAATAATGTCTCTGTTGACAATCCACTGCTATCTCCGGTTTCATGGCCACGAGGTAACTCCTATCGCGTTGACGCATCCCATCCTGCGTATTATCCCGAATATGTTTTAATAAATATTCCTTTAGCGCCCAATACATCTCCAGAAATCCTTCCGAGTTCAGAGGGTATCGATATCATACTCGATCAAGACTTGATTGAAATCCATTTCCAACTCAAACCTGAATACGTCAAGGTTTCAATTGAATCCAAACCATCAGGAGCCTCTATTGTAATCGATGGTATTGATACAAAGAAGATTACGCCTTTGGAGTATGAGTTAAAAGCTGGTCAATCAGTGAAAATCGAAGTTTCGAAAGCCGGCTATCAGGAAGCAACCACAGAATACCAAGTACCGGATTTTCCACCTGAAAAACCTTTGGAATTCGAACTAAAGCGAAAACCGTCTCCTTCTACAGCAACACCAAAACCAAGCTCTAAACCAACGCCAAAACCGCCTCCAGAAGGTTCTTTACAAGTGAACAGTGACTTCCCAGTCGATGTATATCGAGGGTCAAGCAAAATTATTGCCGGTAAAACTCGAGCCAGCGTTCGTTTACCGACAGGAAAACATACGATCAGACTCGTCAATTCAACTTATTTACTTGATATCGATCAAACAGTTACAATAATTGAAAAACGCACCCATACAATCACGCTGGATTCACTTGGAAAAGTAATATTGGACTCAAATCCTTCGGGCGCAATCATTGAAGTCGCCGGGCACACTTTAGGAAAAACTCCCGGGACTTTTGAAGTATATCCGGGATTATATAACATGCGTTTCAAATTTGACCAATGTGATGATGAACAGAGCATATGGGTGAAAGCAGTATCTAAACAAACTCGAAATATTCCAGCCGTTAGAGGTTGTCTACCATGAAGTTGGGTTTTACATCATTTTTTATAGGTTTATTTTTGGGTGCAATAACACAAAGTCTTCTCGCACAACCAAATGTTTATCAAGACAGCTCACTGACAGATATTGAAGAACTTATTCGTTTGGAACAATGGACAACAGCTGAAGCATCGCTTCTGAAATATATATGGTTTGACCCCTATGGAAAAGAAGGGATTCGGGCAGCTGAATTGCTTTCTCGTCTATGTGTAATGGTCCATAAAGCTCCTCAGGCAATGGAGTGGCTGGAAATTGCCATCGCGAATCAGAAAATTTCCGTGGAACAACAAAACATATTAAAAGGTAGGCTTGAATTATTACAAAGATTATATATCCCTGGACAAGACTACAGACTGGACACGGAGTTTCAGCTAACGGGTTCTGAATTGGAGAGTCCCCAGGAAATTATAGTGACCCCTGATGATGATTTAGTTGTCTTGGATCGTTATAAGCTACTTATTTTCTCTGAAACAAAAACAGGCTCTTACAAGCTCAAACCTCCTACTTTTCCTCTTCCAGATAGAATACGCAGCTTAAAACTTCGCGGGAGTAGTCCCCTTGTTGTGTTGGAAAATGGCTATTGGCTTGACAATAGAATATATAATTTTCAAGGTCCATTGGAATTGACACGAATTATCGATGCAGTCATAACCAGCAATAACAAATGGATGGTTCTTGATCGAAGAAACACTAATATGGTTTGTTTCGATATTGAAGGAAATTTCTTGGATACAATCCCGGCTTTTCCTCCCAATGGAAATGAACGCTTGATAAAGCATTCTTCTAATGGATGCTGGGTTTTGACGCCTTCTTTACGCCAGGTTGCAACTATCGGGACAACGCCTGTGGTGAAAATACCTTTCAAAGGCTCCAATTACAACCTGACTAATCCCATTGGTATGGCTACAGACTGGTTTGGCCATCTTTATGTACTGAATCAAAATAAAACGGTTGCGATTTTTTCGCCTCGAGGGGTCTGCCTAAAAACCGTGGCTCTTGACCCCAAAGGGGATATTCTTCGCTCACCTACAGATATTTCAATTGGACCTGATGGTCGTATTTTTATTGCTGACAGGAGACGGCATGAAATTTTCTGTTATCGATAAAATTCTTTTTATCTCAATTTTGTGCATTTCAGCATTTTCAGTAAATGCGCAAATTGAACAGGAATACCTTCCGCATACTCATACTTTACACGAGATAGCTCTTCGATTAAATGTTCTTGAAAATAATATTCGCCAAGTTGATATAGCGGTGGCTATTCAGGAGCTACAGTCCATTCGGGATCAATGTGAAGCCATATTGCCTTCGCTTCTGATTTCTCAACAACAAGATGCTGACCATCTTATTCTCAGATCACTATTCTTAAAAATGGTTCTGGATTACGATAGTGGCAGGAAAGCTGAAGCTGAATTACTGGCTAATGAGATTTTACGCATCGATCCCGCCCAGACACTTTCTGGAGAAATTGCTACGCCGGAGCTTGCCGAATGGTTTGAAACCATACGGGACAGATATGTTGGTTTTCTAACGGTGATTAGCGATCCACCAAGTGCGACGGTCTATTTGAATGACGCTTCAATTGGCATCACACCGCTTGAACATGTGTTTGTCCCAGTCGGAACACATAATATTCGGATTGTTCGCCCCGGGTTCGAGTCTGTTGAACAGACTATCATAATTGAGCGTAATCAGACTTTGGTTATCAATCCGCGTTTAGCGCGAAATTCGGGAAATCTTCTTGTATGGATATCACCACCTGGAACATCCATAATACTTGATTCTGCCTCTGAACCCATTGTTACAAAACCTCTTTTACCCACATTCTATTGGACTCTTCAAACATTGGGGTTCTACCCTCCTGACTTTTCACAACCAACAGTTATTCAAGCTATCCCTCAAGGCCAACATCTTTTATCTTTTGAAAAAGAATGCAGGAAAACAGTCGAATATAAAATAACGTTTGATGCGGCAGATTATTATCTCCCATTGTTGGCACTAGAACCAATCGAAACTCGAATCAATGTAGAAACAGACGATCCAGGAAATAAAGTTTTTGTCGATGAGGTTTTTATGGGCTTTACGCCATTGAATAATGCTATTGTCTGCCCTGGTGAACGATCGATCAAGGTCGTTTTCGATAACAAAACAGAATGGTTTCAAACAATAAATTTGCCCCCTGATGCAAATACTTCTTTTCAAGCTTTTCCTAGACCTGGAGTGCTTTATCTAGGAACTGTATCGTCTGATCGAAACACAGCGGATATGGGTGAAAAAAAAATCTTGGATTGGATTGAGAGCTCAGATGCACTCAATATTATGTCCAGCATACAATCCCGGCAATTTCGTCTTCATCCTTCAGTTGCATCCGTTTTAGAATCATTAAAAACACCTGATTTTGATCCTTTCAATCCGTTGTGGACTGCTAAGTTAGCCGATATGGTTGCGTCCTTATCACATACCAATGTCACTCTCTATGCTTTTGCGAAACTTGTTCCTAAGTCATCGCATGAAAAAGCATTTCTATTTTTCATTCACCGTGATTCAGCTAAACCCGATGTGATTCCCTTACCCTCAGGTATTCCCTTAGAAAAATTATCTGAAGAAATAGGTTTGGAACTTTTACATTTACCTGAAATGACAAGACTTCAATCTGGTTTAAGAGTTACAGAAATAAACAATAAACTTTATATTTCCGACATAATAAATGATGGCCCTTCAGAAAACTCATTTCTTCACCCCGGTGATATCATATTAAAAATGAACGATTTACCGGTAACGACAAAAAATGATTTTGAAGCTGTTCTACGCCAATCCGACGCGCCAGAAATTATGCCATTGACCTGTCTACAGGATGGGGCGGTACTTGAGACCATTATTCAAATGAAAAGACAACCATTGATTAAAGCTCTCGGTAGCAAACAAATACCAAATAATATAATTCTCGCTCATCTGGAAGTTCTAGCAGCTACGCTTACACCTGTTCCAGAATGGTTGAAGTTAAATGCCGGCGTGTGTTACTTGGCAATTGATCGCCCTGATAAAGCGCGAGATTATTTTAAAAAATGTGTTTTACCCGATAGCAATGGCATCAACTCTGGAACACTTTCCTATTTACAATTCCTTGTTGAAAAGTCTCTTCGTAATCAAGTAGCTGCAGATACACACTTAAGGTCTGCAATTGAGTCGACTGGTGCGACAATTGTTCATGGTGATGGGCCCTTGTTGTACCGCTTGCTTCAATAAAAAAACGTCTCATATTCCTTATGAGACGTTTTCGGTATGCCGAAGGGGGGACTTGAACCCCCACGAACTTGCGCTCACTAGACCCTGAACCTAGCGTGTCTGCCAATTCCACCACTTCGGCATCATGACCAAAACTTAGTTTGCAATTTGGAGGTGCTTTTGTCAAGAAAAATTAAACCCGCACGGATCACCGGTTACTTTAAGAGAAAAGTGTCTGGCGCCGGTTCCATATACGATGAAAAGACAAATAGCGATATTCAAATCTCTGGAAATAGAAACCATTACTTGGTCGATGGAGATTTGATTGAAATCATTATTCAAACAAAAAAATCAGGTCGAAAAACTGGATTACCTATCGCTTTATTAAAGCGCCGTACCGATATGGTAATTGGGTATTTTCGGGTCAGAGGTGTCGATGCCAGAGTCTTTCCTTTAGATTCAAGAATCTCGCCACCCATATCGATCGTTGGAAAATATCCAGGAAACGCGATAGATAAAGTTGTCGCTGTACAATTAAAACCACAAAAACTATTTCAGGAAAAACCGAAAGGTTCTATCATCAGAATTATTGGACTTCGATACGATTTTGGCGTCCAAACAGAAATTATTATCGATAAATTTCGGATTCGTAATCGTATGCCGGAAGAGGTTAACCGGAATGCAGAACAGCTGATTAGCCAAGCAAAACAAAAGAACACGGAAAAACGGATAGATTTACGTTCAATTCCCACACTTACCGTTGACCCTGAAGACGCTAAAGATTTTGATGATGCTTTATCAATTCAGGATACCCCAAACGGATATCGATTGGGTGTTCATATTGCCGATGTTTCACATTATATTCCCGCTGGTTCATTAGTAGATAAAGAAGCATTTCTCAGGGGAACATCTGTTTATTTGCCCGAAAGAGCTATCCACATGCTCCCTGACTCTTTTGCAACAGAAATCTGCTCATTAAAACCCCGTGAAGATAGATTGGCTGTGACGGTGATGATAGATTTTGACTGGTCAGGCAATATCATTGAAGGCAAAATCTTCGAATCAATTATCCGTTCAGATGCCCGATTAACATACTCAGATTTTCTAGAAGCCGGCTCGAAACCTGACACAGATTTGCCGCTGCCAGGCACATCTTTATCGAAAGTATGTAATAAACTGAAAAATCTTTGTGATCTTCTTCTTGAGCAACGAATCAAACGAGGCGTTTTGGATTTGGATATACCGGAGACTTTTTTTGAATTTGATGCTAAAGGTGATATTTCAGGAATACACAAGAAAAAGCGAAGCCAAGCAGAGCAGACAATAGAAGAGTTCATGATAGCTGCAAATGTGGTTGTGGCAGAATTTTTAGATGAAGCTAAGATTCCTTATTTAAGACGTTTTCATGAAGCTCCAGATATATCGGAAATAGCTGATTTGAAACAAAGCTTAGCACAATTGGACCTAGTTCCTCCTAAAAACCCCCTGAATCCTTCCGAAGTTCGAGAGTTTCTTAATAAAATACCTAATTCAGCTATTCGATCAGTAGCATCTTACAGAATTCTTCGAGCAATGAAACGAGCGGTGTATACAGCCGGCAAATCAGGTCATTTTGGACTGGCACTGAATTCTTATACCCAATTTACTTCACCAATCAGAAGATATCCCGATCTAGAAGTACACCGTTCAGTCAAAAAAGCTCTTGGAATTCCAGGATATTCTATTGACAAAAAAAGCGTTTTAGAACGTAAAGCGCTATCACTGTCTGACTCGGAAAGACGAGCTCAAGAAGCCGAATGGGAAGCCCAGAAAATAGAAAAAATCAAATTTATGCAATCCAGATTAGGTGCAGAGTATTCTGGAACCATCACTCATCTTTTACCTTTTGGCGCCTATGTCGAAATTGAGGAACCATTTGTCGAGGGTTTTTTACCCGTTTCTCGCATCGATACACATATGACCTATAGCGAAAGAACAAACTCTCTTTCAGCAAAAAATCATTCGCTCATATTAAAGCCAGGTAAACAAATACGCGTGAGGCTTGAACTTGCTGATATTGATCGAGGCATGCTTGACTTTAGCTTGATCAATTCCGCTGAAAAAGAGCGGCAGTCAAAATACTGAGTTCAAAGAGAAATAGCATTGGAACTGCTAGCATTATTTGCGTGACAGCGTCTGGTGGTGTGAGAATAGCGGCTACAATAAAAATAATGATGATCGCATACCTTCGACTTTTCCGTAACCAGGTAGGCGATAGAAGCCCAAGATGTGAAAGAAATGCAGATAAAACAGGCATCTCAAAAATTGCCCCAAAAACCAAGATCATTCGCGTGGTCAGTTTAAAATAATCCGTCAGCGTGATCATTGGCACAATCGATTCAGTAGAATAACTAAGAAAAAATGTGAATCCCCATGGAAACACCAGGTGATAACAAAATACTGCACCCGTAAGAAACAGCAAAACAGAAGCGAACAAAAAAGGAATTAACAGTTTTTTTTCCTCTTTACGAAGAGCAGGAACGATAAATTGCCATAACTGGTAGAATAAATATGGTACGGCAAAAACGATGCCACTAAAAAGTGCAACCCTGATATGAACAAAAAACACCTCAGGCAAACTAGTAAAAACCATTTTGTTATGCATTTCGGGAAGAATTTTCAACAATGGTCTAGCCAAAAAATTGAAAATATCCTCAGCAAAAAAATAAGCTACAATAGAACAGAACAATACAGCTGCAATTGAATAAATAAGCCGGCGACGCAACTCTTCAAGGTGTTCAAGAAGACCCATCTCACCGGCTGGATCCGATTTGCGTTCTTTATTCACCTGCTTTTTCTTCACTGTCTTCCTGTGACTCAATATCTTCAGCATCTAGCGCTTCGAGCTCAACAGCTGAACGAAACTCCCAAACCAATTGACGTAACTCACGTGTCAATTTCCCCAATTGTCTGGCAAGTTCAGGTAAACGTTTCGGGCCAAACAATAGAAGCGCCAACAAGAGAATAACGACAATTTCCTGAAAGCCAACACCAGTGAACATGGGATAATAATAGCGGAAAAACTTATGAGAGGCTAATACCTTTTTAAAGTTAGTTGATTCTAAGTATGGAAAAAATTCTTTAAATTTCTTTAAGCACCTGTTATAATGAGCTTTTGTTTACGCTGTTTCTTTCGAAAAGAAGGAGATTGTATGGGATTTATTTTAAATGAATTAAAACAACGTTTTCCAAATTACCCTAATCTTCGGGCAGTGGAAGATTTTGTTCATAAAGTTGTCAAAGAATTAGATCCTCTTCTGGTCATCATGTTCGGTGCTCTTCCACGTGGAGATTATACCTATAACAGCGATGTGGACGTCCTACTTATCTTGGATAGAACCATAACCTGGAATGAAATCTATGCCTATGGCGGGGGCGTCGTTCAGCCGATTTCCAAAACACGAGATGATTTTGTTCTACAATTGAAACGGGGAAACCCATTTTTTATTCAGATCATGGAAGAAGGAATAATCTTGCATGCCAAGGAAGGTGTTCTAGAAGATTTTAAGATAGTTGCTTCCGAGACAATCTCAGATATGCGTATGTCACGTGTTGAGCGTGGTTGGGAATTGGAAGAAGATGAGATTGACCAGGACGAAGTTTAGCTAGGAGTCGCGATGCCCGGTATACCGCGCAACCGATTACCAACCGTCTATTATCTGTTTAAACATAATATCAGCCAACGGATTCATAGGTTTTTCAGTTACCTGACACCCGAAAACCCGTTATTAAACGAATTAATGCATTCAGGCTCAGATTGTATATTTATATTTGATTCTGACTGCGCGTCTAGACGCTACCGCGTGAATCATTCCCAACAAAATCTTGAATCTCTGAATCTGACTAGCCGCATGCTGTCATACCAGAATTTGAAATCTTTGAAACACTTTAAATTTCTTCGTTCGGTTAAACTAGTAATCTTACATCGCCTTCCAATGACAGTAACATTAAAAGCATTTTTAAGCGCTTGTCGAAAAGCCTCCATCAAGGTCATACTTGATTTAGATGATGCTATCCATGATCCGAATATCTACAGGCAATCTGCCGTGTTCGATCTTCTAAACCCCCTTGAGAAAAAACTTCATCTAAATATGTCTGAACGAATAAGGAATACTCTGGCTATCTGTGACAGTGTTACAGTTTCGACTCAAACCCTTGCTGATCAGATTATTTTTCGAAAGAAACCTGTTTTCGTAATCCCCAATCGAGTGTCTTCTAATATGCTTAACGCATTATCACCATCAATTGACGAAACACCTTATCAGACACTTGGTTTCATGAGTGGTTCAGAAACGCATCACCGTGACTTGAATTCTATAAGCGAATCGTTACACACTGTTTTTCAGGAATTTCCCTCTATGAAACTAATCCTTGCCGGACCTGTACCCCTTCCGGACCAGTTGAGAAATTTTTCCGACCGAATCCAGTATTTACCGTTTAAATCATGGCCTGAGCATTTGAACTATTACCGAAAAGTCAACTTGGTTATCTGCCCTTTAGAAGCTGAAAACCCATTTTGCATGGCAAAAAGTGGAGTAAAATATTTGGAAGCCGGACTTTCTTCAGTTCCCTGTATTGCTACTCCAACTAGTGATTTCCGTCGGTTGATCAGCGATGGCAAAACGGGATTTCTAGCACAATCTCTTTCAGAATGGACCCAAAAATTAAGGTATTGCCTGACCCACACTGAAGCGGTTAAAGAGGTTGGACAGCGTGCACATGACTCAATTCTTGAATTTGAAATGTTGGAGCATAATATACCTGTTTGGAAAGACTGCCTAAATGAACTGGAGGTTTTAGCGTGAAAATTCTGATGGTGGTGCATGCGTTTCCTCAATCAGGCGGTGCAGGAACAGAAATTTATACAAAGCAGCTTTGCATAGCCCTACAAAACAAACAACATCAAGTAACAGTTTTGACACGTGGAGAACCTTTTTTTAATGGGCCGGCCTCACAAATCTTATCCAGATCAACTCAACCTATTCCCGTTTACTCCTATTTTAGACATCCTTCAGATTTTGATTCCCCCGAAAAGGAATATTGGAATCCCGATTTAGATCTGGCATTTGTAAAACTTTTGGATTCTATTAAGCCTGATGTCGTGCATTTTCAGCATTGTATCAATCTTTCGATTTCATTGATAACCACTGCCGCTCAACTTGGATATCCTGTTTTTTTTACGCTGCATGATTTTTGGACTATCTGTCCAGATATTATACTGATGCATTCTTCAAACAAACCTTGCGCCAGCTATCATACGACCTCAGCATGCTGTAAGTGTATCAGTGTTAAATACAAAGCCCCTAGAATATGGTTTTCCGGCAAAACGTTTTATTCTCTTCGCCGACAACGAATGAAAGAAGCTCTTCATTCGTGTCAAGCAGTGCTTGCCCTCTCCAATACCGTTCGCCAAGCTGCATTTGAAGCCGGATTTGATACAGACCGGATTATCTTGTGGAAAAGCGGAATCGACACTAGCGAATTTGCTCAAAAGAAAAGCCTTTCAGACTCCATTATCTTCCCTATCAGATTTGGCTATATCGGCACTCTTTCTCATCAAAAGGGAGTGGATATTGCCTTGAAAGCTTTTCACGCAATCCCTTCTGATACAGCTACTTTAACTATTTATGGAGACTTAGAAGCTGATTTGAAGACCAAGAAAAGAGTAAAGCGATGGACAAGCCGTTACTCTCATCCATCAATCAATTTCGCTGGGACATTCAAACGCCAAGACCTACCGGCAATATTAACCAAACATGATGTGATGCTTGCTCCATCGATCTGGTATGAAAACAGGCCTTTAAGTGTTTTAGAATCATTTGCTGCTGGCAATCCCGTCATCGGATCCCATTTGGGGGGTATTCAGGAATTAATTGAAGCCACTGATGCCGGTTGGACGTTTCCACCTGGTGATTATCAATCACTTGCAAAAATTATGGCATCGATTATCACCCAACCAAAGCTTATTACGGATCGACGTAAAAACATTCCTGATGTGGTAACAATTGAACAAGATGCCGATAATCTGGAACGGCTTTATCAAAACTACTTGAAACAAGCTTTATTTTAATGTTTTTTTTTCGATTCATAAGCTTTCTTTTTTTGGTGCAACCTCCAATGAATAGCTATCCAATTTGAATCAATAAGTACTCGAATATCCTTCAAATTTACATTCCTTGAGTTTTGTATATCTTGTCGTTGTTTCACTTTTTTGGGGATACCTTGAATAGCTGAGACCAAGCTTCGACAGTAAACCACAAACCAGTTTCCAATTAGACTTCTAATACCAACCCCTATTATATGTGCTAAAATATGAGGCCAGTAAAGAAGGCAGAGATAGGAAGGAAGATTTTTTACAAGTATCCAAACAAGGTTTCTATGATACCAATAGAGTGTTTGATCTGGCGCTGCAGTAGAGCGAACGGAATGATAAAGTTTTGCATTTGGTACATACAAAACACGGAATCCAGCTAATCGAGCTCGAAATGAAAAATCGATATCCTCTCCAAATGCAAAAAAGTCCTCATCGAACAAACCGATTTCTTTAAATACTTCTCGCCGAATCAACATAGCACATCCGCTAGCTGAAAAGACTTCATTATGGTTCTCATAAGCGCCTCTATCAGGCTCAAGCCATCCCTTTTTATAACCAAATCCTGCAATTGTGAAGCCGTCGCCTGCTGTGTCGATCAAATGTGGCGGTTCTGCATGCAGAACTTTCGAGGTGAACAGATGAAAATCCGTGAACTTATCGCGGGCTTCCAATAGGGCATTCAACCATCCGGGGAGAACTTCTGTATCATTATTCAATAAGATGACATCATCATTCCCTGACGCAACAATTCCTTCATTTACAGCTTCAGAGAACCCTAGATTTTCCGGTAATGCTATCGTGATTACAGTTTTCCAGTTTTCGTTGATCCATTCCACCGTTCCGTCTGTCGATCCATTATCGACAACAATTACACTCACTTTTTTCGGTAGTTGTCGTAACAGTGCCGGCAGAGACGTATGCAATAGATGGCGACCGTTCCAAGAGGGGATAATTACAGAAATCATGAATCGGTAATTTTTCCTTTACCTGCTAGTATGACAGGAATCGTCTGCACTAAGATACTCAAATCCATCCAGATATTATAATTTTTAATATAATAAAAATCATATTCAAGGTGTTCGTGCAGCGGTTTATCACCTGGTCCAAGAATCTGCCAAAGCCCTGTCAATCCAGGTGGAACCTCGAGTCGTTTTCGTTGCCATGTTTCATACGTGCTGACAATTTCCGGAACTTCCGGTCTAGGTCCAACCAAACTCATTTCGCCTCGTAGCACATTAAGTAACTGAGGAAGTTCATCTAGATGTGTTCGCTGTAGATACAATCCAAAGCGTGACACTTTTTGTTCGAGAAGGGGATCTTTTGATGAGGAGGGCACAACTCTGAAGCGGAGCATTTTAAAGAGGCGCCCGTTACGTCCCACACGTTCTTGTTCTACAAAAATTGATCCTTGAATCAGCAGATGCACCAAAACAGCTATCCCCAGTGCCAATACAAAGACTGGTATTGCGAGCAGGCTTCCTAAACCAAGATCAAGCAGGCGTTTTGAGGTTCTACGTCCCCAATCATGTCTTTCTTCTTTTAAATCAATCACGGGTAAATCTGAGGCAGTTGACAGTATTGCTCCAACTGTCACAATTGTTGCTAGATCTGTGACAATTTTGAAACCAGCTCCCGTTTTTTCGCAACGAACAACAAGGTCCAGAACCTGTTGATGAGGCCAGTCACTTTTAGCTATGAAAACTTCGTCAATATTGTGTTCGGAAATAATTGTCTCAAGATTTAAGATCGAACCCAGAAAAGGAATACCATCCCAATCAGGGTGAAGTTCTTCAGGTTGTATATCGTCAACGATACCAACAATTCGTTGACCGGCATCTTTGGATTCCAAAAGCTGCTTGTAAAGTTGCTGAGCTGAAGGGCCGGAACCAACGATAATGACAAGTGATGACTGAAGACCTTTTTGACGTAGCCGATCTTGAAATCGTCTAACGAACGTTCGGCTACTATTCACCGTAATGACTGCTGTGAACCAATACAAGACAATAAATAAACGTGAGTAATCCCATTTTAAAAAGAATGAGATAATGATGATGGCAAGAACAGAATATGAAGCAGCCCGGGTGGCGCTGGTAAACTCTTTTACCCGACTGTGATGACTATATTCTCGATAGAGGCCAAAAGATTGGCAAGAAAGAAGTAATATAGATAAAACGATAGGAAATAAGGACATATATAAGCTGAGTGTATGGTCGAAAGGAGCTAAAACTGACCTGAACACGGTTGCTCTTAGCCAAAAGCTAAACAGATAAGCAGCTGTGGCTGCAATCGTATCACTAAACAACAACAGAAAAGGAAAAAGCACACGACGTTTTCGCTGTGCGATCATTCCAAAAAGCATCCCGGTGCCAAAAACAACGGATCTTAGAAATATTGCCCCTGGACAAATCCAGGTAAGGCCCGGGTCACTTTTAATAACATGATACAAAAATGGAATTATGGCTAGCAAAAAAAGAGCCGCCAGCCAGAGTGATGCAGTTAAACAGGTAGGATGAAAAAGGCTTCCTAAAAGACACAGCATTAACAATCCGGTGGTAATGATTTGAACTTTTAAAGACTGTGGCGTATAGGAATCGCTGACAATTTTTTCTGGGAATTTTCTATAAACAAGCATTCTCCAATATGCACGTGAAAATTTCAATTTAAGATATTTTTTTGCCGTATTCGGGTGAGTATGATAGACAATTGCTTTCGGATTAAAGATCATAGGATGTCCCAAACGGGCAATTTTGTATGATAGATCGACATCTTCATTATTTGCTACAGGGAAATGAGCATCAAATCCACCGACACGGCAAAAAACTGACTTTCGGAACGCTGCGGCATAAGAATCCACAAAATCAATAGATTCTGATCGGCTAAGTTTGGAATAACGTTCCATAAACTCAACTTGTGCAAAACGAGCCCATATTTCTGTTTGTCGCGTTCGATAAGCTCCCTTTACCCCGACAACAGTTGGCGCTGAAAATGGTGTCACCATTTCTTCTAGAAAATGTCTATCTGCAATACAATCTGAATCAGTAAAAACGATTATTTCGCCTAAAGCTTGTTTTACACCTTCGTTTCTGGCAACAGCTGGTCCCTGGTTCTGCTGATCGATGACCTTAGCCGAAGTGCTTCTGGCAATATCTCCAGTCGAATCTTCTGAACCGTCATTCACAACGATGATCTCATACATTTCCCGAGACAATGATTGGTTTTCAAGCGCTCGGATACAATTTTCCATATTCTGTTCAGCGTTGTACGCAGGAATGATAACAGAAATATCTACCATATTGATTTACCTATCCGCCCATTGTTTCCAATTTTTCATAACACTTTCATAAACTCCAGCCACATCGATGGAACGAATGCAATCAAATCGATCACATTTTCCAAATGGTTCATTATCATAGCATGGAGCACATGGAATGTCCGCATGCATCACGACAAAGCGCCCGGTTTTCGGCAGAAGAGCCCGCCATCTGCTAGGGCCAAATAAGGCAATAAAGGGACACCCGACAGAAAGAGCCAGATGCATTGGCGCAGAATCATTGGTGATCAACATTCGTGCATTTTTCAAAAGCTCTGCTAGTTCCGAAAAAGATGTTTTACCTACCAAATCAATGATATTCGGGATGTCCAGTAGCGATCGGATTTGCTCACGATCCGACTCAGCACCAGCTAGAACAACCTTAATTCCCTCCTTTTGTATTCGTCCGACTAGTTGAAAATAATTCTCTACTGGCCAAATCTTCTGCGCAACCCAATCTCTAGGATTTCGCCCTCCCCCTGGACATATAACGATATATTCTCTTTTTTTTAGATGGCTGTCATGCAATAAGGTAGCAACCGATTGGATTGCTCCTTCTGGAACAACAAAATCCAGCTCAATGCCATCCGAAGAGATTCCCATGCTTCTAACAACATCAAGAAAGTCTTCGACAATGTATCGATTTCTGTTTAAGCGCCAAGTTGATGCATAATGAACCGGATAGTGAAAACGACCGGATACAGGAGCCGCAATATGCTTTATTCCAGCTAATCTCACAAACCAGTGCATAAATTGAGAAGGTTGAAATATAACTCCAAAGTCATAATCGTTGAGTCGTAAACGCCTGGCTAGTCGCATTAAAGCTAGTGGTTTAGGATCGTGAAACACTTGGTCTGGGATAGAAATGATTGAGTCAATATAAGGATTGCTTTTAATTGCTTCTGATGACCAATATCCTGTTAAAAAATCAATTTTTGCGGTCTGATAATGTTTCTTTAAAGCCCGTAAAGCCGGAGTCAGCAATAAGAGATCACCCAAAGCATGTGTTTTGACGATAAGAATCCTTTGGAGATTAGATGGAGAGGTATTCATGGTCCATAATGCTCATCAAACAAAAATAAACAGCTCCAAAGAGATAAGTATTTTGGTAAAAACCTGGCCGGTGAACCAAATGGCTAAACTGGCTAACCATGGGGATAAATCCAGACCACCTGCAGGAGATATAATTCGGCGGATAGGCAACAACATGGGTTCAGTCAGCATATAGACAAGATTGACAAATGAGTTACGTACTTCCAAGTCAAGCCAGGAAAAAATAACGGATAGTATTAGCAGAAAAACTAGAAACCGATAAATGCTCAATGCCTTGAGCAGGATAAAAAAGATGGGGTGTATCCAGGTTTTCCAAGATGCTATATAACTGCTAAAAGAGGGCGCTACAAGCGCTTTAAGCGCTATTATGATAAAAAAGCTCAGCAAAAAAACGACAATACCCGCTATTGTTAACAATGATTTTTTACTGGTATTGCTTTCTTTTTTTCCAAAAAAACTTCCAAATGGTGTGATTATATTCAGAAAAAAACCTGAAATCGGATTTTTCGAATACGTTGGTGTCATGGCAAATACAAAAAAACCAAAAGCCATAAATTGAATCAAAAATATCAGTAGCCTTCCCATACTCTCAGCAATTGCCTGCAATATCGTCAAATTCGATGAGCTTGTAGAGATAAACTCCCTATAATGAATCGTTATCTGCCAATAGGCCAAAACATATAGCACGATCAGAATAATAATGGCTACTACAGGCATATAATCTTTACCATGACGGTTGATATTTACAAACTTACGCATTCGTGCCAAGATCGGACCCGTTATCGCATCAATTGGACGCAATGCCGAATTGAAAAAAAAGTCCCTGGGATCGATCACCAATTTCATGATAAAAAGAACGATTAAGATATTGATAATATAGTCTATTGTTTTGATTAGTGGGGTATACATATTTTACTCCTGATCTATTATTTTACACGTTCCCCAAAAATTGCCGTGCCTATTCTGACCATGGTTGCCCCTTCTTCTATTGCCACTTGATAATCATTGCTCATACCCATAGAAAGTTCTAACGATGCCTCATCAATATAATTCTTTAGGACAAGTTCAGCAAATGCGATTTCTCTCAAGCGCCGAAAAAAAACTCTCGCATCTTCCGGATTTTCGGAATATGGAGGAATTATCATTAAGCCTAATAGATGGACGTTTGAAGCTTGTTTAGCTACATCTATTAGATAGGCCAGATCAGAAGCTCTCGCACCAAATTTTGATGTCTCTTCAGCTATATTAACCTGTATTAAAATCGATTGAACTTTAGAAAACTTATTTGCCCATCGGTCAATTTCTTTTAATAATTTCAAAGAATCTATCGAATGAATAACATCAAAAAGCTGAACCGCCAACTTTGTCTTATTAGTTTGAAGATGACCTATCAAATGCCACTCAATATCACTTTTCACAGATGGTATTTTTGTAGCAGCTTCTTGAATCCGGTTTTCCCCAAAAACGACTTGCCCAGCCCGAATTGCAGTCTCAACTTCCTCTACAGTTCGAGTTTTTGAAACAGCAATAAGTTTTATACTGTTCGAGCTTCTTCCGATTCGTTGCGCCGCTTGATTTATATTATAGGTAATATCCTTTATATTCTGCTCAATCATTTCATCCCTCTTCTTAAAAAGACTATACCAAATTTCCTCAGATTGCAGAATCTTTTCTATTCTGCTTTAATACTGCCTATGAAAAGAACCACCTTTTCAGATTATTTCCGTCAAAAAATAAGGCCCCAAATACCGGTAATATTCTTAATTTCGGTTAGTGTTCTTCCTATTTTCCGCCCACTTCTGAATCCACATTTTTTCTGGTCACATGAAACTGCCTATCCGCTGCTACGCCTAGCGTCTTTTCATCAAAATGTCCTACATGGTAATATGTTTTGCCGATGGTTCCCAGATTTTGCCAGGGGGTTGGGTTTACCTGTTTTGGAATATTTTCCTATTTCACCCTTGGTTTTTACAGAAGCCTTTCGACTTGTTGGTTTTTCCACGATCAATAGCTTAAAAATTATTATCATTGTAATGACCCTTTTCGCTGCTATCGGCGCCTGGCAATTAGGAAATCAACTTTGGGGTAAATCCGGTGGATATATTACTTCAGTTTTATTCAGCTATGCGCCATACAAAATGGTCAATCTATATGTCAGGGGTGATCTCAATGAATATATGGCTATGGCTATTTCTCCGTGGATTCTTTATCTGATTCTAACCTCAGCTAAAAAAGAAAATCCTGCACTTTTATCAATACCTACAATAACAGCTATATGCTTACCGTCAATTAGCCACTATCCGTCTAGCGTAACTCATTATCCAATGTATATAATCTGGATATTGATGCTGGCGCCTGTTGCGCAAAAACCGGCGAAATACCTCGCCCGTAATATCGCTTCACTCTCACTCGGACTATGGATCGCATCACCATTTTGGGCATCAGCTTTCTTTTCACGACATCTCGTTCAAATGGAGAAGATGACCAGAGGATTTGCTGATTACAAACAACACTTCATTTTTTTTAAACAATATTTTTCCTTTTATTGGAATTATGGGGCAAGCGTTTTTGGTCCCGGAGATGCTATCTCTTTTCAAATTGGTAATTTTGCTGTCCTCAGTTTTCTTCTCGGACTACCATTTATCTTTAAACAAAAAAACAAGGATAAGCTCGTAACCCACAGCATTTTTGCTGCTTTGACCCTTTTAACCATCAGCGTTTTTCTAACCCACCACTCATCAAAAATAATCTGGTCGCTGCTCCCCATTCTTCCTTTAATCCAATCTCCTTATAGATTGCTCTCTATCGCGGCGCTTATGGCAGCTTTACTTGCTGGATCGCTTGGCGTTTTTTTTGATAATCGATTTAAACATTATCGAATTCCACTTACGCTCATCACCTCAATTATCATTATTTTAGGCTCACTTAATATGTGTCGAGCAATAGATTATTTGAATATGAATGAAGATGATTTGACGGCAGAAAAGATCCGGCGAGTTAAGCATACTCATGCTACCAGCGAACAAATTCCATTAACGGTTGAAGGTCGCTTTCCACCGCCTGAACCGATGACATTTACCCTTGAAAAAATTCCGGAAACAGGATTTACACGAGAGCAAACCGAAGCCAGGTTAGCTCAAATGCTTGAAAACACATTAATGACAGAAACTTGGAATGGGACAGTTATACGATTAGGAGATGTATTGGTCTATCCCGGACAGATAGACATTCTTCATGGTGACATCCAAATAAAAGAGATATCCCAATCCGGCTGCCAAAGAGAATACGACGTCAACGCTGCTTCTTCCGGGTTAATCCGAATCAATCAATTTTATTTCGACGGATGGACAGCTTTTTTAAATAATACTTCGATTCCTATCAATCCAAATCCCGATACTGGTCTAATTGACATAGAAATTCCGTCAGGACATCACACACTATCCGTGTGTTATCGTAATCTCCCCCTTTCTCGAATCTTGGCGAAAATGAGTCTTATTACTATTTTAATCCTTATACTATATGGAGTTACAAGGAAAATATATTATGAAAGAAAAATCCAGATTTGAGTTAAACTGGTTAGCTGTCCTTTTTTTTGTCTATATTGTTATGAGTATAACCTATCTGTTTTTCGGCCAGTTACATCTGGATGAAGGAGCCTATTTATATGCATCAAAGGCAGTTTATCGTGGCGCCCTTCCCTATCGTGATTTCTTTTTTCTCCAACCCCCCCTATTCCCATATATATATGGTTTAATTCAAATTGTTTTGCCCGGGCTTTTATATGCCCGTTTGACATCTATTCTTTTTGGTTTCTTGGCCACTCTGTTTTTAATGAAACTAGTACACCAATTAAGTGATTATAAAGGCGGGCTTGTATTTCTTGCTTTGATAACCATGACCCCCTTCCAACTCTATTTTTTCTCGATCTCACGACTATACGCATTGTCAGCTTTTTTCATTTCCCTTGGATCCTATCTGATTTTCTCAAAACCAAATCCGAACTATCGACATTCCCTTCTGGGTTTAAGCGCATTTGCCTTAGCGGTTGCAACTCGCTTGACAACCCTGCCTTTTTTCATTCTTGTGTGCCTATATGTTCTATATAAAGCCAATGGGGTTAAATCAAAAGTTATTCCACCCCTTTTCGCTTCAACCTTGCTTATCGCGCTATATTTTCCGTTTATTCTTCTTACTGGGTTTGAACGATTTCGGTTCAATATTATCGGAATGAATTTAAGCCTACACGCTTATAATGCTTCAACGGTGATTACACAAAAGCTTCGAGCAACTTCTCAGTTGCTCCGTTATTACTTCCCTGCCTGGATAATGTTTATTCCTCTGATATTTCAATATGTTCGTTCTTTTGAGAAAAAATCGTTAAAGGAGCATCTGTCTGATTTAACTGAACACAAAGCAGTATTGTGGATTGCGGTTTTAGGCATGTTGACGGTTCATTCGAGCGCTAGGATTTATCAGGTTAGTTACCAGACAATTATCATGCCCTTGCTTATGGCTTTAATAGTTTTAGAGTGGCGAAAAATATTTATTGCTACAGACAGGCAAAGTCGGATTTTGTATTTAGGTTGTTTTATTGCATTGTGGATACTTGGAGTTCTGGCCTATGGTCGAACATCATTATCTATTATCGACGGCAAACCCGCCCTTTTAGCCCTTCGAGAGCAAGCTGACTTTATTCGTGAACACACTGAACCAGACGATAAGGTGTTTTCCGCAGATTCTCCATTAGCGGTTACTGAAAGTGGTCGAGAAATTTTGCCCGGGATGGCGGGGAGCGATCTTTTTGAGGATTGGGATATTGAGAAATGTCGTGAATACAATGTTCTTAATTTTGACATTATGACCGATTATGTGCAAAGCAAAGTAAGCCCTCTTTTAATTATGGGTGATAAATCTTTTACCAAGTCACTCCCCTATCTGAATACGATCTCCGATAACAGACGAAATGCCTTTTTACAGGTTATTGACCGTGAATATGAAACAATAAAAGTTTTTCCCAATCTTTTGCTTCCGGGAACTCAATCGTATTACAAAAAATCGCGTCAGTCATCAGAGTCAGCGCCTCGAAAACTATTGTTGTTTGGAATTGACGCTGTCGGCTGGGATATTCTTTTACCTTTGATTCACTCTGGAGAACTACCAAACTTGCAGAAAATATATGAAACCGGCACAAAAGCTCACATGAAAACCCTATACCCAACAGTTTCAGTAATGCTTTGGACAACAATAGCGACAGGCGTTTTACCGGAAAAGCATGGGATCGATAACTGGCTGGTGGAAAGCGCTGATTCCTCTGGCCAACAAGCAATAACCAGTGATCGCCGGAAAGTACATGCCTTTTGGAATCTTACAGGAGAAAAAAAAGTCTGTGTCGTTAATTGGTGGGCTACTTGGCCAGTAGAACCTGTGAATGGAATAATGGTGTCCAATAGAGCGCACTATCAGGATATGGCTCAAACTGCCTACCCGAAAGATGCTGAAACCCTTGTTAAAAATTATATCTGGAAAGACACTCATACTTTGGAACAAGAATTGTCGGCATTAAATCCTCATGGGTCTCCAATTGTATTGCCAGACTTTTTTAGCGAAATGCTATTGAAAGATCGCTTTTACCTTGACATTGCCAAACAGTGTCTTGAAACATGGAATGACGTTGACATTATGGCAGTTTTTGTTCGGGGAATCGATATTCTAGAACATGAATTTTTGCGTGACGTTCGCTTAGATGTCAACAACATACCAGAAGTTCCTAAAGACCAACAAGGAATAGTAAGGGCATATTATCGATATCTGGATAAATGGTTAGGTGAATATTTAGATCTTATGGGGCCGCAAACCGGCGTGATCATCGTTTCAGATCATGGGATGGACCCAGTTGAAAAACTACCTCCACTGATTGAAGGCTTGAATCTCGATAAACTTTTAGAAACTCTTGCGCCTTCTGCTCCAAGCCCCCTTCATTCGTTTAAAGATAACCATCACTATCCTCTCGGGCTAAAACGTGGAATTTCTTGGACTAGTCAAGCGCCCATGTCGATCAAAGCAGTGCAAGATTTTGCCGATGAACTTCAGCGGCTAGTAATTGACAATGGAGAACCGCTTTTTAGTCAAATTACAATAAATGACACTTTAGAAGAAGTGCTGACTTTAACCATCAATCCATCCCCTGATTTTAAGTCTGTCATTATTACGGGAAATCGACGGATACCTGTGATGTCGGTAACCAGCATGATTATTCATCCCAGATCCGGCCAGCATTGGCATTCTCCTGATGGTATATTTCTTGCCGCTGGCTCCGGAATCAATCAAATAGAAGAGCTGCAAGATATTCATATTTATGAAATCATGCCGTCTTTTCTTGCCTGGATGGGCATTCCAGTATCTGCCGAGCTGGATGGAAAACCTCAATTGGGCTTTTTTAACGACGATTTCAAGCAGAGCCATCCTGTTTTATTTGTTGATTCTTACGGCATATTTGAAGGCATCAAACCAGTGAAGGTTCCTTTGGATATTGATCATGAATTGCGTAAAGAGCTGGAAAGTCTGGGTTATATCCATGTAAATTGAATATTTGTGATCTCTGATCAATAGCATTGCTTGTTTTAAAAAGATATACTCAACATGAGTGAAGTGATGATTTTACCAGGCTGGTTTACAGCGGAGAATGAACTATGAAGAGCGGACCGTCAATAAAACTGGATTTTACCAATGTCATGGCTAAACATATTGGATCCGACAATGGTATCACCGATAAAGAGCTGAACACGCTAAAAACTTCGAGCAAATCCATCATTAAAGAGTGTGCAGCAAGATTTGAAAAAGGAGAAATTGGTTTCATGAAATTGCCGTTTAACACATCGGCAATTGAGGAGATCAATGCGTTTGCGGTCAAACATAAGCGCCAGTGGGATAACCTGGTCGTAATTGGAATTGGGGGCTCTTCTTTGGGGCTCACGATGATATTTGATGCTTTATGTCATCCCTATCATAACTATCTCGATCCAGAACTACGAAATTTTACACCTCGTCTTTTCGTAATTGACAATATTGACCCAGAAGCTTTGACCGGTCTGAAAACGATAATCGATCCAGAGAAAACCTTGGTGACTATCATTACCAAATCTGGTGAGACTTTAGAGACTTGGGGAAACTTTTTTCAGTATCTGTCAATTTTCAACCATGAAATGCGTGCTGAGCAAGTTGTTGCAATTACTGATCCTGATTCTGGTTTTTTGAACAAGTTTGCTGGGATTCAGAATTGGCATATTCTTCCCATACCCAAGGACGTCAGTGGTCGTTTTTCGATTTTGACGCCGGTGGGCCTTTTCGCCGCCGTTATGATGAACATCGATATCAGCCGTTTAGTTCAGGGTGCGCGTGATATGCATGAACAGTGTATGCTGATGGAGTTCGATCAAAATCCAGCACTGCAATTAGCCTCAATTTCCTGGCATTTATTGAAATATAAAAAGAAATATATTTCAGTTATGATGCCCTATGCCAATTCTTTGCGTTCTTTTTCGGACTGGTATCGTCAATTGTGGGCTGAAAGCCTTGGAAAGCAAAAGACTGTTTCCGGTAGCACTGTTTTTGCCGGTCAAACACCTGTTCAGGCTCTTGGAGCTACTGACCAGCATTCTCAAATTCAGTTGTACCGTGAAGGGCCCAATGATAAATTGATCACTCTGATAAAAGTAGAATCGTTTCGTTTTGGAGGCCCAATGCACAAAGCGCCTCCTGCTACGCCTTTAGAGCATCTTCGTTTTCTTGACACCTCAGATGTACTGAACATCGAATTAGCTGTGACACGAGATATCCTGACACAGAGCAACAGACCCAACCTCACCATTACTCTTCCTTCCGTTACCCCCTACTATCTGGGTCAATTGATTTATCTGTATGAAATGACGGCAATTTTCACTGGGATAAAGCTAAATATCAACCCATTGGATCAGCCTGGGATTGAGATCAGCAAACAGATTGTTAAATCACATATCGAAAGAATCTATGTCGATAGAACTCGAGATTCACAATCCTCAGAGTTCGATTAATCGTGTAAGCCAGTTAACTCGCCGGGGTTCAGAAGATAGTGCATCACCCTGTCTTGAAATGATTGCTCCGGGACATTGCCATGCCTCCACAGTCCTTTTTGTACTTCTGTGATGGTTTTATTATGTATTTCAGCCATCAATTCACGAACAACGTCCCGAACATTCTCACACGCAAGAATATCTTTATACGATAATTGCTTTCGATGAAGAATAGCCCCACCATTTTTATAGATTATCGTATCGATACGAGCGGCTTTTAAGCCCCTATCTTCAGTCTGAATATGAAATAATTCTTCTTTATATTTTATCGCAGAGTTATGTCCGGTAATCATTTCTTACTCAACATCAAAAATGCCAGTATCTTTGATAGATCTAGGCGTCGGAGTTGGGGTCGGAGTTGGCATAGGTGTCGGTGTACGCTGCGTTTCGCCGGCTGGCGCGCGTTGTGTTCTGGTCGGCTTCGGTGTAGCTCTTGGAATCGATCGATCAAATACGGTCGGATCAGGCACCAATGAAGAAGGTATTTTTAATACCTGGTTGATCGTAAGAACATAAGGCGCAGGAATTTGATTGATTTCTGCAATTTGCAAATAATTCTGAGGATCTCCCGTTAACCACCTGGCAATCCATGCTAACGAGTCATTTGGTTGAACCTTATACGTGAACATTTTTTCGACAAACACAATCGGCAGTTTAACCTTTTCCAAGGATTCCAACGGTTCCATGTTATTGTATTCTAAAATTCGTTGAGCAAGGTTGGGGTCATTGAAATGCCGCTTAGCTATTTCAATATACGTGTCTCCTATCGCCGGAGTTTTGTTGAAATAAAGCGGAACATGAATTGTTTCCCCCTCTTTTAATTCAGACAGATAGTTATAGTCTTTTATTATATCCTCGTATTTGGCATCATTCAGTATTTTTACGGCTATAGATCGCCAAGAATCCCCTCGTGTAACAATATACGGCATTCTACGCGGTATTTTTATTCTCTCTCCAGCCTTGATTGCCTCTATCTCGTTTTCTTCTTCAATCAAATACACTCTATCTTCAGAACCCAGAAACAGTTTGGCTAACGACTGCATGGTATCTACCGCAGAAACAATATAATTGACGTAGTCTATCGCTGGATCAGTAACCTCTTTTGGCTCAACTCGTTTGATATCCTCTGGCTCTTTTCTGGTTGATTTAAAGGAATCTAAAGCTGCTCCAAACAATGTTTCAAAATTATCAAAAACCGATGCAGGCGATGTACAGCTAATAACGATACCTGTTACATCTTTAACCACCATCAACGTGAGCATCTTCAAAGGAATCTTTTCCCTTTGTTTGTAAAACAGCACTTTTTGGGCTTCAAAGCCTGGTATATCTACCGGTCGAACAAGAATCTTCTCATACGCCCGTGTGCCTGCGTAGCGTTCGATAAAATCATCTATGTCCTCTTCAGAATTTAGATCCATTATCTGAGCAGATATATTGATATGCTTCCGAACACTCGAATTTGAAACTTGTTTTGAGGAAGGTTCTGAAAGCAAAATCAGAGGTGGATCACCGGTTTTTCCTTTCCAACCCTCGGGTAATCGAAAAGAAAACTCATAAAACTCGTTCACATATATACCAGCTTCGCTAATGGTTCCACGCTTTTGTCGGCGGAGGTTGCGGTCTTGATCTTTAAAAGAGAATCCATCTAAAGTTTTGCAACCCATCCAAAGCAAAGCTAGAATACCAAGAATCCATATTTTGTTGGAAAAACGCTTCATCCTGCCATATCTCCCTTGCCTCACTCAGCTTAATTGTTTTGGCCCTAAAAAGTATAGCTTGTTTTTCGGTTTAATACCAATTCTTTACTGATTTCTCGACTGATATTCAGTTCGCTGCTAAGATAAAAGCGAGAATGGATGCTTTGAATGAACAGCCAAAAACCGAGAGAACAGACAAAAAAACAACGATCATGGATATCCAGATTCTTACGCCGAGTATTATCTATAACAATTTACGTTATCGTTTTTTTTCTTCTATTTATCCTATTGCTACATATTCAACCTGTTCAAAACTTTGCTGGTAAATGGTTCATACATGCCGCCGGCAAGCTTCTACAAAAACAAATTAACTGTGAATCTTTTCAAATTTCTCTTCTAGGAAAAGTTGAGCTCCACAACGTTTCAATTATACACCACGAACGCTTCGGTGATGATCCGCTTGCTTCAGTAAAAAAACTTGCAATTACATTCAGCCCCCTTTCACTGTTGAGCGATCAATTTCATATTAAACATGTGATGATAGACACGCCGGTTTTTAATTTTATCTTTGCTTCAGATCGAAACCATAATTTGCAAAAAAACCCCTTCGATAAAAGCCACAGCACTTCAGATAAAAGTCCTAGCGATAGTATTCATGCTTTTTTTAAACACTTTCAGCCAGAAAACATTCAGATTATCAACGGAAGCTTTTTATTGGATTATGCCCCACTTGAATATCGCTTATTTGTTCCATCGGTGTCTGCAAAAGGAGAATTCAATAAAAAGAACGACTGTATTTACCTCTGCGCAAAAGGATTCTGTATTGAAAACACGTACCCCAAAAGATTAAATGCCATTTCGAACATCCATCTACAGGCAGATATTTCTGAAAAAGGCATCCAACACAGCCTAGTAACGATTAGCTCTATCAGTGGACAAACCTGGGTGACCGGAAGATGTGCATTGGATAACTTTGAAAACCCTGAACTGGCCTTTGATGGTCTTCTTTCAACCAATCTCAATGACATCAAGGAGTTAACCTTGTTAAACACGGTTTTAGAAGGTAATTCCAGCCTGTTTTTTTCCGGTCATGGCCCAGCAGTGGATCTGGATATTTCAGGGAAACTTTTCAGTAATGACCTTCAATTTGGCCAGTTTAAATTCGCAAGTTTTGACGCTTCAGCTTCCTATCACGACTCTCAGATTACTTTAGCCGACGCTCAAGGAAATGCTTATGACGGTTCACTTCGAGGAACCGCTAAAATTAACTTTGATAAAAATGAAAAAAGTCTAGATGTCGAAGCTTGGGGAGACAATCTAAATATCGCAGTGTTAACACGAGATTTGGATATACCATTTCAGATGGAAACATCTGCTTCTATCTCTCTCGATCTGTTTGTCGACAACTTCAATCCCGATGCCCTAGTAGTTGCTGGAACACTAAATGGGGTCGAGAAAAAACCTAATGCAATATCACCGGAACCCCCTTGGATTCCCTTAGATTTATTAGCACAGTTTACGTTTATAGATGGTATGTTTGGGATTTCCGAAGGCCGCCTGACGCACCCTGATCACCAGATTATTCTGGATTCATGTATATTTTCTCCTGATACCCTGGAAGGATCGATATGGGGATCAACGCAAAATTTAGCTGATTTTCTCCAGCGTGGTAACAGATCCGTTCCTCTCCAGATGGATATCCCAGGGCTTACAGGAAGAACAGATTTCACTGTTGAATTAGGTGGAACGACTTCTGATTACCAGATTGAAGCCCATTTGAATGCTGAAAACATTCAATTTCATTCAGAACAGATCGGCGCTATCGAAGCTTCTGTTCTGATTAATTCAAAATCCATTGATATTAACGATTTTACTATTAATGGTTCTGATTTGGTTGCGTCTGGTCAGATTGTGTTGGGCATGCCTGTTGCTGAGCAAACAGAATCGGTGTCCGTGAATAATGCAACGATAGATATAAGCCTTTTTAATCTAAAGATGTTGGATTCAATTTTTCTGGATCGCCCGATGATATCAGGAACCGCTTCCGGCATTATCCGTATATGCGATTCAGAAAATAACGATTCCTGTTTTAGCCACGTACATGTTGATGAGTTGAATCTGTTAGATGTTTTATTAAACCCTGTTGATTTTAATGGAAAATTAACGCCTTCCGGTATTTTTGATGCGTCGGTAACCGCAGCGTCTGGAAACACATATTTGGCAGCAAATTTTGACTATCCTTTTTCAGGTATTCCTGTCATCTCAATGTCCGCTCAAAATGTATCATTTGGTGTTCTTTCTGGATTGGATTTTTTAGGTCTCTCCGGTGACCTTGACTTAACCGCGCAATCAGAAACACATTCTGACGATATAAAAATACACTATCAGATAACCAGTTCGAATCCCGCTATGATGAATTATGCTACCTCAAGATTTGAAGCTAACGGTTATTATCAACATACCGCTCCCTCACACCTGGTTTGGAATGCTAATTGGAACAATGACATGGCCAAATCCACCGGACTTTGCTCTTTGGTTTTTCCATACGCGTGTTCTTTGGAAACACAGATAAGAAGTTTTCCACTTTCAGTTGTCTCGGATATTATCAACAAAGATAATGATACTCCAAACCCTTTTAAAGGATCTATTTCGTTAGACGCTACGCTGAGTGGGAACTTAGGTGAAATACATTCTTTAAACTCAGATATTCAACTGAACAAGATGGAGTTTGATTATTTGGACCTTGTTCTTGTCCTGGATGAACAAGGAAAATTGCAGTTTACGAATGGCTCTTTAACCTTTGAACCCCTGGTATTTAAACATCCATCAATTAACATGATCCTTGATGGCAGTATAGAATCAAACGGTGATCTTTCGTTTCAAACCATTGGAAATATTAATTTAAGCGCTCTAGACTCACTAACCGGTTTTTTCAAAGATTCACGAGGCAACTGCAATTTTGATCTTGCACTGAAAGGACCTTGGTTTGACCCAGGTTATTTTGGAAGTGTTCGTGTTCATGAATTATTCTCATATCTACCATTGTTTGGTTCAAATCTTGAGGATTATCACGCAGAAGTTCGATTCAACCAAAAACTAGGCAAAATTATGTACATGGAAGGTCTTACCGGCGGATCTTATTTTGGAGGTTCCGGCGAATTTGGTATTTCCAGTTATGTTCCTGATTTGTTTGATATCAAATTTTCCGGCGAAGATATTGAGTTTGAATATCCAAAAGATTTTCATTCAAATGGTGACATTTCTCTGGAAATCAGTGGTCATCTCCCCGAGATCACTATTGGAGGAAAGGTCAATCTCAGACAATCACAATATGGCGCCAGAATCAATTACAAGACAATGATAGTCAATGAATCTAGAGCAAAGCTGACGTTTTCCGAAAAACGCAAGCCTATTCGACTACTCGATGATACTCCATCCATATTCAATCCAAATTTCAATATTAGTGTCAGGGCTAATGATAATATTCATATCAACAACAACATCGCTCGAGTCGAAATGAATATGAAGCTGGATGTTTTAGGTAATTTGGAGCGTCCCAAAGTACTGGGCCATATTGATGTATTGCGTGGCGAAGTTACGTTCCTTCAAAGAAATTTTGAACTTAACAGCGCATCTATTGACTTTGCCGATCCAACAAAAATTGATCCCTTACTCGTATTACAAGCATCGACAACTCTTGACGATTATCGCGTTAATCTAGATATTAGTGGTAATGTCTATTCCGATATAAATATTCGACCTTCATCCACACCACCATTGAATGATATTGATCTGTGGAATCTTTTATTAATAGGAAAAACCCGTGAAAAGATGTCTTCTTCTGAAGATTACCTTGCAAGTGGTGTAGCCTATGTTACCGGTTCACTTCAAGAGCAAATCGAGCAGCGTTTTGAATATTGGATGGGATTAGACGAATTCAGTATCGATCCGGTCATGTCAACTTCAGATGAAAGCCCATCAGCTAGGTTTACCGCGAAAAAGCGGTTTGGACCTGATCTTTCGGTTCTCTATTCGCGCTCAGCAACATCAACAGAAGACTTACTCCTAATCGAATATCAACTATCTGATAATATTTATATCGTTGGGCACAAGAAAGAAGATAATTCCATAGGCGTAGATTTTCGTTACAGATGGGAATTTGAATAGTGAAACGAAATTGGGGGTTATTATTACTGCTAATTCCTTTCCAAATAGCATCTGGAAATATCCATTCGGATAAGGATCTGTGGCACAAACCCGTTAAATACATACGAATCGAATCAGACACCCAAATTCCCTCTGATTATATACTCCAAGCTATTTCAATAAAAGAAAATGACCCTTTAACCCTAGATGCTATTAGGGAATCTTTAAGAAATCTCAATCTATTAAATCGGTTTTATGCAGCTTCTGTCTGGGCTGAACCCTTTTTAGATGGATGCGCCTTGATATTTAAACTCAAACAAGCATGGATTATTGAAAAGATCAAGTTTAAAAGCGGCGCTATTTCTCCTCTTTTTAACTATGGTTTGATCGGCAAGTTTTCTCCCAAAGTCTTACAAAGACAGATATATTTATTTCGAGGCGATATTTTTTCTCCTGAAAAAGGAGAGGCTGCGATTAATGCCTTAAAAGATTTTTATTTTAATAATGGATATGCTAATTGTTCTATTTCACTTCATCCTTACTATCATGAGGGTTCAGTCGACCTGATCTTCACCATAAACCAGGGGCATCCAACCGTTATCAGAAAGGTTGATTTTTCTGATAATCTTACAGTTTCAAAAGAGGTTCTCCTTAAACAAACTGGTTTGCTAAATAGAAGAACATATTCTAGAAAACGTTTAAATAATGCTCGTGAAAAGCTTGAGAAATTTTATCGTCGTCATGGGTATTTGAATGCTCAAATATTTCGACCTGAAATTCAGTGGGATTCGGAAACAAACACTGTCACTATTCGTTTCAAAATTACGGAATATGATCCTATACATTTGAAGATGAAAGCTAAAACAGAGAGTTGGAATCTGCTTTGGAAATTGTATTCATTGGAGAGAAGACCTGATCTGTTTTTGGAAACCTTGGGTATAGAGGATTACGGAAAAGTAGACCGCAGTCGATTTGAAGAAGCAAAACAAAACCTTCAGAGGCTTTATTGGAATAAAGGCTTTTTAAATGTTGATGTTCAATTAGAAGAGTTTCAAAACGAGTCTGGAAAAACCGTTTATTCTTATAAAATAACAAAAAATAAGCCGGTCGTGGTTGATCAGATTTTAATATCTGGAAACCACCATTTTTCAACAGATGACATACTTTTAAACAAGATCATTCAAACTAAGACAGATAGACGTTATAAACATGATTCATTTATTGCAGATGCCGAAGAGTTACGTGAGTGGTATATCAAAAATGGATTTCATAAAGCCCGTGTAGCCGCCGCATACACAATAGATTCTGAACAGACATCTGTATCACTTTCCTTCTTAGTAGAGGAAGGCCCGCAATACAACTGGAACGATATTGTTTTTGAAGGAAATTTTTTCTATTCCGATCTTGATTTACAGAAATTGCTTCAGCTTTCTTCTGGCAAACCATTTGATTTTTCAGCTATTGAACCTGGAATCAATCTCTTGATGGATCACTATCTTTCCAATGGTTTTACCGATGTAACGATTGAATGGGAAATCCTCGATTTGGATTCAACTTCACCTTCTTTAAAAATCATTATTGAAGAAGGCATTCAGTCCACTATCAAAAACGTCATAATCAAAGGATATAACAAAACACTCCGATCAGTAATCGATCGTAATCTGCCTGAATTAATCGATCATCCTTTTTATTATAAAACGTTGCTGGAAACTGAAAGACAATTGATACGAACCAACCTTTTTCGCTCTGCAGAAGTCTCAAACCCATCGTGGGAATCGCATCAACCTACTCGCACCCTCTTAATTGACTTGAAAGAACAACCGTTTATCTATCTTGAAGGTGGACCTGGATATAACAGCGACCGAGGTTTCAACGGATATTTAAGCTTATTTACCACCAATTTAGGTGGATCGAACCGTTATTTAGGTTTATCCGGGTTGTTGTCAGAAAAAGAATATAAAGGCAACATTGTTTTTCGTGAACCTGAATTCGCCAATTTACCAGTACAATTAGAACTGCGTCTTCTAGCGGAAAAATCGCAAGAAAAAGGCTTTAAACTTTTTAGACGAGGAAGCCGGGCAACTTGGTCTTACAATCTGAGCCGTTATCTACGTACTCTGCTGATATATCGTTTTGATTATGATGAACCCTATAATATCGACTATGATGCCGATATGCCTGAAGAATATCGAAATTCAGTAAAAATCGGATCGTTGGCGCCTGGTTTTCTATATGATTCTCGTAATGATCCTCAATCACCCCGATCAGGAAGCTTGTTATCGGCAAAAATTGAATATGCCCGAACGATGTATAGCTCCGAAGTTCATTTCACCAAGGTGACGACCGAAACCACTCACTTTTTCGACTTGTCCCGATATGGTGTTTTAGGAGCCTCCATTCGCTTGGGCTGGGCTTATGATTTACCGTATCAAGAAGAATTCCGATTAGGAGGTATCAAATCAATTCGAGGCTGGGATTTTGACGCCATCCGAAAGAGTTCCAAACCCTCGAATGGAAATATAATTAATATTACTAAAAAAGATATCGACGTCTCAATCCTTGCTAACATCGAATATCGTTATCCTTTAGCCTGGGGTTTCGAAGGTGTTTTATTCTATGATACAGGAAACGTCTTCGACGATTATAAAGACGTGTCTTTTTCACGATTGAAAGGTACTATAGGATTGGGAGCACGCTTCATGACGCCGGTTGGCCCTGTCGGTATCGACTATGGTTACAACGTCTTAAAAGATCGTAGCGATCCTTCATATCGTTGGTCATTTGTTATCGGCCACACCTTTTAAAACAGGCATGTGATCGCAAATGAGGAGGTACAATAGATGCCTAAAAAAATCATCTTATTTTTTATAATAACTTTGCTTCTTGTCAGCAATATTCACGCATTTGATGTTGAAGGAACAGTTTACGGCTTTGATGGCAAACCTCTTATCGATGCAAAACTTCGGCTACTTTCCACCCAAAGAAGGGAGCTCGATAGCACATATACTGATGGTAAAGGCGGATATCGAATACGCAACATCCCTGCAGGTTCCTATTCGATGGAAATCTCAAAACCAGGAATGCAGAAGGTTTCAATTGATTTTGGTGTTGGCGGATCCTTTTATAGATCAACAGTTTATCAAGACTTCCACCTGAAAGATATTGCACGATTTGAAAGCGTTCACTCCTCAGAACTCAAATCATTGTTTCTACCTGAAGGCGAAACAATATCTCTAGGCGCTTTTTCCAACTATCGAAGAGGTCTAAAAAAAATGGCGGCAAAAAAATACAATAGCGCCTTGAAAAGCTTTCATAAAGCATTGAAAAAACATCCAAATTTTTCTCGTTGCCATGCAGAAATAGGTGACATCTATTTTGAACTTCAAAAATTTGACGAAGCTGAGAATAATTATCTAAAAGCGATTGAACTCAACCCATTTGATCCAAAACCTTTGGTAGGTTATAGCCGTTTGCTCATTTGGCATAATCAGTATAACAACGCCATTCACAATCTTACTAAAGCTGTTGAGTTGGATCCTGGCAGAGCTGAGTATCTTTATCTTCTTGGTGAAGCTCAATTTAAGTCAGGCGACAGTGAAGCTGCAGAAAAAACTTTAAGACAAGGTTTGTTGATTCAACCACGTCAGGCAGGCACAACAAGAATCATTTTAGCGGATATTTATTATGCACAAAAGCAATTTCATGACAGCCGTGATATGTTATCCGGATATATCAGGGACAATCCATTTGCTGAAGACCGGGAACAGATTCAAAAACGATTGGTTGAGCTTGATAAGCTAATCAAAACACTTGAAGTAAACCAATTAGAATAGGCTTTCTTTAAAAAATCGCATATATCATCGGAAAAACGGTTGACGTTGTCGATATAACAATGAAAACGCTCATCAAAACCAGAATGACAATGATGGGCAATAGCCACCATTTTTTTGAGTGCTTCAAAAAATCCCAAAATTCCTTGAATATTGAACTGGGCGGTGTCAGCTCATTTTTTTTATTCATGCTCTTTTTCTCCACTTTATCGATCTATCAAAAAGCCCTCTAAAATTGACGTCTGGTTCTAGCTTGATCATCCTGCTCATCAGCGCAGACAATCCAATAAGATGGTTCATCCTCTCGCCGCTTGATTCTCATGAAATCCTTTCCAAACATGCGAAGAATTAAACCTATCGGTAAAAACAGACCAAAAAATACCATAAACAAAACCACTCTAGTTATGCAATAACCAATACATAAACTGATAATAATCATAACTGAATTAATTGGTTTCAAAGCTTTTGGTATTATAAAGGCCAGGCAGAGCGACAGTAATCCTAACACGAGTAAGATAAACGGCGTTGACAGCCAAACAACATCAGGGAGACCCTTACGGAAAAGGATTAGCCCGGCTAAAGCTATAAGAATAAGCCCTAGTAATAACCCAAATTTACGCATAGCGAAGTCATCTTGATTCATTGAGCGAAAATCAGCTATTATTTCTTTAAACATAATCATTTACCGGCCTCATTCCTATCAGTCAAGCTTAAATTCATCACGCCAATCCTCGAGTTCATGCATCGCAGGTTGATCCTGTTTATTCAAAATGTAATCTCCCAATACCAGATAATCCATTTCTGTCCGCATAAAACATTTATATGCATCCTCCGGCGTACACACAATCGGCTCACCTCGAACATTGAATGATGTGTTGATGATAACGCCACAACCTGTTCGTTTTTCAAAAGCCTTGATTAATTGATGATATTTAGGATTGGTGTCTTTCGATACCGACTGAATGCGTGCTGAATAATCCACGTGTGTCACAGCAGGTATTGTCGATCTGACAATATTCAATTTGTTTATTCCAAACAAACGCTGCTCTTCATCTGTCATTTGCCGCCGCAAATTGGGTTGTACTGATGCGGTAAGGAGCATATATGGAGAAGGTTTATCTATTTCGAAATAGTCATTTATTCTTTCTTCCAACACGGTGGGAGCAAACGGTCTGAAACTTTCACGATACTTAATTTTTAAATTGATTGTCTTTTGCATTTTAGGAGATCGAGCATCGCCAATAATCGATCTGTTTCCTAGGGCTCGTGGTCCAAATTCCATTCTACCTTGAAACCAGCCAATAACATTCTCTTTTTCTAGAAGTTCTGCCGTCAGATCGGGTATTTCCTCGGAGCTGAACTTTTGATACGGATAATTGTTTTTATCTAGATATTCTTGTATTTCTTTAGCAGAAAATTCCGGTCCTAGGTAAGAACCCTGCTGCCTGTCAAACTCTGTGATAGCATCTCTGGGATTATCTAAATACTGAAACCAACCATAAAGTGCAGCGCCTAAAGCCCCTCCAGCATCTCCTGCAGCCGGCTGGATCCATATATCTTCAAACGGCCCCTCACGTAAAATTTTTCCATTACCAACACAATTCAAACCCACGCCGCCTGCAATACATAATTTTTTCAAACCGGTGACCTTATGTACGTGACGAGCTGTTCGCAACATGATTTCTTCTGTTACATCCTGAATAGACCGCGCGAGGTCCATTTCTCGCTGAGTTAATTCTGATTCAGGTTTTCTTGGAGGACCGCCAAAAAGCTTGGAAAATTCTCTGTTGGTCATTGTCAGTCCGGTACAATAATTGAAATATTTCATGTTCATGTGGAATGAACCATCGTCTTTTAAGTCGATCAGTTCACTCAAAATAATATCACGGTATTTAGGTTCTCCGTACGGGGCTAAACCCATGACTTTATATTCTCCGGAATTGACACGAAAGCCTGTAAAATAAGTAAAGGCAGAGTATAATAGCCCGATTGAGTGGGGAAAATTTATTTTAGCCAATAGTTTAATCTTGTTGCCTTCGCCTATCCCATAAGAAGTTGTTGTCCATTCACCAACACCGTCAAATGTGATAATTGCCGCTTTGTCAAATGATGATGGAAAAAAGGCTGATGCCGCATGAGATTCATGATGCTGAGGAAAAATCATTGGACCTGAATAATCAAGTGTCCGATTAATTAATTTAGGTATTAGAAGCTTTTTCTTCATCCATAATGGCATAGCCTGTACAAATGATTGAAGGCCCCTTGGGGCAAACATCAAATAGGTTTCCAATAAGCGATCAAATTTCAATAAAGGTTTGTCATAAAAAGCTATGAGATCAATATCTTCAATATCAATCGATGCCTGCTCAAGACAATATTTGACAGCATGAATCGGAAAATCCTGATCATGTTTGATACGAGTAAAGCGCTCTTCCTGTGCTGCTGCCAAAATCTTCCCATCTTCAATTAATGCTGCAGCAGAATCATGATAAAAGCTCGATATTCCAAGAATCTTCATATCGCTCCTATTCCGTTTCTAACCTTTTCGCTACTTTCCTTAAAATATAGCTATCCGCCCCTTTTTCCTCCTTCTCTAAACAGAAAATATTTCTGCCTGGAAAAGCCTGCCGGATCGACTGAATACCGATCTCCGGCTTCAAAGGAACAAATATATTACCATCCAAATTAGGCGAATTCCACGTGTATATATTCATTGTGTAAATTTCTTGAGGTATCAAAACGACTGCCGGCTCCAAAGGCTCGGGAATCTTTGATCTATCGGTTTTGGCAGGTAATATTCCATAATGTGCTCTATGGAATGGCAACATTATGAAAAACATGACTCCTATTAAAATCAGTAAAAGGTATATCAACCAAGTTGGTTTATGTTGGAGTTTTGTCCATAGCAATAGCTTTCGAAATATATCCAATATTCCAAATGTAAATAGTAGAAGTGTAGCCGGTATAATTTCAGCAAAGTATCGCGGCCCAAAATTCGGACTCGAAGTAAAATAAAAAACATACAAGATCATATTGAAAATAATGGATGAACCCCATAACAGCAACAGTGTGTTTTTCCAATTAACAAGTAAAACATAAGCGATTACAAGGGTTAACAAGCCGATTAGTCCCATCGAGCCAAAGCCGAACATTTCAGCATTCCACAAATTGATCAATAAAAGACTATTCTGAATGCCTCTTCTAAGATCATGGCCTCCACGCTGTCCATTAGCAAGAGGTTCTCCTAAGTCACCCCCAAAACCAAGCCGACGCTCTGGATCGACATAGTACCTGGGATTGACGAAATAATCTCCTGTAAGCTGTTCATTGTAAATTGCTAGAAAAAGGATCGATGCTATGAGCGGTACAACGAAAAGTGTAAGCTTAACCCTGCCTGGAAATCGAACCCGATAGGCAGTGTGCAAGAGAAAGAGAGGCAGGGTGACAACCCCGATCTGGGGTCTTGTAATATAAATCCAGCCCATTCCGCATCCTGCCAGTAAAGGCACAAATATCGGGACATTTTCACTTTTTTGAGACCACCACCATAACATCCAGATGGTTATAACCACCCCGACAATCCCTGCAACATGAGCCATAAAAATGGAACTCATCATCCTATAAAAAGGAGAAATCAATCCAAAAATTGAAACCAGTCTGGCTTGTGATTCCCCAAACATTGAACGCGCTGTAAAATACATTAGCATCAGGCCGACACCACCGAGTACTGGGTTAACAAGCCAATCACAGCCAAGCTTGACTCCTACTGCCAATAAAAGCGAATATCCAGGATAAACAGAACCATACCACTTGCCTTTGTCAACAATAATGAATGGAAAATTAAACAGTTCTGATAATGGAGGTTCCAATGCATAAAATTGCTTCAAAGCAAAATTTTTTGCCTGAAAATGGTAATTGAATGCGTCAAAAATTCTTGGTACGCCACCGATCATGTCATAAGCTGTCCAGGCAGCCCAAAGCGTAAAAAGCAAAGGAATCAATGCAAAGAAAATCCATCGAGGCAGTTTGTTCCAGATTTGTATAAATCGCTCTAACAGCTGATTTACACCATTAATCGATGAAAGAAATCCTGCCGCTGTTATAGATAGTGGCGTCAACCATAAAAATATGGCAACCAGATATTTCCGATAAACTTCCGCTCTTTCATGGTATTGATTTACTCCAAAAGTATTTATCGGCAACAGTTTCGAAATGTGTTGTTTATACCCAATCGCCATGAAAATAATGAGCAACAGAAGGCTTGTACGAATTATCAGTTTTGACCGCGTGGCAACGTTCATGCCTAGAGGATACCGTATATGTTCAGCTAGGTAAATTACCTGGCCAAGCTTTTTTCTATAAGTTGATTTAATGCTATTCTTATTTTATGATAAATCAGGGGTCAGAGCAAATCAATCTCCATTTATTTCTACTTTCAAGGATGTTTTTCAGTGGCAGGAATTGAAGCTTTTGACAAATCAAAACGATATATAAATTACGTATCTGGAGATAATATTCCATATCCGGAAGAACTCGTTCTTGAGTTGACTACCCGGAAACCAGCAAACTGCAATTGTCCGGAGCCATATTTCTTTCAACCTACCTCGATAATCCAGGACATAAACCCAACAACATTAGACTATGTTCTGACCAGTATCTTGCCTTATGTACAAAAATTGCTTGTGAATGGCCGTGGAGACCCTGTTCTTTCTGAAGAGGCATTGATTAAAACCCTTGAATTTGCAAAAGAATTTTCAATCCCCGTCACCATACATACTCATGGGCTGGATTTTACCAAAGAGATCCTGAATGGAGTACTCAATTCCAGTGTGCAAAATTTGGTCTTTTCCGTTAATGCACCTGACGAAAAAAAATACAAAAAAATCTGTAGTTGCTCAATCAAACCTCTTTTAGAAACACTTGAAATAATTTCTGAGAGAAAAAAAACTCGTAACCAAATACTGCCGGAAATCCAGTTTCGCATGGTTGCGGTTAAAGAGAATATCGGTTTGCTTACAGACATACTCAATCTTGCCTACCGATATAATGCCTCTTCTTTAATTGTTACGCCTCTTTTTGTAGGAAACGATTCAAAAGACAATTGTGCTTTCCGACACCATTTCGATGAGACAGAAGAAATTATGTATAGAAGCCTTATAGAGGCAGAAATGAAAGGGCTTGATTTAAAAATTGAGCCATCCCAGCTACTGGAAGCGCTAGGGTCTGGTGGCGATATTGAGCAGTATTTATCTGGCAAGATACCACCTGATTCTATTAGTGGGGAATGGATCAAAGATAATTCCTGTCTTTGGAACAGTGTCTTTGTCGATGTTGAAGGCAATATCCTGCCCAGTAAAGTTAGTGATACGTCTTTGGGTAATCTTGAACAAGAATCCTTTCAAAGTATCTGGTATGGTGAACCATTCAAAGCGCTCCGTAGAAACTATGTGGCAGGTTTTAACCAAACGGATTCTTTTTCGTGCCATCAGCTTCTTTGGAGAAAAAAACGTCCTTTCAAGCGTTTGATCACTCCCGACGACCCAAATTTTTTCTTGTTTCCTGGATGGTTTGAGTCTGAACTGGAAGAAAGAACTCACCGTTATACACGGGATCGAGCAACTGTTTTTCTCCAGCAGGATGAGACTGATCTTTTTGTTCTTATCCAAATGCGAAAAGCTCCTTTCAGCGAGGCAGCTGTGCAGGGAAAAATAGTGATTAACGAAAATACAGTCTATCCTTTCAATCTTCTGACTAACCATTGGGAAACATTTGAGTATCCGCTTCCCGATAAGTCTTCGAGTGAAGATGCCGTCTCAGTAGAAATCATCCCAGAAAAAACGGTTCGGCCACATGGATTTGATGAAAAATCGGCTGACTTTAGATCATTGGGAGTAAAAGTGTCACAAATTTGGCTGGAAAGCTGGGCAAAAAAAGTCGTTTACGCTCAAAAGCTTGTATTGCTTGGCTACGAAATAATACCAGATTCTTGGGAAAGAGATGGTGATGCTGTTTTTCTTACTTATTGGCGAACCCTGTCCAAGACAGAACAGGACATGAAGGTGCTTTTGGACTTTCAACTTGAGAATAATGAAGAGGTGGACTCAGAAGAAAAAGAGATGGACTCGGATTCATTATCTTCAGTACAGCATGATTTTCTATTGAGCCATTTGGGTCTTCCATCAAGTAATTGGTCCGAAGGCGTGTTTATCTCCCATGAATGCCGAATACCTATTCCCAGTAATTTAACCCCAGGTCATTACCGAATTCATTTGGGCATATACCCGGAAGGGGAACCCAAAAAACGAGCAAAGATTACCCGCAGCGATCGGGAACACCATGATAATCTTGCGCTGCTTGGAACGGTGATGATTTCTTGAAAAGATATGACTCTCCGTCGACTTCCCTATTCCCTGTCAATATCTTAACTCGAGAGTTTGAGTGAAAATACTATTTATTGTTCAGCGTTATGGCCATGAAGTCGATGGTGGCGCAGAATTGTACTGCCGTTGGCTTGCAGAACGTTTAACGATTACTCATGACGTGACTGTTTTAACTACGACAGCCCGAGATTATACAACATGGGCTAACTCGTATCCGGCCGGCGAAACGACGATGAATGGGGTTACCGTGATACGCAAGCCTGTGGCAATCACCCGGGACATCCATACGTTTAATGAATTAACAGCTAGGATACTATCAAGTGATAACAATCTAACCGATCAGGAATACTGGCTAAAAATGCAAGGGCCTTGGTCTCCCGATTTATTGGATTATTTAGAAGCTAATCATTATCAATATGATCTGTTAATTTTTGTCACCTATTTATATGCTCCAACAGTTCTAGGAACAAAAATAGCTCCGGAAAAAAGTCTTTTAATACCGACTGCTCATAACGAGCCTGTTGCTTATATGCAAATTTTTAGAGATTTGTATCAACGAGTAGCAGGCTTGATGTATTTAACTCGTCAGGAACAATTGTTTGTTGAAAGCACGTATTCGGTGAAAGGAAAACCATCTATTCTACTGGGAACAGGCGTAGATATTCCGAAAACTAATCTTGAAGCAGACGACATTATCAATCGTTACAAGATAAAAAAACCCATGCTTTTTTATATGGGGCGTGTCGATGCTGGTAAAGGATGCGATCAACTGATTCAATACTTTGAAGGTTATCTTACCAGAAAAAATATTCAAGCATGCCTAGTTTTAGCTGGGCGTTGTCACATGCCAACACCACAAAACCCTGCAATTATCTGCCCAGGATTTATACCAGATGATACTGTAAAACCTTTTTTGTCAGCTGCAGATGTCATCGTTATCCCTTCTGCTTTTGAGAGTCTTTCAATCTTGCTACTCCAGGCTTTTGCCTGTAACCGTCCAGTTTTGGTAAACGAGAAGTCTCCGGTTCTAACTGCTCACTGCCATGAATCCAACGGTGGTCTTTATTATGCGAATCAAAATGAATTTATTGAGTCGCTTGATTTGCTATTCAGCAATGCTGACCTTCGAGAGAAACTCGGAAATAATGGATATGCCTATGTCAAGAATTATTACACATGGGACCAAGTGATAAATCGGCTGGAAGACTTTTACCTTATTGCCTTTAGCTCACGACCTTTCTATGAAAATCAAAAAAACTAATCCTAAGAACCAATTCTTGTATCTCGTTCACTGAAAAGCGTTCAAAAATCAATTAAAACCTATAGGAAATCGAATTATCACCTTTTAGTAATCAATTTGACTTAAGAGGGCTACCCATAGTATAAATTAGTTTTCAATTCTGGAGTATTCAATTGCAGAGATTTGATTTACCAAAATTTGAATGGGTGAGTTCAGAACCAGATCGAGAAGCTGTTCAAGAGATAGCACAAGCGCTACAGATACCGGAGTTTATCGCCAAAATTCTTGTGCAACGAGGATTGACAGATGCTGAAGAAGCCGTCAAATTCCTCAATCCTAACTTGGAAGATCTTTATGATCCATTTCTGTTAGATGATATGCACAAAGCTGTGGAGCGCATTCGTCAAGCTCTTGTAAACCAGGAAAAAGTCTTGATATGTGGTGACTATGATGTCGATGGAATTACTTCTGTTGCACTGTTAAAACGGACTCTTCCCAATTCAGGTATTGACGTTTTCACTTATTTACCCAATCGTTTATCTGAAGGTTATGGTTTTCATGAACATTCCGTTCATTATGCTCAAGAAGTCGGTGCGACTTTAATGATTACAGTTGATTGTGGAATAACATCTCGAGAAACAGTATTACTTGCTCGACAATATGGAATAGACGTTATCATCACGGATCACCATGAACAGAATGGTCCTCTACCTGAAGCTGTTGCGGTGTTAAATCCCAAGCGGGAAGACTCCCTTTATCCAGATGAAAATCTAGCGGGAATTGGCGTTGCATTCAAATTGGTTTCGGCTTTGATGCAAAAAGGTATGCTACTTTATCCGCTTCCCTCTATTCTTGAGTTAGTTGCATTGGGCACTGTAGCTGATGTCGCCAAATTAGTGGGAGAAAATCGTATTCTTGTACATCATGGTTTGCTTGCGTTAACCCACACATCTCACCCAGGATTGAAAGCGCTGAAAAAAGTCTCGAATATTACTCAAGGCCGTAATATGGACCCCTATATGATCGGTTATCAGCTAGGACCTCGAATTAACGCTGTCGGTCGTCTTGGGGCGCCGGAGTATGCGTTGAATTTACTGTTGGCACGATCAAGACCTGATGCAGATTTAATCGCTAGAGAAATGGATGGCATTAACCGAAAGCGACAAGGTATTGAAGAAAAGATCCTTGAGATCATACAAAGTAAAGTTGAGCAAATGGATTTAAATACCAAGCCTTTTATTGTTCTTCACGGTGATAACTGGCACGAAGGTGTTATCGGTATTGTCGCTTCAAAAATTGCAGATCGCTTCTATCGTCCAACCTGTATTATCAGTGTAAACGATGGGGTGGGTAAAGGGAGTGGTCGTAGTATTCCTTCGTTCAATCTTTTTGACTGTTTGAGTCAAGCCTCGGAACACTTGATTGAATATGGCGGCCATAAAATTGCCGCCGGTTTCCGAATCAAACCGGAAAAAATTGATGATTTTAAAGCTGAATGTATACGGATTGCTAAAGAAATGCTGGATCAGAGCGATCTTATGCCCTCTATTACCATTGATTCTGAGGTTGAGCTGCAAGATATAAGCTTTTCCACTATTCGACTGATAAATCAAATCGCCCCTTTTGGATTAGGCAATCCGAAGCCTAAATTTCTAATTCGAGGATTGCGTAACCATTTCCCTCCTCGCGCGATCGGTGTCGATAATAGCCATTTGAAACTGACTCTATCTCAAGGCGCAAACTCGATGGGCGCTATCGCCTTTGGATTTGGTCATGTAGTGGACGATATCGCCACCAGTAATTTTGATATCGTTGCAACACCCGAGATCAATCGTTGGAATCAGCGAGAAACCTTGCAACTGCATATTCATGATATCCGAATATCCTCTTAAGATATGACAAAAAATCCGCTATCTGATCGACTGCCCACATTCCTATCCCAACTCTTTTTGTTTTTCGCGATCTGTATTCATCTTGTATTTATTGCTTCATTGTTATCTGAACCTTTTGCCTTCGAACATGGTAAAAACTTAATCGGAACTCGGTCTCACCCTCAGGAAATGGACTCGTTTAAAGGCTTTTTAGATTCTTGGTTTCATGATACAGATCGAGTTCCTCGAGGATTGGATTTTTTTTCAATTTATCAAGCAGGTAGAAACTTTTTACGAGGAGAGTCTGTTTATTATGGTGTGCGTGAGCATCGATTAGGTCAAGATGCTCTTGTTGTTCCTTATTTTTCAGGATTTCGATATCTTCCTGCCTATGCCGTCATTTATGGATCTCTTCTAAATATTCTGCCACCTTGGCACTCCTATTGGGTCTGGACCGTATTCGTCGAAATCCTGCTTCTTCTTAATATCTATTTGATGAAATGGCTACCAGTATCATCTGCAATTAAACGTTCTCTTGCCGCTATGTGGCTGGCATATTCCCCCTTTTATGTTGAAATTCATATCGGCCAACAATCTATGGTCACCGTCACACTTCTTCATCTCTGTATCATCGCTCACATCAATCGAAAACCAGGCGTTCGCAACAGCGCCTATATTATGTCCGCTCTATGGAAACTCAATACACTGTTGTTTTTACCTATATGGATAAAATTTAAACAATGGAAATCTATTTTATTTTTATTTCTCTTGGTTTTTCTTTTATCCACTCCATATTTTGTTTATGTCGATGGAAGCTATCAGGAATTTCAGTCTTATTTTCATCATAAGTTTATTGCAACTGGGCCGAATAGTCTGGGATTTTGGGCATTTTTCTCACAATTATTACAATCCGCAAAATTCGATCATGCCTCGATAAAACGTCTGCTGACAAGCTGGAGTTTTGCCATCTATATTTTCGCTGCTATCGCAACTTTTATCCCCCAAAAAACAAATTTTTCATTAGCTCTTGCCATGTGGATTTGTGTTTATTTTTTAACATATCAATATGTGTGGGAACATCATTATATCATAATGTTGCCAGTATTTTCAGCTGGAATGATTTTTAAAAAAATCAGAAAATACACGGTTATTACCTGGTTGTTTTGTTCTTTGCCGACTCCTTATTTTTTGGTGAATAATCCATCTTTATCCATGCCTCAAGATGAGTGGAGTCTTCTGCAAAGTATTTTTTACCATGGAACAAAAATTATTCCGGTACTGATATTGTTCTTTATGTTGGGGATAAGCCTTCTTCGTAACCCTATGGAACCTAGTACATTCAATTCTGAGGATTCCCAGATTGATGTCTATCAGATCCTTTCTTGGTTGAAAAAACGCCTGTTATCGCCAGCTTCGTGACATTCCAAAGACCTTCAAGTAAAATTCGAAAAGTCAAAGTGGATTGGCCAAGTTCTCTATCCGGAAACACTATTGGGATTTCAACGATTGTAAAACCTTTTTTTATGACTCTGTATAAAACATCCGAAAGTATTGCCGGTCCCCAAGTGTTTAATTCCCGAACACCAATGGCCTCCAATACAACACTTCTATATCCTCTGTACCCTGATGTACAATCCTTCACAGATGTTCCGAACATCCATTGTTGATATTTTCCCGCCAATCGGCTGACAATATTTCGAAACTTGCCGGGTCTGTCATCTTTGCCACCTGGAATATACCTTGAACCGATAACCATATCTGCATTTTTTAATGCAGATATGAGATTCTGTAAATATTTTGGCTGATGTGAAAAATCAGCATCCATTTCAAGAATAAAATCAGCGCCTTGATCCAATGCCCAAATATAGCCGGCTATTCCCGCCCAGCCTCTTCCACGAGGACCTTCTCTATGCTTAACATGTAAATTGACAAATTCCGAACGAAGACCATCGACGATTTTTCCCGTTCCATCCGGGGAGTAATCATCTACAACCAAGATATGAATATCCGGTAAAATCGAAAAGATCTCTCGAATTAACTTTTCAATATTTTCTGACTCATTCCAAGTTGGAATAAATACAACCGTATCCATTCAAAAAAACCTGGATTGATTTATAGGGGTATGTATCGAAACAGTGGCTGTCCTTCTTGGACCGGCTTGGAATTTTCAACACATATTTCAATTATTCGCCCATTTTCAGGCGCTTCCAACTCATTCATCATTTTCATGGCTTCTAAAATACATAGAATTTTCCCTTCTGCAAACTCGTCGCCAACGTTTACAAATGGGGGTGCTCCCGGTGATTTTGATTGGTAAAATGTTCCGGATAGCGGTGAAGAAATCACCTTGGCATTTGATGGTATTGAGGGAGATTCCTGTTTTTCCGCTGGAACAGATGACGCAGTAGGCTCTATTTCACTATTTGTTACTTCTTTTCCGAGTGTTCTTGTCAGGCGAAGATAAAATTCCCCTTCTTGAATTTCGATTTCGGAGATACCTTCTTGGTGCAGTAATTTTGCCAAATGCCGAATTTTTCGTATATCCATATTTAGTCTACCTTACCCTTTCAATGTATGCTGATGTCCGCGTATCGACCCGAATTGTTTCACCTTCTTCGACAAAAAGAGGAACTTGAACGACCAAGCCTGTCTCCAATGTAGCTGGTTTAGTCGCACCCTGTGCCGTGTCTCCACGAACACCAGGATCAGATTTGACGATTTTTAATTCTACTTTCATCGGCACTTCAATAGAAATAGCTTCGCCCTGATAAAAAAGCACTTCCACAATCATGTTTTCCTTTAAGAAAAACTTTTTCTCGCCCAGTTGATCCTCAGTAATCGGCTTTTGATCATAAGTGCTGCTGTCCATAAAATAATGAAGGTCTCCATCCTGATAAAGATAGGACATCTCTTTTACTTCAATATCCGGTTTACCAACCTTATCACCCGATCTGAAATTAACCTCAAGCGTTCCGCCGGTTTTTAGATTTTTCATCCGAGTTTTAACAAAAGCAACCCCTTTGCCAGGTTTTACATGCTGACAAACAACAATTTCATATGGATCTCCTTCATATTCGATCTTCAAACCATTTCTAAATTCATTTGTATCGTACATTATCTTTCCTCCATGACTAACCTAAAATCGGTGTATCCTCAATAGGGCGCTCAGCAAGCGCCCTCGCTCCAACCGACTCAACAGAAACCATTTCTTCCAGGCGTATGCCTCCCCATCCAGGAACATATAAGCCAGGTTCCAATGCAAATACCATATTTAGCATGATCGTATCCTGTGAATCCAGAGCGAAATTCGGCAGTTCGTGAACTTCCAAACCAATTCCATGACCAATAGGATATAAAGACCATTCTTCGGGTACTTCTGCATACAAAAACGACCTGGCTTTTTCCACAATTTCTGAAACCTTTATACCCGTTTTCAAGGTAGCAATCAACTTGTTGAGAACATTATGAATTAAATCATATCGTTGCATCTGTCGCCTACTGGCTTTTTTCCAAAAAAAAGTTCGGGTGAGATCTGCGCCATATCCTTTGACACAACCACCCCAGTCAATAACAATAGTATCTCCGGCTTCTAGACGGCGGGAACCACTCTCCCAGTGCGGATGAACAGTATTTTCTCCGAAAGCCACAATAGACGGAAAAAACGGGAGTTCTCCGGTCAAATTCATTAACTGAGAATTCAAAATTGCTGCCGCCCGACTCTCTCGAATTCCCGTCTTCATTTCTTTTAAAAGCTCATTCAAGGCAAATTCGGAAACCTTCACAGCTTCCGTTATTCTCTTGATTTCTTCCCGGTTTTTTGTCGCCCTAATTCTTGAGATTTCATCACCAACGTCGATCCAGTCAATATACCCTAACAGTCTTTCCCCCATTTCAACAAAAGCCAAAGGGGTTTTAATGAAATCGATCTTTAACACTTTCACTTTTTGCTTTCGAACAAATAATAGCGCATCTATCCATGGTGATTTGTTAACGCAATGAACTTTGATAGGGCCGATTTGTTTACCAACCATTCCATAATCAGCGATGTGTAGAAAAAGATGTGGTTTCCGCCCAATTATCACCATTGAAGCATAAGCCGGCGATAGGCCAGTGATATGTCGTATTGTAACGTGATCTAAAATAAGCAGAGCATCCAATTTGGAATTTGAAACCAGGCTGCAATATTCCATTGAGATTTTTTTCACGTTTTTAATCAAATTTTTTCAGAAAATATTTTCTTTAATACCAAAAGAGCGGCACAATAGCCTGCCCACTTAAAACCCGATATCTGCCCAACACAGACATCGGCTATCAATGTTCGGCTACGAAAGCTTTCCCTAGCATGTATGTTGCTTAAGTGTACCTCAATGACAGGAATAGGGCTCATGATTATGGCATCGCGCAGTAGTAAGCTAGAATGTCCTAATCCGGCTGGGTTAAGGATAATTCCATCGGAATCACATACTGCTTTTCGTAGATATTCAGCTATCTCATCTTCTTTGTTTGATTGATAAATATCAACATGAAGAGCTAGATCATCAGCCTGTTGTCTGATTTTCTCATTGACCTCATCCAAGGTCATTTCACCATAAAAACCCTGTTCGCGTTTGCCTAGTTTGTCTAAATTTGGTCCGTGGATAATGACAACTTTTTTCATTTTATATCTGTTTTGATCGATCCTTACTGCCGACGACACTTTTTATCGCCTCAAAAAAACGAATGGTTCGACCGATAATTTCCCCCTTTTTCTCAAACTTTATGCGCTCTCTTTCATTTAAAATCGCCTTATAAGTTCTACGAAAACCATCCTGAGCTTCGCTATTGTCAGGATCCTTTTCTAAAGTTTCCTGGAACAACTCCAAGGCACCTTGTAAATCACTTTCGTTTAAACAACAAAACGCCTTCGATAAGATCTCCTCGTTGGCCACCACGTTTGAATCGGCTTTGTCTTTATCAAAATGTCTTCTTTCCTTAATGGCTTCAGGAGTCACTTTGCGGGTGCGAAGCGTCGGCATATCAGCCAGATCGGAATCCTGTTGTGAAGCCCGATCACTATCAGCATTGGCAGACATGTTTTCTAGAAGACGGTGAGCATGTTGGTTGTCTGGATCGATCGCTAAGATAGCATTTAACAATGATTGTGCTTGTGCGCTATTCTGATCTTGATAAGCAATAATATACTGGGAACACGTTAAAAGGAGATTTACATCTTCTGGAAACGCCTCGATACTTTCCAATAATACAGCGACAGCCTGAACCGGTTCGCCTATTTCAACGTACTTTTCAGCCAGTTGTGTCGCTATGTGGGAGCTGATATCGTTTTGCATCAGCTTTTCAAGTTTCAAAATTTCTTTTCTTACCTGACTGACTTCTTTCATAGCATCATGTTGAGCAAAAGGGCAGGCTTTGCTGAGCCTGCCCGATAGTTTTATCTTTTTAGCTTCAATTGTGTCTGGGCCTTATATCCATTCTTTTTCGATTAACGTGCAAGTTATCCGAATATAAGCCCACAGTTTCTTAATTTAAAATCCTGTATAATAGGGATTATATACGTAGAATGGCTCCTTGGCTTCGACAATCAAGGTGTTCCACTTATCGTATTCAATTGTTGATTGAACATCGAGCACAAGTTCTACTTCAGCGATATCGTTTGGTAACCCGCCGACAAACATTTCAACAGTGACTTCACCAAACCCATTTGTAACAGCATCTGTTACGAGTCTGTAATCACCAAAATGTGCTATGCCTATACCGCCGCTAATTAAAAGCCTCACACGAGCATTGGGGACAGGTGTCATATCTTTCAGACTGACAAATCGGATATGGGCATGGGTCCGAGCGTTATAATTTGCCGGCACACGTGATGGATTGATGTTCACCATCAATGCATGTCCACTGACCCCGGTACGGCCTGTTTCTGCATTGTGCCTGCTGTCATCCATACTCTGACACCCTGAAAAAACCATCGAGATTGTCAGAATTGCCGTTAGGAGGATGACTGTCTTATAATAAGCTGTTTTTTTCATAGTAAGTTTCCTTTCCTCCTTGCTGTATTAATTATATGACCAGGAACAAGCATAGTTTACCGTCATATGCGCCGGTCTGGAGACGACTTCTTCTCCGGCAAACGTATCGCCCCAAACAACAACTCGACATGTTGTATGGATTTCCGTCAGGCCGGTTTCCTGATCATATCCAATTTCGCATAGATCTTTTAATGGAGGCATCTTTTTCTGTGAGAGTCTACAAATGACGATGTCGAAATCAGCCGTTTCCTGAATAGCGCAGTAAGTATTCGTGCTTCCTGTGTATGTTTCCGGCACTCGTTTGCCGGTATCTTTTCTGAAGTAGCTGATTTCATAGCCTCTAACCATAACACTCTGGTAGAGTGATATTTCTTCAAAACTTGTTTGATCGATCGGTTCAACGGCAACTGTGCACATTACAACGTCTTCAATTTCCTCGCCGACACTTGAATGATAAGGCAATCCTGTATTTAGTGACTGTATAAACAATATAACGGGTGATTTGGATTTGGCTTCTCCCCCGGCATCACCGCAACCCATCAATCCTGAAATTAGGATAATGGTCAGTACCAGGGAGCCAGCTATTAAGGATTTACGCATCATTGATTTTCTCCTTTTTCTATTCATGGTTTTCCCTTACCGGGTTAAAAGGCCTCTGATCGGATTATCTGTTCCTGTTCCGCAACAATTCGCGGTGTAATAAAGAACAGGAGATCAGAAAAGCTGGTTGTTCGTTTATCATCTTTAAACAGCCATCCGATAATTGGGAGTTTTCCGAACCAAGGCACTCTGGCAGTTCCAACCTGCTGCAGAGTCTGGTTCAATCCACCAATAACCAGGGTGTCACCATTATTGATCAGCACCTTAGTATTTGCGCTATTTGTCATGATTGCCGGGCCTGCTGGTGTATCGTAGCCTGGGAAATTCCGACTGACATCGACTTGAAGGTTGATCCAATCATCATTGGTGATATTGGGTGTTACATTGAGTGAAGTGTTAGCATCTTGAAAAATGACTGTCGCACCTTCTTGACCGGTTGCGTTTAGATAGGGGATTTTGTCGCCACTTGAAATCGTCGCGGTCTCATTATTTAACGTCAAGACCATGGGTCTAGCAATCGTTTTGACAATACCTTCCGACTCAGAAGCTCTCAAAGCGACATTCAATCGCAACGTATCTGTAACGTTTCCAAATGTCATCGCCATCATCTGCTGAGCGCCTGCCGGGAAGTTAATAGCATATTTGGAATCATCCGGGTCATCTCCGCCCGTCAGATTGATACCGTAATTATTTGGGAATTGGTAACCGGTTGTGTTTCCATGCGCCGAATCAGCAAAGAAGCGCCCTCCCCACTGGATACCGAGATTTCTTGTAAAATCTTTGGTTGTCACGACGATTTGGCCATTGATCGACACCGCACGGGTTCGGACATCCAATACTTTTACCATCTCGGTAACTTGATCCAGAGCAGACCGAATATCCCTGATAATGATCGCATTGACACGCGTATCCCTCATGATGCTACCGCGTTCAGTCAAGAAAACTCTACACGCAGCTTCCATATCGTTAATATTGGCATAGCTGAGATATAGAATAATGGATTCTATAGGCAGAGCTTTTCGTTTTGCATCTTCCAACTGCATTCTAAGAGTATGCTCGTCGCGAAGTTTTGCGGTGAAAGCGATCCGCATGATATTGCCTTCAATTTCTTTGCCTAGTCCCTGGTTTTTCAGGATGACTTCGAGTGCCTGATCCCAGGGAACATTGTCCATTCGCAATGTTATGCGGCCTGCAACATCAGGGTCTACAACAACGTTGAAGCCACTGACTTCGGCAATCAGTCTAAAAATATCAAGAATATCCGCATCTTTCAGATCAAGAAAGATCGGTTTTCCTCGATAGATTGTCGGGGCTTGAAGGCCGTAGACCTGAGTGGCATCAACCAAGTCTTCTCCAGTTCCTGTAGGTTCTGGAATTGTCCAGTCATCTTCCGCTGATTCTCTTGCTGATCCAACAGAAACCTCACCAAATCGAATTTTCAGGCTGGTATCAGCAGATGTTATCGTATACGGATGCTCTTCTTTCATTATCAGTTCGATTCTGACCACTTCTTTGTTTGCCTCGGCGATATGTCGAGAGGTTATACGATCCAAGAATCGATAACCTTCACCTATATCAGGTGTCTCCATCGCCAGGAAGGCATCCGGGATATCGATAACCAATCGATACGGATCATTTAACAGGAAAGCGGAATGGGCCAGCGGTTGATTACCGATAATCCATACTTCTTCACCTGTCCCTGCGGATCGAACTTCTAAATGACTCACCAGTGTTCGATTTTCGAAGTTGTTTTCTGTCGATGCGATACTCATGTTTGTCAACATGACCATCACAACCCCGCATAAAGCAGTTAATACTAGTTTTCGGAAATGATATGCTTTTGAAACCATTAGCCTCCTCCTGAATTATTGGTGAAGATAGTATTCTATGATTTCTTTGTCGATTTCCCGCCCAAAAGAATCCAGAACCACCTTCTCAAATACTACTTTGTTGCTATCAATGGCAAACACTTTGCCGTCCAATAGCACATCACCAACTTTCATATTATATGCTCGGCCATCTGCTCCATGAACGATGGCAATAGTACCTAGTCCAATCTGAAGTCCCATGATAGTAATTTCAGATATTTTCATAGCAGCCAAACCCGTTTTCATCATATCGACATTACTATGAATTAAAAGTGATACAAAAGGATCTCGAGTGCCCTCTCCTGTATATCGTATCTGCTGTTCATCAGGTGGGATGGGGGTAGGCGCTTTAGGAATATCATCAGGTATGCCAGGTTCTTCTGTCATTTCTTCCTGGGCATATAAACGTCCTGGCAAAAACATGGATACGGATACCAGGCAGATCAGGACAGTCGCCACAAACTTCTGTTGGGCTTTTCGTGAACTTATTAAGAGGTTAATCATTATTATCTCTCCTCGATCTTCCTTAAGTTTATTGGAGATACCAAAACGCAGTCAAGTAACATTCTGCAGAAATCGAAGGACCACCTACTCGATAGATGCCTCTGATCTGCAAATCTGTTATATTTAAAATCCTCTGCTCATTGGCAATTTTGTCGAAGAACAATCCCAATTTATGGTAGCCGCCAAAAACTGTTAAACTGATTGGAATCTCACCATAAAACCCATGCGTTCTTTCTGGTACTGGTTGAAAACGTTCAACTTTCAGTCCACTTTGTGACGCTAATGCTTCCATCTGTTTGACGAGTAAATCCACGTTTGGCCGATCACCAAGGACTTCCGCAGCGCTTCGCATTTCTTCCCTTAAATAAAACACACGCTGGCGAAATTCTTCCAGTTGGTCTTTCATTGCCACCCCTTTATTGATCTCAATATCTAATTCGCTAATTTCTACGTCTAGGCGTTCTATGTCCTTTTTTGCATCTGTGTATTTCATGAAGTAAAACAAGGAGCAAATTGCTCCAACAATCACAAGATACACAACATAGCGTTGCCAGGGTGGATATGCTTCCAAGGATTCAACCCAATTCATAACCGTTTCCCCTCTCTACACCGTTGTCCTAAAATCAAGCTCAAATTCATACACTTGCCGACCCATCTGGGTGACCAGACGCGAAATTTTCAGATTGACACTATGAAAATAGGGTGAGCTTTCTAAAGCGCCCATTAAATCTCCTATCACCGTCTGGGACATTCCAAAACCACGAAGCGAAATCAAATCTCCTGCCGTGCGCAGTTGAGTCAACCAGACTTCTTCCGGAAGACGTCGATGCAACTCATCCATCATCAATACCGGACCCGTCTGGTGATCACGTAACTGATTGATTGTATCGATTCTGTTCTGAAGCGATTGAATATCCTGCTCATATTGATGAACTTGTTCAATAATAACCCGAAGTTGTTCAACTTGTTCTTTCTTCCGGGCTTTCGTCGCATTTTTTTCCTTGATGACCGTCGTCAGGTAATGCGACCAGATTCCTGCTCCAACCAAAACAACCAGAATCAATGCCCCTGCAGCAATCAATTCTATCGTCATAACGGAGGTTTTTTTCCTCTCATGCGGCAACAAGTTAATCCTGATCATGGTCTATCCTCTCCTTATCGCCAAACCAACTGCAACTGCATACATCGGCCCGACTTCTTCAATTATTGTCGGATCAATTTTTTTCGGATTGTATGTAATATTTTGCAAGGGATCACCAATCACAACTTCAACACCAAGCCGTTCACTAAGGAACCCTGCTATTCCGCCGTTTTTGAGTTTGCTGCATCCCCCCGTTAAAACCACTTGATCAATTCCTGATGTTGATGAGGTCGCTTTAAAATAGTCAAATGACCGTTGGATTTCATGGCTTAAATCTTCAGCCACAGAATTAATGACATCTTCTGCAACCTCATGACTTACCCCATCAATAAGAACGCCTCTTTTAATCTCTTCAGCCTGCTGATACGTAACGTTCAGCTCTTTCTGAATTGCATCAGAGAATTGATTCCCTCCCATGGAAATATCCCGATACAACATATGCTGCTGCCCTTGCATGATATTGATATTCATCACACCAGCGCCAATATCTATCAAGGCTATCACTCGGTCAGGCTCAAGATTGTAATTAATCTCAAATTGATTGCCGATAGCAAATCCATCAACGTCGACAGCAACAGGAATCAAACCTGCCTGACGCACAAGATTAGTATAATCATTAACCTTGTCTTTTTTTGCAGCGACCAGTATGACTTCCATTTCGTTTCCACCCACATTTCGATCTTCAACAATATGAAAATCAATATTCACATCATCAATATCAAACGGGATGTACTGTTCAGCTTCCCAGAGAATTGATTCATCCAGTTCTTCCTGTGACATTCTGGGCAACGTTATTTTTTTAACGATGACCGCATGCCCAGAGACTGAAAGAGCCACGTTCTTTTTCCGTATTTTTTGATCTTTAACAATCTTTTGAATTGCCTCGATCACAATTGCGGAATCCATGATGGCGCCATCGACAATAGCCTCCGGCGGTAACGGTTCATAACCAAGAGCTTGAAGCGTATAGCCCTTGATTTGTTCCTTGAGAACGACCATCTTTACCGCACTGGTACCTATGTCCAGTCCGATCAGTTGTTTGCCTTTTCCAAACATTGAAATTGCAACCTCCCACCTGAATTAATACTCAGTAAAAAAATCAGTGATCAATATCCCTAAGCATTCCACAATCTTTGTAACATTCTACAATCAAACTGTCAAGATATATGTGCGACACAGTCCCCGTTCATAAAATTTTCACGTTGGATTTTTCCTTGACCACCCTTTTTGATAATGCTATCTTTCGACCGCTTATCCGATCCGGGAAGCTTATTAAAAGGAGATTATATTATGGCGAGAAAATGTGCATTTTGTGGAAAAAAACCTATGTTTGGCAATCGGATCAGCCATGCGAATAACACCACCAGACGGCGCTTTAACCCAAATGTCCGAAAAATGAGAGTCATTGTAAACGGCGTAAAAAAACGGGTCATAATCTGTTCAGACTGCCTCTCAGCCGGAAAAGTGTCGCGGTCATAATCGCATTTTATTCTGATAATAAAGCTCCACCCATTGCGGCGTCAGATTATTTTCAATGCTTTTTTCTTGAACGAGACTGCGTTACCTGAAGCATACCCGGAATCGCCCTAAAAGAATCCAATAACTTCTGCTCAACCTCTTCATTGGGCATCTCAACCAATATTACACCCCTGACCTTTTGGCTCCTTTTGTCTATGGTTTCAATCTGTTGCGAAATAATAACACCATTTCTTTCCAATGCAATCTGCGTCATCTCACGAATCAAAACAGCCGCTTCATAACCCTCAAAAAGAAACCGTATCGGATATTTAGGATTGTCATGAGCATCCCATTTGACCGGAACAATCCGATCTACACCAAGTTTTTTTAAATTCGGACAATCCACCACATGAATCGTAATTCCACGACCTCGAGTAATATATCCAACTATCTCATCACCAGGAAGAGGCTCGCAACATCTTGCGAACCTGGTCACAATATCCGACCCGCTAACAACCTGAACACTGCTGACCGGACGCTGTAATTCGAGGCTACCCGTTATACCCTCTACCCGCGTTTTTCCCTGAGCGGCCTTTAAGGTGACCAATTTGTTTATCACTTGCTGAATCGAAATTTCACTAAAACCAATCGCCGCAAATAAATCATCAGAAGCCGAAAAACCTAACCGAACAACAACCTCTAAAAACTCATCCGATTCAAGAAACCTTTTTACCGGCAAACGTTGCTTGATCAGCTCTTTCTTCAATAGGTCCAAACCTTTTTTAACCATGGAATCACGTGCCACATCCCGCAAATATCCCCGAATTTTATTCCTAGCCAAAGACGTGCGAACAAATTTCAACCAGTCTGATGTCGGATGAGCATTCCTAGAAGTGATAATCTCTACGATATCTCCATTCTGTAATTCCGTGCGCAAAGGCACTAACTTTTTATTGATCTTACCATGACGACATCGAAACCCAACCTCGGTATGAATCGAAAATGCAAAATCCACAACTGTCGATCCGGCCGGAAGGCTTTTTACATCACCGCGCGGTGTGAACACATACACTTCTGAAGGAAATAAATCGACTTTGAATAACTCCAACATGTCGTGCGGATCCGGATTCTCAGTCAAGTAGGACATCGCCTTTCGCAACCAAGTGAATTTAGCGGCGGCATCACCTGCTCCAACATCCTTATATTGCCAATGTGCAGCGATACCAACCTCCGCTACTTCATCCATTTTCTGCGAACGTATCTGAATTTCTATCGGCGACCCTTTCGGCCCGATTACTGAGGTGTGAATCGACTGATAACCATTCTCTTTCGGGTTCGCAATAAAATCTTTAAATCGGTGCGGAATGGGTTTCCACAGAGAGTGAATCAAACCTAAAACAGCATAACATTCTTGTACACCTGGTTTTTGAGTAATGATTCGTAAACCGATAACATCATAAACCAGATCAAAACTGATTTTCTGAACAAGCATTTTTTTATAAATCGAATCAATGTTTTTAATTCTACCCTTTATCTCAGCTTTGATTCCCTGTGATTTCAGCTTGTCCTGTATCACCGTCTTAATTCGCTCAACATTGAGTGCGTGATGTTCGCTTCTTTCCCTTACCCGACGGCGAATATCGGAATAAACTTCAGGCTGCCTGATACGAAGGCTTAAATCTTCCAATTCATTTTTGAGTTTTCCTATTCCAAGCCGGTTGGCCAACGGAGCGTATATATCTCGAGCGGTAGCGGCTACCACCAGCGGATCCTCACCACCATATTTATCTATGACACTCAGCACATGAACTCTATCGATAAGCCTCAAAAACACTACCCGTATGTCTCGAGCCAAAGCAAAAATCAAGCGTCTTATCTTTTCGTTTTCTGCCTCTTCACCTGTTTTGACATCAATTTCCGCTAGTTCCGCCAACCGGGCCGCAAGCTCATAAACCTCATTCCCCCACTGTTTTCTAATTTCTTCCGTTTTTTCCGGTTGAGCGACAAAAACATACCAGGTAAAAGCAGCCATCAAAGACGCATGGTCCAATCGATAAAAAGACAGGCGCCGGGCCATATGAGAGATATAATTCAGGCAGGGTTCACCGGTTTTGCGGATTGAGTCACCATACAAAGAACGCAGGTAATCTACATAGGTTTCAACTGTCCAGTCACTGTTGAGCGCCACACTCTGAAGCGCAACTTGAACATTTTCTTGCAGCGCTGGAACCATTCAGCTTCCTTTGTACACTCTATTTTTTTCTCTTGGTAGCCCTCGGAGAAATCAGTTTCGACCAAGCCAACACAATGGGGCTGGCAATAAACATCGATGAATATGTGCCAAAAACCACACCGAATAGCATCGCAAACGCGAAATCATTGATGACTTCACCACCGAAAATATAAAGAGCCAGAACGAGAAACAGGGTGGTAACAGATGTTAGAATTGTTCGCGACAGCGTCTGGTTGACACTGAGATTCATGATATCCGCCAATTTTTTTCGCGGATGTAATTTGCGGTTTTCTCTAATTCGATCATAAATGACGATGGTATCGTTTAATGAATAGCCCACAACGGTCAGCAAGGCAGCGACCACGGGTAAGTTGAACTCGCGATTCATCAGTGAAAAAGCCCCGACAATGATCGCTACGTCATGAATCAGCGCCGTGACAGCCCCAATCGCAAACTGTAGCTCAAATCGAAATGTAATATATACAAGAATGGCTACCAGCGCCCAGAGAATCGATAGTTTAGCGCTTTTTTTCAGTTCCGTTCCCATCGTCGGTCCAACTACATCTGTCTTCCGGACTTCAAAAAAATCCTTGCCAAATGTCTGCTCCAGATCACCGGCTATGACGGCTGCCGGTGTTTCATCGATTTCGGTATCGGCTGTCATAGGCAGGCGAATTATAAACTCATGTAATTCATCTTCCCCAATCTGTTGAATGGAAAATGTGCCGAGCCTGGGATCGCTTAACGCCTTTCTGACATCTTCGGCTGAAACCGACGTCTTGAACTGCACCTGAACAATTGTTCCTCCTGAAAAATCAATTCCATAATTCAGGCCCTTATGAAAAAACACGGAAAAAATCCCTATCATGATTAAAATCAATGACAGACCCAGAGTTATTTTCTGTTTTCCAATAAAGTCAAAATTCGTGTCTTGAAATATCTGCATCGCTCAATTCCTTTTCAATCATATTGATAGTTTATCGACAGAAGGATTTGCAAGGACAGCATCCATCAATACTCTGGCGACAAACAAGGCTGAAAACATGCTGGCAGCAATACCGATTGACAACGTAACGGCGAAACCCCTGATCGGGCCGACACCGAACTGCAGTAGAACCAGCGCTGCAAAAAGAGTTGTTATATTTGAATCCATGATAGTGATGAACGCTTTTTCATATCCCATGGCAACAGCGGTTCGGATGCTTTTACCCTGTTTTTTTTCTTCGCGTATCCGTTCAAAAATCAGCACGTTGGCATCCACGGCCATTCCAACCGTAAGTATGATGCCGGCAATTCCAGGCAAGGTCAGCGTAGCATCCAGGCCGGCCAACATGGCCAGCATAAAAACTATTGTGCAAAGCAAGGCGATATCGGCAATGATTCCGGATAATTTGTACCAGACGGCCATGAACAGGATAACCAGCAAGCCACCCAACAGAATGGACTGAATACCCTGACGAATAGAGTCTTTGCCAAGAGACGGGCCAACAGTTCTCTCTTCAAACGGCACAACCGAAGCCGGCAAGGCGCCGGAGCGCAAAACGATCGCCAGCGCATCCGCCTCGTCGTACGTGAAATCTCCTGTAATTTGACCACTTCGAGAGATTCTTGAACTGATGACCGGCGCTGATTGCACACGTCCATCCAAGACAATCGCCAGCCTACGATCGATATTGTTTTGAGTCAGTAAAGAAAATTTTCTTGCGCCATTCGTGCTCAGCGTGAAACCCACCGCATAACGGCCGAAATCACCGCGATCCGTTCTGACACTGTCCAAATCTGCTCCCGTGACCTCAGCATCTTTTTCCAGAATCCAATATATTGGTTTTGCTGTTCTGGAATTTTTGTCTTCGAAAAACTCGGCATTTCTGGGGAGCCTGCCTCCCTGGCCCTGCAACAATTCACTTCGATCGCCCGGGCCATCAATGACCAGCCGAAATTCCAACAACGCTGTCTGGCCTATGATGTCTTTCGCTTTGCTGACATCTTTAATACCCGGCAACTGTATCAAAATCCTATCCTGGGCGCCTTTGATCATGCTTTTCTGCTGCTGCACCACAGGCTCCCTCACACCCAACTCATCAATACGATTTCGAATGGTCGTAACAGCTTGCTGAAGAGCTCTTTCCTTTATTCTTCTAACGACTTCGCCCTGCATTTGCGCCACCAGGATATACTTGTCACCTTCTCGATCTTTCGTCACATCATAAGGATGATCAACCAGAATCCGAAATATTTCATCCTGTTCGACCTGCCCAGAAAACTCGAAACGCAGAGCATTTTCCTTCTGTAAAACAGTTACTGTCGCATCACGAATCTTGTCCCGACGCATCTGCTGTTCAAATTGCGATTTAAGCAAGACTAATTCAGCGTCAACCGCCTCTTCAGTCTTAACATCCATGACCATGTGAATACCGCCCTGCAGGTCAAGACCCAAATTGAGTTTGCCTTCTCGATCTGCCGTATCCAACGGGGGGTATATGGCATATATCGCAATTCCCACCAGTATAACGGTGATTAAAATTCTCCACTTGAGGTCTATCTTACTCAAAACCAGACTCCTTTCCTATTCCAAGAGTGCCATCTGACTTATACTTTCATCAATTCTTGGTCGGTCAGTTATTTAGATTCTGATCGGCCGATTCCTTAAGATCAGAGCCCTGTAACCCTCTGACCGCACTTCGTAAAACGGTGATTTTGACCTTTTCAGCAACTTTCAACTCTACGGTTGTATCCGAAACAGAATGGACGGTACCAAATATACCTCCAGCCGTCACAACACGATCACCTGCTTTTAATCCATCCAATAGGTCTTGCATTTTTTTCCGCTCTTTTGCCTGTGGCCTGATTATCAGGAAATAAAAAATAACAAAAATTATGGCAAACGGCGTCAAAAAACTTAAGCTGGACCCGGAGGCGCCATTTCCCTGCTGTGCCGGGCCGGCCATGGCGGAAGCTAATTCAATAAACATACGCCCTCCCGAATATTTAGTATCCTGTCCGTATGACAGAACTGAGCGGGAAGCATGCACCAAATCAAATAAATAGTCAAGTCGATGCGACAAATTTTGTGTCGTTATCAGCCATCAAAAGACGCAAAATAACAACGTAAAAACTGCTCACGAAACTCCGGAAAAGAATCTTCTTCCAAAGACTTTCGCATATCTTGCATCAATGTCATAAAAAAATGAATATTGTGAATAGTGGCCAGCCTCGCCGCCAGAATTTCTCCGTTAATATAAAGATGCCTTAAATAGGCTAGACTGAAATTTTTACACAAATAACATGTGCACGATTCCTCAGGTGGCGCTGGATCATCACGATATACAGCGTTTTTAATCACAAGCTTACCTCGTCTGGTGAACAGCATGCCATTGCGAGCATTTCGAGTTGGGATCACACAGTCGAACAAATCAACACCTCTGGCAACACATTCAACTAGGTTTTCAGGTAGGCCAACACCCATAAGGTACCTGGGTTTTTCCGTTGGTAAAGCCGTGGCCGTAACCTCAGTCATAGCATACAAATCCTCAGTTGACTCACCCACTGCTAAACCACCAATTGCATAGCCTGGAAAATCCATTTTGGATAATTCATCCGCGCACATCCGACGGATGTCAGGAAATACACCCCCCTGAACAATCGCCCACAAATCTCTATCTTTTCGCGTCCAAGCCTCCTTGCTCCGCGTCGCCCATTTCAACGTGCGATCCACGGCATCTTTAACACTATCTCGATCAGATGTCGACGGTATTAAATGATCCAATACCATCATCACATCCGAACCCAACGCTTCTTGAATTTCCACCACATTTTCCGGCGATAGACGAAATCGTGTTCCGTCAAGATGAGACGCAAATTCGACACCGAAATCGGAAATCTTGGCAAAATCACGCAGACTGAAAATCTGAAATCCCCCGGAATCCGTCAAAATACCGCGATCCCAGTTCATAAATTGGTGCAATCCCCCAAGATTCTTGATCAAACTGTGACCCGGTCTCACAAATAGATGATATGTGTTCGCCAGAACCATCGTAACACCCAGACTTTTCAACTCATCCGGCGTCATGGCTTTGACGGCGCCACCAGTCCCAACCGGCATAAACTGTGGTGTGTCTATTACTCCGGAAGCCGTTGTCAATCTGCCTAACCTAGCCTTTGTTTTTGTACACGTTTTAAAAAGTTCGAACATTAGTTGTACACCCTGCTTTTCCTCTTTATATAATTAACATCGTATCGCCGTATGAATAAAAACGGTAACCGTTACTAACAGCAATATGATATGCATACATAACGTTTTGCATGCCACCGAATGCAGATACAAGCATAATCAATGAAGATCCGGGCAGATGAAAATTCGTGATTAAACCAGCGACCACACCGAATTCGAAGCCTGGAGTGATAAACAAACCCGTTTGCGTTGGCGCAACGCTGCTCAGGTCAGGATTTATGCGAACCCAACTTTCCAAAGCCCGAGTCGTTGTGGTGCCGACAGCGATTACTCGGCGGTTTTGTTTTTTGGCAAGCCGAATTTCCTGAGCAGTTTCCTCTGGAATCATATATGTTTCTTCATCCATTATGTGGTCTGCAACACGTTGACACTCAATTGGCTTGAACGTACCCCAACCAACCCATAACGTAATCGAGACGCAAATGACGCCTTTCCGCTTCAAGCGATGCAATAGATCGGTCGTAAAATGCAAGCCTGCCGTCGGCGCTGCAACCGCGCCCGGATGAACCGCAAATACCGTTTGGTAGCGCTCGTGATCTTGAGTGATCCGGCTATCATGATTTCGCCCCCTTTTGATATAAGGCGGCAATGGCATTAAACCATAACGAGCTAGATAATCAGACCATTCCATCGAGCCATCGATCCGAACAAGAAACTCTTTGCCCTGCCTTTCAAGAATGTTTAATGATGAATCCCCTTCCAAAACAAGATTCTCACCTTCAGTAATCCGACGGGCTGGTTTCAGTAAAACTCTTCGCAGACGTCCTTCCGATCGTCCATTTAGGATCGTGATCTGTATATGAGCCCCTGTCGATCGCCTTGCATACAGCCTGGCTGGGATTACTTTTACATCATTTAGAACCAATACATCTCCGGCAATAAGAAACTGATCAATGTCATGAAATACGTAGTGTGCAACCGCTCCGGAACGACGATCCAAAACAAACAATCTCGACATTTCACGATTTTCAGCGGGTTCCTGGGCGATCAGTGATTCCTGTAGATCATAATCAAACTGATCGACGCGAAGTTCAGGATTAATTTTCATCGTCTTTAAATAAATCGAAAGGCAGTTCCGGAAGGGTATAAGAGGCGGGTTTGGGAATTTTCAAGATATCGAATGCCGCCGGCGCCAACACTCGCCCCCTGGACGTTCGATGAAGAAAACCCATTTGAATCAAATAGGGTTCATAAACATCTTCGATGGTCTCCCGATCTTCCATCAGCGCAGTTGCCAACGTATCGATTCCCACCGGACCACCAGCATAATTTCTTGCGATAACAAACAATAACCGCCGATCCATCGGATCCAATCCATGCTCATCGATATCCATAATGCCAAGCGCTTTGGAAACAACCGACAGAGTAATTTTCCCACCGGACGTCACCTGAGCAAAATCCCTGACCCGTCGCAACAACCGATTCGCTATCCGAGGTGTTCCTCTGGAACGCGCGGCTATTTCTCGCGCACCCGCTTCATCGGTTTGTATGTTCAAGATTTTTGCTGCTCGCAATACAATTTGCATCAGTTCATCAACGGTATAAAATTCCAGCCTGAAAATGATTCCAAATCGATCTCTCAACGGCGAGCTCAATGCACCGAATCGAGTTGTGGCGCCTATCAGCGTGAACGGTTCCAATTCCAATGGGATGACTCTTGCGGCCGGCCCCTGCCCCATGATCAAGTCAAGCCTGAAATCTTCCATCGCCGGGTAGAGTTTTTCTTCGACGATTCGGCTCAATCGATGAATTTCATCAATGAACAAAGCATCTCGATGACCCAGGTTTGTCAAAATAGCGGCAATATCACCGGGATGCTCCATGGCCGGTCCCGACGTCGTTTCAACGTTGATATTCAATTCCCGGCCGATGATATAGGCCAGTGTCGTTTTGCCAAGGCCCGGCGGCCCATAAAATAGGATATGATCCAAAGCCTCGTTTCTCTGTTTTACCGCTTCCAAATATATTTTAAGTTCGGATATAATTTTTTGCTGACCAACATATTCGCTCAGCCTTGCGGGCCTGATATGTTCCAGCAAAGGTCCACCGTCATTTTTTTGGGGTTCGGGGCTGATCAGAGAGCGTCCGGTGTTCACTTTTACCTCCGTGAAAGTTTTTTCAAGGCCAAACGTATGATGTCCTCAACCGGGGTTTCACCAGGAGTTTCTTGCAACACCTCATCCAATGCTCGTTCGGCATCTCGCTGTCTATATCCTAAATTTATCATCATCGAAATGAGTTCTGTTGCTCTGGCATCTTCAGAAACCTTAGAAGATGGGATTGTCCTATCACTGATTGCAATGATTTTGTCAATTTTGCCGCTGACTTCAAACAGAATCCTTTCCGCACTTTTTTTGCCGATGCCTGGAATGGTGCAAAGAATTCTCGTGTCATTCATGATTGCCGCTCTGTGCAGGTCCGCCGGTGATATACCCGACAAAATAGCCAGAGCCAATTTCGGGCCGACCCGTGTAATTTCCATAAGAATTCTAAATAACCCCAACTCAGATTCCGTCAAGAAACCGAAAAGGCGAATCGCGTCTTCTCGAACCAGTAGATGAGTTTTTAAAAAGACATTTTGTCCCAGATCCGGCAGATCGTAGAAGGTCGATTGGGGGATTTCGATATATAGGCCAATTCCATTGACTTCAACGATGACATGGTCTTGTTTTTTCGTCAAAATTGTTCCGTTGACAGAGGCTATCATTTGATTTGTTTTATCCTTTTCTGGAGTTTACTTTGGCTGAGATGACAAATAGCCAACGCGAGGGCGTCCGCGCAGTCCAATGGCATGGGCGCTTCTTTGAGTTTCAAGATTTTCTGAACCATGAACTGAACCTGTTCCTTTGTCGCACGTCCATACCCTGTCACACTTACTTTTACTGAAGCCGGCGCGATTTCGACGACGTTCCACTTATTTCGAGCCGCCATCATCATCGCAACACCTCTGAAATGGCTGACTTTCAAAATTGAGCTGACGTTTTTGGCTGTAAACAAGCTTTCGATTACCAACGTAGCGTCAGAATAATTTTTCAAAATATTCTCGAACGCATCCGCAAAGAACAATAGTTTTTCGGCTTGGGTCAACTTTTCCGGTATTTTGATCGGAAAATGCGTAATATAATTAACTTTGCCGCGAATTCCCCCCACAATGCCGATTCCAGTGACTCTGCTGCCCGGGTCCACGCCCACGGCTATTTCCATATCGGTTTCGTTAAGGGGGGAGGATACGATCACTCTTCAGCGAATTTTTCCAATATCTCATCCGGGATATCGAAATCGGAGAAGACATTTTGTATGTCGTCATGGTCTTCAAGCTTACTCATAAGTTTCAGGAGTTGTTCGGCATGTTTTTCTTCGACTTTGACCGTGGAATTTGGAACCAAGGTAGTTTCTGCCGATTCGATTTCTAGATTATGATCGCTGAGAGCATCTTTGACGGTTTCAAGGTCAGCGGTTGCGGTATATATTTCGCATTTTTGGTCATCGAATTCGAGATCTTCCGCTCCGGCTTCCAGTGCGAGTTCCATCAGCTTTTCTTCATCCATATTGTCATGACTGATGATGATGCGACCCTTTCGTTCGAATTTCCAGGCAACGCTGTTAGAAGCGCCCAGATTACCATTGTGTTTTGCGAGGATATGACGAATTTCCGCAACTGTTCTGTTTTTGTTATCGGTCATAACCTCGATATAGAGGGCAACGCCTCCTGGGCCGTACCCTTCATAAACGATTTCTTCGATAACCTGTCCGGGCATTTCGCCGGTGCCTTTCATGATGGCTCTTTTGATATTATCCCCGGGCATATTGGCCGTTTTGGCATTTTGGACGGCCATTCTAAGCCTAGGATTAGTGTCCGGGTCGGCTCCACCCAGTCGTGCGGCGATGGTTATTTCTTTAATGATTTTGGTAAAAACTCGGCCTCTTTTTGAGTCTGCGGCGGCTTTTTTATGCCTGATAGTCGCCCATTTTGAATGTCCTGACATAGACTCCTCCTTCTAAAGAATCTTTTTCTTCAGGAATCATACTTCAGGAGTTTTATGGGTGCAAGTGGGGGATTACAGAAATTGGTAAAAAAAAAATTATTTGTACAAAAAAAAGGCCCGGCAATTACCTACTCTCCCACAGGTTGTATCCTGCAGTACCATCGGCGCAAGAAGGCTTAACTTCCGTGTTCGGGATGGTTACGGGTGGGTCCCTTCCGCTATTGTCACCGGGTCAAATAAATGATCCAAATATTCGGGTATCTGAGTATTGGGTGAAGAGAAAAGGCGGGTTGCCCCGTTTTTGGTACGGGGCAACCCTATATTTCAAAATAGAGTGGTCAAGCCTCACGACCGATTAGTATTGGTTAGCTTCACGTGTTACCACGCTTCCACTTCCAACCTATCAACCTTGTCGTCTACAAGGGGTCTTTAGGCACATAGTGCGTGAGATTTTATCTTGGGATTGGCTTCCCGCTTATATGCTTTCAGCGGTTATCCATGCCGAACGTAGCTACCCAGCAATGCCGCTGGCGCGACAACTGGAACACCAGAGGTTCGTCCACTTCGGGTCCTTTCGTACTACGAGCAGATTCCCTCAAATCTCATACGTCTGCAGCAGATAGGGACCGAACTGTCTCGCGACGTTCTGAACCCAGCTCGCGTGCCGCTTTAATGGGCGAACAGCCCAACCCTTGGGACCGACTCCAGCCCCAGGATGCGACGAGCCGACATCGAGGTGCCGAACCGCGCCGTCGATATGAACTCTTGGGCGCGACTAGCCTGTTATCCCCGGAGTACCTTTTATCCGTTGAGCGACGGCCCTTCCACACGGAACCGCCGGATCACTAAGCCCCACTTTCGTGCCTGCTCGACTTGTAAGTCTCGCAGTCAAGCTCCCTTTTACCTTTGCGCTCGATGCGCGATTTCCAAACGCGCTGAGGGAACCTTTGGGCACCTCCGTTACTTTTTTGGAGGCGACCGCCCCAGTCAAACTACCCACCAGGCAATGTCCCTGAACCGGATTCACGGTTCGAGGTTAGAATTTCAAAACAATAAGGGTGGTATCTCAAGGATGGCTCCCTGCAGACTAGCGTCCACAATTCAACGCCTCCCACCTATCCTGCACGTAATGCACCAAAACCCATTGCCAGGCTATAGTAAAGGTTCACGGGGTCTTACCGTCTTGCTGCAGATAACCGGCATCTGTACCGGTATTGAAATTTCACTGAGTCCCTCGTTGAGACAGCGTCCAGATCGTTACGCCATTGATGCAGGTCGGAACTTACCCGACAAGGAATTTCGCTACCTTAGGACCGTTATAGTTACGGCCGCCGTTTACTGGGGCTTCAGTTCAGAGCTTCTTCCGCGAACGGAATAACCCTTCCCTTTAACCTTCCAGCACCGGGCAGGCGTCAGTCCCTATACATCGTCTTACGACTTCGCAGAGACCTGTGTTTTTGCTAAACAGTCGTCCGGACCTTTTCACTGCGGCCTCCGAAAGCTATTCACCCTCAGAGGCGCTCCTTCTCCCGAAGTTACGGAGCCATTTTGCCGAGTTCCTTAACGAGGGTTCTCTCAAGCGCCTTAGAATACTCTTCCTGTCTACCTGTGGCGGTTTGCGGTACGGTCACTTTGCAATTCGCTAGAGGTTTTTCTTGTCGGCGTGGAGTCAGCCACTTCCATCCATACGGACACCCCATCACGTCTCAGGCTTAATGAGTGCCGGATTTGCCTAGCACTCACCCTAAACGCTTGAACCGGCATTTCCAGCCGCCGGCATGGCCTATCCTTCCGCGTCACCCCATCACTCAAACACTGCATTGTGGTACAGGAATATTAACCTGTTTCCCATCGACTACGCCTTTCGGCCTGATCTTAGGGACCGACTGACCCTGAGCGGATTAACCTTCCTCAGGAAACCTTAGACTTTCGGCGAGGGGGTTTCTCACCCCCTTTATCGTTACTCATGCCGACATTCTCACTTCCAAACAGTCCACGAGTCCTTACGGTCTCGCTTCGCCCCGTTTGGAACGCTCCCCTACCGCTTCCGAAGAAGCCCGTAGCTTCGGTGACAGACTTAGCCCCGTTGAATTTTCGGCGCAGACTCACTTGACCAGTGAGCTATTACGCTTTCTTTAAAGGATGGCTGCTTCTAAGCCAACCTCCTGGTTGTCTGGGCGCTTCTACTTCCTTCGCCACTCAGTCTGTACTTAGGGACCTTAGCTGACGGTCTGGGCTGTTTCCCTCTCGACCATGGACCTTATCACCCATGGTCTGACTCCCGCACTAAGCGTTGTCGGTATTCGGAGTTTGGTTGGGTTTGGTAATCTGGTGGGACCCCTAGTCCATCCAGTGCTCTACCACCGACACCCATCATGCGAGGCTAGCCCTAAAGCTATTTCGGGGAGAACCAGCTATATCCGAGTTTGATTGGCCTTTCACCCCTATCCACAGCTCATCCTAACAGTTTTCAACCTGTAGAGGTTCGGGCCTTCACGAAGTGTTACCTTCGCTTCACCCTGGCCATGGATAGCTCACTCGGTTTCGGGTCTACTTCATGCGACTTGACGCCCTATTCAGACTCGCTTTCGCTACGGCTACGTCTAACGACTTAACCTTGCCACATAAATGTAACTCGCCGGCTCATTATGCAAAAGGCACACGGTCAGGCCTGTAAACAGACGCCCTCCCATGTCTTGTAAGCAAACGGTTTCAGGTACTATTTCACTCTCCTTACCGGAGTACTTTTCACCTTTCCCTTACGGTACTAGTTCACTATCGGTCGCCAAAGAGTACTTAGCCTTAGGAAGTGGTCTTCCCGGATTCCCACAAGATTTCACGTGTCCCGTGGTACTTGGGGTTTCGAATCTGAAGGTCAATATCCTTTCGCTTACAGGGCTCTTACCTTCTATGGCCTGGTTTCCCACCCAGTTCTGCTAGAATTTGACTTTGTAACTTCAGCGTCGGAATGCAGACCGACGACATCGGACCCCACGACACCGCTGTGACA
>CAYOJK010000008.1:0-25000 GCA_964404285.1 uncultured bacterium | reverse complement strand
GTGTCAAGAAAAATTCTAAAAAAAAATAATTACCATCCACGACAATTATTTTTAAAATAAAAAAATAATTTTAATGCACAAACTATACGTTTTTTTCTGAACCTGTTGACTCCCTCCGCTAAATTAAGATACAAACATTCCTGTAACTCGGGAAACTGAAAATGTCTCCCCGGTGACTATCATTACGACCATTTTTTACTCCAACTGAAAGGGGGATTTAGTATGAATAAGCCCGATAGAGGGAAACTCGTGATAAATACCGACGAGTGTAAAGGCTGTGGTCTGTGTGTCGCAGCCTGCCCCGTGAGCGTCATCGAAATTCGCTCCGACATCATCAACGTGCAAGGCTACCACCCGGCCAGCTATAAAGGCGCCGGTTGCACCGCCTGCGCCACCTGTTTCTACACCTGTCCCGAACCGGGAGCTATCACTATCTACCGCCTGGTCAAGGCCGGTTGAAAGGAGACCACACATGGCAAAAGAACTCGTTAAAGGAAACGTCGCCATCGTCAAAGGCGCTCTGCTGGCCGGATGCGAAGTCTATTTCGGTTATCCGATCACGCCAGCCAGCGAAATCGCTGAAGAAGCCAGCCTGCTATTCCAAAAACTTGGACGCACATTCATTCAGGCCGAAAGCGAAGTATCCGCTATTAATATGATCTACGGCGCCGCCGGCGCTGGTGTTCGATGTATGACCGCATCCTCCGGACCAGGACTCAGCCTGAAACAAGAAGGAATCTCCTATTGCGCAGGCGCCGAACTTCCATGCGTTATCGTCGATGTCATGCGAGGAGGCCCCGGCCTCGGAAATATCGGGCCCGAACAAAGTGACTACAATCAAATGGTTCACGGCGGCGGCCACGGTAACTATCAACTCATCGTTCTCGCCCCGAATTCCGGACAAGAAATGTGCGACTTCACCATCAAAGCGTTCGAACTTGCCGACAAATGGCGAACACCTGTCGTCGTTCTATCCGACGGCTATACCGGTCAGATGATGGAACAAGTCGATTTTCCCAATAAACCCGTCCGAGGAACCCGACACGACTGGGCAGTTTATGGCGACAAAGAATCCCGTCATAACTTGATTACGTCTATCTACCTGTCACACTCCGACCTTGAAAAACATAACATTAAATTACAGAAAAAATATGCTGAAATCGAAAAAGCTGAACTGATGTTCGATGAATACTTGACCGAAGACGCCGATATCGTTTTAGTCGCCTATGGCATTTCATCCCGCGTCTGCAGAACAGCCGTCGAATCTTGCAGAGAAAAAGGCTATAAAGCCGGTCTCCTCCGGCCTCAGACCCTGTTCCCGTTCCCATCAGCCCGAATCGCTCAACTGGCCGACCGCGGCGCCAAAGGCTTCTTTGCTGTTGAATGCTCAAACGGCCAAATGGTCCGCGATGTGCGTTTGGCCCTTAATGGTAAAGCTCCCGTGGAATTCTACGGCAGAATGGGCGGGGAAGTGCCGTCTGCAGAAGAAGTTGTCGAAAAATATGAATTATTGTTTGGGGGAAGGAGATAACCATGAACGCCCAATATGAATTGTTTCTACAAAAACCCAATGCTTTTTATGACGATTTTGAGCGAAAAGGCGGAAACACCAAAGTCACACACTACTGCCCCGGCTGCGGACACGGTATCATTCACAAATATCTAGCCGAAGCCATCGATAAACTGGGTATACAGGATAAAACCATCCTGGTCAGCCCGGTTGGCTGCTCCGTATTCGCTTACTATTACTTTGATGTAGGCAACTCCCAAGCTGCGCACGGTCGAGCGCCGGCGCTGGCTACCGGTATCAAACGCGCGCACCCCGAATCCATCGTCATCTCATACCAAGGCGACGGTGACTTGGCAGCTATCGGGACAGCCGAAATTATCCACGCCGCCAACCGAGGCGAAAATATTACCGTCATCTTTGTCAATAACGCTATCTATGGCATGACCGGCGGCCAGATGGCCCCGACTACCCTGGAAGGACAAAAAACCACGACGACGCCTCTCGGCCGAAACCCCGCAAACGAAGGTTACCCGATTCGTATGACGGAACTCCTGGCTACATTGAAAGCTCCCGTTTACATCGAACGCGTCTCATTACATGACGCCCCAAACCGAAACAAAGCAAAAAAAGCCATCTTCAAAGCTCTGAAAAATCAAACGGAAAATAAAGGCTTCTCATTTGTCGAAGTCCTGTCCCAGTGCCCAACCGGATGGAAAGTGGAAGATGCGCCACAATCGCTGAACTGGATCAAAGAAAAAATGCTCCCGTATTTCGAACTGGGCGTCAAACGAGATAACTCCGAAGAAGCAACTCCTGTCAGCTATCCCGAACGTATCTGGGATACTGATGCGATCATCAAAAATCTGGGCTTGATCGATCTGGATGTCAAACAACGAGCAGACCGAAACGCCATACCCGAAAAATATCGCAATCCTCGAATAAAAATTGCCGGGTTCGGTGGCCAGGGAGTATTGACGCTGGGCGTCATTCTTGCCGGATGCGGAATGATGGAAGATTACAATGTGGCGTGGCTGCCATCCTACGGGCCGGAAATGCGAGGCGGAACTGCTCACTGTCACGTCACGATAAGTGACAAACAAATCGGTTCCCCCCTCGTCACCCGCTCCACCGTCTGTATTGCAATGAACAAACCGTCACAGGTCAAATTTGAAATGGAACTGATTCCAGGCGGCCTTTTACTCAGTAATAGTTCGATGATCGATATTCCATCTGCTCGTGACGATATCGAAGCGCTGTCTATACCGGTTACGGAAATCGCAAATAAACTCGGATCACCTAAAGTCGCCAATATGATCATGATCGGCGCTTATCTTGAACTGTCAAAAGTCATCTCTTTCGAAACCCTGGATCTCGTCCTGAAAAACATGTTGAAGAAAGCTTCACTGTTCGACATGAACAAAAAAGCGATAGAAGCCGGACGGGAAGCCGCCCGAAATCGATCCTGATATGAACCGGGACTCAGCTCTGATTCCATTGAAGGCCTCGGCGCTGAAACCCGGAGATACAGTTGCTATAGTTGCGCCTGCCAGCCCCCCGGATCCAGTGTCTTTGGATTCGGGGGTGCGTTTTCTTCAGGAAGCCGGATATCGAGTCATATTTGGTCGGCATCTTTTTGACAGACAAGGATATCTCGCCGGCAGCGACTCAGATCGAGCATCAGACTTCAACAATATGATTCAAAATCCCGCTGTTAGAGCGATTTTTTGTGCCCGCGGCGGCTATGGCACAGCACGGATCGCGCGCTTCATCGATTACGACAGTTTACGAGCTGATCCTAAAATAATTGTCGGCTTCAGCGATATCACGCTGCTTTTAGCAGCAATATGGCAAAATTGTAAGCTGATCACCTTTCATGGACCTGTTATGAGTGATTCCACAACCTCGAAATGGTCTCTTAAACAGATGCTTAATCAGCTAACCGGCAACATTGACCCTGTTTGGCCTACCCCGGAATTTCACCAACCTCTCTTGACAGCGACACCCGAGCAAACCCCAATTGTCGGCCGACTGTTCGGAGGATGCCTGTCTATCCTGGTAACTTTACCTGGAACACCATGGAACCCCGATTCTTCCTCGTCGATTTTTTTTATTGAAGAAATTGGCGAAGCCCCCTATCGAATCGATCGCATGCTGACTCATCTGTTCAACGCCGGATGGTTTCAGAATGCACAAGCTGTTTTGGCAGGCAGCTTCAAAAATTGTGTTCAACGAAGCGCTGATCCAGAACCGACACCGGACACCGAAACCCTTGTTCAGTCCTTTTTGACATCACTTGGAATTCCCTTTATCTCCGGCCTTCCCTTCGGTCACGACAGTCACAATTTTACGATACCTTTCGGCGGACTGATCGAAGTCGGCCCACAAGGCATTATTCAATTGGAAAGCTATGTCGATCGATGCCGATCAATAATTTGATTCAGACTTTCTATTGACCTCAAAATGCCAATCAAATTTGTACACTATCAGATTAACGGGGTAATCATACCTAATCGATACCCGGTATTCCTGAGTGTCATAATCAACTTTGATATGAGAATCTACAATCGGCAAACTCTTTTTCTTAGCAAACGCAATGAGCTTGTTATAGATACTTTTCGCCTCGGTCTGAGAAGGTCTTTGATTGAGATAGTCATAGTTGACCAGCTCCTGAGCATACCCATTCAGAGACATGTTTTTAAAATACGGGACTCCGAAGGAATAGATAAGAAAAAGCGCCAGTATGAGAATTATAAATCCGACAATAGAGTATATTTTTTCGCTGCCTTTTTGATCTCTCAAAATATTTTTCATATCAACCTCCTGTTATCTATATAAAAGCTGACAACGTTCCAGCTGTCATCATCAAGCCGGCGCCGATAACAGCGGCATCATTCCCCAGCACACCTGGTTTAATCAACAGACTTTTGGTCAACGGCGCGAATCCGAACTGTCGAATAGACCTTTGTACCGGTTCTTCTAAAATATCCCACGCCGCACTGATTCCTCCACCAATTATGCAATGGTGCAGATTCAACGTAGCAGCGGCTGTGGCGATCACCCGGCCAAGAGCCTTTCCATATCGGTCAGCGACACCTGCAGCAATAATATCACCGTTTCGGGCGGATTCAAATAGATGTTTTACGCTGAATTCGGCTGCCGTCCATGCTTCTTTGCCAATCCGGTGTTGATAATCACGCCGTAATCCCTTGATCGACAAAGCAGCTTCAGCATGCCCCCAACCTCCACATTCGCACTTCTGATCCGCATCGAATAGTGGAATATGACCCAATTCCGCAGAATACCCGTCACGCCCCAACCAGGGACATCCATTCACCATGATGGATGAACCCAACCCTGTTCCCAGTGTCAACATAACGAACAACTCAAGCCCTTTCGCAGCCCCGCAAAGATACTCTCCAATGGCCGCCGCATCGGCATCGTTGATAATTCTTACCGGCAATTTAACCCTGGCTTCAATTTTTTCTTTTATGGGATAATTTTCTAAGCCCTTGACGTTCGGCATCATGGTCACAATACCGCTTTTTGAATTCAAAGGTCCCGGCAGGCCAATTCCAACAGCCTGAATTCCATCCGGTTCTTTTGATGAAAGCGCATTCACGATTTCTGCCAGAACATCCAGAATAGCATCTGGATCTCCTTTTGTAGGCGTCGATACCTCAAGACATGACTGTATCTTCCCTGTTCGTTCGACGATTGCACCGCGAATATACGTCGCTCCCATGTCAATTCCTATGGTCTTTTTCGTCCTCATGATTGAATTTCTCCCATAATTTTTATTAAAAACCTTTACCATCGAAAAGTAAACCCATATAATGAGGTGATATTTATTCCGTGTTCATAGCTTATTCGAGAATGTTGAACACAATTCATCTTTATCAATTCAACTGGGGAGGAACCATGTTAGGTTTAAAAAAATCCACTTATGTGATGATGCTTGCAAGTGTCGTCACCATTTTTATCCTGGATATAGCCCTTGCGGCGCCACCGATTCCAGGAACGTATGATCCGGTCACAATGACGTTTTATGAGACTGGGCAGAAGGTGCCGTTGAATTACGATGAACCTGCTCCCATGCGCACAAAAGATGCCTATAGAGGCGTCTGGTATTTTCCTGTTATCTTTGTTGAAACACCGGATTTTTCACACACTTTCACAGTCGAAGAGTGGGCTGAACAGCTTTTTACAGTTGGCACACATAGTATTGGCAGCATGAGAGATTATTACCGAGAAGTATCCTACGGTAAATTTGATATTGACGGTGTTGCCCTGGGCTGGATTATGGCCGATCACGATTATTCGCACTATCACCAAAACAACTATGGTTTTAATGGGGGTGCAGCAGAATTGGCCAGAGAAGTGGTTTTGAAAGCGGAAGCTCTTTACAATCCCGACTGGAGCCAGTTTGACAACGATGGAGACGGTTATGTTGACGGTGTTGTAATCATCCACATGGGCCCAGGCGGTGAAGGGGGTAATCCTAATCAGATTTGGTCACATGTCAGCTCTTTTGATCCGGTTGTATTAGATGGTGTAACCCTCTCCCGTTATTCCATTCAGCCTGAAACCCGGGCAGGTAACCAAATGGAAACTATCGGTACCCTATGCCATGAACACGGTCATGTTTTGGGTCTGCCGGATCTTTATGATATCGAATATACATCCAAACCTGATCCTGTCGGGTATTATTGTTTGATGGCAGGAGGTTCAGACGGAGGCAATCCGAGAGGATCACGACCAGCACACTTCAGTGCATGGTGTAAATATGAGCTTGGTTGGGTTACCCCTACTGTCATAACCAACCCCGGCAATTTTACGGTCGATGCCATCCAAACATACGATACGAACAATACCTACAAAATCGAAATACCGGATTCGCCACAAGAATATTATCTGCTGGCAAACCGATGGCGAGGCGCGCCGTTGCAATTCGAAGCCATACCGACACGTTTTCTTGGCGGCCTTTTAATCTATCACGTTGACGACAATATCAAAGGCTCAAACGACGGCACAAACGATTTCTGGCGTGTCAAAATCGTTGACGCCGGCGCTAATACTCCCGGCGATATGGCTGATGCTGGGTTTTCTACGGACACCAGCACAACGTTTGGACGCTTTACCAATCCGAATTCCCAAGGCAACTACCATCCAAGCGGCATTACAGTGGACAATGTTTCCGGTCGTGGAGAACACATGTCGTTCAGTGTGAACTTCGAACCCGTTCTGATGATGAAGGAATATGAAATCAAGCCCTTGGGAAATAAACGGTTTTCGCTGAGTGTGACCCTTGAAAACATTACCAACTTTACAACCGATAATCTTGAGATGGTTATCGCGACCTCAGCGCCAAACGTTCAATTCGAAACCGGGCAAGCCTCATTAGGCGTTATCGGACCGAAAAAATCAGCAAAAAGCACGCCTTTCATTTTTAAAACCACTGACGACGTCTCCAGCTTTCAGAACGTCACTGTCAAAGCTCGAAGCAACACTTATGAAGGTGATAATATCTCTTTTACATTACCCATCAATCCCGCCAGAATTTTGATTGTCGATGATGATCACACAAAAGGCAAAGACCAGGATGTTGAAGTTTTTTGGATGGTTGCACTCGACAAAATCCCGGTCGATTACCAAGTTTGGAAAGTTCGAGATCGAAATCTGCCTTTCCTGACTATGATCGAACTCTATGATTTGGTCATCTGGTGTGACGGCATTCTCCAGAACACTACTCCAAAGGCCGGATCTTCACTGGATTTAATTGCCGATTTTCTTGACAGAGGCGGCGATCTGATCTGGTCATCACACGAGTTTCTGTATTCACAGTATAAATATCCAGCCTATCAAGAAACAAAGCCTGGGGATTTTGTAAGGGAATACCTACATATTCTTGCGTTTGAGCAGGACGAATATTTTTATGAAGGGTTCGGTGTACCTGGGACAATAACAGAAGGTCTGCATCTTCGATTTGAAGACGTGTATTCGACCGATCCGGATGCTTATACACCCAACGATTTCGACTGGTGGCCCGACGAATTCGTTACCGATAACACCTGCATCCCCATTGTGACAGCCGGCAACCGTGATTACCCTGCCGGGGCCCCCGATGACTGGAAAACAGAAGACGATATTCTGAAAAACGCTACCTGTGCTATGTTGCATCAAGGCCAGCACCGAGTGATGTTCATGAGTGTTGGTCTTCATGGTATTTCATTGAATCCGGCTGATCACCCGAATACACGTCAGGAATTTCTCAGACGCGTGCTGGCATGGTTCGGCATCTCCAATAATGCCCCAGGCATAGATATCGATGTCAACAGCCCGTTAATCAAGGGTGGAGATCTTTGTCATATCACCTGCAAAATCACAAATGGCGGCCCACCGATAGATGTTACTCTATTTATCGCCTTGGAAGCCTATGGAATGTGGTTTTTCGGGCCGGACTGGGGTGAGGATTTCACCTATTATCCTATGTCAATCCCCGCAAATGAACGAATGATCATCGATGTTTTTCCGCCTTTTGCCTGGCCAACAGATATCGATACAGGAGGTTCAGTCAGCTTCTGGGCGCTCATGCTGAACTCAGCAAATGGTGAAATAGCCGGTAACTACGACTTTACACCCTTTACCTGGGAATAAAATCCTTATTTGATTGATTTAAAGGCCCCTTCTGTCCAGGAGGGGCTTTTTTTTCGACAAATACCTTGAATTCCAATCACCCGTGATCAGCCTTGGCGTTCTATCATTATCGTTTTGTATGCTTCAATTATTTCTTTCGTCTTCTGATTGGCAAATTCGACAAAGTTACTCGGCAAACCTTTTGAAACGATAAGATCTGGGTGATATTTTCTCATCAATGCACGGTATTTCTGCTTGACCACCTCAGCAGTCTATACCTCAGCTTTAAAAGAGGTTAAGGAGACGGTGTTTCTGTAGGTGTATGAGTAGGTATTGGTGTGTTTGTGTGTTGTGGTACTGGAGTAAAAGTCGGAGTCGGTGTATTGGTATGCTGCGGTGTCGGCGTAAAAGTGGGCAACGGCGTTGGTGAAGGTTCGGGAGTGCCTTGAAAGCCATTGAATTTAACCGTAACTTCATTACTACGCACCGTATCACAATTCGCCTGGACCTTTGCCTGGGTATCGGATACTGAGTAAGGCGCGATAAGATATGACGTTGCGATACCGTTTCTATCGGTCACACTTTTCTTGGGCTGGAGGCTACCTGTCGTAGTCGTGAAATGAACCTCTGCTCCCTGAACAGGAATACCATATCCACCAGTAACAACAGCTTGCAAAACAGAATGGCTGGCGCCGTTTGCCGGTATTCCCGAGTTAGGTGATGCAGATAGAGTGACAGATTCTGCTTTGGTAGAAGTGAAATTGACGTAAGCCGTTGCAACCGTCGTATAGACAGAGGCCTGTATAACCGCAGTTGTAACGGTGGTTGAGCTGGTCAACATACAGCTTGCCCAACCTCCACTTGTTGTCGCCGAATCAGCGCTCAAATATCCTGCTGTTGTCGAAAAACTCACCTTGGCGCCATCTTCAACCGGATAGCCGGCCGTATCTGAAACATAGGCCAACAACCTTGATTGTGATACACCATCAGCAGGAATATGGTGGGGGTTGGCCGATAGGTCGATACTGAATCCACCTATTGTGATTTCAATGCTTTTTTGAGCATGGACAGCATCAGCGGTCACCACAGCTGTGCAAGGGTAATTTGGAGCTGTTAGAACGACGTCGGCATAGCCTCCGGAAAGCGTTCCAGTTGCAATATCAAGGGTTCCACATGTTGTAGACCAGTATATCGGCCCATCTGCCGGGTATCCGTTTCGATTCAGCACATAGGCGGTTATCACAGCAGCAGACGCCCCATCTGCTGGAAGTTCACTGCGCGTAGTTGTAAGGGTCACGCGGCTGGTAGCAGCCGGACCAGTCGGATCCGGTGATTCACACGCCGGTAACACCATACCGATCAGCAGGCAAAGCCCAATAACGCCGACGATTTTGACAATTGTGTGATGATGTAAAAACAGCATTGTGATTTCTCCTTACCGCGCGTATTCCAACCCAATGAAATTTTCGTAGAAATTGCGGTCGATATTTATCTTACCTTTGACCTGATTAGAAATATCTTGTGCTTCTTCCGGGGTATTGATCACTTGAGGCGTGAGAAAAATCAAGAGCTCCGACGCCCGCTCACTGTATCGATGTTTCCCGAACAGATATTTCAATATTGGCACACGATAGAACCAAGGAACACCCTCGGACGATGGATTTCGTGTGCGCTGTATCAACCCTCCGATAACAAGAGTCTGACCATCTCCAATCATAACGGATGTCGTCGCTTTACGGGTTTCAATAATAGGCGATGAAATACCCTCGACCACTTTTTCCGACAGGTTTGAGACTTCCTGAGATATAATCATGTTGACGAAGTGCGCAGAGTTGATATGCGGTGTCACCGTCAACAATGTGCCTGTTTTTCGATATTGAATTGTTCTGTTATACCGTTTGTTTCCCTGGGAATCATACCCTTCATCAGTCTCACTGGTCACAACAGGAATCTCAGACCCCACATCGATAGTCGCTTCTTGATTGTTGGCAACCAAAATATGTGGGCTGGCAAGAACTTCCAGCTTGTTTTCATTGGCTTTCGCCGAGATGATCGCACGGAAACGATCCACTTCAAACAAGTCGTAAACAAAACCCACTCCTGGGCCGCCTATGGTCTGTTGAACCGTTGATTCAAAATATCGGGATTCACCACCAATATTCATTGAACCCTCTGTTGCCATCGACCAAGACACGCCGAGTTCATGGCTGTCATCGAGCGTAACATCGACAATCAACACCTCGATCAACACCTGTTTGGGCATGATATCCAATTGTTTTATCGTCGCTTCAATATAAGGATAATTGGCTGGCGCTGTCACTATGATCAACGAATTGGTGCGTTCATCTGCAACAATACTCACCTCGCCTTGAATCTCACTTGCGCCCCCTATTTGTCCTGTAGCGCCGGCCTGAGTAGTCGGAATAGGGGATCGACCCGACGTCGCTGGACGACGTGCAGCGCTGCCTGTATCAGTCCCTGAAAAAACCGCCTCCAATAACCCGGCAAGCTCAGAAGCGATACTGTTTTGAACATAGTAAATATAGGCTTTTTTGGTGATATAAATATCTACATCCAAAATAGATATGATTTCTCTTATAAATTCCAGGTCACGTTTTAGAGCAAAGACAATCAGTGAATTTGATCGAGCATCAGGAATCATTATTGCCGACATATCTGAACCCGAGCTTCCTTGGGCAGGCGCTGGAGGCTGCTGACGCCTTCCACCTGGCGCTCGGGTCTGTGCTGCCTGTTGTCCACCAGCAGCAGATCCTAACGAGATTTTCGATGACGTCACTCGTTCAAGAATAGAAATAATATCCTGAACATCAGCAAATTTGATCTGGAAGATTTCCAGCTCCATCAGCGCTGTTTCCTGATCTAGAATATCAATAATTCCTAAGATACGTCTGATATTCGAAGATATTTCAGTAATGATCATCATATTGGCGCCGGGGTGAGTAATAATTGTAGCATCCGGCGAAATCAGAGGCCTGATAGTGTTTAAAATCTCGTCAGGCCCAACAAAGTCCGTCGTAATGATTTGGGTTACCAACACATCCTCTTGGGGAGTTTTATCCAAATCCCGGCCATAGCGGGTTTGTATCGGGCTGTGTTTGGCATCCGGCTTGGGAATAATCTTTTTAAACGCCGGTTCGCCATCGATGGTTGTAGGGCCGTCGGTTACAGCAAGGTTGTTCATATCCAAAATAGTATAAAGAACTTTTTCGACATCGCCTTTTCTAAATGGTTTGGTAGTGCGCAAAGTTACGCTGCCCGTACCGACTTCCGGACTGATGATATAATCCCACCCGGCCATCTCTGCCAGAAATACCAGAATCTCCCGCAAAGATGCGTCTTCGAAATTCATCTGCACAAACTCCATATCCTCTTCTGAATATTTGAATTCCGATTCAGGAATAACGGTAGGAAAGGGAGTGGGGTACTGATCATAACCAGATTTCAATACCGGTGTGAAAGATGGTATCGGCGTTGACTCAGCTATCGATCCTCCTTCTTCTGATACGCCGGCATCGACCGGCAATTCGGTTAGTTCGGATTCAGACGGGGAGATTTCAGGTTCATAGTCAATTGTTTCTGGTCCGGATACACCAGCAAACCATGAACATCCATTCAAGAAAATGATCAAAACGATTGTGCACAAAATGCGGCGGGAAACCATGATTCCTCCTTAAATTTTCGCTAAATCCAGACCACCTGAGTCGATTTCGTTTTCCTGGGGAGATCGGATATAACCAGTCATCTCAACTTCAATTCGCAAAATATCCTTGTCCCGACGCTGGGATCGAATCGAAATGGATGGAATACTCAATAAATAAGGTGATGCCTCCACCTCATGTAAAAACGTAACAAGTTGTTTAATCGTTCCGTTAAAAGGCAATTTTAAGCTGATCAAAACAAACCCATCCTGTTCAACACTCTTATTGGGAGAAATTCGAGTGAAGCTGATATCAGCCTTTGCAGCGATTTCACGGGCTATACCTTGCAAATCAGCATTGGCGAGATCCGGATTGACCCCCTTCAATAACCCCTCATTAATCGATGATTCTATCGATGCTATTTTCTCGAGCTTTTCGCGCGCACGATCAGCAGTGCCAAGCAGAAGTTCGTATCGATTCAACAACTCTTCCCTTGAACTTAAGCGACCCTTTTTATTTTCATAGGATTTGAACAACGGATCAAAAACAAAATTGACCATCAGATAGACTAATGCAATGCCAATAGCTAGGCCAATCATGGTTTTTTCTCGAATAGAAAGATTTTTCCAAAATCGGATCATTCCTGCCATTGTTCACTTCCTTCATCTTCCGACATGGTGATATTTTGTAAAAACTCTAAAAAATTTTCAGCGGATTCGCCAGGATCAACCTCTTCAAAAGAGTGACTTTCCACCTCTGTTCCATGCTCTTCTTGACGTGTTCGGAATAAGTCCAATAGTTGATTTTTCACAGCCTCCATATTTTCCTGTTCAAAATCATTCTCGGCATCTCCTATTCCATCGGGCAACTGTTCCTGATATTCATCGGAGCCCGGCTCTTCTGTTTCCTCACTGTCAGCGCCATCTTGCTCTGAACCTCTACGTGGAAATGCAGGACCTCGAGGGGCGCTTGTTTCGCTTGTGTCAGCCGACGCTGGACCTTGCTTCTTCTGTGATTGTGATCCTTCAGCAGGTTTATCCGAAGACATAGCCCTTTTTCCATTGCCGGATTGAGTTGTTTTCTTGTTTTGCGAGGAAGAAGGTTCACCATTGTCAGCCATTCCAGGCTCGTCTTCCCCATTTTCCTGAGGCAAAAACAAAGAGTCATCCTCATCAGATTCACGACTGATTTTGGATATTGCCGCCTTAATTGTAAAGCGCGTTCCCGTCACTGTCCCATCAAACCTGACCTTCTCAAAATACGGAGAATCTTCCATCACATTTATGATAGCTTCCGGCGAATCTGAATCTCCCCGAATCACGATTTCATTGTTATCGATATCCAATTGTTCAAGCCAGACTTTTTTCAAGGATGACGTATCTTCTGTGGGCAATAGATTGGTAGTCTCCAATAAAACATCCAGATGTGACGGATAATTCATGTTTTTACCAATAAAGAAGTTTTTGGAGTTTTGAGCAGCAGCATGTTTCATATTGATTTCTGTTATCAAATTGACTCTATGCTCCAGTGATGCAAGCTTTGCCTCAGTCGCCATCAATCGCAAGTCCGTAGACCAATAATTATTAGCGCCGACCAGCGCCATGGAAGCCAATAGCAAGCCGGCCGAAATACCAATCATGATGCGACCCATATCACGCCGGACAGGTCTTAGTTTTTGCGGTAACAAGTTCACGGTTGTTGTGTTTTCAAACAGCTCATGCGCCAACGCTACCGCCGCCGCCTCAACATAATGCGCTTCCCGTGACACCATGTTCTCAATCCACAACCGACGAATCGATATATCGGGAAAACTATCCGACAACTCTTGTAGCAGAGTCTCCGGCACTTGACCGATATAAAATATCTCACCAACGTTTTCTAATGACTCATTGACCGACAACAACGCAATTTTTATGTTCTGCTCAAGGCTTTCAAGTCCAACTGTCACCGGCTGTTCCATCTCCCCACTACCGGCTTCAAGATGTTCATTCCAAGGATCAATCGTGGAGACATCTCGGTTTGTTACGAATCGGCCTTTTCGGCTGATAATGATATGTATCCCTGTGTCATTACCGCAGAGTATCACCGTATTTTTTTCGGTATCACCGGTCGCATGAGCCGCGACGAATCCTGCCAAAGCGGTATCAATAGGAGATACTGCATCTAGTGACAGAGAAGCTTGCTGCGTAATTTGGGGAATTTTTTCAACAAACTCCTTTTCTGCTGTAAATAATGTGACTTTACTTACCAGGCCCTCGATAACCTCGAGGAGTTGAATATCGAATACTGAGTTTTCTGGATCTATTGGCACATGCGAATCAATCTCGAATTGAACAATCTGCCTTAAATCTTCCTGTGAAACCGGGGGCATTTCAAGAGCTGCCCACACGATATCCTTTTGTTCCACACCAAATGAAACGCGAGGATTTCTAATTTTTTCGCTGGAGATCAGGTTTTGAATATTTGCTGCGATTTCTGTCTGTACAGAAGCTATATCGTTTGGATCCGCGTTCAGAGTAAATGATTTCGCTATTTTGACAGTTTTCTGTCGGACGTTTCGTTGAACAACTGAAACGCCTAATTTATTACCGGATTGTACTATTCCCAACGCACATTCAGCCATTCACAATACTCCCACTTGTTATCAATCCAGACCTTATCACCATGTGTTCTCCCAACTCTGAGCGCTTTGCAATTCCTTACCAAAAGACGGAGCGCTGTCATTCCAATAATAGATTTCCGCTCCACCACCAGTGTCGCGCATTTGTGAACGTCTGACGACCGCCATAATCACGTGTTCGACATCCGCTGTATCTGAATAGCCACGAACCTCGATTCGAAACGTTCTAGACATTCTATTTCGGGTCTTTGGATCCCGTTCTTCTCTTCGTGCCAGTATATCCTCCACATTCTCGGGATCAATAATTTGTAACAATAAAGGAGGAGCAGACCCCTCATTTATCCGCCTATGATATCCATATACTGTAACATAAGGCAATATGCCCGAATAATATGGGCCTTTTTCTCGGTTTTCTTGAGAGGCATAAATCGAATCCGATCCATAAAGTATCTCTGGAGTTATTCCTCTGATCATTAAAAGCTCATCGATTGTATCTAATCGCTGGTTTTTCGCTGAATAAGGCTGGTCAAATCCTTTTTCAGCATAATTATGCTGATACCACTGGGTTTCAGCGCCGTTTAAACGATGTTCATCATCATTGTCCACCCAGTCTAGAATACTGTCAATGATAATATCCGGCTCTTCACCTTCTGGAACTCCAGTTGCAATCAGGAGCTCACGAAAAATATCCCGCATGCTTTTCCGTCCGACACCAATCCTGGATTCAAGAAAATTCAAATTGATCCTACCCTCTTCATCCGTGATGATATAATCGAATTTGCCTTTTCCAATGGGTATCCTCGTCCGCCTGGTGACCGGTGGCCAAGAAGCAGGCTGATCCAAGTCTGTTCCGCCACCTGTAGGTACCGCTTCCTCGCTATCATGCAGCCAGCTTCTGTAAAAACCGGCTTGACCATCCGAACCCAGATAAGTTTGGTCATACTGCCCTACTATTTCGGTTAAAGCATACTGGAATCCGGCAAGCGCATAAAAATACCCCTCTATATCCTCTTTGAAAAAACGAGCGTTAGTTAATTCCATCCGGGTTGTAAAAGCAAATTCCGCGGCGACAATAATCAGCAAACCAACAACGAACAAGACCAGTAATAGGGCAATGCCTTTTTCTGAATTAACGATTTTTATCAGGGTGTTACTGCGCTTTTCGTTCATTCTCAATACCTTCTCGTAATTGACAAACCAAGCACTCTGGCCTCCTTCAGCGGAATAATGATCGGTTGCCAGTCTGTTTTTTGACCGGTCAATTCGTTTACACTTGTCACCAATACTTCAACCGCCAAAGGCAATTGCATCGTCACTTCACGTTGTTGCATCCGGGAAGCTTCATCTCCACCGCCTTCTTCCTCCGAAAAAGATTCTATGATTTCAATATGCTCTGGACCCCATTGGCTCAGCCATTGACCCTCAATATCGTCCTCGCTGACTAAAGATCGAGATCGACGAGGAACATAATAATAGGCAAATTCAATATCTGAAACTGTCGGATCTAATACATAAACGAACCCTGCAGCTTTGTTAAAAAATTCTGTTGTCGAAAACATTGCTTCTCGAATCACAAGTCCGATACCTGGTTCGACATAAATATTCGATTCCTTCAACGCCATAGGCATGTCAGGAGACGAAAGGGCATGGGATGTCGTCAGAAATGACAAAGAATCCTTGTCGCCGCTGAATATCATTTCATATTTATCACTGTCTTCTTGTTGTCCTCTGATATTCACGGCATTACTGATTTCTGTTCGCAGTCGATCTGTAACAATTCTTTTTGTCTGATACATTTCTAAGTTTTTTTCACCAGACTCCCAGGCTTTGATTGCTGCGGATAACCCGGCAGCCATACCAATAGCCAGCATCGCTACAACCGCAATGGCAATTAATATTTCCATTAGCGTGAACGCGTCTTGGTTTCGGTATAAATGTCCGATAGAAAACTTCATCTTACTCCATTATTTCCACTTCAGGATTCACAATCGCTCGTAAAGTGGTTAGGTTGACCGAACCTGGATAAGGAGTATCAGGCCATTTTACAGTAACACTCAATTCATACATTTTCAGAGGAGAATTCTCTTCTAACCAGTTGATCGGCAGCGCTGCCGTTGAGCTTTCTTCTAATTCGATCAATCCTCGTTCAAAATCTAGAGCAGTTTCGCGTTGTGTAACAACCAATTCCCATAGGAACATCTGCTTGACTTCCCCTGTGTAAATTCCTTCCTCCAAATTTTTTCCGATCAGGCTTCGCTCAAGAACTTCGCGTGCTACCAAGGTTCCTTCAGCGTACAATTCAGTTTTCCCTATTCCTGAAAGAAGACTCGAAAAGATATGCATAAGACCTATCAAAGTGATACCCATCACAGCTACAGCAACCATGACTTCCATTAATGTAAAACCGGAACACTTACCGGGCTTATTACTCAGATAACTCATGCATCAATTCATCCTGGCGGTGTGTACTCTACCGGTTATCAAATCTATTGAAACTTCGTATTTCGGGCCATCATGACGCCCTAATATAAAGCTTCCCCCTGTTGAATTGCCTTGGGGAAGAAACATGACTGCTCCTCGATCAAAATTCCCTGCGGCATTGGATCTTACAAAATCAAGAAAAACGATATCTCCTGCCAATTTTAAAGGTTCATCAAATAATTCAGAAACCGATCCTGCTGAATTGTGAAGACTTTCTTGATTAAAGTCAGAATCTTCCTCAGTTCGTCGAGCGCTATTGTTTCGTTCAGTTTGAAGGCGAAAATGACATTGATTTCCGTTTAACTCTGCAACAGCCAGCACTCTGGCCTGATGAGCGACGGCAATTGTGCGTGCAGCCCTGAGAGCTGAGGCAAACCGTTGCACACTTGTCCGCGTCTCTGTTCCTCTCATTCCGGCTCCGATACGTGGGCCTGCAATAGCCACCACAATACCCATCAGCGCCAGCACGACCAGGATTTCAACAATCGTGAACCCTCGTTGGAATTGGCAGCTTGCCCGTTCTTTATCCATTGACAGTGATAGTCTCATCACCGCCGCCCGAACTGGTCAGCGTAAAGGCGCGCCCGCCATCTCTCACTGTATATTGATAGTCATTTTTCCATGGATCCAGAGGAATTGCGTCAGAATCCAGATATGGTCCCGACCATCCATCTCCACACGGATTGACTAGACAGTTCAACTGGTCAGGATATCGACCTACGTCCAGGCGGTAAGTTGCCAGAGCGGTTTTCAAATTGGCCATCTGTGTACGTGCCGTTTCAACGTTCGCTCGCTCGAGATTACGAAAAATCCTCGGTCCTACAAGACCAGCCAGCAAACCGATGATGACGACGACAACCATGATTTCAATCAAAGTAAAACCACGCTCATCTTTTATTTGATGGTATCGTCTTTTATTATCTTTCATAAAAAATCCTCCAGGATTTGATTGTCCACTAAATTGGCATATCAGCCACACTGAATACCGCTAACAACATTGAAAACACGATGAAACCAACAATTCCACCCATGATAATAATCATGGCCGGCTCCACCATAGACATTACACGTTTAATTGTTATGCGAACGTCATTTTCATACGTCTCAGCCACCTTGATCAACATGCTTTCAAACGATCCAGTCTCTTCTCCAACTGCTATCATATGAACCGCCAAAGGCGGAAAACACCCGGTTTCACTCAAAGGGTTCGATAAGCCTCCCCCTTCTTTCAACTTTGCATAAACCGATAGTAAGGAGTCAGCGATCACCTGATTGCTGATGGTTTCCTTGACAATCGACAGAGCTTGCAAAATCGGGACTCCAGAACGAACAAGAGTGCCTAGTGTTCGGGAGAATCGTGCAACCTCGATTTTCAACAAAAGGTTGCCCAGCAACGGCGCCTTCAGTTTAAAGCTGTCCCACTTCAAACGGCCATCTTCGGATTCAATATATTTTTTTATCATTGCCAGCAAAATCACAATTGCCCCAAGAATAAAATACCAACTATCCTTGAAAAAATTGGTCGTGTTGACAAGGATTCTTGTAGGCAATGGGATATCAGCGCCCATATTTTCAAAAATGATGGTGAATTTGGGCAGAACGAACGTCACCATCAAAACGACAACAATACTCGAAACAGCTACCAGCAATATAGGATAGATACTTTGAGATACAATTTCCTGCCTTAATTCTTCTGACTCTTCAAGGAAACCGGTCAAACGTTGCAGAATGGTCTCCAACACACCTCCGGCCTCTCCTGATCTCACCATGTTTATAAACAGTCGATTGAAAACCTTTGGATGCTGTGAAAGCGCATCTCCAAACGAAGCGCCTCCTTGAATCTTGCGCCGTACATCTCGAACAACAGCTTTCATCCTGGGATTTTCCGTCAGATCACTCGTTATCGCCATGCTTCTATCCAGTGGAACACCAGCGTCAAGCAATGTGGATAATTTTGACGTAAAATCCATTACGTCTCGATGCTTGATCCGGGCAAAAAAGGTCTTGAAATCAAATTCCAGCGACAAGCTTTTTCCCGCTGACTGAGCAGCTTCTATAGAGATAGGAATAAGTTGTTGATCTTTTAGTTTTTGTACAGCGGCAGCATGGTTGGCTGCTTCCAACACTCCAGTGGATATTTTTCCGGAGAGTTCAGTTGCTTTATATTTGAAATGCGGCATCGATGCACCTAAAGCCCTTTAGATTTCGTCTAACTGGGTTACACGCATAACCTCTTCAATAGTTGTAACCCCACTGTGAACTTTGGCCCATCCGTCTTCACGCAAGGTGCGCATACCCTCTTTTCTGGCAAACCGTTTCAAAATATTGGCGCTGGCTTTTTCAACAATGAGATTTTTCAGCCCTTCTTTGACTTCGACCAATTCATAGATGCCTACACGGCCACGATAACCTGTTTTTCCACATTTTCTGCAGCCGGCGCCCTGATAAACTATCAAATCATCAGCTTGCCGAATATCGATTTCCAATTCTTCTAACATTTTTGGATCAGCTTTGACTTGTTGTTTACAATCAGAACAAATTTGTCGGACAAGGCGCTGAGCCAGGATGCCATCCAAACACGATGCGATCAGGTAGTTTTCAACGCTCATATCCTGTAATCGCGTTATAGCGCCCACGGCATCATTTGTGTGAACGGTCGAAAACACCAAGTGACCGGTCAAGGCCGATTGAATGGCAATTTCAGCCGTATCGCGGTCACGGATTTCACCCACCATGATAATATCGGGGTCTTGTCGGACAAAAGCACGCAATCCATTGGCAAATGTCAAACCGATTTTCGTGTTGACCTGAATCTGATTGACACCTTTCAACTGATATTCAACTGGGTCTTCAAGCGTCAAAATTTTCTTTTCCGGACTATTGATTTTATCCAAAGCTGCATACAGAGTCGTTGTCTTGCCCGATCCTGTCGGCCCGGTCACAAGGATCATTCCATGCGGGTGCTGAATCATCTCTTTGAACGTTTCCAGACTATCCACCGGAAACCCGAGCTCCTCCAGGCTGATAAACATGCTTGTCTGATCCAACAGACGCATGACTACGGACTCCCCATGCATCGTTGGCACCGTACTGACACGAACATCGATTTTTTTACCCATGAGCCTGAGTCGGATTCTACCGTCTTGTGGAAGCCGATGCTCAGCAATGTTCAGGCGAGCAAGGATTTTAACTCTGGAAATAATAGCTGACTGAAGCTTTTTAGGAGGCGATTCTTGATCATGTAGAACGCCGTCTATCCTAAACCGAATATGTAAATCCCCTTCAAATGGTTCGATATGAATATCACTGGCGCCCTGGTCAACAGCTTGCGAAAACAGCAAATTGACCAGTTTGATGACAGGCGCCTCCGATGCCATATCCCGAAGGGTATCGACATCTTGATCCTCTTCCGAACCTAATATTTCGAGTTCTTCATCCTGCAAATCGTCCAGAATCATCCGCATACTGGAACTACCACTGCCATAAAACTCTTCGATTCGACGTTCAATTTCCGCCTGATCGGCAACCTGAACCGCAATGTTGAATCCCGTCGTTTTTTTCAAGTTTTCCAACACAACGATGTTCATTGGAAAAGCCATAGCTATAGACAGTGTGTTATTCTGCATTTCAAGAGGAAATATTTTGTGTTGACGCAGATATTTAACCGAAACCGGCAGATCAGGAACAACTTCAAGATGGTCATGTTCTGTTAGATCGATCAGGGGAAGGTTCAAAAACAAGGAAAGACATTCCGCATATCTTCTTGAACTGATCAGGCCAAATTCAAGCAACGTATCCTGTATCTTCTTGCCGGTGCGGGAGGACTGCTTCTTGGCGATTTCCATATCTTCCAGCGACACCACCCCCGCATGCATCAGATGCTCAATAAAACTGATGTTCGGAATTTGAACGTTCAACACTTCCTCCTTATCGGGATCCATTAACTAATACACAGGTAACCAGCTTTAGTTCCTGAAATTCTCTCTGAATCAATGACCATGATAGTATTCGGATGCTGATCATCAGGTCTCGGGATTCTCGAAATCACCCGGTTTCAGCTTATCGATCCAGCGACGCATTTCATCGTCTTCCGCCATTTCAACACCGTGTTCGGCAGAATTACTCTTCTCGATAACATCTTCAGTGACAAAAATCGGGGCTTCAAACCGCAACGCCATAGCAATCGCATCGGATGGTCTGGCATCCATATTTACCGTTTTGTCTCCCAGACGCACCACCATGACAGCATAGTAAATCCCTTCTCTCAAATCAGAAATAATGACTTTTTCCAAATCCAAGTTAAAATTAAGCATCAATTGCTTCATCAGATCATGTGTTATTGGTCTTGGCGTCGTAAGTTTTTCCAGCTCGATCAAAATCGCATTGGCCTCAAAAATTCCAACCCATATCGGAACGATCTTATCGCCTTTTTCATTGGATAAGAGAACAATAGGTCGTTCCAAAACAGGATCCATAGCTAGATTTCTCACTGACATTTTTTCCATGTTATTTCTCTTCTTCTCAGTCGATACAAAAACACCTTTCTCATAGATAGTTTACTTGTATTGGAGCTAAATTGAAATCTTATTTTCCGAAAATCCAATGAATTACCCAATTTTCACGCGAAGGAACACGATTTCTGGAAATAACTTTAATAAGCGCTATTTCTTTTTTTTAAATGCTGGTTTTTAAAAAATTGTGATATTTGCAGCTATCTTGGCACGTCATTATTTTTTCAAAGGATATTCATTTCGGAAGTTTTATCTGATATGTCCTGACAACACTGTCGAAAGTATGAAATCAGGTTTTCAGCAATAGCCGAATGACCTGCCGGATTACGAGATTCAAAGGTTAAGCCTTTTTAAAAAGACCGTCATCCTGCTTACACATCTGGACTGAAAATTATAAAAAAACGCTTGTTGCGTCAAACATATTTAAAAAAAGTTGTCCGGAATTTCGACAATAACTATCACTTTGTTATTGATAATTAAAATATGTCTCCTACAAACTGGATAATTATCCACGGCTAACTCATTTTCAGACCGGTTTTTTCAAAATGTCTGATTGCGATCAGTCAAGAGAGCTTCGATCATTTTATCTGAAAGCCCCTGCTTCCAATGTGCTTTACAAAATCGTGAGACCTCGATCAATTCTTCACGACTGAAACGACCTGCAAGCAATTCGATTTCCGGAACCTTCACATTGTTCAGGATATCATCCAAAAACTCCTCACATTTGCATGGAAACGGACAAAATGTGCTATACGGACGTAGTACCAAAATGTCCAGAAGGCGGGCCATTGTTGTCAACGCTTTGAAATAGCGTTTTTCTTTCATTTCATTTTTTATCCAAGCATGATAATTATCGTAATACAATGATGGTTTGCATCTTGCCTCGCTCCCGTCCGGCCGCACAGTAATCCTAAAAAACTGGCGTTTACAATTAACAAAATGCCTGGCTCTGCCCGCTTCGATAGCATCAGAATTAATGATCTTATCCTTCAGATAGTTGCCGGGCGCTAACGGGCCGACAAGAATCAGATGATGAGGATACTGCTCCGCTAAAGGCTGCATTTCGTTCATGAACCAGCGTAGACTCTCTTCGTCCTGAACAATCGAAAACTCCGACCAGATAGGCTCAACGGAACCCAACGACATGAAGCATCCGGGAACTTCTTTGAAAACACGGTTCACCATCTCCGGGATACTGCGATAATTCGTTTTTGTAACCACCGTCATGGTAAGAAGAGCCGTTTTCGTTTGCCGTTTTTTTATCTCCTGGTCTATTCGCTTAATATTGTCCAGAACCCTGTCACCGTCGATTCCGCGGGTTATTGCATTGATTTCACCCAGTCCGTCCAGACTCACATGGAGGGTGTTCATGATGTCCAGAATATCAAAAAGTCTTTCAAGATGTTTGGTTGCATTGCTGTTGAATATCAGAAAAGGTTTGCCGGCTCTGGTATGGGTGTCCCTAGTAATTGATGCTATTTCAGGTAATATGAGCGGTTCGCCTCCCGTGATAATTAAATATTTTGGCTTCAATTGAGCTACACGTTCACTGGCCTTGTAGATATTTTCATCAGTCATTTTTAAATGATAATTGCAATAACGGCATCGCAAGTTGCATCGATTGGTAATCTCCCATGAAACAATCCAGTTGAAATTTTTCCTGGAGCGCAAATGATGCAAAGCAGTGATCAGCTTTCTTGGTTTTCCTGCCACATATTTTGTAAAAAACATCCGAAATCCTCCTCGCGACCAAGAGAAGTGAATTTTATCGACAATATATTCAGATTGCCAATTTTTTATTCTGCGATCTATTTGACAAGTAACCATTTTGGTCCCTAGGCCTTAAGGTAAAATTGCCGTTGGAACATAAAGATGCCGCATCGACATCGCACAATCCAATTCCCCTTCTCCAGTCATGGGTAGAGGAACGACTATAATCAAGGTAGCGCTTCAGGGCAGGATTCTATTCGGCGCAGATGTCAATCTCCTGAGCCGAATCTTGATTGTTCACAGGCTCCACACACCAACACTCGCTGAAATTCCGAGCCAACTGGCTCAGATCGACCTGCGCAGCGAGGCTGATATCCGGGATGATCTGCACGCATTCTATTACCCCACGACACTTCGTGAGATATCCGGTTTGCGTTCATACATATTGGCCAAGGAGGCTGTTAAAAAAAACAGCGATGGGTTCGAATACCCCTCAACATGCAGACCACCTATATACGAAACAATACCTCTATTAAATCTATTGAGATTGTATTTTCCATCTCAATGTTTTTTTAAGGATAGGGAAAATTTTGATTGATTAAGTATAATAATTTTTTACTCCCCACGCCGCTTGCAAATTATCATGATTTCGCGATAAAGTTGAGGTCCACATTTACCCACAATGTTGACTCCATGCAAACTTAACTGAATTTCATCAAGAGGTTTCTTTTTTCTCGTGCGAAGACAAAAAGGGGCTTTGGATTTGTGAAATTAATATGGAAAGTTGTTAAAAGTTGTAGGAAAAAAGGGGATAAAACATAAGATAGCTCAGTTTCTGAGTACCGATTAAAGAAAAAAACTGTTGCATGTTACTTTTCCAACAATTTTTCACGTATTTTCGCATTTAACTGTTTGTGACCATGTCGCACAAGCCATTTATCAATCAATGCCAACTCAGTTTCTAAAAATCGATGTGCCAACATATCTGCTTCACCAGGCATGGTATCGCTGTCTTCATAATTCAACATATGCTCGAAATATTCTTCACAGTTACAAGGTTCAGGACAAAAGATATCGTTTGGCTTGAAGTATAATAATTTCATAGCTTTGAGCCAGGTTTTAACCGCCTCTTTATAATTGTCAACTTGGATCATGCGATTGATTTCTCTCTTATAAAAATCAGGATAGATGCAATCTTTACAGCTTAACACCCTACCGTTAGGCTGAACCCTTGCCCTGAAGAATTGTCGTTTACATTGTACGCCTGACAGATTAGTCCTTTCGATAGTATCGGTTTGTAATACCCCAATTACTTTGATTGTATTTGGACCCTGAAATGCTTCTATTTGATCCTTAAATACCTTCTGTTTTTCAGTATCACCCCAAATGGATAGTTCATGCGTTTGAGGTATAATTCCTCCAAAAAATAAATTGATTTTAGGTGAAATATCGCTCAACGCATTCGCGATATCTAGCGTAGAAGCATAATTATGTTTGTTAACTACTGAAAGAGAAACAATATCCAGATTCAGTTTTTCCTGATTGGCGAAATCAACTACCGAACGAATCCGTGCAATGATATCATCTCCGTCAACACCTCTTGTTAGAGTGTTCACATTTCCAAGGCCATCCAAGCTAGTACTTAAAACATCAACATACCTGAGGCATTCATGAATTCGATGAATATCTGTTGTTAAGTTGCTGTTCAGTATGATCTGAGCGTTCACATTTTCTCGAAGCTTTTTGAGAAAGTCTTCCAAACCACGAATTAGCGTGGGTTCGCCACCTGTGATTGTCAAATGTTTTGGTTGATATTTCAAACAAAACGTGAATATTTTTTCTAAGTCAACATCTTTGTTTTTTCCCTCAATAATTG
>CAYOJK010000007.1:0-158628 GCA_964404285.1 uncultured bacterium | reverse complement strand
TCACCGGTCAATCTGCTTATCGGCTCAAAGAAATTCGTTGAAGGCTGGGACTGCTGGCGCGTCAGCACCATGGGCCTGATGCATGTCGGGCGCTCGGAAGGTACTCAGATCATTCAGCTTTTTGGACGTGGTGTTCGTTTGAAGGGTTATGAATGGAGCCTCAAGCGCAGCGGCCACTCACAGGCGCCCAGTCGACCGCCCTTTATCGAGGAATTGGAAACCCTCAACGTGTTCGGTATCGAAGCCGACTTCATGGAAAAGTTTCGCGAGTTCCTAAAAGAGGAAGGCTTGCCCGGCAACGAGCGCCGTAAGATCATTACCATCCCGCTGAATGTCACCTATAACTTCGGCAAGAAGCTTAAAATCCTCCGCCCTAAGCGGAAGACCTCGGATGGCAAGGAATACGACTTCAAGAAAGATGGGGCGGTACCCACTGTCTGTGATATTCCGGAATACTTGACGGACAATAAAGTGGTCACCGACTGGTACCCGCGCATTCAGGCCATGCAGTCGCACGATACATCCCGTGTGGGGCAGAAGGACACAGTATCGTTGCGTGAACAGCATTTGGCACTGCTGGACTATGACACGCTCTTTTTTGAGCTGGAACGGTTCAAGCGCGAACGGAGCTGGCACAATCTCAACATCACCAAGGATGGCATCCAACGTCTGTTGGGGGACCCGAGCTGGTACACCCTTTACCTGCCCGAGACCCGTCTAAACCCGGCAAACTTTGATGGTGTGCTTTTGCTGCAGCAGGTAGCGTCAGAACTCCTGAAGCGGTACTGTGACCGTTACTACAACTATCGCAAACGGGAATACATCGAGCCGCGTCTTGAACTGCGCGATCTGACGTCGGATGATGACAACATCCCGCAGGAAGAGTTCTACCAGGCCATCGTGGATGGTGATGAAGAACAGGTCATCCTGGGAATTCAGCAGATCAAGAAGGAGCTGGAGCAGAAGAAGGATGATCTGCTGAAGGTTGGTGATCTGAACGCCTGCAATTTTGGCAAGCACCTGTTCCAGCCACTCTTTCACGTCCGACGCGGTGGTAAAATCACTATTTTGCCTGTATCCCTCGGCGAGAGTGAGTATCAATTTGTCACCGACCTGAAAACCTGGTGCGACGGCCATAAGGCTGCTCTGGAAAAGGATGGGATGGAACTCTTCCTGCTCAGGAACATGAGCCGGGGCAAAGGTGTGGGATTCTTCGAGGCGGGGAATTTTCACCCGGATTTTATTTTGTGGATGCTGGCAGACGGGAAACAATACGTCACCTTCATCGAACCGCACGGTCTCTTGCACGAAGGCCCTGCAAGCGAGAAGGTTCTGTTCTACAAACGGATTAAAGAAGTGGAGAAACGGTTGAACGATTCAAGCGTAATCCTCAACAGTTTTATCCTTTCCTGGACGCCATACCCGCAACTGAAATGGGGCAAAACACAGGACGAACTCGAGGAAATGCACGTGCTGTTCATGACCAATGATCGGGATAGGTATATTGACAAGCTGTTTACTCGGCTGAGGGGGATAGTGAAATGAGCAAAAATACAGGGGGAACTCACTTTTATCGCATCGGGAACAAGGAAATATTTGATGACCAGAACTCGGATAAAAGCGAAAACATCGAGCCCCAAAGAAAGCTAATTGAGTCCTGGTTGGCTGCTGTTTTTCAGAGCGAGCATCTTGCTCTCGTGCTTGACAGAGGTTTCACAAAGACAATTGCATATCAGGCCGGATTTCATGCAGATGATGCCGCCGCGCACGATAATTTCATTGCGATCAAACGACACATCCTTAACCCGCAACCGCAGGCACTCGCTTATGCACATGCCGGTTCCGTACAACAGCCGGACTATCAAGCCTTCCACGCCTTCTGTGTGACCAAGCAACTGCTGAATTTCCGACCGACTGCAGACCGTTGGCAGTTGTTTTCCTCTTTTGGCACGCGGAAAATCGCTGAAATCACCGACCTCTTTTTTCAACACTTTCCGATACAGGGAAACCAACGCGTTAAGCGCCTGGTTTTGGGCTGTGCCGTTGCCTGGTATTGCGGTGAAGGGATTTCCCTTATTGGTTCAATAGCGCGAGGCCTTGGAACATTGTCCGGAGCAGAACAGGTCAATGAATCTTTTATTTCCGGCGGCGGGTTATCCAAAACCGACAAGTCACCTAAAGATAGTCCACGAAACTGCTCATAATATAAAATCAGGGCATTTCGTGCCTGAGCAATTTGCCAATCATTCATGGCTGGATCGTTTTTCAGCAATTGCAGAAACCGCGCAATATCCACTGCCCCCAGCGATCGCCGTGGTTTACTCGGGTTGCGATTAAAAAACTGGCGCACCCAATGCGCGTAAAACAGTCGCCGGCGTTCGGGAATGCCGGCTTCTGCGAGCACCTCGAAATAGCCGCCAGGCCACTATGGCTCCGGATTGGACAGCGTGGGCGGCTTTCTGCCAGCCATTATACTTTTCTGTTGTATAATATTTTTCTTCACACATGTATTGCTATGCAACAAAGAGCAATTTGTTAATCGTAAATTAACCATAAAGTTGAAGGAGCTTTATTGTTGCTTTTTCCCTAACCTTAATTATATTCTTAAATCGCGTGTTGGAGAATATACTGTTAGGCCCTAGAAAAAAATGAAATACGAACTCATTCATCAAGATGCCGCCGGTAAAATCACTACCTCAGTCGACCACATCTCTTTTCTGGCATTTGTTAAACACGCAACCTTTGCAGGAATAAAATCCCGATTCTTCCCACGTCTTCCATTCAGATACTCAAGCCTATTCTTTGAATTCATATCATCCTTTTTCTGGTCCGATCACTTTGATTTACTGCCGGAATTAGTCAATGACCCAACCGAAACGGCCTATGTGTCGAACAGGATTGGCCGAGCATTTGCCGATTTTTTCTCGAAAAAACTATACGGCGCGAAGTTTACCCATAGCTATGAGTGCGCAATGGAACTTCAGGGACACCCAATAAAAGGCGAGAGGCCTGATTTTTATTGTGATGCCTTAAGCACGCAGTTTGCGGTGGAGGCAAAAGGCTATTCAGCGCAGAGCGTTTCTGATGCCGCAATGCAAAAACACAAACTTCAATCACAAACGGGCCCTCTACCTGTCAACTTTTCAGTGGCGAGCGTTGCATACAACCTATACAGATATCCGAAAATTAAGTTCTACGACCCCGAAGTGGATAACGTTCCGTACGACAAATCCCTAAATTCAAAATTGAGAAGTCTGTACTTCGACAGCGCTCTGACTTTCATTGAACGCATTTCTGACTCAAGAACACAGAGTGAGTTCTCTGATTACTTTGCATACAACATTCCTGTTTCATTTATGGCCGTTCGCCAAATTTTGGTGCACAAGGCCATTTCAGAACGAAGCTGGGGCAATGTTGAATGGCTAGCCTCTATTGAACAAAGAAGCGGGGAGAATGATGAGTTCTATATTGATGTCGATGGAATTGGCCTAACAAATCGTTCAACCCGGACACGCTAACGCGTGCCGGTTAACTCAAGCGTTATGCCCATTGAAGTGAATGGATGGAAGGACTTATCGCAGTGAAGAAACCGATGCTTGTTGTAAAAGACAACTTGCTGATGCCGATAATGGCCGTTGAAGGTAGGATTGCCGAAATCAAAAGCGAGATGAGCCTTCATGATAGTCCCGTGGTTCTGACCGGACTGTTCCTGATGCTTGTTTCCTATGTTGAGTCTATGCAAAAGTCAGTATTGACGCACTACCTGAAGTACCAACCAGAGGAACTACCCGGCAATAAGGCTATGGAAATCGACAAGACGCTCATAACTGCTAATGAGAATTTCCATTTCGTGGAACACCTCATTTCAGACGTTGTACGCAGAATGTCCTATCCACAATTCGCCGAAGTCTTCTATAAGACCCTGAGGATCAACAAACCTGGCAATGAATCAGTCATTGGTGAGATTAAGCAAAGAAGGAATGAGGTCATACACAACAACTTGAAGATGGATTTCAAGCACAAGAGGTCAGAGCCAGAACACATAAACACTGATTATTTGACCTATTCTATAAATCAATATTCTATGTATCTGAATAGCCTCAAGACCGAGATCGAGAGCACATATGCCAAATGCACAAGACTCAACGCTCTCCGGGAATTGTGGCGCTATACTTTTGCCACGCCGCTATGTGCCGTCTTTGAGGAGTTCTGGTACATAGACACCGACACTGATTCCATCGTTGGATGCAAAACGGTTGAACGTGAGCGCAGTCTGTCGCACAGTGAAGTATTTATGTTGGGTATTTGGAGAAGCCAGGTATCCGGCTACAAGGTTGATTTTATTAACATGTCATCGTTGGGAGAACACATGCAGTATTGCTTATATACTTTCCTGAAGCTGTCTAATGATATCTTCATGTACAAATAGGCATCAATAGACTTTGGGAAAATGACTATCAAATTGCATAACCAGCCAATCAACCCGACGAGCAACCACGGGGCAGGTTTCTTGGTGCTTTCCGCTTGTCCTTGGCCGTGGTTGCTCGCGGGTTATCGGCACGTTAGCCCTCTGGAGTCGTTCGCTTGAACATTGAAGAACTAATCAAAAATGGCGAGAGCCAGACCGTTGAATTTAAGGAGCGAGTTGCCACACCTCAAATGTTGGCGCGAATAATTTCAGCGTTTTCTAATACCGAGGGAGGCACAATTTTAGTTGGTGTTAGAGAGCCAGATAAGATCATAGGCGTCGATCCAGAGAAGTTTGAGCGCATATATCAGCAATCAGTTCAACGCGTTACGGGGCGAGCCAAGACTTCAAGTGAAATTATCGATTTCCAGAATAAAAAGTTAGGCGTCATTCACGTTGATAAGGCGAATTCTCCTGTAGGTTCAAGCGAAGGCTATTTTACGAGACTCGGGGAATCAGACCGTGCTTTGGGTTCTGAACAATTAATGCAGCTTTTCTCCACAGGGGCTGGCGTCAATAGTACTGTTGAGTCCCTTAGTCAAACTGTTTCAAAACAGACGGAAGAGATTGGAAAGCTTAGAGAGTCATTTGAGCAGGCCAACTCTTGGAAACGTAAGTTTTTCTATGCTTTTCTGGGCGCGTTGGCTACTGGCATTGCTAAGTTGGTCTTGGCAGCACTCGGTGGCGTATTTGGCTAACAATTCGTTCAAGGCTGACGGCTTACAGCCGCAGCCTTAACTCAAATGTTAGCCCGCTAGTTTTGACCTTGTTTCAGTAATCGGGAAATGAGATGACATGGAATCGATAAATTGGGACCAATTAGCTCTTTCTTCAGAGGTCGAGTATTCTAAGGCGCTTAAGAGCCAGCCAAACGAATATCCTCGGTTCATCCATATGTACAATCCCTTTGTTCCTTGGAGCGGTGACTTCAACCGCGCCATAGGCGTGAAAATAGCCGACTTTCAATCCCTTGAAGATGTCATTGGTCAAGTAGAACATATTCATCGAGAGAGAGCATTAGAGAGACCAAGCCGATTTGATATTTATCCTCCTGTGTTGAAAGAGGACTTGTGGCGCGATTATCTGCTCAAGAAAGGATATAGGTTATCAACTGCCATCTTCTTCTCCGCCCCACCGCTGGAAGCTCACTCATCATCAGAGTACAGGCTGGAAACACCATCTCAAGATGAGTACATTGAGTGGTTTTGCCGCATCGTTCAATCTCGTGGCTACTTCGAAGAAGAGTGGTTCCAAGAGCTGAAGCCTCTGCAACTACATTTCTCAAGTATTTTCAAACCATATTGGCTGTTGAGAGGAAACGACTTGGTAGGCTGGGTATATTGCGCCAACCTCGGAGGCTATGCCCGCTTGTTCGAAGTGGAAATTGGTGAGGAATATCGCTGTCAAGGAATTGGCAAATTGTTATTACAGGCAATACGAGCCGAAGGCAGTAGAATGGGCGTGAACTTCATTCTCCTTCAATCAGGAGAGGCTCTTCGGCATTTCTATGAAAGCGCTGGGTTTCAGGAATGTACAAGAAATTCTATAGTATGGTCAAGAAAGTGTGGTGATTATAACCAGCAGGCTAACACTGGCTCCACCGGACGTCGCTCCGCTCCGCCGGTGAGCCAAACCGTTATCTAGACCGCTTTTTTGGCAATCGTGAAGGGATGCTTACCGATCTCAATGCATTCGTTGAGCGTTTCAACCGCCACTGGGACGATTACGCCGATGTGCCGCCTTACAACGAGGATGACCTGCACAAGCTCTGCATGCAGAACGCCACCGGCAGCGGCAAGACGTTGCTGATGCACATCAACCTGCTGCAATATCGGCACTACGTCGCAAAGCATGGGAAGGATAAAGAACTCTCCCGGGTCATCCTGCCTGTTGCCCTGGGCGAGAGCGAATATCAGTTTGTCACCGATCTGAAAACCTGGTGCGACGGCCATAAGGCTGCTCTGGAAAAGGATGGGATGGAACTCTTCCTGCTCAGGAACATGAGCCGGGGCAAAGGTGTGGGATTCTTCGAGCCGAGAAACTTGCACCCCGCTTTCATTCTGTGGATACTGATCGGCGGGAAACAGTACGTCACCTTCATCGAGCCGCACGGTCTTTTGCACGAAGGCCCCGCCAGCGAGAAGATTCTGTTCCACAAACGGATTAAGGATGTCGAGCAACGGTTGAAAGACCCAGCCGTAATTCTCAACAGTTTCATCCTTTCCTGGACGCGATACCCGCAACTGAAATGAGGCAACACCCAGGAAGAGCTGGAAGAGATGCACGTGCTGTTCATGACCGATGATCGTGACAGGTATATCGACAAGCTCTTTGCCCGCTGAAAGGGATGGTGAAATGAGCAAAAACACAGGGGGAACTCACTTTTATCGCATCGGGAACAAGGAAATATTTGATGACCAGAACTCGGATAAAAGCGAAAACATCGAGCCCCAAAGAAAGCTAATTGAGCCCTGGTTGGCTGCTGTTTTTCAGAGCGAACATCTTGCTCTCCTGCTCGGCAATGGTATCATAGAGGCAGTTGCATCTCTGGCTGGAACTTGTGTAGCCGGCGTGGCTTGTGACTATGGCGGCTATCCACTGGACGACAAGCATGCGATGCCCGCTCATCGGATGGGACGTCTGTGGAAATTCAAGAAAGATGAAGTGGACGGGTGGGTCAAGGCCGGCGGCGCGGCGGAACAGAGTAAAGCGACCTCTAAAACCGCCGCTGCAACAAAGACGATCATGGATGGAGGCAATAGGGTATGAACTGTGAGAACAAGGGTGAAATCATCGTCTATCAGTCCGATGACGGGCATATTAAACTGGAAGTGCGCTTGCAGGATGAGACCGTCTGGCTAACGCAACAATTGATAGCGGAGTTGTTCCAAACCACTGTTCCGAATATCAGCATGCACATCCGCAACATTTTTGAGGAGGGAGAGTTAACGCCCCAGGCAACTGTTAAGAATTTCTTAACAGTTCGCCGGGACTGACGATGATGGCGCAAACACAAGGGTCAAGGAGTAGAAGTGTTATGTCTGTGAAGGCTGCCATCACTGAGGTGACGAAAAACAAGGAGCGATTTTATGAGCAACGACAAGATCGAGTTTCCAGAATATAAAATACAAATCGGCACAGTGGACTTGATTAAAAGATTGACGCAAAGAATACATGAAACGTCCCGCCTCTGCGGTGGCTGGGCAGTATTATGAGAGTTCTCCACACATCCGACTGGCATCTCGGCCGCAGCCTTTATGGCAGAAAACGCTATGAAGAGTTCGAGGCTTTTCTGACCTGGCTGGCTGAGACGATTCAGCAGAATGAAATCGATGCCTTGCTGGTGGCAGGTGATGTCTTTGATACCAGCGCTCCAAGCAATCGTGCCCAAGAACTCTATTATCGCTTTCTCCGACGGGTGGCGGCCTCGTGCTGCCGCCATGTTGTTATCATCGGTGGCAACCACGACTCCCCTTCTTTTCTCAATGCTCCGAAAGAGCTGCTCAAGGCCCTTGATATCCACGTGGTCGGGAGTAGCGCCGCATCCCCGGAGGACGAAGCGCTGCTGCTCCGTAATGAGCGGGACGTCCCGGAATTAATTGTCTGCGCCGTCCCCTACCTTCGTGACCGGGATATCCGCACGGTGGAGGCCGGTGAGAGTGTTGAGGACAAGGGGCGCAAACTGGTTGAAGGCATTGGTAAGCATTATGCCGCTGTCGGAGCTCTGGCTGAGCAGATACGGGCGGAGTTGAACAGTGATATTCCCATTATAGGCATGGGCCATCTCTTCACCGTAGGAGGGCAAGTCGCTGATGGTGATGATAGCGTGCGCGAACTTTATCTCGGCTCCCTGGCTCACGTACCGGCCGGGATTTTTCCGGCCTGCTTTAACTATCTCGCGCTGGGGCACCTCCATGTCCCGCAAAAGGTGAACGACTCCGAAACTTTTCGTTACAGCGGATCGCCTCTGCCTATGGGGTTTGGAGAGGCAAAACAGCAAAAGAGCGTTTGCCTGGTTGAGCTTGAAGGCTCTTCTGCATCTGTAGAGTTGGTCGATGTGCCCGTTTTCCAGCAACTTGAGCGCATCAAAGGGGAGTGGGAGACTATCGCAAACCGCGTTGCCGAGTTGTCAGCAATGGAGTCACGCCGCTGGCTCGAAGTCATCTACGATGGCGCTGAGGTCATCGGCGACCTGCGTGAACGCCTGGAGGAGGCTGTTGCCGATTCTCAAATCGAAATCCTCCGCATCAGGAATAATCGCATCATCGACCGCGTGCTGGGACAAATCCATGAAGAGGAAACACTCGATGTTCTTGATGTGAATGAGGTCTTTGAACGCTGCCTTGTTGCCCATAATGTGCCGGAGGAACAGTGGCCGGAGCTGCTTCAAACATACTGGGAAACACGTGTCTCTGCCCACCAAGAGGATGTCCAGGCTGAATAGAGAGGTTGTCGATGAAAATACTACAGATACGATTTAAAAATCTGAACTCGCTGGTCGGCGAATGGCAAATAGATCTGACATACCCGGCCTTTGTCGCTGCCGGCATCTTTGCCATAACCGGACCTACCGGCTCGGGGAAGACTACAATCCTCGATGCCATCTGCCTTGCCCTTTACGGGCGGACGCCTCGCCTAAATAAAGTCACCAAGAGCGGCAATGAAATCATGTCGCGCCAGACCGGTGAATGCTTTGCCGAGGTGACCTTCGAAACCCAATCCGGCCGTTACCGCTGTCACTGGAGCCAACACCGGGCACGCAAGAAACCGGATGGCGAACTCCAGGCCCCGAAGCACGAAATTGCAAATGCCGATTCCGGCGAAATTTTAGAATCCAAGATCAGTGGGGTTGCCAACCGGATCGAATCAGCTACCGGTATGGACTTTGATCGTTTCACCCGATCCATGTTGTTGGCCCAGGGCGGCTTTGCCGCGTTCCTTCAGGCGGCGCCGGATGATCGGGCTCCGATCCTGGAGCAGATCACAGGCACAAAAATCTACAGCGACATCTCCATTCGCGTCCATGAGCGCCGGCGCGAGGAGCAGGAAAAGCTGAAACTGCTCCAGGCGGAAACGGCAGGCATCGTGATTCTTGAGCCGGAGCAGGAACAAGAGATTGGACAGACGCTCGAGACAAAGCAGAAGGAAAAGACAGACATTGAGGCTAAATCCACTGAGACCGGGAAAGCTATTGACTGGCTCAGAACCATCGATAGGCTGAAGAAGGAAATCAGTGAACTGGCTGGCGAGGCGGATAAGCTGCAAAATGATATCGAAATATTCAAGCCGGATCGTGAAAAGCTCAACCGGGCTTTGAATGCCGCCTCATTGGACGGCGCATACGCAACGCTTGCTGCCATCCGCAAGCAGCAGATGGAGGATAGAGCCGCGTTGAAAACCGCTGCAGAGGCTCTTCCCGTAATTAAATCCGCTGTTGAGAATCACACCGAACTATTTAAAGCTGCCGAGCAACATGCCCTCCGGGCAAAAGAAGAGCTGAGCACAGCCATGCCCACATTGCAAAAGGCGCGCTCCCTTGATCAGAGGATTGACGATCAGAAAAAAGCTGTTGTGGCAGGGAATCATGAGTGCAAAAAGGACGCGACCAGAATTGACACAGACAAAAAAGCCCGGATAGAAGAACAGAAAAAACATTCCAAGGCCCAGGATATGCTTGCTCTTGTGATCAAATACCTCAAGGAGCATGCTCAGGATGAATGGCTGATCAGTGGCCTGACGGGTGTTGAGATAGAGCTGAGTGGCCTGCTCTCCAAACAAAATGAGATCGTTCATAAAGAGAAGGCTCAAAAAAAGTCCAATAAGGAACTGGCAGCGGCAACAGAATCACTAGCTAAGTCGCAGAAGCAAGTCGGCAAACGAAAGCAGGAACTGGAAGATTCCTCAAAACAGCTTCAGCAGGGCAAGGATAGTTTGAGCATACTGCTGGGGGACCGCTTGTTGCGGGAATACCGCACCGAGAAAGATACCCTGCTGCATGAAAAGGCCTTCCTGACGAAGATTGCGGAGCTTGAAGAGCATCGGGCTCAACTTGAAGACGGCAAGCCCTGTCCACTCTGCGGCGCAACCGAGCACCCGTATGCGGAGGGGAATGTCCCTGTTCCCGATGAAACCCAACAGAAGATTGACTCCCTGGACAGTCTAATCAGTAAAGCTGAGGAGCTGGAAGACGCCATCAAGATACTCGAAGAAGCTAAAAATCAGGCCCGCGAAGAACTCAAGGAGGCTGAAAAGCAGGAGTTATTAGCGGCGAAAGACAAGAACACTGCCAAGAAAGATCTGGACGAGGTTAAGGGTGACCTAGAGAAGCTGCGTGCTGATTTTGCCGAACTAAGGCAGACCGTTACCGAAAAACTCCAGCCGCTTGGTATTTCGGACATCCCTGAAACGGACATTTCATCACTGATCGAATCACTTAAGAAGCGGCTGGAAGCCTGGCAGGCCCGGGTCGAGAACAAAACAGAGATCGAAAAACAGATTACCGCCATAGAGAGCGAAATGAAGCGGCTGGATGCGGTTATCAAAACTCAAAGCAACACCCTGACCGAAAAGCTGCAACGCCTGGCGACCTTGAAAAAGGAACTCGCCACTGGAATTGAAGAGCGTACTGCACTGTACGGCGACAAGAATCCCAACGATGAGGAGGACCGTTTAAACAAGGCGATTTTGGATGCCGAAGATGCCGAAAAACGGGCCAGAGAACAGCACAATGAACTCCAACGAAAATTGAATACTGCTAATGAGCGCGTCGAATCTCTGACGGAACGTATCGACCAACGAGAACCCGAACTGACTGAGCTGGAAAAAGATTTCGCTGCAGCTCTTGCACCCGCTGGTTTCTCAAATGAAGAAGAGTTCCTGACAGCTATCCTGCCTGCTGAAAACCGGACTGTATTGACTGCCAAGGCCAGGAAGCTGGATGATCGCCAGGCAGATTTGGAGACGCTCCGGAAGGATCGTGATGAGCGCCTGGCCAGGGAAATGGCCCACAAGATCACTGACAAGTCGCTGGAAGAGCTTGAACCACAATTCAAGAAGCATGAGGAGGCTCTGAAAGAGCTCCGTGACATCATTGCCGGTCTCGAGTACAAGCTAAGTGAGAATATAGATGCAAAAGAGCGTATCAAGGAGAAACAGGCGCTTATAGAGGCACAGAAAAAGGAGTGTGGCAGGTGGGAGAACCTGCATGCATTGATCGGCTCCGCCGACGGTAAGAAGTACCGCAATTTTGCCCAGGGACTGACCTTTGATATCATGATTGGCCACGCCAATCGGCAACTGCAGAAGATGAGTGACCGCTACCTACTGACCAGGGACAATGCGCAGCCCCTCGAGCTGAACGTGGTTGACAACTATCAGGCAGGAGAAATCCGCTCCACCAAAAACCTTTCCGGTGGCGAGAGCTTTATCGTCAGCCTGTCCCTGGCTTTGGGGTTGTCCCATATGGCCAGCAAAAACGTCAGGATTGACTCGCTCTTCCTCGATGAGGGTTTCGGCGCTCTCGATGAAGATGCCCTCGATACCGCCCTGGACACCCTTGCGGGGCTACAACAGGAGGGCAAATTGATTGGTGTTATTTCACACGTAACCGCCTTGAAGGAGCGGATCAGCACGCAGATCGAGGTAACGCCTCAAACCGGTGGCAGAAGCCAGATATCCGGGCCTGGATGCAGCAGGCCGTGCGCTAAAGAGTTGGCCGTAGAAGCAGGTTGAATTGAAGATGTCGGACGATCTCAAACCGGCAAATGACCGATTTCCTGATGCACGATAGCCGGACGCTGGTAAAAATGATCGAGTTGTTCAATCGGGTTCACGAGTTGCGCTGACCGAGGATCGCTGGCTTTGAGACTATTTTGCGGTAGGTCGTCGTTGCCTCCATCAAATGAAATAATGATTTTGTCTGTTACTGGATATAGCCCAGAGTACGAAGTTCGTCGAGCATACGATTGTCACCATCCGTTACGGTCAACTCATCAGTGGTTTGCCTACTGCCATAAGTCGGTATGTATTCGATCTCTTTCCAGCCTGGGCTGAAAATATTTTCGATCACGTGCCCTTCAAAATCTCGAGCCACCGGAAGCCCCAAGATACGCAATGCTGTTGGAGTTATATCGAACAGTTTTGCACCTGTTATTGTTCGCCCTCTTTCAATTCCGGGACCATGAGCAACAAAAATTCCAGGCGGCGCATGGGTGTGCAATCCACGGGGAAGTCCTTTTTGGATAATTATATTGCGGAGCTTTAACAAACGATTGTCCAGACAGATAACATCATCCAATGATATCGTATCGGTTAATTTGCAAAACAAGGTGGCATCCTCATCGAAAATCTGGATATCATTGAATAGATTTATACCATCCATTGTCTTTAATTGTTCCAAAGTTACAGCTAAGTCTCCAAGCTGTGATGAGGCTGTTTCCTGCTTGACAACTCCGTCCGGCTCACGTCCAACCAGGTTCAACCGAAATAAGACCGCCTTATCATACGGCATGGTGCGATAGGTGTATGCAGATGTCTGCGGCCAGATAGTTTTCTGGTTGTTTTGTACAAGAAAACCTGAAAACTCCAAGATCGAGTCGAAGTCGATATCCCAGATGAAGTAGGGGTCGTCAACACTATTAAGCGAATGGAATCCATGATCTGAAACAACCATCAAGGTACGGGTTCGGTCTTCGAGTAATTCTAAAATGATGTCGTCATAAAAGCGGTACCAAGCATAAATAGCTTCTGCTTCTGCTTGTATAGCTGGATCGGCGCTATTATTTTGCTGTGAACCCCATAGAAAATGCTGAACTCTATCAGTGCTTTTCAAATACAGCATGAATAGATCGGGGGAGTATTTCTGATAAACATATTTACCGGCAAGCCAGACTGATGTGTCATCGAACATTTTAGCGTTCACTTGGCTTTGGCCAATCAGCATAGGAGGCGCATTTCGGTCAGATTCATGGGCTGGGGATTGAAAGATCGCCTGCGCATTCTGTTTCGAACGTGGAGGCTGTGGAAAAGCATCCATTGTGCTTTGATAACGGAAAGAATCGATTTCATTGAATAAATCCGCAGGATATGTTCTTGGTTCTGCGTCTTCTGCTTCAAGTCGTGGTGACAACATGGCTCCATTGACTTGTTCAGCCGGCCAAGAAGCAAACCATTTGACAGATACAACTGTTTTGCCTTTATCTGAAACCATGTTCCAGAGAGCGGGGACTTGTCGGTCTGTGCCTGGAGAAGGCACATATTGATCGGTTCCGGGTATCCGCCTTGTAAAAGTATGAATACCATGCCGCGACGGCGATACACCAGTGGCGACTGTTGTCCAAAGTGAAATGGATTCGGTGGGAGTATACGTTTCAAGAAATCCCCATGAACCCTCTTCTTTCAATCGTTTGAAACCTGGCAATTCATTCCTGTCAACTAAAAAATCGATAATACTCCAGGTGGCGCCATCTAAACCTAAAATAGTTAGACCTGTCGATTGTGATGTTTCCGAGGATGGTATTTGGTTACATCCTGAAAAGACCAGAAGGCTGGTTATTATCAGGAGCTTATATTGTCGGATAATAGCTTTCATAACCAAATATATAACAGCCGATGGCTAAAAAAATCAAGAGGAATAGGAAGCAACAATGACATTTGCCAAAAACCGTTTGATTGACGTATGGTATTGAAGGGAAGAGGAGAGATTGAATGAACGAGGCGCCATGGTAATAAATGCAGAGAATATAGAAGGTCGCTCAGGACTGTCTGAACGTGATTTGAACGTATTTCGCGTTATCATGGAAGAGTATATCCGAGTTGCTGAGCCGGTTGGCTCAAGAAAAATTGCCAAGGAATTTGGTCTTAGCGCTGCAACTATTCGGAATATTATGGCAGATTTGGAAGATCACGGTCTTCTTGAACAACCTCATATAAGCGCCGGTCGAATCCCGACAGATGCCGGATATCGGTTTTATGTCGATAATTTTATTTCAATCGATGAGCCGGCTACTCTATTGAATCAGGAATCTCAACGCAAAATTCAAAAAAGTCTTGATGAACGAAACGAAATTGAACGGGTTATGCTGCAGGCATCACAACTTCTCAGTCGTTTAACCAATTATACAGGGTTGGTTATTGCGCCAAGATTTACAAATCTGATTTATAGACGAATACAGTTTATCCGTGTCAAAGAGTATCGTGTGCTGGCTGTTTTTGTTGCCGAAAACGGATTGATCCAAAACAAATATCTGGTTACTGAACAGGATTATGATCAAGATTTCCTCGATAAAATAACGAGGCTGCTCAACGAACGGTTTGCCGATAAAAGTCTAGTGGAGATACGAAAAGATATTGCATCTATTTGGGAAGAAGACAGGCGAAAATATGATCTGTTGCTTGATTCCGCTGTTCGGTTGGGGGAGATGGCCATTAACAGAAATCTGCTTGAAAAAGCTGATAAGGTTTATATTGAGGGTACGTTCAATATCCTGGATTTACCGGAATTCAAGGATTTGTCTAAATTGCGTGAACTGTTCAGAACATTTACTGAACGTACCGCTATGATTCGTCTGTTGGACAGATGCATGGAAGAAGATGGTGTTTCCGTTGCAATCGGCACAGAAACAGATATTCCTGAAATCAGTGATATGAGCGTGGTTGCTGCAAAATATACTGTGAATGAAAATGTTGCGGGCGGGCTGGGCGTTATAGGGCCGAAGCGCATGCATTATAAAGAAGTTGTTTCTTTGGTATCGTATATGGCTACTGTCTTGGGGTTACTGTTACAAAATTGGATTGACCCTGATTTGAACATCACGGATAAAACGGGAGACAAACATCGTGGCTGATCCTGAAGAAAAAAAGCGAAATGACGCTGAATTTGATAACACCTTAGAGGAAAATGATGATTTAATCATACTCGAGGATGATCATTCCGGGGAGTTTGACATCCGTGAAGATGAGTTGGAACTGGGTGATGACTATATCGCGTCGGCCTTGGCATCACTGGAGAATTATCCAGAACATTCTGGACGTGGTATTGACTATGAACACGTCGAAGAGGATGGGATGACAAATGAGAAAACTGAGGAAGAGCAATATACTGATATGTCTTCAGTTTTAGCACCGATGCAAGAGCGGATAACCGAACTCGAGGCAACGTTAAAACGGGTTCAAACCCAAGCTAAGAAAAAATTGGAGAGTCAAGCACACGTTATTCAGGAAGCGAATAAATTGGTTCATAAGCTTCGTGATCGTTCTGCTGATTTGGAGAAAGGCCTGGCTGAAAAAGCAGAAGAATCGGAAGAACACAAACGTAAATGGCAGGAGACTGTTGCGTCGTATCTGAATTATCAGAAGCAATCCAAGAAAAAGCTGGCTGATTTTATCGAAATAGAAAAAGGCAAGATTATCAGACAGTTTCTTCCCGTGATCGATGATTTTCGTCGGTCGATGAGTTATGACACGGGGTCTGAATCATTTGTTGAAGGTGTAAAATTAATCTATCGGCAAATGGATAATTTTATTCAAAATCTCGATGTCAGGACGATTCCTGCAATTGGCGAACCTTTTGATCCTTATAATCATGAAGCTGTCAACCGGGTGCCGGTGGATGACGGCCCTTCGAATATCATTATTGAAGAGCTCCAGACAGGGTATTTTTGGGGTGATAAAGTTTTAAGACCTTCAAAAGTAAGTGTCAGCTATAGGGCAAAAAATGATCAAGTTACGCCTGTTTTGGATTTGGAAGACACAAACAACAAAAAGGTCGAACCTGCAACCGATAATGAATCGTTATCAGAAGGTGATCCAACTGTTCAGGATGCCCCTGATATCGAGTCAAAAGACACTGATAAAGAAGAAGTGGCGCCTGAAACTGAAGACGAATCATTGGTCAATGGTGATCAAAATGTTCCGGATGCCGCGGAGAATTAAATTAAGGTGGTAATATTTGTTTAATTTGGATAAAATAACCATCAACTTGTTGTTTCATCGGTGACACGGTGGATAAGAGTGGCTGTTTTCGTGTTGTTTACGCATGAAAAAGTCGGAAAAATGAAGCACATTCCTCGACAAGGAGGCTTAAAAGGATGAGACGAGTAATAGGAGTAGACTTTGGAACCACAAACTCATGTGTATCTGTTATGGAAGGTTCGGAGCCTATCGTCATTCCGAATTCTGAAGGTAGTCGAACGACACCCTCTATTGTAGCAATTACGGATGATGAAGAGAGATTAGTTGGTCAAATAGCCAAGCGACAGGCGATTACAAACCCAGAAAACACTGTTTTTTCCGTTAAACGCTTGATAGGTCGTAAGTTCAACTCGCCTGAAGCAGAAAAATTTGCCTCGGTTGCGCCGTTTAAAATTGTTGAAGCGCCTAACGGTGATTGTCGGGTAAAAATAAGGGGAGCAGAATACTCAGCTGAAGAAATTGCTGCCATGATCCTTACCCGAATGAAGCAGACGGCGGAAGAGTATCTTGGAGAATCCATTACAGAAGCGGTAATCACAGTTCCGGCTTATTTTGATGATAATCAAAAATCAGCGACACGAAATGCAGGCCGAATTTCTCAAGTCGAAGTGCTTCGCTTGATCCCGGAACCTACAGCTGCTGCCCTGGCCTATGGACTTGACGACAAAAAGAACCAAAAAATTGCCGTATACGACTTAGGAGGTGGAACGTTCGATATTTCTATTTTGGAGCTAGGTGACGGAATTTTTGAAGTTATGTCCACAAGAGGAAACACATTTCTTGGTGGCGATGATTTTGATAGACGCATTATGGACTTTCTGGCAGAAGAGTTTCTCAAAGCAGAAAATATCGATTTGCGTGAAGATCGTATGGCTTTACAACGCCTGAAAGAAGCAGCGGAAAAAGTTAAATGCGAATTGACAGCAGTCGATTCATCAGACGTCAACTTGCCGTTTATAACGGCTGATGAAGAAGGTCCTAAGCATCTTAATTACACATTGACCAGAGAAAAATTGGAAGAACTGGTAATTGATTTGGTTGAAGAGACATTCGATCCTTGGGTCACACAGGCTCTGGAAGATGCGGAACTGAATAAAAATCAAATCGATAATGTGCTATTGGTTGGGGGTCAAACCCGTATGCCGTTGATCAGGCAGAAAGCAGAAAAATATTTCGGAAGAACTCCCCATTCCGGTATCAACCCCGATGAAGTTGTCGCTATTGGCGCGGCTATTCAAGGGGGAGTGTTGACTGGGGAAGTGAAAGATATCTTGTTGCTGGACGTTATTCCCATTTCATTGGGTATAGAAACTGTTGGTGGCGTGTTTACTCGAATTATCGACAGAAATACCACGATTCCGACAAAAAACACCCGTATGTTTTCAACAACGGAAGATAACCAGACAACCGTTTCAATACACGTGCTGCAAGGTGAACGTGAATTGTCTGCTCATAATAAAAGCCTTGCAAGGTTTGAACTTCAAGGAATTCCTGCCTCGCCACGCGGGGTGCCGCAAATTGAGGTCACTTTCAGTGTTGATGCCAATGGAATTTTAGGTGTTCATGCCAGGGATCTAGCTACGAAGCAGGAACAAGCTGTTGTTATTGCAGCCTCTTCCGGCTTGACAGATAGGGAAATCGAAGAAATTATCGGTGATGCCCAAATGCATGAAGCTGAAGATAAAAAGCGCAGAGAAATCGTTCAGGCAAGAAATTCTGCAGAAACATTGATTTATACTACTGAGCGAAGCCTGGCTCGATATGGTGACAGAATTGCCGATGCGCAGCTTGAAACCATCAAAGATGCTTTGATGACTACTAAAAAAGCCCTTGAATTCCGTGAGGTCGACAAAATAATCGATTCAGTGCGCATTCTTCGAGAAGCCTCGACAAAATTATCACAGATTGTGTATCAGGAAACTGAAGGGGAAGAAACAGGTGAAGAGATAGATGGAATTGCTCCATAAATCCATTTTTGTCGGGTGGTTATTTGCAATCAAATCATAACCAATTTAAGCGTGCGTGGTACTATCTGGATTTAAAGCCTGGAATAATTGATCCTGAAATTTATTTGAATATTTGTTGGGAATCAAACTCTTGTGGAAACCAAGAAGATTGCCCGGATATCGGTTGGCACCGTGTCTATTTTCAAGATATTAGTTTTTGTCAGAAAGCGGAAAAACAAATCTTGAAATATGCAAAAATATATACGGATACCATCCAATTGGTTTCGGGTGTTGTTCAAGACCCAGGTTGGAGAAGTGCTTGGCACAGATTTTTCAAACCGATACCGGTGGGAAATCGATTCATGGTTTTACCATCGTGGGAAACCGTTGAAGCTGAGGGGAGGATACCCATACGCATTCGCCCGGGTCAGGCATTTGGCACAGGGTATCACGAATCGACTGCACTGTGTCTTAAATGCATGGAAGAGCTTGATTTTTCAGAGTTAGATGTCCTGGATGCCGGGTGCGGTTCAGGTATATTGTGTATTGCTGCTGCTAAATTGGGCGCTCGTTCGGTAACCGGTATAGACCATGAGGACGAAGCAGCCTATGAAGCCGCTGAAAATGCTGCATTAAACGGTGTTGCGCCTGTTTGTCGGATAATCTCAGGAAAAATCGAAACATTTACTGGAGTTTTCGATTGTTTTATCGGCAATGTTCATGCGGAATTTTTTGAACATCAACCTGGCCTGCCCGATCGCTTGGTCAGAGAAAATGGGGTTGCGATTCTGTCGGGTTTTACATCGGAATCTCTTAGTGAGATGAAAAAATACCTGATCGAATCGAAATTTTCACCAGCAATGCGTGTTTTTGAACAGGGTGAATGGAGAGCTCTGTTTGCACAAAAGACCAAATAAAATTTATCGGTTTTTTAATTCTGGGATGGTTCCGGGAGATACAGTGATTAAACTGGATTCGACGGAATCGCACCATGCCAAAAATGTACTCCGTTTGAGAAATGGTGAACACGTTCGGGTATTGAATGGAAAAGGATTGGAAATTGAGGGCCTTTTGGAGTTTAAAAGTGGACAAAATGCCTCCGTCAATGTCTTATCGGCACGCTATCTTGATAAGCTGACAAAAACTTGTATTCTTGGTTTTGTTGCAACTGAAAATCGGGATACAGATGCCCTGATTATTCGAAGTGCAGTAGAAATCGGAGTCGCGGAAATTTATGTCTTAATTTCTCAATATACGGGATATAGGCAATCCGGGAATAAAAATAAATTTATGGAGCGTCGGTATAAAATTATGGTCGGAGCCTGCAAACAAAGTGGCCAATTATGGCTTCCTAAAATCGCGGGGCCTATGAAGTTAGAGGAATTTTTTGACGATCTGCAGGATTCTGTTCCAGCGTTTGTTGGCTGGGAACCTGATTTAGGAATGATGGAGAAGGCTCAGCCACCACTGCAGGCGCCGTCGGACGGTTTTGCCTGGATTGTCGGCCCTGAAGGAGGATGGAGTCCGTTGGATATTTCTGTCCTGGAAAAGAGAGGAGTGACTTTTATGAGCTTGGGCTCATCAACCCTGACCTCACCAGTGGCTGCAATAGCCGGGTTGACGGCGCTTAAAATTTGTTTTGAGGATTGGCTACCCTTTTATAATGAACGCCGGATAAAATAACATGAAATTTTTAAAAATAATTTTGAGTATTCTCTTTGCTGTTTTAACCGGATTTCCAATAGGAGCATTATTGGCGATATACATGTTTTATTCATCGCAGTTGCCCGAGCTGGATGCGGCGATCCACTATCGTCCGGCAACAGTAGCACACGTCTATGACAAGCATGGTATTCTATTAGCCGAGTTTTCACAGGAAAATCGAATACCTGTTTCGCTATCGGAAATATCCTCAACTGTAATCGATGCGATAATAGCGACGGAAGATCGTAACTTCTATGGTCATGGTGGAGTTGACAGTCTGGGTATTTTACGAGCAGCATGGACAAATTTTAAAGCAGGTAATGTTGTTCAGGGTGGCAGCACAATAACTCAACAGTTGTCAAAAACACTTTTTTTAACCGATGACCGCAAATTTGAGCGAAAAATAAAAGAGGCTATCTTAGCTTTTAGGCTTGAAGAGGAGCTGACTAAAGAGAGAATTCTGGAGCTCTATTTAAACCAGGTATATTTTGGTAGTGGAGCTTATGGAATCGAAGCAGCTTCGCAAGTATACTTTAGTAAATCCTCCAGTGATCTTGACCTAAACGAAGCAGCGCTACTTGCCGGCCTTCCAAAAGCCCCTTCCCGTTTTTCACCGTTAAAAAACCCTGAGCTCGCACGTGAAAGGCGAAATGTCGTATTGCAAAGTATGTTTGAAATGAAATTTATTTCACAGGATGCGTACGAGCTAACCAGACAAATGGATCTAGGCTTAAATGTGTCGTCAGGAAAGTTATATCGGGCTCATTATTTTGTTGAGATTCTCCGGCGCGAACTGGAAGAAGAATTTGGATATGATGCGCTGTATCGATCCGGCTGGGATATACAAACAAGTTTAGACTATAACTACCAGCGTATTGCGGAGGCAGCTGTCAGGGACAGGCTTTTTGAAATAGAAAAAAGACGAAGGAACTGGAAAGGTCCGGTAGAGGGGCAACCGGCAGTATCCCCTCCAGCCCCCGGGGAAAAAGCTTTATCAGTCATTACCGAAGTTGGCGCAGACACGCTCACCCTTGAATGTGGATCATTGCCTGTAACGTTATCATTTAAAGATATTTGGATAAAGAATAAAGATTTGAAAGAACTTCAACCAGGTGACAAAGTATATTTTGTTGTGACGCAATATGCGGATGCATCGCATACGAAAATAGAATCAGGTTGGATTGTTCAAGAACCGGAAGCAGACGCAGCATTGATTTGCATGGATGTGCAAACTGGTGAAGCGCTTGCATGGGTTGGCGGATATAGTTTCTGGAGAAGCCAATACGATCGTGTTACGCAATCTAAAAGGCAGCCGGGCTCAGCCTTCAAGCCTATTCTTTATGCGGAAGCTCTTGACAGAGGATATACAGCGTCCGATGTGATTTATGATACACCCATTGTTGTCGAAAAAACTTGGGATATTCGTAGAGGTTCGATTCAAGAGTCTCAGAAGGAAGGTAGGGGACAATTCGGGCGTCCTGAATACGATGAGCTTGCGGATATAGAGTTCTGGAAACCTAAAAATTATGGTGAAGAATTCTATGGAGCTACTACACTTCGTGAAGGCTTGGCAAAAAGCAGAAATATTATATCAATACATTTGTTACGTGAATTAGGAGCTTCAGCGGTTGTTCAAATGGCTAGAAAACTGGGGATATCAACTCCACTTTACGCTTCAGATTCGTTAGCGCTGGGATCTTCAGAAGTCACCTTGATGGAATTGACACAAGCTTATGGAGCTCTTGCTAATTTAGGTATGCGATCTGAACCGCTGAAGATCAAACGAATCGTTGATAAGGATAGAAAAATCATTAAAGAATTCTATCCGGCTTTATATCCTGCGCTTCGGCCCGAAACCGCGTTTTTAACAACCAATCTTTTGTCGGCAGTTATCAGTGAAGGCACTGGGTTTTCCGCGCATGAGATAGGGTATCCTCTTGCCGGAAAAACTGGGACGACCAACAATTATTATGATGCTTGGTTCATAGGGTTTTCGCCCTATGTTTTGACAGGCGTTTGGGTTGGAGTCGATTTGTCTGAGCCGATTTTTCCGCAGGCGACCGGAGCTTCAGCTGCACTTCCTATCTGGAAAGATTACATGAAGCAAGTGGTGAAAGACTATGAACCTGATCACTTTCCTGTCCCAGAAGGTATAACGTTTGCGACGATATGCCGTCAGTCAGGAAAACTAGCCTCGACTGATTGCAAGCGAGTGGTAAGAGAAGCGTATCAGATAGGCACAACGCCTCTGGATTACTGTGATCAATGCAGTCCCAGCATAGGAGGCGGGCATATAAGTACTGTTACTGACCTGGATTGGGACTCCCTATAGTGTGATTTTGAGAGCTATTTTCTTCAGTTTGAGAACTCTGGTTCAAACGGATAGGGATTAGGCGCCAAGGGGTATACTCTGAATTATGGATTTTGAAAACAGTGACAGGAGGTTCGTATTCGCCTGACTGTGAAAAACGGGAGGGTCCATCGAGACCGATGAACCCCTTTTCGGACGTGAAATGGGCTCGCAATTCAGATCGATATTTGACCCCTTTTTCAACAGCTGACATAATCAAAAAAACTGCTTCGTAACCACGTAATGCAAACGCATTGGCTTGCTCTCCAAACCTGGCATAATATCTGTTTGAAATGTCTTTTCTGCTGCCAATAGATTCAGGATATGAACTAACGAAGTAACTACCTTCAAGATGTTGGCCGGCAATATCCAATAATTCTGGTCTTTCCCAAGCGCTGGTTCCTACGATTGTTGGCGTCAGGGCTTCTTTATAGCGAATATGTCCCGCAACAACGGCGGCACGCTCGGCTACATCAGGTATGACAATGATGTCTGTTGAGCTGTCTGATAGTAATCCTATGCGTGCACCAATCGTTGCCAAATCACGTGGATACTGGCGTTTGAATACCATTACCGCTTGTTCAGACTCAATAATCTCTTCAATAATACGGCAGGCCTCTTGGCCATAGTCAGTATCCGGATAAATGCAACCAAAACGATATAAACCAAGCTCCCGCACTGAAAACTGAACAAGTTCCCGCATTTCGTATAAAATGGAAGGATATAAGCGAAAAGCCCAACGGGATTTCTCAACAATATTTTCCTGAGAACTTCCTGGGGTTATCAAGGGTATTCGATAGGCTGAACACCAGGGCAACAGCATTTCCGTAACCGCGCTGCGCACGGGGCCGACGATGGCGCCAACGTTTTCTTGCTCAACCAGTTTTTTGAAAGCATCTGCTATCGTCTCAGGCGTGTCACCGACATCCTGAAGAACAAGTGAAAATGGAATATGTCCGCCTTTTTGTTGGTAATCTGACAGGGCAAGTTGAGCGCCGCGGTAAATACTGTGACCGATCGATGCCAATTGCCCGGAAAGCGGTAGAAGGAGACCTATTTTTTCTGGGTTTACTTGGATAGCATTTTTCAACTGATGTCTTAGAGGTACGATGTAATCCAAATAATCTGGATAGCTATAGGCAAGTTCATCAGCACAATTAAGAGTTATAACAGGATCATCGAATTCTGCGAGACGATCAATGTATTTGAGGCTTAAAAAGAAGAACCCTGGACCCGGTTTCTGCTGTTCGATTAGAGTTTTCAAATCTTCAAGATTTGAATAGCAATCCAGGATGTCCATAAATTTCTCGGCAACAGCGCCTTGAGTTAATAATGAGGAGTGTTCCAGAGCTAATTCGACTGCTTTCACTTCTTTGCCTGTTTGTTTCAGAATGTCCATCAGCTCGATCAATGCAGGATAACGCTCTGAATAATCAGTATCGAGAGCTTTAAATAAAAAGTCTGAAGCATTTTGATAATGGCCTAATCGTGATTCACTGGCGCCATTCATAATGAAATAGGTAATAATTTCGGCAGAATTCAGTGAATTTGGAACAACAACATCCAGAGTATCAATCACAGCTTCCCAATTTTCGTCGGCAAAATACCATCTGGCAAGATGAAAATTTGCACGATGAACAAGATGATCCGGGATGTTGTCACTTTCTTCCAATAAAGCTTTTTTCGCTGATAGCAGTTCAAAGACCGTTGGCTCTGAAGAGATATTCATACTCATGATTTCTATTTCTGAGGTGATATTCCATGGAAAATGATCAGGGTTCTGGGTAGCTGCTATGAAATGTCCGAGGGCTTTATCCTGTTGATGTTCTTCTATTTTAATCAGACCAAGTCGGTAGTGAGCTTCAGCGGCATCGATAGAATCGGGCGCATTCGCAATAATCTGCGAAAGATAATCACTAGTTATGAGTGATTTTGGTGTTTGTTGGGTGATTTGAGTTTTAGGGGCTTGCTTTATTTGGCAGGCAGTCAAAGTGATTATAATTAGAGATAAAATGCTGAGTCGATATTTAAGGTTAGTATGAGCATTAATTGTTCGCATAAGGACCTCCGTTTGAGTGTCTTGAAGCACTTTAGGGTTTGGCAATCGGGCTGTCAACACATCTTGTCCGTGAGCTATTTAAGCTGTTGAGTTCGTCGAGGTGAATAGCCTATTTAGCGGGTGAAAATACTGTGACAGCAATAGGTAGTGGTGGTAATCATTAATTGAAAATGCAGTATTATAAAAAAAAGTTTAAAAAGATATTTGACAAGACTCAGGCTTGGTATTATGTATATATGTTAAGCCGCGTTTTGGTTGCTTAATTTGGCTGGAATGTGGAGATAATTGTTTAATTGATGCGTAAGGGATGGGACATAGCAATTCGGGAGACAACGACAGGACATTACCGTCGTTTCAGAGTTTCCCGTTTATCAGCATATACAGCGATTGCTTTATGTGTTGTGTTTTTTGCTGGTTTTATCTGGTTTGGCAGAGGAATATGTCGTTATCATTCTTTAGCGGGAGAGCGTCAGCAGTATCAGGAGAAACTGGATGAACGCAATGCTCAATTACGTTTTTTTGCTGAGAGAATGGGAAAAATTCGAACAGATCTTTCTTCTATCCGTCGAATGAATCAGACTATTGAGCAAAAGATGGGGCGTGGTGATCCGGTAATGGAAAGTGGATTGGGTGGTCCTATCCGAGAAGTTGCTGAACAGAACGTCAAGATGCGGACGTATTTGAATTATGAAAGCGAGTTTCTGGAAAATATGTGGTCGGAAATGGAAGAATTGGAACTTGAAACCGGCCATGAATTCGATAAAAGTATTCTTTTAGCCAGGTTTCTGGATACACGCAGTGGTTTTATATCCGCGCTTCCAACCTTGAGACCGATCAATGGTGGTTATATTTCCTCAACATTTGGTCGCCGTAAAGATCCTTTTACGGGTTCGATTAAGATGCATACCGGAATCGATATCGCTCATAGTGTACGTGTTCCTGTGTATGCAACTGCAGATGGTGTTGTAGCATTGGTGTCCAGAAGTCCGTCTTATGGAAATGTCATAAGTATTTACCATGGTTATGGCATATCGACCTTATATGCTCATCTTCACAGGAAAGACGTCAATACAGGGGATCGTGTCAGCAGGGGTCAGCAAATCGGGGTTCTTGGTTCCACAGGGCGGTCAACTCATTCACATCTTCATTATGAAGTGCGAATCGAAGGCAGACCGGTCAATCCATACTATTTTATTCCTGAAGATCTCTCTCAATAGCGAGAAAAAGGTGTTTTCCGGGTTTATCTGATTCTATTAGTGAATCATGGATAATTGCCGTATGATTGCAATTTGGAGGAAACCGGTTTAAATGGCAATATTTGATAGTATCTGGAAATTATTTCCTTCCGCCAATGATCGTGCGTTGAAGAAGATTGATCCCGTAATTCGGCAGGTCAATGAATTAGAAGAGCAAATATCTAGTTTGAATGAACATCAGATGCAATCACGTATAAGGGAGTTTCGTGAAAGCATCTCACGTGGCCTATCACTGGATGATATTCTTCCCGAAGTTTTTGCGATAGTTAGGGAAGCCAGTCGACGAACTCTTAACATGCGTCATTTTGATGTTCAATTGATTGGTGGAGTCGTTTTACATCAAGGCAAGATCGCTGAAATGAAAACAGGGGAAGGTAAAACACTGGTGGCCACGCTTCCTGTGGTATTGAATAGTCTGGTTGGGAAAGGTGTGCATGTTGTCACTGTCAACGATTATTTAGCTGAGCGTGATGCTGAGTGGATGGGTCATATATACCGATATCTGGATTTAACTGTTGGCGTGATTAAAAGCGATTATGATGTGATGGGTCATTACAAGGCGTATCGCTGTGATATCACCTATGGAACCAACAATGAATTTGGATTTGACTATCTCAAAGACAACATGAAGACTGATCTCAAGGCCTTCGTTCAGCGAGAGCATCATTACGCCATTGTCGATGAAGTGGACTCGATTTTAATTGACGAAGCGCGTACCCCATTGATTATTTCCGGTCCGAGTGAAGATGCCACCGATCTTTATATCCGTATCGATCGGGTAATTCCCGGTTTGAGGCGTGATATTGATTATACTTTGGATGAAAAGAGTAGAACTGTGTCGCTGACGGAAGAGGGTATTGGCAAATGTGAAAAAAAGCTAGGTGTAGACAATCTATATGATCCAAGAAACATGTCGGAATTGCACCATTTGAATCAAGCTTTGAGAGCACATACTTTATTTAAACGAGATATTGATTATGTGATAAAAGATAATCAGATAGCCATAGTTGATGAATTCACGGGTAGATTGATGGCCGGCAGAAGGTGGTCGGATGGTTTGCACCAGGCGGTAGAGGCCAAAGAAGGTGTTCCTATACAGAGTGAGAACCAGACATTAGCCACTATCACCTATCAAAATTTTTTTAGGATGTATGACAAGTTGGCCGGCATGACAGGCACTGCGGCAACTGAAGCGGAGGAGTTTGCTAATACTTATAAGTTGGACGTTGTTCGGATACCGACAAACAAGCCGTTGATTCGTGTGGAAGAACCGGACATTGTCATGCGTTCTGAAAGGGAAAAATACAACCGTGTTGTTGAGGATATTCAGAAACTACACCAAAATAAACAACCGGTTCTAGTTGGTACTATTGCAATTGAGAAGTCTGAAATTCTTTCTCGAATGCTAAAACAGAAAAAGATACCTCATAATGTTTTGAATGCTAAACAGCATGCTAGAGAAGCCGATATTATCGCTCAAGCAGGAAGAAAAAGTGCAGTGACGATTGCAACGAATATGGCCGGACGTGGAACGGATATCTTGTTGGGAGGTAACGCTGAATTTTTGGCGAGACGTGAATTCGCTCAAACGGGTTTAGACGAAAACACACCGGAAGGCCAACAAAAGTATCAGGAAATACTTGAAGTAAAGCAGCGCGAAACAAAAAAAGAGCATGAAGAAGTGATACAATTAGGTGGTTTACATATTTTGGGAACAGAAAGACATGAATCCCGCCGGATTGACAATCAGCTACGCGGCCGTTCAGGGCGACAGGGTGACCCGGGTTCGAGTCGATTTTATTTATCTTTAGAAGATGATCTGATGCGAATATTCGCACCCGAACGAATAGCGGCCATTATGGATCGACTTGGAATGGAAGAGGGTCAGGAAATAACGCATCCTATGGTCAGTCGTGCAATTGAAAATGCGCAAAAGAAAGTTGAGCAATATCATTTTCACATGAGAAAAAACCTGTTGGAATATGATGATGTCATGAACAGGCAAAGAGAAGTGCTTTACAGTCAGCGCACGGAAATTCTTCGCAATCCAGATTTGTTGTCAATGGTTTTTGAAATGATAGCCGATGTTTTGGAAACAATTCTTGAAACATTTATTCCTCCAAAAACTCATCAAGAGATGTGGGATATGGAGGGTATTGACAGCGCGTTGCGTCATCAATTCAGCGTGGTTCCTTCATTACAGCATCCAGAAGGTGATTTCTGGGAAGAAGCGACGTTTTTGGATTACTTGATCGAAGAATATAATTCGATTTATTTAAAACGACGCGAAGAAATTGGTTCTGAAATAATGGACTGGTTTCAACGAATGGTTTTGCTGGAAAGATTTGATACTAACTGGAAGGGTCATCTGTTGAACATGGATCATCTTCGTGAAGGTATTGGTCTCAGAGGTTACGCTCAAAAAGATCCGTTGACGGAATATAAGCGTGAAGGCTTTGAGCTTTTCGACGAAATGATTCACTCTGTTAAGGTAGAAGCGGTCCGAAATTTATTTTTCTACCGTCCCGTCGTCACCGAAAATCCAAAACATTTACAACCGGATTCAACAAAAATGCATGAACAACATGGCTTTCTATCACCGAAAGGTTCAAGGCAGCCTGACCCAACTATGAACAGAGGACAATCAGCTGAAAAAGTGACCACAGTTCGCAGATCGACACCAAAGGTTGGACGTAATGATCCATGCCCCTGTGGGAGCGGATTGAAGTATAAAAAGTGTTGTGGAGCATAAAAATGCAAGATGAGACGCCAACAGGATTACCACATTTTATTCGCTTGGCAGGAATCCAATTTGCTGCTCAGGATGATCGGGACAGGAATATTAAAAGAGCGCTTTCTTTTACTCAGAAAGCCCTAGAAAAAAATGCTCAAATAATAGTTTTCCCTGAGTGTTTCACGCTACCATGGTTTCATCAAATACCCAAAGATACCTATCACAAGTTGGCAGAACCTGTACCCGGTCCATCAACAGAACCGTTTTTAAAGCTTTCAATGGAGTATCCATCAACGTTTTTCTGTCCTATTTACCATCAACAAAACAAGCATTTTTACTTTTCAACAGTATGTATTCAAGAGGGTCAAATCCTTGGGATTTACAGAAAGGTTCATCTGGCTTCAGCTGAAGGTTGGAATGATCGCTTACTGGCGGATCCCGGCCAAGATATTCCGTTGTTTAAAACGAAACAGGCAACTATCGGTGTATCCATGGGCTGGGATGTATTCTTTCCAGAAGCATTCCGCTCTATGGCTTTGCGTGGCGCAGAAATCATTATAGCCCCAACCGCTGCTGCGCTTGGCTCCAAGTTTCGATGGCTGTCAGTTCTGTCTGGCCATGCAATTTGTAACAATCTGTTTCTGGTCAGAATCAATCGTTGTGGAACAGAAAAGGATCTGACATTTTACGGTGAAAGCTTTTGTGTGGACCCTTTTGGATCATTAATTGATGAACCCACATTTCATAGAGATTCTTTAATGGTTGTCGATATCAATCTGGCGGATATCGATGAGTCACGAAAAGAGTTTCCTTTTCTAAAAGAAATGCGAACAGACCTGTACAACCTGCCGGTGACGCAGGAGTTTAAAAAGGAAAAAGAGAATGAAATTTGAAAATATTTCAGGGATAGTTTTTGATTTGGATGGCACCTTAACGGATTACAAATTTGGATCGGAAGCCGGGTTGAGATTGGCGCTGACTACATTGAATGAAAAATCACAGATGTCATTATCTTTCGAAATCTTTCAAGAAGCTTACAAAGGCGTCATTGAGGCGGAATCTGCTTGGAGTAGCTTATCGGGATTCACCGAGTCTGCAAAAGATAACCGAATACGCCGGTTCCAATTGTTATTACAAGGTCTGGGGAGAGAGCAGTCAGGCTCGGTTCTAATGGAAATGGCAGAGGCTTATGGCCGAGGAAGAAGCACAGGCACAAGATTATACCCTGATGTTATAGATACGCTTACTTATTTAAAGGAAAAATATGCCCTTGCCGTTCTCACGGAAGGTGATGAAACAACTCAGATGGATCAGCTTGCCAAGTTGAAAATTGACACTTTTTTTTCAACTATCGTGATTTCTGATCAGACGCCTTGGCATAAACCTAATATCACACTGTATCGTTATACTGTGATTAAGATGGAATTAGAGCCTGAAAATATCATAATGGTGGGTGATCGGTTGGATTGGGATATCCGTCCGGCAAAAGCAATCGGTATGAAAACAGTATGGCTGAATCGGTCTGATTCAGGAGAAAATTCGAGTAATCTTTCCGTTGAACCCGATATGATTATTCAAAAACTCGATGAACTTCATAATATCCTTTAACGTCAAAGTATTAGAAAAGAGTTGTGAATGCCTTTGAGTGGAAGCCTGGAAAGTCTAACTCCCTCCGATTTGCTGCAAATGCTGATGTGGAATCTACAAACCGGGCAATTGACGTGTATTAACAAAGATAGCCGACAACATATTTTTCTGCATAAAGGCGAAGTTGTTGGAGCAACCTCCTCAAAATATCAGGATAGGCTTGGTGCGGTTTTACTAAGGCTGGGTTATGTGTCGGATAGTCAATTTGAAGAGGTTTTTCCTGAGCAGTTTTCTAGTAATAAACCTCTTGGTGAGCTATTTGTCGCAAAAAAATTAATGTCAACTGAAGACCTTGAAAAAGCTCTGAATATACAAGCGCAAGATATTATCTTTGAATTTTTGACATGGGTTACAGGTGAATTTGTTTTTGAAGAGCGTCCTTTAGAACAAAGTGAATTTAAGTTAAAACCAATTGTTATTTCCACTCTTTTATTGGAAGGCGCTCGGCGACGTGATGAGATAAACAGATTTAAGCAATCAATTTCCGACCCTGACACAGTTTTTTCTAAAGCAATCGATGTTCCATCCGCTCACTATGAAAAGCTGGATCATGCATCAAGAAACTTACTTGCCAATTTAGCTGTTCCAAGGTCGCTTGCTGACCTTATGAACATGGTAAATGAAACAGAATACATGATCATTAGCTCAATCCATAAATTATTGGAGCAGGGAATAATCGTTAAAGATATCAATGCGACGAATCTGAGAAAAGAACAAAAAGAGCGAATTAACAATCTTTTAGAGTTATCAGTTACAATGGAACAAAAAGGCTGGTTTCACGAAGCGCTATCAAACCTGGATGAAATCTTATTGAAAAATGGTGACTGTGTTGAAGCTAAAGAAGTCAAAGAAAGGATTCAACAGAAAGTATGGAAGATTGTTCAACAGGTTTTCACGTCAGATGAGAGTATTCCGAAAGTCAGACATTCAGTTGCTGATGTTTCGCTAGGTAAATTATATTTAAATCACAGGGAAGGAATGGTATTTTTCAGACTCGATGGAAAGACGAATTTGAAGAATCTTCGCTATATTATAGGACTACCCAAACCAGAGCTTTATATCATCTTGCATAAATTCATGCGTATGGGGCTTGTTTACTTGGATAAGCCCAAACCCAGTCATTTGGGGAAGAATGGCCGCTAAACAATGATATCATTTGACCTTTACAGGATCGTACGTATCTGCTTTATAACAGGCGCATTACTGTTATTTTTGGCAGGAACACATACATACTGGTTTTATACCGTCGAAGATGCCTACATCAGCTTTCGCTATTGTGATCATATGCTTGAGGGTAAAGGGCTGGTTTTTAATCCTGGAGATAGAGTTGAAGGATATACAAATTTTCTATGGATTTTATTGATGGCGCTGCCGCGATCTTTTCTGAATTTTCCTTTTGCAGCAAAGATAACCGGTCTAATGATGGGGCTGTTATTATTGTCAATTCTGATTTTTACCACTGTAGATAAGAAAAGTGATAAGCTTTCCGGCGCTTTAGCTGCATTTATTGTTGCCGTATGTCCAGGTGTCCAGATGTGGGCGGTTGCCGGCCTGGAAACGATTTTATTTACTCTTTGCCTTGTCACCGCGATCTATTTTCATGAAAAAAATAATTCCTTAGGTCGTTTTTTTTGTGGGGTGTGCTTTGGTTTATCTACATTGACTCGCCCTGAAGGCATATTGTTCTTTACTTTATTTGCTATAACCGTATTTTTTATTTTTCGATCTCATCCCCAAAATTGGTTGGAGTACTTGGGTGGATATGCTCTAGTTTTTCTTCCTCATATCTTTTTTCGATATATTTATTATCAGGCATGGGCGCCAAACACTTTCTGGGTTAAAAGCCATCGGTTTCAGGGAGGAGGAGGGGCATATTTTAAGCGTTATGCAGCAATGACTGGAGTTGTCACTGTGCCTATAGCGTATTTCGGCCTCTTTGAAAAAAAAGTTAGAAAATCTATCCTACCATCGATAGTAATGGGCAGCGGCTATCTGATTTATGTCTATCATATCGGTGGTGATTGGATGCCATACGGACGCTTTATCGTTCCAGTGATACCTCTTTTTGCCCTGGCAGCATCGAGATTCTGGATTCATATTGAAAAGGGGATGGTGCAAGTGCTTTTAGGAATTATATTGATCGCTGGTATTCTTGTTTCCGTTATATCGGCAAAATATGATCTTTTTCGATTTAGACCTACCCGATATTTTGAGATTCTGACTTGGGAAAACGAGCATATGAAGGATTGGAAGTTAGTTGGAGAATGGCTGAATAAATCTTTTCCAGAAACAACTATTCTCAGTACGGGTTTAGCCGGAATAATTCCTTATCATTCAAAATTTACAACGATTGATCGGGGTGGACTCAACGATAAAGAGATTGCCCAGATCATCCATCAGACTCGATCGGAAAAGGAAGAAAAAAAGATAATTGATGACATCATTATTTCCCGTAAACCGGATGTGGTTTTAATCGAAGAATTATCATTCGATATGTTGCGAGCGTCACCTGTTTTGAACGAAAAGTATCTACCGAACAATCCGGCGTTTTTGTCTCAGTATACGATAAAAACCTCGGTTGTAGATGAACGTTATTTTTCTTATTATGTGTTGAAAGACTCATTTCTTAAGGAGTGATATGTTTTATCGTAAGTTCTATGTTTTTCTGACAGGCCTACTGATTTTTCTTGGAATTAGTTTGTACTACGCTTACGATTACCTTCACCGACTTCAGGATATAGCCGGCGTTCGCCACCCGGATGTTCTATTGATAACTATCGATACTTGCAGAGCTGATGCTATAGGTGCGTATGGTAATCCTAATGTCTATTCCCCATTTTCAGATTCATTGTCTCGAAAAGGAATGGTTTTTCCACGAGCTTATGCTCCTGTCCCAACCACCGGTCCGTCACATACAACCATCATGACAGGACTGTCACCAATTGCTCACAAAGTCTTTAGAAATGCGATGAAATATTCTCAAAAGCATGTCTGTTTAGCACAAGTGTTTAAGGATGCGGGATATCGTACAGCTGCATTTCTAAGTGGTTATTCTTTGACAGCGCGAACTTGTGGTTTGGATTCCGGGTTTGAACTTTATGATGATGAATGGTCAAAGGCACATTTAGAACGAGACGCAGTCGACACGATTGCGAGTTGTACAAACTGGTTAAATTCACTTGATTCCAGCCCTTTTTTTATTTGGCTACATTTGTTCGATCCTCATGCCCCTTATCAAGATAGAGAGCCTTATATACGTTCATTACGAGATGACCATGAAATCAATAAAGAAGTTGAAAACTATTCCGTTGAACAAATAAAAAAATATTCAGAACACGCGGAGCGCGCTCGTGCTGCTGAAGATTTTATGGTGTTAGTCAGTAATCCGATGACATCTGTAACGGATTCGAAAACGCTTCACAAATACTGGACGGCGTATCTTTCGGAAGTGTGTTATGTTGACTACCATCTTGAGCAATTGAGGCGTTACCTTCAATCAAAAGGGCGATGGGAGCGCACCCTTGTAATCTTGACTTCGGATCATGGGGAAGGCTTTGAGCATGATTATTTTTATGCTCACGGAGATAGATTATGGGAAACAGCAACACATGTTCCATGGATTGTTCGTTTCCCGCTGAACAAAATTCAGAACCGCGTGGCCAAGGCAATTGCCTGTCATGAAGATATTTTTCCAACGACTTTGTCGATTTGTCAGTTTGAAAATCAAGAATTTTCTGGCCGGGGTATGGATTTGAAACAAACCATGATACTCAATTCAACCGGCATAAATACCTCTTGGATGACGATGGCGCCACCGCTAATGCGAAAAGAACTCAGTAAAGGTCTTGTTTTAGCGGCATATAATCCACATTTTAAGTTGATCAGCGCTATTGATACAGATGAACATTTGCTTTTCAATATATCAGAAGATCCTTCTGAGACAGAGGATATCAGTGATCGCTATCCACAAATAAAAACAAAGCTGATGCAGCAAATAACAAATGTTCTAAATATGCATTTACTGCCTAGACAAGTTGAATTTGATCCTGGTGAGATTCGCGAGATGGATAAGCTGCGTTCTTTGGGTTATGTGGAATAGATAAAATCTTAAATAAATCCAGATTTAAATCATTTGAGCTGAACTATTATTAGTTGACAAACAGGCTGTCAAGGTCGATTATGGAGCCTGTAGTGGGTTCGTTTTTTCATTTAAGAAATACACATGCGACTTTGGGAGATACTATGAAAATTCTTGTGATCAATGCCGGTAGTTCGTCCATAAAATTCCAGGTATTTGATATGGACACCGAAAAGGCGCTTGGAAAGGGTAGAGTTGAAAATATTGGTTCGAGGAGGATGGGCAAAGTTATTCTGAAATATGGTAATCAGGGTCTTTTTCAAGAGAAGGTACGAGTGCCCAATCACAAAGAGGCTCTTTCGACCATACTGGATGTCATTACTTCAAAAGAGTTTAATATCCTGAAAGATATAAATGAAATTCAAGCGATTGGCCACAGAGTGGTGCATGGTGGAGAACGGTTTTCGGGTTCAAGCATTGTTGATAAAGAAATGGTTGAAGTGATGGAGTCTTGTACTGATTTGGCGCCCTTACACAATCCTCCTAATATTTTAGGCATACGGGTTTGTCAGGAAATACTGCCGAATATTTTGCAAGTTGGTGTCTTTGATACGGCGTTCCATCAAACTATGCCTCCGGAAGCATATCTATATGGAATTCCATATGAGTTGTATCAAAAATATAAAATCAGACGGTTTGGTTTTCATGGAACCTCACACGTGTTTTGTTGTTCTGAAGCCGCTAAATTGATGAATTGTTCAGTGGAAGACATAAAAGTGATCACCTGTCATTTGGGAAATGGCGCTTCGATTGCGGCTATTCGATATGGAAAATCAATTGATACATCGATGGGATTCACTCCGCTTGAAGGTTTGGTTATGGGGACGCGATGTGGTGATATGGATCCTGCTATCGTTCCTTTTCTGATGGAAAAAGAAGAGTTGAATTACGATGAGATCAATTCATTGTTGAACCATGAATCGGGTATGTATGGTCTGGCAGGGGTAGAATCATATGACATGAGAGATATTTTGAAGGCGGCGGAGAACGATAATGCCAGAGCAAAAATCAGTATCGATGTATATTGCCTTCGACTGAAAAAGTATATTGGCGCCTATATTGCCGAACTGGGTGGAGTTGATTGTATCGTATTTACAGGAGGTGTTGGTGAGAACAATCCAATTATCCGTAATAAGGCGCTTGAAGGTCTGGAATTCTTAGGGATTGAACTCAATCAGAAGCTAAACGAATCAGTTGAATCGCCTATTATCTCTAAGGGGGCGGTCAAGGTGATGGTGATAGCTACCAATGAAGAGCTTGTTATTGCCAGGGAGGCAAAAAAGCTGGTCACGTAAACTGAATGACTCACGCTAAATTATAGGCGGCGAAGCAGTTTCTGAGCTCGATGTTGATATTTTGCATCCACGGTGATCGAGGCTGCTTGATTCAGATATTTCTTGGCATCATCAGAATTTTTTGCATAAAGATGAGCTCGACCTAACTCATATAAAGCCTGGTGGTGAATACTTTCAGATGCCTTTGATTCCAGGACCGGTTCCAGCCGGTTGATGGCCGATTGGTAATATCTCATCCGAATATATGATTTTGCCACCTCGATTTCATGGATTTGTAAGTGGTCAATGACTTTTCCTAAATGAACTTCAACCTGTGCACAATCAGGATGGTCCTTGTATCGCATTAAAAACTGTTCCAAATTCTTTTTTGACTCGACAGCAACGGTGATATCACGTTCCGGGTTAATGATGGCATTGAATTTACTCATGGCTAGATAATACTGGGCTTGAGGCGCAAGTTTATGCCCCGGATTGAACTCCAGAAATAGCTCGAATTCTAGAGCGGATTTTGAATAGCTTTTTCTCAAGTAAAGGGACTCTGCAAGCTTGAATTGGCTAACCGCAGCATACTCGCTGGTTGGATAATCTTTGATAATGCGTTCAAATTGATCTGTCGCTGATCGGTAATTATTTTGCTGCATATAATGATTACCGATGTAATACAAATCTTCCGGCGATAACAGGATAAGTGTTCGAGAACAGCCCGTGATGAACAAAATGAAAAGACATAAATAAAACATTTTGTTCGTTCGCATGATACCCTCCATTATAAATTTCTAAACGACAATACGAATCCTCGACCTAGATCTTTTGCTGCATACATAGCTGTATCGGCGGCATGAATAATCGAGTTTAAATCGTTGGCATCGACGGGATATTCCGCAATTCCAGCGCTGGCAGAAAGGCGAACCGTTGAGTTGATAACGATTTTTTCTATTGAGTGAATGACGTCTTCTGTCCAGTCTTTGGCATTTTTCGCTTCTACATCTTGCATGATAACAACAAATTCATCACCACCAAATCTTCCACAAATACTGTCGGAAGTCACCATTTTCATGATTATTTTCGCTGTGTCTTGCAAGGCCTTGTTTCCCGTTTTATGGCCAAAACGTTGATTGATCGTTTTAAAACCATCCAGATCTAAAAATATCAATGAAAATGATTTTCGATTTTTTATCAATTGATCCAGGCGGGTTTGAATGAAAAAGAAATTATATACACCTGTCAAATCATCGATTTTTGAAAGAGCCTCGGTTTGTTCATATACAAAGGCGTTTCCCATACTGACGGCAGAAAAAGCAGCCAATACTTCCAATCGCTCAATATCCGCTTCGAAATCTTGTTGCTGTTCAATATGATGAATAGAAACTAAAATTCCCAACAGGTTGTCTTTGGATACTATAGGTGTAATCAACAACGAATGTGGCTGGTTGAAGAGTTCCAGCAGTTGATGCGTCCATTGTGACGCTCGATTACAAATAACAAACGGTTTTTGTAAAGCTTTCAGCTCTGCAAATACATCTCTACTAATTTGAAATGATGTTGGAAGACTAGATTCGTTGATATCCAATGTGGATTGGATTGAGCGCAATTGACATTCACCGTTATTGGAGTCAATAGTATAAAAAGCATGGCTAAATGTAGGAAGCAACGAACTTGCATGATCAACAAGCAGTTGAAATAGTTCCCGGTATGATAGTGTTTGAGCGAGTTGGACTCCTAGTGTGACGACGTCATCCAGTTTTATCCGATGATAATTCAATTGAGCTGTTATATCGTTTAGATCTTTTTTGGAACGGTGGAGCAGAATTTGGGAATAAACAGCATGGGCTATAACCATTACAGGAGTGTTAAAGCTTAATTGTAGGTCAAATATTGCAACAGGGTCAGATTTGTCGCCTGATTCAAGTTGTTCAATTCCAATAATAGGACAGTCGAAATGTGTTAACTGAGAATACACCTTTTTTGTTACCCGACCGTGTCCATGAAACCACGTGAGCAGTGCATCGGGCGATTCAATTGAGTCAAGATTTTCACACACCTCAATTCCAGAAGCATTTAACGCTTGGCGTAAGTCTAGATAGGCTTCACCTTGCTTGTGAAAAGGAAAATAAACATGAAAATCGTGTTTTGTTCTCATAGCCAAAAAGTATTTTATCTGCAATTGCCATCAATGTGAAGAAGATTCACAAGTGATTGATGCCATATTAAGGGAAAGTATTTGAAGCAATGATTCGTCATAATATAGACGCTTCAATCAAAGGTTGACAAACCACAGGGAGATAGAGGGGATATATGTTATTAGGATTAAAGCTGCCAGCATAAAAACAAGAAAAGGAACAGTGGCAAGGTAAAGTGTGATAACGGGCTTTTTAAATCGTAATGAAGCGATAAATAGATTCAGGCCAACAGGAGGAGTCATATATCCTATATTCAAATTGGCTAAGAAGATAATGCCAAGATGAATCGGGTCGATCCCAAATTCTCGCGAAATAGGCAATATCAAAGGCACAATGACAATAAGAGCTGAGAAAATATCCAGCATACATCCCACAAGCAGTAAAAACAGGTTTAGCGCAATCAAAAATGCAATTCGGCTGCTGATAAAACTCTGAAGCCAAGCAAGAATTTTCATGGGTATTTCAGCATCCAAAAGGCAATTTGTATAGGCTAATGAACATCCCATTATGATTAAGATTCCACCGACCAGTATCGTGCTTTTTCGAGCAATATCGTTAAGGTGAGCCAGATTGATTTCTCGGTAGAGTATAGCTTCGACAAAAAGAACAAGAAAAACTGTGAATACGGCAGCTTCTGAAATAGCGAGTATTCCTGAATAAATGGTGGATAAAATAATGATGGGCAACGGGATTTCATATCGGGCTTCCCAAAGAGCTTTGCCCAGTTCTTGAAGATTAAATGCAGGACGTTTTACTTTGAATGCATTGGCTTTAAATCCACTGTACACACCTAAAAAGGCCAAGATCAGTATTCCGGGGAGTACACCGGCTTTAAATAGGTCATCAATTGAGACTTGGGCTGTTATTCCATATAAAATCAATGGAAGACTAGGCGCAAACAGTAATCCAAGACTTCCTGACGAGGTAATCAAGCCAAGAGAAAACCGTTCTGGATAGTTTTCTTTTAGTAGGGCTGGGTAGATCAACCCTCCCAATGCAATGATGGTTACACCGGAGGCTCCGGTAAAAGCAGTAAAAATCGCGCAGGCGACAATACATACAATTGCAAGGCCGCCGGGCATCCATCCAAAAAGCGCCTGGGAGACTCTGACCAGCCTTTGAGGAGCGCCGCTTTCCGCTAATATATAACCGGCAAGCGTAAATAAAGGAATTGGCAAAAGCATCGGCATGTTTGCAAGACGATAGAGTTCAATAATCATCAGCGTTATGTCATATTGCACAACATGAAGTTGAATCAGAGCATTAGCGGCAATGATGACAAAGAGAGGGGTTCCCAGTAATGCGAGGACTATGGTGATGAGGCCGCTGAGAAGAATCATGATCGATCCTTTCTCGAAAAAGCTAAGAAATCCTTTGTACTATTCTTAAAAAAGCGAATCGAGATTACTAGGAATGTATAGGGAATAATCAATTGATAGAGCCATAGAGGAAGGTATAAGACCTTTGTTTGCGTATATTGGATTTCATCACGAATGAATAAAATAGCAGCCCAGGTGATAATTCCGCAGATAATTGCCGAGAATAGATTCGTTATACCTTGAATAAGAAGTTGGTTATGTTTTGAGGTAAGGCGACTGATCACATCGATGGTAATATGTTGTTTGTCACGGGTAGCCAAGATAGCGCCCCAGAGGCCGGTCCATAAAACCAGATGATAAACAATAGTATCTCCATCCTTGAAACCTGTATTGAAAAAAAGGCGCCCGCCAACCTGATAAAAAGACAACAGAAGCAGAAGCAGAAGCAATACAACCATAACAGTATTTTCAAGGTTATGATAAAATCGGGTAAAATTTTTCAATCTGTTGTTGCCTGTGTCGAGTTAACTCTAAAATTTTCTACTACAGAATAAATATTTTGATAAGATTCAACCATACTAGTCGGCAATAAATCAGCCCTAACTTCTGTAAACAGAGCATGCAGATTATCGGTTAATTCAGGCGATGGCGTCAAAATTGTGATACCTCGGCTTTGAAGGATCGCTTTAGCTTTGTCATCTTCAATACGGTTTTTTTCTGTAATACCATCTGTATATTTTTTAACAAGATTTTTAATGTTAGGTTTCAGATCGTCCGGTACTTTTTTCCAGCTGGATGTTTTAACGACAAAAGCGCCGAATGAATGTGTCAGTGGAAAATCCAGCATATATTTGACCCGTGAAAACCATTGCATCGATACAATACCTGTGGGGGTGTTGAAGACCGTATTTAAAAGCCCGGTTTGCAAAGCTGTCATTACGTCGCCAATACTGACTGTTATTGGCGCTATCCCTAGCTTTGAATACATAGTATTCATTACTTGATCGTTATCCCACAACCAAGCTTTAGCATTTTTCATGTCGCTCATATCCTGAATAGGAAACGTAGCATAGGCATAGGTAAATCCTAAGCTCATGATTCCCAGAACTTCATAACCCTCAGATTGAAGCCGTGATACAAAAAAATCTTCTTGCGATTCAAGAAAATGATCAACTTCCTGATCGTTTAAAAAGATTCCTGGGTAGGTAAGTAAATAGATATCATCATTTAATTTGGAAAGAGCATTAGTCGTAAATAAGGCGCCATCCAATTGGCCTACCCGGATTTTTCTCAATACAACATCATCATCGCCCATGATGCCACCCGGATAAACTTTGAAAGAAACCTGTCCTTTGGTGACTTCTGCTAGTTCTTTGTTCAATGCTTCAACCTGTTGCATCCAAATACTTCCTTCTGGAGCCATTGTCGCCAGTTTTAAGGTGTTAGCACAGGCGGGAGAAGATAGAGCAAAAGCAAATGACAGGATTGCGATTATAATAGCGCTGCGAATAATTGGGTTAGTCATGTTTCCTCCATGCTTTAAAACAATTCATTGATTTGTGAGAGATATTCTGCCGCACGATCTCGAGCTATGGCATTCATTAAGTTTAGATTAGGATCAGAAAACTCCACAGGAGATGCTAAAACACCTTCCAGAAGCTCTGTAAATAGCTCTTCATCAAAATTAGCTCTAGCATAATAACGTGCATATAAGACCCGAGGAAGCATGGCTTCCGGTCCCGCAAGCCGAATAGCATTTTGAAAATGATCGTGAGACTTTTTTAGATCTCTGCCAAGTCCTGCCGGTTGGACGGCATAATACATTCCGAAAAACAAATGCACTGCGCCATCTTGATATGTCTCATCCAGTTCAAGGACCCGATTCATTGCCGCCACAACATGTGACAGATCTGAAATTGCCAGAATTGAATCAGGGTGTACAGTGATCCATGAGGCCCATGTATTGGCTGTCCAGAAAAGAATCGCAATATCGTCAACAGAGACACGTTGTAGCGCTTGATCCCAATCATCCAAGGGTATCATGCGCACATATTTCCACCCAAAACTAGTTTCCCATAACGAAAAACCATATTTCAATGCTTGGTCAAACAACGTAAAAGCTCGTTTTTGGTCTGTTCCCACCAGAAAAGCCGAGGCATAAGCAGCATAAGCTTGAACGCCTCCAAGGAGATACATTGGATCGGTAGGGTGTCGCAATATCATCGTATCTGTCAATAGGAGAAAAGGGGCTGAAGCCTCTTTAGCTAAAATCACATCGCGCTGTTGATAAAGAGCGCTTGTCAGGTCAATCAGGGCATTGTTGGCAATTCTTCGGACTGAGCAGCCGCCACACGCCAGGCAGATTAAAAGAATGAAACTGCAAAAGTAAGCTTTAGAAGTATTTTGATTCAGAAGAACCTCCCCCTACGGATTAAAGAAGTAGTACCAAGGCATCCATGTCTTGGATTACGCCATTAGAAGCTGCTATTAGGCCTGCAGTGTTATCTTGTAGAAAAGCGAAAGCTGATTCCGAAGATATCTTGTCTGTTCCCAACATCAGTTGTTCTGCGATCAGCCTGGCTTGTGCAGCTACATTTGCAGTGAAAATCCGTGAACTTAGAAATGTGCGTTTATAATGTACGCTCTCTCTGTTAGGGTGAGAATGAACTTTTTGAACAATAGCTGCCGCGATTTCAACATAGGTCATCAGGTCGGCAAGTGTAAACATGACATGTTGGTGACGGGTTAATTTGATATTATGAAGATCTAAAATCAATTTGTTCAGCAATCGAGTAGCCTGAGCGACATAGGTTGCGCCAATATCCGGTTGCTTTTCATGGATTTCATCCATTATTTTGGCGATGTTTTGATAAAACTCACCTTTTTTCCGAATCGTTGTACGCCAGCGATACGTTCCAATAATCATCTGTTGTATTTCGCTCGTGCCTTCATAAATCGTCGTGATACGGACATCTCTTTTAATCTTTTCAATTTCATATTCCTTCATATAGCCGTATCCACCGAAAGCTTGAATGGCCATTTCTGCTGCCTGGTTGCCCACCTCGGTTGCAAAATATTTTGCTATGGCGCCTTCAACTTCACAATCACTTTCCCCTGAATCAATTACCGCTGCCGTTTGCTCAATATACGCTCTGGCAGCTTCAAGTTTGACCCAGGCAGGAACGAGAAGTTTGTGTGTATAACCACTTTTTTCAATCAGAAGTGTTCCAAATTGAACTCTTTCTTTTGCATATAAAATAGCTCGTTCTATAGCTTCACAACCCGCACCCAAGCCAAAAGCAGCTACCATTAGGCGCGTGTAACCAAAAACCGCATTTGACTGTTTCAAACCTTCACCAGGGACACCTCCAACTAGATGATCAGGAGACACTTGGACATGGTCAAGTACAAGGGGGCTGGTGTTTGAGCAGCGGATCCCATGTTTGGACTCCGGTTTACCGGGTTTAAATCCTGGAGTATTTTTTTCAACAATAAAAAAGGTTGGGCCATTCGGTGTTTCAGCTAGAATAGTAAGAAAGTCAGCATAACCGCCATTGGAAATAAATTGTTTGTTTCCGGTGATTTCCCAGCCCGTAATTTCTTCGGATGCATCTTTTATAGGGGTTGCATAGGTTTTTAGGTTTGAAAGATTGCTACCGGCTTCTGGTTCGGTTACAGCAAAGGCGACTAGACTGCCTTCATCCGCAATTTTACCCAGCCACTTGTTCTTCTGTTCTTCTGTGCCCCCAAGAATAATGGGCTCTGCACCTAGGTGTATGGCCAGAAAGGCCGTGGCTACACCTAGACAGATTCGTGATAATTCTTCTGAGACGGCTGCAATATCACGTGCACCACCACCCATTCCACCGTATTCTTCGGGAATAAAGACATGTTGAAGCCCAATTTCAGGACCAAGGAGTTCGCGGATAATGTCTTCTGGAAAGGCTTCCGTTTCATCCAGCTCAAGTAATTTTTTCTGTGTAAGCATACGCTTTTTTAGCGTTCGGATAACATCCAGAACCATTTCACGTTCTTCAATGGGCAAACCTCTCATAGCTTCCTCCATATATCATTTGAGTAAAATCTCTTTGGTTTTGACATGATTATTTCACTTTCTAGGCGGCCAGATATCAGCAAGTTTCAGCATGTCCAATATCATCGGCATTGGGAGACCCACGACGTTGAACCAATCACCATGGATTTCTTTGACTAGAAATCCACCAAGCGATTGAATACCATAAGCTCCTGCTTTATCCAAACCATCGCCGGACTGAGTATACCAGTTTATTTCTTCAGGAGACAGATTTCTGAAAATGACTCGGGTTTTTTCATAACGAACAATGTTTTCTTTTAAAGGCTGGAGAAATGCAATACCCGTGATTACGACATGTTCTTTTCCTGATAAGAATTGAATCATCTTTTTAGCTTCACTGATCGAATGGGGTTTTCCCAATATTGTCTTACCAATGACAACTATGGTATCAGCGCCCAACACAACAGCATCCGGATATCGCAAAAAAACATCATGAGCTTTCGTCAGAGCACATCTACAAGCGAAATCCTCAGGTGTCTCATTTTGATCATAATCAGGTTCGTCACTTTTTGGAGCTTCAACTTTGTAGGGGATGGAAAGCTGATTAAAAAGTGATTGACGACGTGGTGATTTGGAAGCGAGAATCAACATTTTTATGAGGGCGTTATTTCTGTCTGATATCCACAGGAAGGGCAGGTTCCATCTGGGTTGACAGAAATATGTTTCAGGATATAACCGGATCGGTCGATAAGACAGTGATGACATTTTGGGCAGTGTGTTTTATTCATTTCGTCAGTAGCTATATTTCCAAGATATACAAAATTGAGATATTGTTTAGCGATCGCAAAAGCATTCTGTAACGTTTTTTCTGGTGTTGCAGGTGTTTTCATCTGATAGGCTGGATGATATCGGCTAAGATGAAGTGGTGTATTGATACCCAAATTGTCTCGAATAAAAGCGCCTAACCGATGTATATTATCATCTGAATCGTTTTCCCCGGGTATAATCAGATTTGTAATTTCAACATGACAGGTTTCGGCTGCCAACACGCAGGTTCGCAATACCGGATCAAGAAACCCTTTACATAACCGTTTGTAAAAACTATCGTCCATTGATTTTATATCGATATTTATTGCATCGATTAAAGGACGAAGCGCTCGAAAAGGTTTTTCGTTTATAAAACCGTTCGAAACTAAAATCGTTTTTATACCAACATCTTTCAGTAAACGGGATGTATCAAGTATGTATTCATACCAGACAGTGGGTTCGGCATAGGTAAAAGCAACGGCAGGTGTATGGTGGGATTTAGCGTATTTCACGACATCATCGGGTGACATGTCATAAGATTCTAAAGAAGTTTGGGAGAGTTGCCAATTTTGGCAGAACGCACATTTTAGATTACATCCATTGTTTCCCAGGGATAGAACGGAGGCGCCAGGTAAGAAATGGTACAGAGGTTTTTTTTCCATTGGGTCAACATGTATGGCGCTGACTTTGCCGTATGTCGTCAGCGACATTTTACAATCCTGGTTTTTTCTAGATCGACAGGCGCTGATTTCATCTGGTCGCAATCTGCATTCCAGTGGGCATAAATGGCATTGCAGCATCATTTCAGACCGTTTCTCATAATATAAAGCTTCACGATCATATTGATTTCCGTTTGGGTTGTTTACCATCTTATTCACCTCTTTTAATAAGTAATCTCGATAATTCGCATAGGCTTGTTAGAAAGGGAGATTGCGGCAGATCTGAGAGGGTATCTGCAGCTTGAAGAACAATTTGCTCAGCTTCTTCGCGAATTCGGGATGCGATACCTCTTTCATTGATCATTTCACGATATTTTTGCAATTTTTCCATTTTCATATCGGCAGAAAGCTTGTTCAAATCATCTAAAAATATTTTTTTTTCCTGAGATGTCATCGTGTCCAACAGACGTAAGGCCGGCAGTGTGAAGCGGCCTTCTTTAGCATCGCTGTATATTCCTTTATTTGTATAATTTCCTGTCCAATCCAGTAAATCGTCAATAAGCTGATAGGCCACCCCCAATTTTTCGCCGTATTGCCCCAATAGGGACATCCATTTTTTGTTTTTAGAAAGTGATGCTCCCAGCCAACAAGAAAGGCTCATCAATGCAGCCGTCTTACCTTTAATGACATCGTAATACTTTTTTTCACTTAGAATAACAAAGCGGTTCAATCCTTGAAAAATTTCTGCTTCAATCATCGCAATAACCGTCTGGTTGACAGTGTCTCTGATGAATTTATTGCGTGAAGACATCAGAGCCATCGCTTTCATGTAGAGAAGGTCGCCGACAAGCACAGCCGTATCATTACCTAGAAGCCTATTGAAACTTGGGCGTCCTCGACGAATTTCGGCATGGTCTAAAACATCATCTTGATACAATGATGCAGAGTGAATCAGTTCTACGACGATAGCAAATTGATGACATCGAAGGGAAAATTCAGCGTTGCATATTCCTGCTGATAGGTAAACCAAAGTGGGTCGAACACGTTTTCCCTTTTCCAGAATCATGGGCAAAACAGTCTGATTGATAACAGGATCGATATCAGACAAATATTCAGATAGTTGATGATCAAATTCATGAAAAAGGTAATTGATATTCTGGAAAGGTACAAGCACTCCCAAAAATACTCCAATAAAGACGTTTAAGGGTCAGACCTCAAAAAGCAGGTAGATTGACTTTGTATTTACCCTGCTGTGCCAATTCCCTTTTACGTTGTTCCAGCCAACTATCGACGGCATGATGCTGTCGATCAATTAATGATTGCCGACGTAATTTGGGTAGTTCGCCTTCAAAAGCTTTTTGATCAAACTCAATCTTTTCGGTCACGCGGAAAATGAAAGAGTTGTTATAGACAGTATAGACATCACTAATTTTTCCCGGTTCCATTTCGAACAAGGCGTCTAGAACAGATTCATCGGTTCTGATAGCGGGTATTCCTGTTTGCCGAGAAACCGATCCGGTTGTTTCTGTTTTGATATCGAAGGTTTCAACAGCTTCTTCCCACGTATGATTGTCAAGAAGAAAAGTATGTACTGAGTCTGCTTTTTTACGCGCAAGATCTGCTTGCGCTGCGTTTCGGGATTGAGTTCTAGCTTTATTTTCGACTTCTTCAAATGGAGGAATATGGGATTCTCTGGTGTCAGCAATTTCAAAAAGAAATACACCGACAGATGTTTCTATCGGGATACTGATTTCATCGTTTTCAAGATTGGCAAGAATATCACCAAGATTCTGTGCATAGCCGAATAGTCCTGGAGGCGTCTTAGGTTCAAAAAAATCGCTGGTTTTAACTGTCATTTCTGAACCTTCGGTCAAGTCGACAAGTTTGGTAAGATAAGGTTCAATTTGATCAAACAAGCGCTGCGCTTTTCTCATAGCAATTGTTTTGCTTTCACTGCTACGCAGGGTTTTCTCAATTTGATCCTGAACGTCTTCCAGTGATTTTAAACCTTCTTTTTTATAGCCTGTCTTTTGAATAATGTGAAAACCAAATTGTGAACGAACAGGCGCTTCAGTCAATTGGTTGAGCTCAAGATTCCAAGCTGCATTTTCAAATGCCGGATCCATAGCGCCTTTGGGAAAATACCCTAGATCACCCCCGTTTTCCGCAGAAGGACACTCCGAATATTCTTTTGCTAAAGTGACAAAATCTTCACCAGCTTTAAGTTTGTCCAAAATTTCGATAGTTTTTTGTTGTGCTTTTTCAACGGTTTCATCGTCATCATCATTGTTTACAGTAACCAAGATATGGCTGGCTTTGATCTGTTCCGGTTCATGGTATTGCTCGAAATTTGCGTCGTAATAATCTTCGATATCGAATTCATCAATATCCGCCTCACCTTCCATTGTTTTGGGATCAAAGAGGATATAGTTCAGTTTTACCTGATCACCAACTCGAAAATCCTCGAGGTTATCTTCATAATATTGCTTGGCCAGCTCGGGTGAATCTTCAACTGCATCCCTAAATTCCATTGGCCTGAATATGAAATAATCCGTATCGATTTTAACATTTTGATCAATAAAAATTTTCTTTAATTCAAAATCTGAAATAACTCCCGATGATCCCAATAACGACCTCGTTCGACTTTTTCTCAGGTCCTGAGCGACTGATGCCTCGTACTGTGCTGGTGTTATACCGGCACGCCTTAAGGCTTGCAGATATATCTCACTCGAGAATTTATCGTTGATTTGGAAAGCTCGACTGGAGCTTATAACATCCTGGATATCCTTGGTTGAGACTTTGACTCCCAGCTCATCGGCCGCATCATTCAGCAAGGCATCAAAAACCAGAGCATCAAGTGCAAGCTGGTCAAAATCCAAAAGTTTGGAGTACTGTTCGAAATTTTCTTTATACATATCTCGGTAATACTGGATAATACGGCGACGCGTTTCAATAAGTTGGTTGGGTGAAATTTCGACGTCTCCGACCAATGCTGCTGCGGTATCGATTTTTTGTGGACGAGATAGAAACGACCAACCATAAAATGCAACGAATGAGATAATGACCGGCCATAGAATAAAGTGACTCCAAAATTTAATTTTTGTTCGAAAAGTGCTTAACATCTGTTTCTCCTTGGATTATCTGGTGTATACAAACCTTCCAGGTTGACGTATGGTAGAAGATTAGCACATAATTTTCAACTGATTTTGCGTTTTGTCGCAAGTTGGGAGGGTTTATTTATGATGCGGGTTGGTTTATTGTCAGATACGCATTTGAATGGATGTTCGCTATCAACTTTGAAGCCTATTCAACAGGCTTTTGGTCAAGTGGATCTTATCCTGCATGCAGGGGATATAACCCATCAATCTGTTCTTGATTGTTGCAGAATTTTAGCCCCTGTTCACGCAGTAAAAGGTAATATGGATATTCATGGAGAAGTATCCAATTTGCCAGATAAAAGAATTTTGAATTTAGAAAACTGTAAAGTCGGCTTAATACATGGTTGGGGTTCTCCTGTAGGGTTGAAAACACGTGTGTTTGAAGCATTTGAAGCAGACAATGTTACCGTCATAGTCTATGGTCATTCACATAACCCAGCAATCGATGAGTGGCAGGATTGTCTGTTGATCAATCCAGGAAGTCCTTTCGATAAACGTTTCGCTCCCTTTCACTCTGTAGCTGTGTTGACTTTGGACTCAGGAAAAGCCACTGCAGAGATCATACGTTTGTAATACCTATCAGTATTTAAGTTGACCAGGAAAATTGTTGTCGGATATTGGGGTATAGGAATCAGAAAGAATCAATATATTTTTTTAATGATTGTCGACATCGAGATAAAAATTCTTGGACTTGAGGAATTTTGTAGTCCGGATATGTCCACGGTAATATTTCCCATCCGGAGGCTCGATATAATAGTGTAACTTCTCCATATATTCCTTGGCTTAAATAGAAGCGATGCGCGAAGTTTTTACTGGTTGCAAGAGCTACATGGTAGAGGCTGACGTATCCCGGATCAATATTGACTTGTCTACGAAAGTCTTTGTTATCATAGTGTCCGAACATCCATTCCAATCCTCGTGTTTCACGTTTTAGATTGACCAGTTCGCTTTGATCAAATGGGGGTTCAAAAGCTAAAAATCCTTTGACAAGATTAGGCCCCATTTCTGCTACATAATAGTTCGTATGTTGGAAATAATCCGGTTTCAATTTATGCAAAGGTTGACCGTGTTTTTGCGCTAAAAGTGAAGACACTTCGGAAAACAATGTAATATCTTTCGCTAAAATAGCAGTGAAAAAAATACTGGACGGGGGTGAAACCAGAAGCTTCATTTCTCTTGGGTCATACGCCTAATTTTTCCATAGCCTCGTCGCTTCTGCATATGTTCCTTATAGAACTGCTCATACATGACCTCCCACTCCCTACTCCCTTCAGGAGGAACTCTGCTCATGGAACGAAATGTCTGTCTGACAGCTCGATCAACTTCATTTTCAAGTTTTAATTCATCGGTCAATATCAGTTTAATTCTCAATCGAATATCGTTTGTCTCACGTAAAACATCCATGCTAACGCCATTTTCAATGGCCTTTGTGACTAGGAGAGCTAAATGATTGATTTTTTGATCCGACAAACGCATCGATTATCTCCTATAAAATGAGGCCTCTTTGTTTTATCAGTTTCGCTTTTACCAATTTAAACATTTCATGATATTGAATATTGCCGAGATCCATTGTCTTCTCGTAATCCTCCAGTATTTTTCTGACTTCTTCATCCAACTGATCTTCAACTGAAAGATCATCAGAAATAACGGAAGCCACAGCAGCAACAGCGTCATCTTTGTCAAACACAATAATAAACTCTTCTTCTGCCAATATACGCACTATTGCGCCTGCTATATATTCTATTCGAGATGACCTTAGCTTCATGTTGCCTCCTCTTGGAAATGTTTAACACATCCATTTGAGCATGCATACTTTAGAGCGAAAAGGATAATTCGTCAAGGATAACCATATTCACTATCACTATCGTTAAGCCTGATAATCATGGTATGTCATGATAAATTAAGAAAAAACTGACTTTTACATGTGATTAAAATTTCAGTTATATGGCCCTATTTTAAATCATGAAAATGTAATCTGCATTACTTGTAAAGTTTATCAGATTATTTTTCGTTTGATTGACATGTTTATCTAGGTAATCTCTAATTATTGAACCAAGATAATAAGATCGATCTGACAGTTAAATCATTTTTTATCAGCAGAAATATTTAAAGACTTCAACCGTTTTCTTCCACTGCTGAATACAATTTTTTTTTATAACGGCTTAACAAGTGATTATCAGGAATTAGAAAATACGTTTTGAAACCTCGAATTAAAAGAAATCAATAAAAGTATAAATAGGATTTATGGGAAGACTTATAGGGTTTCAAACAGTCACTTTTCGTAAATCGACAATGGGTTTGATGAGCTGGAGAATAGGGACATAGCAGATTTTTAAAGAATTACTTATGTTGTCTTGGAGCATAATAAGCAACACGATGTTTCTTAAAATTAATGCACAGGGGTTAGAAGGATGTCTTGACACGAATTCGAAAACCCATTACATTGCAATGTCTTGAGGTTGGTAATGTTTGCCAACCTTTATCAGGAGAGACTGTATGGCAAAAGTATGGAATGAAAAAGATAATATTTTTCTTAGAGATAACTATATGAATTATAATAATCAGGAGCTTGCCGATATGTTTCAAGTCACTAAAAAATCCATTCAGGGAAAATTACGCCGATTGGGCTTGCATCGTAAAGAGGAAGGCGGCGCTCAATCGGATTCAAATATGAACAGTTCTTCTTCTACTCAAAAGAAAGACACACCTGAAGATAAATCCCTGCTTCGTCGCAAGCGCCTTAACTGTAAAGTTCCAGTTGTGAAAGTTCCGATGCCGCCTCACGTGCCATTTCGCCCTGTTGAGATGACGGAGAGGCGTAAGCGAGCAATTAGGGAATTCACGAATGCCATCGAAGTGTTGAATTCGGGGGATAAGGAAAAGGCACGGCAGGAATTTATATTTGTGCGTGAAAATTTTCCTAAAGAGCTGGATATTGTTTCCCGAGCGGAATCATGGATAAAAATTCTTAGCAAAGCGCCTGTTTCAGAGCTAAAAACTTCTGAGGATTACTATATTCGAGGTGTCGAGCTTGTTGAAAATAGTAAGCTCGATGAGGCGCTGGAGCATTTTGACAAAGCGCTTGATCTCGACCCTGGTTATGAAGATGCCGAATATAATATTGCCTGTATTTATTGCCGTCAGGGCGAGTATGAAAAAGCGTTGGATATCCTGTGGGATTTATCTGAAAGCAATGAACGATTCATCGAGACAGCTATGAATGATGAGGACTTTGAGCCTATTTGGCAAAACAAGAATTTTATCGAGCTGATTCGAGAATACATCGAAGAGCCTGCTGAATAATAAGACTATTCAAGAACAATTTGTCTACGCTAAAAACTCATCATGTAATACTTGTTGAGCTTTTTTCGCGTCATTGTTGTCAACGAGTACTGAAATAGTGGCATGGGAGTCTGCTGTCTGCAGAATTGAAATACCTGCTTTTGCCAATGCTTTTGCAAAACGTGCGGCGACACCCTTCATTTTGTGCATACCGGCACCCACGATAGACACCTTTTTACATTTATTTCGAGCAGAAAAGTGATAGTCATTTTTCTTCAGTAAACTGATCACTTGGGGAGCTTGTGCATCTTCCACAGTAAATTGCAACAGGTTTTCTGTGACAGTGAACATATCCATGCTAACTGATGCGTCTGAGACCAATTTGAATACTTTTTCCAGAAACGAAGCATTACCCTGTATTTGGTCAAAAATAGTTATTTGGGTGACAATTTCACCATGAGCGACTGCTGTTATAAGCTGCGATGACTCATAAGATTCTTTTACTTCTACCAGCGTTGTATTTTCGGGCGCCAAAACGCTTCCAATAGTGACGGGAAGCTTGAACCGATCGATCATTTCAGCTGCACGCGGATGAAGAACTTTTGCACCCGCCCAGGTCATGTGTACAATATCTTTAGCATTTATTATATCTAAGTGTTTTGCTTCAGAAACATCACGGGGGTCCGCAGAAAAAACGCCGTTTTGATCCGTGTAAATTTCAATCTGCTCAGCATTCAAAGCTTTCCCCAAGGCGACAGCAGTCGTGTCGGATCCACCCCGGCCAAGAGTGGTTATTTTGCCTTTTTCAGAAATACCTTGAAAGCCGGCAACGACAACAACATCCATTAACCCTAAATCATTTAAAATACGGTTGGGAAAAACAGCTTTTATTCTGGCATTACACGAGTTTTCATCAGTAATTATTCCGGCTTCAAAACCTGTTCGTGCTCTAGCGGATATATTATGTGAACGCAAATAGCAGGCTAATTTTACAGCAGAAATGACTTCACCACACATCATCAACAAATCTTTTTCACGTAGGCATATACGTGTTGGATCATGTGGCAGAAGTGTCAGTAATGTATCCGTCGCATAAGGGTCACCTCGAAATCCGGATTCCGAATTCGGGCCGCGCCCGATAGCTGAAACCACTGCAACGACTTTTCGTCTTGTTTGTAACACTCGTTTTATCGCGTTTTTAATCGGTTCAAAAGCAGTTGTGCCCTGCATTGTTGTGCCGCCAAATTTCTGGACGACTATTGGTAGCTTGACTGAGGCTATATCCGGATATAACCGTTTCTCTGTCATTTTGAGTCCTGCTTAAGAAGATAAAAATGGCGGGAGCGCATGGGAATCGAACCCACCTAGGACCCTTTTAAGACCCCATACCGGTTTTGAAGACCGGAGGCATCACCAGACACCACCCGCTCCCGTTAATAGATTACTCAGTGTCATGTTGTTTTTCAACGCAAATCTGAAAAAGCACGATGTGCTGCTTGAGCGCCCGTATACTTATGAGTCAAAAACACAAGGTTTTCCAAATGATAAGTTTGTGGAAACATATCTATTGGCTGGATGACCCGCACTCGAAAATCCGATTCGACCAATATTCGTAAATCTCTTGCCAAAGTTGCCGGATCACATGAAACAACCATCAATTTTTCCGGCTTTAAAGCGATAATTCCCTTGATAGCTTCAGAAGACAAACCCTGACGTGGAGGATCCACTATAACTAAAGAGAATTTTGTGTCTTTAACAACCGGATGCTTAAAAAAATTCTTGTCATCTGAAAGATAAAAGCTCGTGTTTGACAAATTTGCTTGTTCAGTATTGAAGCCGGCATCTGCAATTGATGATGGATTGTTGTCCAAACCGATCAAAGAATTGACGAATGGCGCTAAGGGCAGACTGAAAAAACCGCTGCCACAATAAAGGTCTAAAACCGTATCTTTTAGCGAGGGTGAAGCCAACAACAGAACTTGGTCAATCAGTTTTTTATGTAGATAGTGATTGGCTTGAAAAAATGCATCTGCGGTTGTTCTGTATCTATATTTCCCTACAGAGTGAAGGAGAGTTACATCGCCTGCATACATACCGTTACTTTCTTGAATAACACCTGTGAGTGGCAGGTTCAGTTTTTTTGATTTTTCCAAAATGTTTTCAACACCATACAGGTCTTTACCAACTAGATACATAAGGACATTTCCACTATCAACCGACATTTGCAATTGGATTTCAGCAGGAATTGGAGCGGTGCCGGGAAGAGGAAGCAGATCAGGTAAAGCAGCAATTACGCTATTCAACGGTTTTGTCAACAGCGGACAATGATCTATTGGAACAAGATCATGGGTTTTAGCTGCATAATATCCTGTCACGATCTTATTATTGGAAATGCTTACATGGATTCGAGTTCGGATACGGTAGCCAACCTTTTCCGGTGAACCGACGACATTTCTGACAGGGCTATCGATTCCACCTATTCGGGACAGGATATCCGCCATCATATCCTCTTTGGCTTTGAGCTGGGCTGTATATACCAGACATTGAAGGTGGCAGCCTCCACACTTACCGAAATAGGGGCATTCAGCGGGTATTCGATTTGAAGATTTCGCTGTAAACTCAAGTATCTCTGCTCGGCACATATCTTTAGCAACTGTGTTTATTCGGACTCTAACCGTATCACCGGGGACAGCTCCAGTAACAAAAATAGGATAAGCTTTATATTTGCTGATGGCCTCGCCGCCAAACGCGAGTTTTTCGATAGTGACATCTATAATATCACCAGCTTGTAGGGAGGGTTTAACCAGTTTGGCTCGCAATCGGTCCTCGTCAGTTTTTTCTCGCTTTCCAAATAGACGCTCCAACTCCGCCCGCTCGTCCTGCTTTTTAGGCGCTCCCAATTTTTCGCGAAGTTTTTCCAAGAGCAGCTCTTCGTCATCCAATGGTTTCATGAATTCCTCCCATCAATCACATTATCATGAGAAAACATCATCATTTTATAAGCATAACATAAAACCCCTACTAACAAGTAGGGGTTTGAGTTTTTGCCGAGGGAGGGAATCGAACCCCCGACGCAGGGATTTTCAGTCCCTCGCTCTGCCGACTGAGCTACCTCGGCTACCGGGGTCATCGACAACGTGACCAATCGAAATCAAACGATATACATCCAGGTTTGATCTGTCAAGCATGAAATTACTTCTGATCACGAGGCGGTAATATTTTTTGTGCCCGTCTAGGAAAACCATGAATATCCAGAAGAAAATCCGATTGTTTTTCCAGATCCGTCGTTATCTTGATCTGTGTTTGAAGGATATCCGATCGATCTTCACTTGGTTCAAAGAGCACAGCAATAACGTGTTCCAGAGATTTCTGATCATTGTCTAATGTAATAGAAATATCTGAATCAGCGGAGTCAACTGAAATTATTGAAAACGGAATTTCTTGATAGGTTTGAATAGTGACGGTTTTTTTCATGGAGACACCCGTTTCAAAGTTACCAAATAATACGCTTGATGGTGATGAATACAGAAATCCGGTAAGTTCTCCAGCCAGGCTGACAACTAATTCCGGCGTATCGATCAAGTTAGTCTCAATGATCAATTGATGAAGAAATCTTCCGGGTATGGCCTCATCAGGATAAAATGTCACATCGAGCGTTACTGCTTTACCTGAATCCCGTTGATCGTTTAGTAGCCAAGAAAAAGCTTTTTCAGGGATATTTCCATCTATTCTTATTTGTTTTACTTCGAGTTCTTCAATACGAGATCCTGATAGTGTGCAGGAACGTGTTTCCGGATTTGGTCCGTTTAACTTCCCATACCACAATCGCCGGGGCGTAGAATCCAGTTGAAGATCGAGATTTGCTGTCACCGATAATTGTACATGGGTGTTGTTCGGGTCATCAGTTCGAACTGTAATGGTTTTCGTATTTTTTCCCGATCGATACTGGGTGTCGAATGCAACGTCAATTTTTCCTTCCTCACCCGGAGGAATGTCACTGGATGATACCAGGACAGCAGTACATCCTCACCCAGCCTTTACATCTTTAATGGAGAAGAGGGTCGCCCCCAAGTTTTTAAAGGTAAATGTATGCTTTAGAATTTTTCCTGAAACCTGATCACCAAAATCATGGTCCACTGTGTCGAACGCAATCCCAGGTGACTTTTCACCTGGGATGTCAGATCCTTTTACGATGGCCATACAGGTCACTATAGCAATCATCCAACTGACGCGGATAAACATGTTTAGTACATTATTTTTCACTTGTCTCTCTCAAAAAGCGATATTCGTTATCACTTCACGTTAACTGCATTAATTATCGTTTAATTTACGAGTCTTAATGACTGAACTACTGTCAGATTCTTTTATGGATGATGTCAGACTTCGAGCATCCATTTGTTTCATGTCTCTCGCCTGACCGGTTCTACGTTGATAAGCGTGAATTTCAACTTCCAGGTTTGGTTGAGATTCCAGGTCTGTTTTTATCGATAGAGATGTGCGTATTCTATCTCGAGTCTCTTTAGGTAAAAAGCGGATTGTCAACGAATGTTCAGTGAGAGATTCACGATTCCAGGAATCAATTTTGAACTCCGAATCCTCAATAGAAGCTGAAAGAATTTTGAATGGAATATCGGTATTGGCTATCAATTTGAGGACACTTTCCATTTCTTTGTCTATCTCAAATTGGCCGAAATACAATCGTTGTGGATTTGCTGAAACAGGTCCAAGAATTTCTCCGGTCAAAACTAATTCCAGGGTAACTGTCGGCTCCAGATTTGTTTCGATAATCAGCACATCACCAAAACGACCAGGAGGAATTTTATCTCCATGGACGGTTACATCTAAAGTCAGTTGGCGAGTCTCATCAGTTTTTGCATCGTTGATCTTCCAGGTGTAAGCATCCTGGTTTTTCAACTCATCTTTCAATTTGAGACTGGTGAATTCAACCTCGTTAACTTTCAAACCCTCAAAAACGAATTGGCGGGTTGTTTCTTCAGCCTGCTTAACCTGTCCAAACCATTGTCTTGTTGGCGCTACTGTTAGCAAGTGGTACAAGTCGGCAACAACCTCGAGTTGCATATTCGGACTGGTTTTATCGTTAGAAGTGACCGTGACGCTGTGTCTATTAATACCGGTACGATGAGCTGTTTTAAACGTAACCTTGATTTTTCCTTCCTCACCCGGAGGAATTTCTCTGGTGGAAACCAGAGCTGCCGTGCATCCTCACCCGGCTTTTACGTTTTCGATTATCAGTGTTCCGTCACCTTTGTTTGTAAAGGTAAAAATATTTTCCAAATCTTCACCGGATAACTGCCGTCCAAAATCATGAGTGGTTTCATCGAACACAATACGAGGACCGTTCTCAGCAGCAGATTTAGCTCTTGTTGAGCCAGCGATAGAAATATTTTCAGCTTTTTCAGAGGAAGATACATCAGAGGATATACTTGCCGAATCCTGGTTGGAACATGAAAAAAAGACCAAGGTTACAAACAGTAATCCAGACAGCAGAATAATTGAACGATTGGGTGATCTAATCATAAACAAACCTCCAGGATGGTGATCAAGATCAGACGTCGATGAGAATAATCTCAATGAAGTCGTCTTTCAAGTTTTTACTAGAAAATCACAGCGATGCCCTCTCTGCTAATATCGTTTGACATAGGTGAACAGTTCCGACAAGAATTTAGGTGTGGGATTTTATGTAATGGTTCAGTCACATAGAACGGAAAAGCTGAAGAAAAGGAAAACAAATGACACAAAACGTATGTTTAGACAAAATAATGATATGGAATCAAAAACATCGGCGTTTTCAGTGCGGCTTATTGACGCTAAAAGATGGCAAAATTGACAGTATCACGTTTGCGGATGATAACTGCCTTGATGGCAGATTGAGTTGGGTTGTTCCTGGTTTCACTGACTGCCATATTCATTTGATCAATTATGGAATAGCTCAATCGTTGCTTAAATTGGATGGACTTTGTTTAGAGGATATTCAACAGAAGCTTAAAATGCGAATCGATGAGGCTTCTCGGTTTCAATGGGTGCAAGGACGCGGCTGGGAAGCAGCTTGCCGACACCAAGGCGGATTTCCGGACCGCATGGAAATAGACGGGTTTAGCCAGGACAATCCTGTGGCTTTGTTATCCAAAGATGGCCATTCATTATGGCTGAATTCCCGGGCTTTACAGGAACTGTCGATAGACGACACGGTTTCAGATCCGCCGGGAGGTCGTTTCGATCGCAGACCGGATGGCAGCCTTACGGGTGTTCTCAGGGAAACAGCCGTCGATATTATTCGCCAAAAAATCCCAGCTCGACTGGATTCAGAAAAACGTGACTTACTGCGTAAAGCTTGGGGCGGACTTCATGCTAAAGGAATAATTGCGGTGCACTCATTCGAAGGTATCTCAGAATTGGATTTGCTGATCGATATGTCTGTTACAGAAAAAATTCCGCTCAAAATTATGGCTTTCGTCAACTTGGAAGATTTTGACCAAGTGATTTCACGTGGCTATAAATTCGGTCAACAATGGCCATCAATTCATCTAGGTGGTTTGAAACTATATGCCGACGGCGCCCTAGGTTCTAGAACTGCAGCAATGAGCAAGCCATATACCGGTGAACCAAAGAACACAGGTATCGATGTCATGGAGCCTGAAGAGTTAGCTGATTTGTCAATGTGGGCGGCTTCTCACGGCTTTCCAACATCGATACATGCAATAGGTGATCGAGCTGTCAAAAATGCGTTGCAAGCGTTGATTACCATTCGAAAAGCATTTCCGGATTTAAAAGGCTTGCGCATTGAACATACGCAACTGATTGCTAGGGAAGATATAGAAAAATTTGCTCAATACGATATTTGTGCCTCGGTGCAACCCTGCCATATGATCTCTGATATCGAAATGGTCGAACGTTTCTGGAGCGAACAAGAGGGTCTTTTTTATCCATACGGATCACTGGCAGAATCAGGAGCATGTGTTGTTTTTGGCTCCGATGCTCCAATAGATGATGAAAATCCTCTTCACTATTTTGATGCGGCAGTGACCAGGCGACACGTTAAAGAGTCCTGGAACAAGCGATCCTGGCATCCGGAAGAATGCATGAAAGCGACAGATGCATTAAAAGCAATGACATTTGCTCCAACAATGATAGAAGCCGGCAAAATGAAAAGAGGCTTGTTGATGCCAGGCTCCCCGGCTGATTTAGTGATTTTGGACAGTGATCCAATCTCTACTCGCGGACGAAACATAAAGATTGAAGCAGTATATGCTGATGGAATTCGGTTGGTCTAGATCTTTCCTGTTCTATTAAATTTCTGATATTATTTGAAATTAACAAAATATTCCTTGACATAGTTGAAATTTTGCTTATTAATAGTAAATAGGTTCTAATAAGAATCAAAAACTTGGATTTGCTTAAAAATGTATTTTAATACAAGTTTTATACAGTTGGATAAACAAGGTCGAATCACCTTGCCGACCTCATTGTTTAAAAGCGGAAATATTGAACGTGGAGGAGAATTGTGTGTTTACCCGATGGATAACTATTGGGTCGCCACTGATCCGGGTCGATTGAAACAGGTCCTTGAAGTGGAGATACCTGGAAAATCCATAGATCCTGATGTCAGAGATAGACGGCGTGCTTTTATGTTGAACGTTATGTCTCTGAATATCGATTTGCAAGGAAGGGTTCAGTTTAAGCATTTGGATCTGGCGAATAAAGCAGATCGGTATGTTGTGATGGGAACCGGGCTTGATTTTGAAATCTGGCCATTATCGATTTGGCAGGACAAGTTTGAAGATAAGGAGGGGGATCATGAACAGGAGAGACGGTCACGTCAGACCTAAGGGTGAGATTGCTGTCATAGCAATAGGTGATTTTGGAGCTGAAGTATTGCAAAAAATATCTTTTAGGAAAGATTTTCGACCGTTATTGTTTCGCATTAACTGGGATGATTCTTTGCCCAATTTACAGGATGATTATATTCATATCGCTTTAAATACTCGTTATCGCGGTTTTAGCAGTGGTGATCCCCTAGCCGCTTCAAAAGCTATGGCTGAAATCAGCTCGGATTTACTGGAATTGACCCTGTCCTCATTTTTTGTGCTTTTAATTGCTCAGCCCGGTGATGGTATTGGTTCCGGAGTTACGACCGCTCTAGCTAACCTTTTCAATAAAGCGGGAATTCCCTGTTTGTCATTATTGAGTTTACCGGATGCTGAAATTGTTGGAAGAAAACGTCATATGACAGCTAGGGGAACGATCAGTGAATTGTGTGCTATGAAAGAAGTTCCTGTGGTATTTGATCAAGCGGATTTTCCAGGTTATTTGGAGGCTTTCAACACGAGTTTTGCTGATAAAATTCAGGCATTGATGGATGCTTTGGCTCCAGGAATGGTTCCGATCGATTTCAATCGTATTCGAATAGCTTTGACGGGATCGTCGAGCAGTACGATAGTAACTGCACGGGCGAGAGGACAACATCGTGCTCAAGAGGTAGCCGAGAGTATCATGGTGGATTATTCTGTAGAAAGCTTTCTGAATCGTAAAGCAAGTCTTTTAATGCATCTTCGGTCTGATGGGCCGTTAAGCCTGTTCGAAGTTGAAGAGGTTGCTCATCTGATAACCTCAAATTGGGGTGATGATGTTGATTTAATCTATGGTGTTGATCAAAGTCCCGGCGAACTAGGGGAGCTCCGGTTGGGATTGATTGTAGGCGAGTATGTCGAAGAAATGGCTTTACCGCAGACTATCGCTGAAAAAGAAGATAAAGACGACCCTGTACTGACTGAGCTTTTTTCAAAGCTTCAATATGGCCGATCTCGCTGATTAGATGATTAAATTCGGGTACTTATGTTTCCGTCTGAAGGGTCTAAATCTACGCATAGGTTATTTAAATAGGTGATTATTCTGATCCGTCGGTGTGATCAGCAGGTTCACTGCCACTTTGCTTAAATGCTTTAAATAGTTCGTTAACAAAGAATTTTGTACAAATTTCCGGATAGGTTTCTTTAGTTTTTTTGTCGATCACCTGATTAAAAATATCGTTCCAAACCTGAGTTGTCGCCTTTTTAACGTCGATATTTTTTGACATGACGATAGCTTGAATATTTTGTATTAAGTTTAAAACGGGTGACACAGTTTGGATTAAGAGTTTTTTCTGTTCGAAGGACCAGCCTGGTAAAAGGGTAAGGCTTTTATCAATTTCGTGTTTAAAGACATGAGTTGGTACAGGATGAATTCCAGGGCAGAAAATTTCCAATAGTTTGATAGACTCAGGAGAATCCCATTCTTTGGAGTTATAAATGATTGCCAGCGCCGGCGCTAAGAGCAGGCTGACAATACTATTTCTTAAATAATCCACTTGGAAGCGGCGGTTTTCGTTCAATTTCCATTTGTCAGGTTCTTGAGTTGGAAGAATATTTTGAAATTCTTGCATTCGTAACAGAGCGGATTGTAACACTGAATCCAGTTTGGATTTATCTGAACATTCCCTGGCAACGCTAGCGTCTGGATGAACCTCTTCTATGATTTGTAGCAAACCACATGCGTTGGCAATTATTTCATTCGAACTAATTTCATGGTTGGGATCAATGGCCATTAGAACGGTGGCAACCAGGGCAGTTGATGTTATCGGCATGGATAGCCTGAGGCTATTCATAATCACCATGCTGAGCATATCTTTTTGTTCAGTTTGTGAAGCGTTAGTTGTAAGTGTTTCAGCCAATGAGACAGGTTTACCGATAGCAAAGCATACATTTCCAAAATGTCTTTTAAGTAAGTGTCGGCTTTTAAAAAGGCTGGACACATGTTCTGTTTGTTTGGGCAGGCCTTTCAATTCACGGATGTAGCTATCTTCTTCTATAATACGGTCATAATTGACAGCTAGTGGTACAAATTTAACATCTTTGAGTTTTCCTGCAGTGTAGGCGTCAATAATCATGTTTAGCATGCCAAGTTTTGCAGGAAGAAGAGCGCCGGTTCGACTCCGACCTCCTTCAATAAAGAATTCGACCGGTTGAAATTTTCGCAAAATCATCCATAAATATGAGCGGAATACATGGGGATAGATATCAAGTCCACGAAAAGTTCTTCTGATGAAAAACGCTCCAGTTTTTCTAAACACGTATCCCATCGGCCAGAAAGAGAGATTTTGTCCTGCTGCGACAAGTGGACAGGCCAGCCCTTGTTTATAGATAGCGAATGAGATGAAAATATAGTCCAGGTGGCTTCGATGTGTTGGGGTTAGAATAACAATATCGCGTTTTCGGAGTAAAATTCGCAGTTCGTCCAAACCGTCGTGATCAAAGTCAAGGGAAGAAAAGTTTTTCTTCAAGAATGGTCCTAGGGCTTTTTCCCAGACCCATGGTGAAACATGGGAATAATCAGCGGCAATTTCCCGCACATAAGCCGAGACTCGGGATTGAAGGGTCGGCAACGTATCTTTTCCTTGACCAGCCAAGCTTTTCAACAGATTCAACAATACCGGTTCAGATTGAATAGTCTGTATAGTTTTTCTTATAGGCTCCTTTTTATCGCCGATTATGCATCGGCTTTCTTGGTTCCAGGCAGCAAGCTGTTCACGGCGGATTGTTTGAGCTGAGGGTATCTCTTTCGTTATTCCTGGTTGAATCGTTTTTGGAAGCCCTGTGCTGATCACATTGTGATGCCGGTGACGAAGAAAACCATATAGAGGATAAAGGTATTGGCGTTTTGGTGATCGATTCCACAGGAATATGAGTGGTATGAATTGAAGTGTTTTATTTTGAATTGCAGCTTCTTCCAATAATTGAACGATCCATTCTTTTGCGGTATGTGAAAGCTTTGGATCAATCCCCAATTCTAGAAAAAAGACCGGTTCATTTTGTATTGAAGCAAGAGTATCTGCTTGTCGCTTAAAAATATTTCCAGTTGTTAAAAGGTATTTAGGTGCAGGCCATCCTTCAGTGAGAAGGCGATTCCGTAGTAGGTGGGCCAGCCATATAGGAAAAATAGGCGCAGTAAATACCGTGATATTCTTGTAGGCAATGGCATCGAATCGTCGTTCTACGTGTGGCAAAACCCAAGCTTTTTGGCTTTGAAGAGTGATCCAACTATGCCAAGACCGACGAATAGCGCTAGGTTCATCGGCAAGGGAAACAGCAGAGGTTAGAGGGTTGGGTGTCAAGGCCATAAATTAGCTTGAAGACTCCAAAGGGATAAAATTATTTTTAATCACGCCAAATGATGCTAACGGCCAATAACGAAATGATGCTCGACCCATTATATACTGTTCAGGAACAAATGGTGACTTGTCTGGTTCGTTGGCCCATATACGACTGTCGTAACTTTGATTACGATGGTCTCCTGAAACAAAATAGTGGCCTTGAGGAATCATCAATCTTTTAACATTTTCACGGCTACTGAAATAGTCTGGAACAAATTGATCGTCTATTGGCTGATTATTGATGTACACTTTGCCTCGTCTGACCTCGATCGTTTCACCCGGCAATCCCAAAACTCGTTTTATAAAAAAATCCTTGGGTTCCGCAGGATGATAAAATACAACAATATCTCCCCGTTCAATATCATCTAACCGATAAACTAAGCGATTGACAAATATACGTTCACCATTTTGCAAAAGGGGTTGCATCGATCTGCCTTCAACTTTATAGGCTTTGAATACGTAGCTGGTAAAAAAATAAACGAAAATGGCTCCCCATAACAGGCTGCGAGACCAATCTTTTATTTCACGAAGCACTTTTATTTTGGTATTTTGTTTCATGATTTAGTTAGTCCTCATAATCGCGCGATTTGAGAGTAGTAAAAATTGTCTTTGGTGTAAACCTTTTTATAATACTTTTTGGGAGAGTTAAAGTGTCTAATAATTTTCGATTGTTGATTGCAGGTGGCGGAACGGGTGGGCATATCACGCCTGGACTCGCCGTTGTCGAGGCAGTTCGTGAACGTATACGTCATCCAAGAATCCTTTGGGTTGGAGTTAGAGGACGTCATGAAGAAGATTTGGTTCCACGCTTCGATATTCCTTTGACTACCCTAAAATTAAGAGGATTGGATCGATCAATTAGCTTTAAAGCGATCTCCCGCAACGTGGGAACAATGGCTTCCTGGATGACCTTGCGTCCGGTTAGGCAAGCTCGAGCAATTATTCAGGAATTTGCGCCGGATTTTGTGTTAGGAACTGGAGGTTATGTTTGTGCGCCCGTAATGATAGCATCGAAAATAGCTGGAATACGCACTTGGCTATTGGAGCAAAACTCGGTTCCCGGCCTCACTGTCAAATTACTGGCTCGTTGGGTAGATGGGGTTGGAACTGCCTATGAAATAACTCGAAGTCAGTTGCCGTCACGCACATGTGTTGAGTTAGTTGGAAATCCGGTATTGAGAAAGATTATCACGGCTGACAGGCAATCCGGTATCGTGAAATTTGAATTGGACCCATCGAAAAGGACGCTCTTGGTAATCGGGGGTAGCTTGGGCTCAGAAGTGTTGAACTCTCTGGTTCGTGATCTGATGAATCTAGATCGCGATGGGTTGATTCTTGGAAACTGGCAGATTTTACACGCCACAGGTAAAGGGAAATATGAAAAATTTATCCAAACGATATCCCCACGTTCAAATTATCACCCGTTTCCATTTATTTATGATACACATCAAGCGTTAGCAGCAGCTGATTTAATTTTATGCCGAGCCGGCGCTATGACGCTTGCAGAAATAACAGCGCGGGGAATTCCTTCCATTATTGTTCCTTGGCCGGGAGCTGTGCGAAACCACCAAACCACGAATGCCGGGGAATTAAGCCGTGCCGGCGCTGCTTTTGTAATGCCTGAGAGCGAAGTCTCCGGAGTGCGGATTGCTGATACCATTAAATCATTGAATGCCTATCCTGCTCGATTGGGTATTATGGCTCAAAAAGCTAAAGAGCTTGGTAAGCCTGATGCTGCGGAAAGAATTGTCAATTTGATGTTATCCAAGGACGTGTATTGAGTATGAGCCAAGAAAAATCTCGCCAGTCAAGAATTCTTAGTGGTTTTTTAAAGTTGAGTTCTACGACGATGATCAGCCGGGTCACCGGCTTGATACGCGAGATGGCTCTTGCTTTTTTTCTAGGGTCCGGATCCGTGATGGATGCGTACGTGATTGCTTATACGCTTCCAAACCTTTTTAGACGAATTTTTGGAGAAAAACTGCTCGAAACCGCGATGCTTCCCACCTACAAACTGCTGGATAGAGCCGGCGACAAGGAGGCTGCAGGAAATTTAGCCAAAACAACATTGTTTTTACTGATTTCAATAGGATCGTTTGTCACCGCGTTGGGTATGGCGGTAGCGCCTTGGCTGGTTCAACTATTCGCGCCGGGTTTTGATCCCGAAACGCATGTGCTCGCTGTTACAATGACTCGAATCATGTTCCCCTTTCTGGTCATTATCAGCGTAATTTCCATGTTTGGCGTGATACTGCAAACCCGTGAAAAATTTGGTATCTACGGTATTGCTCCCGCCATGTTTAACGTCGGCACCGTCGTGATTATGTGGATCGGTATGTCTCGATATGGACCATTGACTGCTGCAGTTGGGGTATTGATCGGTGGACTCTTGGAAGCTCTTGTCATGTGGCCGACCGTCAGACAAACATTCAGATTCAACCACCACAAAATTGCACTGTCGGACCCCAACGTGAAAAAAGTGAATAAGTTAGCCGGCCCCGTTTTGGTCGAAACGATTTTGGATAAGACGATTGTCCTTGTCGACCGAAGACTGGCTTCAATCGTTTCAACTGGAAGCATCGCCGCGCTGGGATACTCTTTTCGACTGCTTCAGTTGCCGCACGGCATCCTTGTTTTAGGAATTGCGAGAACTTTTTTTCAACACATGGTCGATGCGGTTGAAGACCTTTACGAGTTCGTTCGGTTGATAAGCGGAGCGTTGCGTTTTACGCTGGCTATCATGACTCCTGCGACATTGGCGCTCTTTGTGTTTTCCGAGTTGATCATTCGTATTGTCTATCAAAGAGGAGCTTTTGATGAAACAGCAGTACTACTCAGCTCATCCGCTTTTGCTTATTACAGTCTTGGCTTGGTCGGTATGACTGCGCTTTCAATTCTGTCACGCGCATTCAATTCCATGAAAGATACGCTGACACCGGTGATCGTCTCAATTGCAATGATGTTCATAAACATTGTGTTAAATTACGCGCTGGTCAAAACACCTCTTCAGCACGCCGGCCTGGCCTTGGCGACATCGATCGCATATTCTTTCGCTGGTGTCGCACTGTTGCTTCTCATCAGGAAAAAAATCAGAACTCAGACAGGGGATGGGGCTATCCATTTCAGCTTGTTGGCGCCTTTTATCAAGATACTGATTTCATCGTTGGCAGCGTCAGCGGCTTCATTTTATCTGATTGATCTGTCGGCGCCTTTTATTAAGAAACTGATTTCATCGGTGGCGGTTTCGCTTTTGCAGATCCGCTTTGTAGGTGGCAATTCTATATTCTTTGAGTCTTTGTTGGGGCTCTGTCTAGGTAGCGCCGTATTTTTAATAGTTTATATCAGCTTTTTACGTTTGTTGAAGCAGCCTATAACCAAACTGCTTAAAATTGATTGATCGAGGAAACAAAAATGCGTTCAAAACCATGGTTTTCGGGTAAAATTAAGACGGTTCATTTTGTCGGAATAGGTGGAGTCGGCATGTCAGGTTTGGCGGAGATTTTGTTGAATCTTGGCTTTAATGTTCAAGGTTCTGATATTAAGGATTCGCCGACAACCAAACGCCTGGAACAATTGGGCGCAAATGTTTTCATCGGCCATCGTGCTGAGCAAATCCAAACTGCTGATGTGGTTGTTCATACATCGGCGGTTCGCAATGACAACCCGGAAATTCTTGCAGCCTGGCGTGCGCGGCTTCCCGTGATTCGTCGTGCTGAGTTGCTGGCTGAGTTAATGCGGTTTCAGACGGGGATTGCAGTTGCAGGCACACACGGCAAAACGACGACGACATCACTTATAGCGTTGGTAATGAGCTGTGCCGAGTTGGATCCCACTGTCATTATCGGTGGAAACGCCAGAAATATCGGAGCTAACGCCAGGGTGGGGGCCGGGAGTTATTTGGTAGCTGAAGCCGATGAAAGTGATGCGAGTTTTTTGCATCTGACACCCGAGATTGCAGTGGTTACCAATATCGAAGAAGATCACTTAGATCACTATCGTGACATTGGAGAAATAATAGGGACGTTTCGGAACTTTCTTGATCGAGTGCCCTTTTTCGGTACAGCCGTTGTATGTGGAGATGATTCGAATATACGCAGTCTTATTAGAACCTATAGACGTCGCGTCTTAAAATACGGTTTGGGCAAAAACAACGATCTGGTGGGAGTTCCCGTATCAGCTTCCGATGACCATCAGACGTTTGAAGTTTATTTACAATCTAAATCACTAGGGTTGTTTACACTGCCGGCGCCTGGAAAACACATGCTTTTGAACAGCTTGGCGGCTATTGGAGTCGGGCTTCAATTGATGATTTCGCCGGAATGTATCAAACAGGCTCTGGCAAGCTATCAGGGAGTCCGACGTCGAATGGAGCTGAAGGGTTCCGAAAAAGGTGTTTTAATTATTGATGATTATGCGCATCATCCTACAGAAATCAAAGCTACTTTGGAGACATTGAAAAATTGGCAGAACAAGCCGATCATTGCCGTTTTTGAACCTCATCGGTTTTCCAGAACCAAGTTTTTTCTGGATGATTTCGTCGATGCTTTCGAGGGTGTGGACATGCTTGTTATTCTGCCGGTTTATGCCGCATCAGAGCAGGAACATCAGGGCATCTCTTCTGATTTACTGGTTGAGCGCTGTCGGGAACGCTATGGCAAGCGAGTTTTTGCCGCCACAGACTTTGAAAATGCTGTTCAATTATTAAAACAAAATGTGCAACCCAACTCAGTTGTCATCACGTTAGGCGCCGGCAATGTCACTAAAGTCGGTGATATGTTTTTGGATGGGATATAAAAGAGGTTTTCTGAAAGTCAATTGTTAATTTTCTTTATATTATGATATATTCCAGAAGGAAATATAGTATCTTATTCAGCCGAGTTATATTTAAACGGCAATAAGGAGAATTGTCCAGATAAAAAGGGAAAGGCACATTTTAAAATGCTGAATCAGACTAAAATAACTTTTATAGATTTATTCTGTGGGATTGGTGGTTTTCGGATTGCTGTTGAACAAGTAGCCAATGATTTAGATGTCAAGGTTAAGTGCGTATTTTCTAGTGATGTTGACGAGCCTTGCCGTAGGGTATATACAGAAAATTTTAATGAGACGCCATCGGGAGACATCACTTCGATCAGGTCAGAAGACATACCCGATCATGATTTGCTATTAGCCGGATTTCCTTGTCAGCCATTTAGCATAATAGGGAACAGGAAAGGTTTTGAAGATACACGCGGAACTCTTTTCTTTGAAATTGCCAGAATAATTGAGGCAAAAAAACCCAAAGGATTTGTGCTTGAGAATGTCAAATTATTGACTGGTCACAATAAAGGGAGGACTCTTGCGCGTATAATGCAAGCTTTGGAAGATTTGGGATATTTTATTGACTACCGCGTGCTTAATGCTTTAGATTTCGGTTTGCCACAAAAAAGAGAGAGAGTTTTTATTGTAGGTTTTAAAGAAGCTTGTTCTTTTGATTGGCCTCGATACAAACTTCCAATGAAGCCATTAAAGGATGTTTTAGAAGAGAATGTGCCTAGATTTTACTATGCGTCGGAACATATCAGAAAAAATCGTTTGAAAAAGCACAAACCCACACAAGAGATTACAATATGGCATGAAAACAAGGCAGGGCACATAAGCGCTTATCCGTTTTCTTGCGCTTTGCGTGCTGGAGCATCTTATAATTACCTGTTAGTTAATGGTGAAAGGCGTCTTACTTCACGAGAGATGCTGCGTTTACAGGGTTTTCCTGATAGTTTTAAGATAATTTGCAATTATAGCCAAACCAGAAAACAAGCAGGGAATAGCTTGCCGGTGCCGGTTGCAAAAGCAGTAATTAAAAATTTATTTCTTGCACAGAATTGGCATAGCGACCAAGTGGCTGAGAATCCCGTATGGAAACATTTTCATGTAGTTGATGGCCAAGTGAGAATATTTAAATAGGAAGTCAAATATGGTTAAAGAACCAAGATTACGAACGGTGGAGAAATATAAGCCACGTTATCCGCTAAATAAGTTTCCTCCAAATTTTGCTGTTAATTTAGGAAGAGAGATTGTGTATCTTTTAGCTTCACGTGGAACAGCAAGACTGGAAGGAACGGATTGGGAAGAAATCTTTTCAAGGCTTGTAGACGCAGAATGGAAACCGTCGAATGTTGGACTTGATGATGTTGTTTTAGAACAAATGGCATGGGGCGCCAAAACTGTAAAGAGTAAAAGTCCATCAACTGTGTCCAAGGTGCGATTAATATCTGGTAGGAATTCTCCAGTTTATTCATATGGAGACAGAAAAATTAGCGCAGTGGAGCCAAATGAGTTAGGTGAAAAAATTCTTGCTATTTGGAATGCGCGTGTTGCTGCCATTCGAAAGCTGTATAGGCATGTTCGGACTGTTGTTCTTATTAAGTCGGACGATCTGTTGGAGGTCGCTGTTTTTGAATTTGAAACAATTTTGTACAGAATGGAAAATTTTTGGTGGCAATGGAATAAAAACAATAACTTGGAAGGCTTCGAAAAGAATAGTGATCAGCATGTTTTCACTTGGCAACCGCACGGTTCTCAATTCACAATAATCGAAACTGTTCCAAAAGATAGGCTTGCAATAAGGATAAGAAAGCCTCCACTTATCAATCGTGAAGACCTTCTAAAATCAATCAATTATGATACATCTTGGATAGAAATAATAGAGTGATCAATGGATAAATTTTCGAAAGCCGAGCGTTCGCGAATTATGGCTTGTGTCAAATCGAAAAACACAAAATCCACTGAACTCAAATTTATTGCTTTCCTGAAGGAAAACGGCATCACCGGCTGGCGTCGAAACTATCCATTGATCGGCAAACCGGATTTTGTGTTTCCGCGGCTTAAAATAGCTGTATTCATTGATGGATGCTTTTGGCATGGCTGTCCCAATCATTGTCGAAAGCCTTCTTCTAACAAGGATTATTGGAACTTGAAAATTGAAAAGAACAGGGCCAGAGACAAAAAAGTCACAAATGAACTGAGATTAAATAATTGGAAAGTGATAAGAATTTGGGAGCATGAACTAAAGCATGGTCAAAGCGAGCGAAAAATGAATTTGGTTGCAGAACTGAAAAGATAATCGGACGAACAGGTAAAGCCATAATTGTTATGGAGCCAAAAGTTCTATCTCGGTTGTCCCCGGGGGAACGTCAACTTTATAATACCGAACATCTTCCGGAAGCCAAGGACTCCCTTCGGCTTTTCTGAAGAAACGATTCCGGCGAAGCCTATACCTAAATAATAAAAAAAGGCCACGGCTTAACTAGCTCGTACCAGTGAATATTTGACTTAAATCTACTTGGAAGTTATTTTGTTTTAAGAGATAGCGAACGAAAATTGCCATTGGAGTCGGTTGTTCAAGGCGATATATCTTTCGTAATCTCCTAAGAAAAATGATACCTGAGATAAAGGATCTTATCACGTATGAGACAACCAGCATTGTTTGAGAAAGACACCATCGGATTTTTCACGTTGCAAGAAGCTGCGGCGTGGGCATCACGACATTTGAAACGCGATGTGACAGTATCGAATATCTCTTATCTGGTACAATATGGAAGAATCAACAAATATGGTTCCAATGCCAACCTACTGGTCAGTCTGGAGGAACTGAAAGATTATTATAACTCATTCAACCTAGAAGATCAGTGGAAAGAGAAATTGGGCAAGGATCTGAATTGGCGCTTATCATTTGATGACTATAAAGAGTCTGAAAGGACCAAACATGTTCATCGGTTACATCCCTATAAAGGAAAATTTATTCCTCAATTGGTAGAATACTTTCTTGGTTCCCACACAGATGACTTTAAAAAGAACGTGTTTTTTTCTAAAGGCGATATTGTTTTGGATCCTTTTTGCGGCAGTGGAACGACTATGGTTCAATCAAACGAACTGGGCATGCATTCGATCGGGATAGATATTTCCGCTTTCAATGCGATGATCAGTAATGTAAAAGTAGATAAATATGATCTCTTTCAAATCAAGAAAATCATTCAGAATATCTCAAGAAAACTAGACGATTTTCAAAAACTAAAAAGCAATGTCACTTTTGAAACAGATCTTTTAGCTAAACTTGCACAGTACAATTCAAAGCATTTCCCTTCACCAGAATACAGGCGAAAAATAAATAAAAATGAAATAAATGAAGCTGACTATTCAAAGGATAAAGAATTAGAGTTTTTAGAAATTTATAAAGCGTTAATCAAAAAATATGATTTAAAAATCGATCAAGAGAAAGACGATACATTTTTAGACAAATGGTTTTTGTTGCCGGTAAGGCAAGAGATTGATTTTCTGAACAATGAATTGAAAAAGATAGAAGACATCCGCATAAGCAGAATTTTGTCGATAATCCTGAGTCGAACCGTTCGTTCATGCAGAGCGACAACTCATGCAGACCTGGCGACGCTGAAGGAACCGGTGAGAGCGACATATTACTGTAAAAAACACGGCAAAATATGTAAGCCTATTTTTTCAGTCAAAGGATGGTGGAAACGATATTCTTCAGATACAATAGCCCGTCTCAGCCAATTTGATCGCTTGAGAAGCGATACATTTCACATTTGTCTGACTGGCGACAGCAGACAACTGGATATTTTAGCAGAAGTTAGAAAACACAATCCACAATTTGCTAATTTAATCGAAAAAATGAAGATAAAGGGGGTTTTTACTAGTCCTCCTTATGTTGGGCTTATTGATTATCATGAGCAGCATGCCTATTCATACGAACTTTTTGGATTTGAAAGAAAAGACGAGATGGAAATCGGCCCGCTATCAGGTGGACAGAAAAAAGAAGCGAGAGATTCTTATTCTTTAGGGATTGCTGAGACGTTAAAAAATTGTAGGCGTTATCTTCAAAATGATTTCGATATCTTTTTGGTAGCTAATGACAAGTTCGATCTCTATCCACGTATAGCTGAAATGGCCAAAATGAAAATTGTCGATCGGTTTAAGCGGCCAGTACTCTGTAGAGTTGAAAAAGACAGGTCGAATGCATATTCGGAGACCATTTTCCATTTGAAGGAGAAACAGAACCGCGTCCATATTCAAGATGGACAATGGGCGATATGTTAGATTCGGATAATGAACTCCTTGTTGGCAAAGAATTTTGGGACTTTTTAGGCGGAGAAGGGACATACACTGAGCTACTAAATTGTTTCGAACGAGTTGGAATCGAGTTGAATTCAGAAATCGACCAATATTTTCAAAAGTTTAAATAATGAATATAATTTATTGGTTGTTTTAAAAAGCTCAGCGATCTTGCGCTAAAATTCTATCTCTGTCTTTCCGTTCATAATGGCGTTCAACAGCGGTCCGAATTGAAGTCCTTCTTTGCCTTCGGGTGATCGTAAATGTCCGATGACCAACGGTGAAATTTCGGCGCCGGACGTAACATTGGTCAACAGTGAATTGCCGTTTGTCACGTTCGGTCCGCAAGGAACAGAGCGGCTCATGCCGGAGATGAAATCCCACGTATCGAATTCAGCATTGTACAGCGCATTGATTCGCGTGTCGTACACCAATCGTTTGTCTGCTTCAAGAACCCGGGCGTCGATCAGTCGCAATTGCTGTACAGCCGTATCCTCATTGAAATCTTCAAAGGCTTTCAGTTCTTTTTGAAGATTGTTTTCATCCAGATGGATCATATGGCGACCGGATGCATCCAAATAGAGGTATTTCACGGCAGGATCCGTCAGTTTTTTGTTGAAGAACAAATGTACGCCTTTACCGCCGGTGGAGTTCCATTTCTTCATAACCCAACCACCATAAGAGGCGAGTTCTGCGACGTTTTCAGGGGTGACTTCATTGTCAAGAAGCGTTTTGGGTCGCGAGACCGGTCGATCAGGATGAACGGCTTCCCATCTTCTGAAAGCGCGTTCTTCAATTGTTTTGGATCTCAAATCATCGATTTTCCAGGGATTGACAAACAATGTATCCGGTGTTTCATTGATGATTTTATTCCCAAGCACATCACCATAAAAAACCGGAACATGAATTCGCTCGATCCGTCGATAGACAACATCGATGGGTTTGCCATGAACCCATAATTTACCGTTTTTAACCTCAGGTTTTTCATCTGGAGTGATTCGATAGGTTTCCATGCCGGCTTTTTGGAAGGCTTTGATCATCAGGTTATGAGCGGTTTCTTCTTCGCTTTCCGGATAAGGCCGGGTGAACACAGCAGCTCTCGGCATTCCCGATCCACCGTTACGATGGAACAAGCCAATCAGCATGGCGGCGATTTTTTGTCGAACCATCGTTGGATGACTCGGGTACTCGACACGATCCGGATCAAAACCTTTGACCTGCAAACGCCGGTACAATTTCAACGCATCGACGGCAGGGCAGGCGGGATAGGAATTACAGCAAGGGCCTTCAACCAGTGTGGGGCGAATATCGATAATTCTTCTGGGATTACGGGGATCGACTTTTCCCATGAAAAGAATATCGAGTCCTAATAAATAGCTATGCGGAAGATTTTCATCTTTACAATACTTCATGTAAGCCGCAAGGGAATTTCGGCCGACCTCCATCGCTTTTTCCCATGCATTGTCCAATACCCAAGTGGGTGAGTCGTCGTAACAAGGAATCACTTCCTCCGTGCCTAAACCACCGTCGGTTATCCTTAAATCTTCTCCACGATAATACATGACTACCTCCTTTTTAAACAATCGGCCGAACTCAAACCAGTTCGGCCGAATCAGAATTCAACTTGTTATTGTATCCTCTATCAGTCGAAAGAAACTTCCGTTTTTCCTTTGTTCAGTGCGGTGAGGAGAGGACCGAATTCCATTTCTGAACGGTCAACACCTTTTTTCGTGTGCCCCATGATCAGCGGGCTGATTTCAGCGCCCATCGAGACGTTGGTCAAAAGGCTATTTCCGTTTTCGACACCTTTACCACAGGAAACAGATCGGCTCATTCCAGACAAAAATTCCCATTTTTTGTTTTTGCTGTCGTACAGAACGTTGATACGAGTGTCGTAGGCGAGTTTTTTACCTTCGCCCAGATCACGAGCATCGACGAATCTCATCTGTTGAATGGCGGTATCTTCATCGAACGAATCAAACACTTTCAGTTCGGTTTCCAACTCGTCTTTATCCATAAGGATCATGTGACGGCCGTCATAACGGTTGTACAACTTGGTTGCGGCGTATTTTGCAACTTCTTGATTAACATGCATAAAAACGCCTTTGCCACCGGTTGAATTCCATTTTTTCATGACCCAGCCGCCGTATTCCGCCAATTTGCGCACGGAAGCGGCATTGATTTCTTTGTCAAGAAGCGTCGTCGGCCGTGAAACGTTGATGCCGGTTTCTTGTTCATACAATCGGAAAGCTCGCTCTTCGATTGTTTTGGAGCGAAGATCGTCAATTTTCCAGGGATTGATAAAAATAGTTTCAGGCGTATCGGAGACAACCTGTTTCGCAAATTCTTGTTCGTAAAACTGAACCCATTCCTTTTCTTTATATTCTCTGTGAGGAGGATGGGCTTGGCCGGGCAGATGGATACGCTCGATACGGCGCCAAACCATATCAATTGGGCGACCGTTCACATAAAGTTTGTGATTGCGAACTTCCGGTTTTTCTTCAGGCGTGATCCGGTAGGCTTCCATACCGTAATCTTTTAATTTTTGAAGTGTTAGATTGTGAGCAGTTTCTTCTTCCGACATGTCGTACGGACGAGTGAAAACTGCGACAACAGGTTTTCTTGAAGAATCACCTTTTTCCATCCAGATATTCTGGAACAGAGTGGCGACTTTATCCAAGATTTTTTCCGGATGTGTTGGATATTCAACGATATCTGGATTTTTTCCCAGATGTTTCAATTGGCCATAGAGACGAGACGCCCAAAGATTCGGACAAGCCGGGTAGCTATTACAGCAAGGGCCTTCCAAAAGTGTGGGGCGGATATCGATAACTTTCTTGTGGTTATTAGGATCGATTTGACCCATAACCAAAATATCAAGGCCTAAAAGATAGCTGTGAGGAAGATGGTTTTTCTCACAATACATCATATAGGCGTTCAATGAATCATTCGCCACTTTCATGAACTGATCCCAAGCGTTATCTACGATCCATGTCGGTGATTCCAAGTATGCCGGCAATTGACTCTCATGGCCACGATCACCGATCAGCAACTGAAGGTGTTCTGGAAACTGCATGTCATCCTCCTTGAAAAAATAGTTTAAATAAATCCTGCCATTTCAATGACTCAAAAGAGTCAATTAAGGATCAAAACTTTATCAACTCCTTAAGAAAAGTCAAGATATTACATCGAGATCAATATCCAATGTCCAATCACCAAGTGTTAGACGTCGGAATTGATTGTTTTAAGAGAAGAACCGCGAATGGACGCGAATGAACACGAATAAGGTTTGAAAACCAATAAAATTTTATTCAGCAATCACTGAACCCGCCGAGCGCTAAGCGTTCAAGCGCTCAACCAGAGCTTTGAATTGCAGAAGCGTTTCCTGAAGTTTGTTTCCGGCTGTCAGAGCAAAGTCATTATGCCCGGCATCGTCCAGCCATAATGACATCTTGGGTTCACGGGCGGTATCAAACAGGATTTGGCCATGTTTAAAAGGAATGATACTGTCTTTTCGGCCATGCATGACCAATACTGGGCAATTTACCAGCCGCATTCTTTTTCGATTAGGAAATCGATCGAATGGAAAAACCCGGCATGGCAGGACAACACGGAAGGCGGAGATAAACCCTGATTCCAAAATCAGGCCACCCACGGGATATTTCGACGCCAGGTAAACAGCAGAACCGCTTCCCACGGACCGGCCATACAGGACAATCCGATTAGGTGTCAGATTCAGGTTTTCAGTCAGGTATCGATAGGCGGCATCTGCATCGGCATAGGCATTTTTAACGGACGCCTTACCATCGCTGGTTCCGTATCCGCGGTAATCATAAGAAAAAACTCCAAACCCCCAGGAGTGCAACTCTTCAAGGTAACTGCGGGAGCTGCCCAGATCTTCTGCGTTTCCATGCATAAACACAAGCGTGGGTGAACCGTCCGGAGCTTCATAATGGATGGCGGAAATATTCTGTTTTTCCGTCACAGGAATTTTGATGATTTCTTCCGTATCACGATAACGGGTTGGCTGAGGAATAAAGATTATTCCATCAGCAATAAAATGAACTGCAATTGATACTAAGATATAAATAAGCATAGCTGAACGCAGCAGGCGCAACCAACTAAATGATCCAATCAGTAAGTTTTTCGCCTGAGCGTTCAGCAAGGATTTCTCAAAAATGATACAGGAAAAGGTCGATTAGAAACAAAACTGTACTTGCAAAACAATTTCGTCGTTATCGATACTTGTACCCTCTTCCATCTTGGCTACGTAGTTCAAAAAGAATTTGGTGTAATGTTTTTCCAAAGAATAATTCAGGCCTGCCGTGAGCCAAGTCTGACCGTCTTTTTTGATGTCTGTATTAGGATCCCAGATTTCATACCGAGCCAGAATTTCCCAATTTTCATCGATGATATAGCTACCTTGAATAAGAGCGGCATGGTTTTTCACTTTCAATCCATGTCCATAATCATTGGTACCCATAATGTATTCGCTGGCAATGTGGAACTTGGGATTTCTCCACTCAAAATTTCCGCCAAAACGTGTAACCGTAAAATCTTCATCGGTAGCAGCTACATACGGTTTGCCGAACCAGCCATAAGCCCCAATTTTTACTTCTTTATTTACATTGAATGTAGCGCTGAGAAGGAAATCTTTGGCGTCGTTTTGATCACCCCAATCGTTCCCTGCAATTGAACTGCCATCAAATTGATAACCATTAAACACGCCGTAATATAAGCTGAACGACTCGATAGTCGTTTTGAATTGAATACCTGTTTGGCGCCACATGGCATATTGCGATGTTGTCAGAGGATATTTAATAAAATCCTGCTGAGCGGCGCTTTTAGGCATAAATAGGGTGAAGAAAGGCAGAAATCTTCCGATAGACAGCTCCGTATTCGGGATATAATAAAGCATCAATTTTGAATCAAGGAGAATCGGATTTTGAATAGCATTCGCTTGTACCAGAAATTTAATTTTATCCGGCAGCAGCGTTCCTGAGAGTGAAATCATCGCGCGCTGTGTTTTGAATTCAGATGCGATGTCATCATCTTCAAACCACGTAAACGTGGATTGATATATACCGCCGATTTTCAACGATCCAAAACCGACGGTCACGCCTTCTTCGGCAGATACTTTTTCCGTATTGACTACTCCAGTAATCATGCCAATGACCATTATTCCAATCAATAGAACTCGATACGTTTTCATAATGACCTCCCTATAGAAAAAGACTTCGATTTATGCTGAAACTTTTAAACCGTCAAACACGGTATAAGGCAAATAGCTTGAACCAGCGCCACCGCCAAAACCTGATACCCATTCTCTCTCAGCGGATGATTCACCATAAAAATTTTTAAACATTGAATAGAAATTACCACCTGTCATGGCATTTTTAATTCGGCCGAGCGGGCGGCCATTTTCAAACAGGATTCCATATTCTATATTGCCTGACCAATCACCGTTGATCAGATTCCCCAGAAGAACACCGGTGAGCTGATCGATCAATAGCAGTCGGGGAGCGGAATTCAGAATATCGTCAAGGCTCCTTTCCCCGGCCGGCAGGATCAGGTTTGTGAATGCAGGGCTGGGAGCAGCGGCGTAGCTGCGGCTTTTAATCAAAGATGTGTATCTAAAACCGTTTCCAGTTGGGGGTAAATTGAGTTTTGCGGCAGAATAGAGGTCAAGGAGATAGTTTTTCAACACACCATTTTGTACCAGAAAATTTTGTCGACAGGGAACACCTTCATCATCAACCATTTGTGAACCAGTCGCAAGAGGGTATAAAGCATTATCCTCGATAGTTATTTTTTCATTCAAAAGCTGTTCGCCGATTTTTCCCGTCAGCGGCGACATTCCTTTTGCAACAGCAGATCCGCTGATGCCGGCTCCAAAAGCCGAGAAGATATCCGCCATAGCAAGTGGAGTAAACACGATAGGTAGCGAGCCTCCTGTAAACGGGACATTTTTTCTGCCCATTGACAACAAGTCGATAACCTTATCTGCGAGAGCGCCCGGATCGGCGCTTGGTGTTTGCCCCATATCGTAACGGTAGGTGGTCAGAATGTTGCCTTCCTCAGCCAAAATTGCAATTGCGGCAGAGCTGTGAGTTTGGCGCTCATAACGCACATCGACGCCATTGCTGTTCATGACCGTGACGGCGATCGTATCTGCCCCTGAGCCGGCATTTGACATCAGTGTTGAGTCGTAAGCAGTGATTTTATCGATAATGATACGGGATCGTTCAAGCAATTCGTCCATATTGGGTTTTTGTACCGGGGAAATTTCCACGGTAGGATAGGGAGCGGGGTTAGGAAAAGAAAACGATATTTGTTTGCCGAAAGGCACCAATTCCATGGCCTGGTCAACAACATCCAATGCTTTGTCCATGTTCGATGTCGTGGCTTGAGCAATTCGGTTGTCTTTGATAATCCTTAGACAAAATCCAGCATCCTGGGATTCACTCATTTCCCGAAGGACACCATTCCTAAATTCTACGGATATATGACCAGATTCAAGACTAAAAATTTCAGCTTGATCGGCTTTAGTCATCGCTTTGTCCAATACAGTTTTTAAAAGTTTTGTTTTGTCATTATTCATCAGCATCTCCTTCTATTTGATTTGCATGAATATGATCATAATTACGAAAGGCATCTAGAATGCTGTGTCGCAACCTATCAGCAAATTCTTTGTTTTTCAGTACGATCAAATCGCGAAATAAACCATTCTGCATACGAATCGAGGGCATTCCAAGAAACAGTCCCCCCGATTTACTCTCAAGAATACGAATTCCTTTTATCACTATCACTCCATCGAGTTCAACATCAGCAACCGCTCGGATTTTTCCCCCTCTGGAACCGGTATCAAAAGGATATATTCGAACAGAAGTGATCTCCATTTAAAAATCCACCCCACTCATATATCTATCTGATGTTCAGATTTCAAGCTTCTTGTCATAAGATCCATTACGGCTTGGCGAGGCGGTTTTCCATGGTACAAGGTTTGATAGACCTGTTCAGTTATCGGCATTTCGACCTCGTGACGATTGGCAAGTTCTCGAACAGACAACGTTGTTTTCACGCCTTCCGCAACTGTTCGCGTGCTTTTTTGTATCTCATCGAGGGTTTCACCACGGCCAATCCGGTATCCTACCTGAAAATTCCGGCTATCTGTTCCATCGCAGGTAAGGACTAGGTCACCCATTCCTGAAAGACCCTGAAATGTGATCGGCTCCGCTCCTAAAGCCACCCCTAATCGAGTAATTTCCCAGAGGCCACGTGTGATTAAGGCGGCACGGGTATTCGAGCCAAGCTCGAGTCCTGCAACGATACCGGCTGCAATAGCAATCACATTTTTAATTGAGCCCCCCAATTCCACACCGATGACATCGCTGTTGACATAGATTCTAAATGAAGAATGGTTAAATATTGTCTGAGCGTATTTTGTTTTATCCGGATTTTTTCCAGCCACAACGGCTGTTGTGGGGAGACCACTTGCAAGGCCTTTAGCAAAAGTTGGTCCAGATAGGACCGCGTATGTAATAGGAATATATTTGCTGACAACTTCCTCTACGACTTGACTCATCCGAAGTAAACTGTCGTTTTCTATACCTTTGCTGGCGCCAACTATCATAGCGTTTGGCTGGATATAGGGAAGAGCCTGTAAAAGAACGTTCCTGACCGTTTGGCTTGGAGTTACCAGAACAATAAAGTCCCTGTTTTCTATAACATCCTGAAGTGAATTACTCGGCACAATCATGTCTGGGAGGTCATAACCTGGTAGAAAATAAGCATTTTGTTGAGTTTTCTCGATGATGTCGACCAGTTCAGGTTCATGTACCCAAAGCCTAACCCTATAACCTTTTCTGCTGAGCAGTAAGGCAAGAGCCGTGCCCCATCCTCCTGCGCCTATAATTGCTATCTCTTTATTTTGATCAACAACATTCATCATGCTTCCTTTGATTTTAATTAACAGTGAGTCTGTTTCCGAGCAGAGTATAGCAGGTGATTTACTATTCATTCAATTGATGAGTCAACAGAATAGCCGGTTACTGATGCGGGATACTGACGAAAACTCGTGATGAGTGAAAGCTGTTGAGGTATAATGAACTTCCGAACGCGAAATGAAAGCGGGAATTAGTACAGCAGAATTCATGAAAGTAACGATAAAATATGGAAATATTGATTGATGCATCCAGCCTGATGAAAGAACTAACAGGTGTCGGCACTTATCTTTATCATCTCTTGAACAACATGATCGTGATGGATAATTCTGTTCAATACACACTTTTTCTGAATGCTTTCAAAGGGCAAACCCCTCGTTTTATTTGGGAAAACGCAGAAAATGTCCGGATTGTACGCAAACATATTCCTGGAAAAATACTTTTAGAATTGTGGCGGCGAGGTCTTCCGCCGACTATTGAAACTTTGGCCGATAGTAGCCCGTCTATTTTTCATTCCCCTAACTTTTTCTATCAAAAATCACGCGCATCACATGTTGTCGCCACATTACACGATCTGGCATTCCTTAAACGCACGAAATATGGAGGTCGTTATTCAGGAGATTATCATCGGGAAACACTATTACGGAACATTGAAAAAATCGATTACTGCATTGTTCCATGTGAAGCGGTAAAGGAGGATTTGATAACACTCTTGAAAATACCTGAGGCATCAATTTCGGTTATACAGCATGGTATCAATCCTGTGTTTTCAAGTGCTTGTCAATCAAATAATCCAAATGAATCTGTGCGACAAAACCAGTTTCCCGATCGCTATATTTTGACAGTGGGCACAATCGAACCAAGAAAGAATTTTCCTTTGTTGGTACAAGCATTTCAAAAAGTTGCTTTGCTTGAACCGGATTTACATTTGATTATTGCAGGTAAATCAGCTGATGGATTGAATGACCTATTACAAGCGATCGAGGATGTGAGCTTGGGTGATAGGATTCATTTGGTTGGTTATGTTACATTGAACGTTTTAGTCGAGCTTTATCGAAAGGCAGTTCTAGCAGTATTTCCATCTTGGGATGAAGGATTTGGCTTTCCACCCTTGGAAGCCTTAGCGTGTGGAGCATCCGTTATGGCGAGCGCCATTCCTGTTCATCAGGAAATTCTTGGTGATGCCGCTTTATATTTTGAGCCAGACAGTATAAATGATTTGGAAGACATGCTTATACATGCTCTTGAGAAACCTGAAAGTTTTGTAATGAAAAAGATGGAAGCTCAACGTCAGATACGCCTTTATTCATGGGAGCAAGCAGCTGCTAAACATCTTGAAGTTTACCGAAAGGTTATCAAATGATCGAGATTTTGTATGATGCCCGTTTTATTACTCAACGCCAAACCGGTGTGGGAAGAGTATCGGAAATGTTGCTTCGCACTTTTCTGGAAGAATTTCCTGAGTTGAATGTGCATATTTTATTTAAAAAACCATTTGATAAATCACTTGAAGGAAATAATCCAATTTGTACAGGCACCGCTTTTGATAGTCATCCATGGGGCGATATTTATAGAAACACAGTTTTGCGGAGCATTATTAAGAAACGACAGATTGATTTGTATTTTTCTCCTGCATTTTATGTCATTCAACTGGCACAACACATAAAACAAGTCGTATTAATCCATGATCTTGCAGCTTTTGATCAGCCTCATTCCCTTAAACCATTATTTCGAATATATCTTAAGCGTATGGTTTTTTCAGCTCTACGAAATGCAAGCCAAATCACCACACCGTCCGAATTCATACGCACTAAATTACTTGAAAAACGCCCTAATCTAGAGAACCGGGTAGAGGCCATTCATTTGGGTGTCAATCCAATTTTCAGCCAGTACGATGACATCAAAGCAGAAGACCTTCGTAGCCATTACTGCTTGCCGGCTCGATTTATTCTGTGTGTGGCAACCGTTGAACCGAGAAAAAATTTATTAAATTTGTTGGATGCGTATGCCATTTATTCGAAAAGATCTTCTAACCCATTACAATTGATCATCATTGGGCACGATGGTTATCGGTCAAAAGACGTTCATCGGCGTGCTGAGCAGCCGGATATTTCCACTGGAACCAGATTTCTTGGTTATGTTCCTGACAATGAGCTGGCTTTGTTATTAGGGATGGCGGATTGCATGGTATTTCCGTCGCTATATGAAGGTTTTGGGCTACCGGTAATAGAAGCTATGGCGGCTGGTTGCCCTGTCATAACATCGAACAGAGCATCTTTACCGGAAGTTACCGGTGACGCGGCATTATTGGTGAATCCGGAAGATATCATACAGATTGAAAAAGCGTTAAGGCGGTTAACATCTGATTCTGCTCTACGAAAAAAGCTCAGTATAGAAGGGAAAAAGAGGGCGGAAATGATGACTTGGTCGGAAACAGCGCGTAAATATGTGAGATTGTTTCGACAGGTTGTTGACATGGGAGAAAACAGAAAATGAGTATACTTCAACCCTATCGAGTAGGGATTTTGGGCGCTACCGGCGCTGTTGGTATGCGCTTTGTTTCACTGCTTTCAATACATCCTTGGTTTCGGATACATAAGCTGATGGCGTCGGAAAGGTCTGTTGGCAAGCCTTATTGGCAGGCTGTTGATTGGATGATGCCACAAGAACCTGAACTGGAAATACAGCAGATGATAGTAGAGCCATGTGATCCGGATGATTCTCTGGACCTGGTTTTTTCCAGTCTACCGGTCTCTGAGGCGGAACAACTGGAAACCACGTTTGCGCGTGCCGGCATACCGGTTGTATCCAATAGCAGCGCCCACCGGATGGTTGAAGATGTCCCCTTGATTGTGCCTGAAATTAACCCGGAGCACCTGGATTTGATTGAACATCAACGTATTCGTTTAAAAAGTCGCGGTTTCATCGTTACGAACCCCAATTGTTCGACGATAGCGCTATCTTTGGGACTGGCCCCGATTCAAAAAGCTTTTGGAATACAAAAGATATGGTTATCTACAGCGCAAGCTGTTTCTGGTGCGGGCATACCGGGCTTGAGCATGATGACGATGCTGGACAATGTTGTTCCGCATATACAAGGCGAAGAGCCTAAATTGGAGACTGAACCCCAAAAAATATTTGGTCGATATCTAGCCGGTACCTTTAAAATGGCAGATATGATGATTAGCGCCGGTTGCACACGGGTTGCAGTTAGAGATGGTCACTTAATGCATGTAGGCTTTACGACATCACAACCCGCAACAGAAAAAGCCTTGTTGAACTGCTGGCAGACTTATCGTCCTGAAATACAAGATTTACATTTACCCAGCAGCCCTGATGCTCCAGTAATATACCTGGATCGGCCGGATCGACCTCAACCTTTGCTGGATCGCAATCGTGGCGCTGGTATGACAGTCAGTGTCGGACGATTGCGCCAGTGCCCGGTGCTGGACTGGAAATGCGTTATTTTAAGTCACAATACGGTCCGTGGTGCAGCAGGAGGCGCTATACTCCTGGCTGAGCTACTAGTAGAAAAGGGATTTATTGGTCAGTGATATGGAAATGTTTCAAGTCTGTCCTCTATAAATGACAACTTGTCGCCCATATATGACAAGAAAAAACATTTTCTAATGAATCCTCAACAGTTTCCACTTGGTATGAAATTTGCTTTTTCCATTACTGGAAGGAGTGTGAGACATGAACAGACACCTTAAAATTTTAAGTTTTATGTGCATGATAATCGTAACGGGTGTTTCCGCCCAAGATGCGGAAATACGACCAGATCAACGCAGCCGTGTTGCCTATGTCTATGGGGATGTGGTCATGCAGCCGTCAACATCTGGAAATACATTGGAGGCGGTGATGAACATGCCCTTTATGAAGGGTGATCGTTTAGCAACCGGCGCTGATGGCATATTCGAATTCAGGCTTGGTGATGGTGTAACGGGTTGGGGCTGGTACGAAACAAAGATCGAATTGCTGGAATCGATTATGGAGGCGACTGACCAACGGCTATCGATAATCAAACTCTGGTACGGCGCTGTTGCTATACGATCGTTTCCGATGTCGTATATTTCCCATCAAATGACGCTGGAATTGGAAGGAGGAACGTTGAATCCCGATTCTGACAGCTTGGTTCGAGTCACCATGGAGAGCGATTTTTCAGCTGTTTATGTAACGCTTGTCAAAGGTGGGGCTCTATTAAATACGAATGAAGGTCAAATTCGACTGGAACAGGAGGAGACCTGGCAAGGCACTTTGGGAACCGGTAAATGGACGCGAATTCGGTCCTTACGTAATGACAAATTTGACGATTGGTATTGGGAAAGAGATAGATTGTTATTGGATTCCTATGAGTATACCGATCAGGTGCCTGTTGATGCCGCTCCATCGGAGTATACCGATCAAGCTGCAGCTTTACACGGTTATGGAAAATGGATTTACATCGAAGGAGGCTGGTATTGGATGCCTTATGTCGCGTCGGGGTGGATGCCGTATCATGCCGGCTTCTGGGATTTCATTTTACCCTGGGGCTGGATATGGATACCATACGAACCTTGGGGCTGGACAGTTTACCATTATGGTTATTGGCGCTTTTTTGCCGGACGTGGCTGGATGTGGTATCCCAGTTGGTATTGGAGAGGCCATTATGCTCACTGGCGCTATAATCCTGGTCGTTCCGTTCATTGGATAGCCGCGCATCCTGATGATGAGATGAATTCTCAAGGTATTTTACGGAAAGGTGCGACCCCATTGAACAGTAGGCTGGCGATAGGCGTTCCTGTTGAAGCCGCTCAGACTGTTGACCATTTGTTAAATCGCGTATCGGTACAAAGAAACGCAAATCGGTTGCTATCTGCTGAGAATGCCGAGTGGGGAAGTTCTCTGCCGGAAACACTTAAACCCTCGATGTCACGTCGTCAAACGTCGGACCATGCTATCGGCGAATCCATGCAACATCCGAATAACCATCGAGGAACTCACCCTGCTGTTCGTGGAAGACCTTCGCAAGCGGATCGGTCTGTTGATATTCAACCACATCATAACCCTCAAACGCGTGAAAGGGGAGTTAGCCGTCCATCTGGCCCGGCCGGGATACAAGCTCCAAAACCGCCTTATAGGTATCCGGAACAACCTCGATCAGCGCCGAATATCCACCAGCCTGACTCACGCCCGCGAGCCCCACAAACACAAGCCCCGCCGCAGCGAGCCCCGAAACAATGGGCTCCAAAACAACAAACTCCTCAGCAGCAAGCTCCACAGAAACAGCAAGCTCCAAAACCACAAAGCGATAAGTCTCGCGGAAAACAACCCAGCGCTCCAACTAAACCCAAACCGCCATCCAATGATGGAGGGTTAACTGAAAACGTATCCGCTGGAATATTCAAGACGCCGACGATAACCGGAAATGTTTTGGTGAATTTATTGAAAACAGGCCTTTCGATAGGAGTAAAGGGGAAGGGGGCTGGAGCATTGATTGGGCACAACAATGCTGTAACCGCCCCACTTTCAGCTAATTAAAGATCTTATAAAGATTAATATCTTTTAATATCAGATATATTTAGTGAAATTTGCTGAGAGCTCAGTCAAAATTCTGTCAGGTTATTTGCTTATTAGATAATAATTCTGACTCCGACCCCAAAGGTAAGTATGTCGGAATCGAACTCTTTCACATCGTTCCAGTAATTGAATTCATAATTAGCATGCAAATCCAATCGTAATTGTTCAACAAAAATTGGAAACTCGAGGCCCGCTCTCAGCATATAAAAAGGGTCGGTCCAATCGCCGGAAACGTGAAGATTTTTAGTTTGGTCACGCCATTTGACATTGTTCCAGCCGATTCCGATACCTCCATAAATCGATTGGCCAAGCAATACCATAAACCTAGGCGATATCACTGTTTTGGCATCCAAATATCCATCAGGATAAAATTGAAGTTCTCCTAACAAACCAAAGCGTTTGTTGGGCTTGTAGCAATAGGAAAAGTTTACACCCAAACCATCTCTTTTAAATGCCGATGAAATAGATTCGCTCAAATCATCGCTAATGTCTTTCATGGTGTAAAAATAATGGAAGCCGGCGCCGAATGCATGATCAGCAGCTTTCGAAGCGCATGGGAAGAAAGTTAAAAACACGAGTAAAGCCAAATAAAACTTTTTCATTTGTAATCTCCTTGTCTAGACGCTTTTCTGGTGACTGACATAGTTAAAATTATACGATATTTTAACGAATTTTCAAAGCGGAGGCGGCGATTAGCGCTAAAATTGCGGCTACGATCCATAATCTGACTACGACTTTTGTTTCGGCCAGGCCACGATATTGCAGGGAGTGATGAAATGGCGCCCTGAAAAAGAGGCGTCTTCCTTTAGGTAAAAAGATATAACTTGTCAGGAAAACGCTAGTGGCTTCCGCAACGAAAACGCCGCCGGCTATTACGAATAAAAATTCTTGCTTGATAAGGACTGCGACGGTTCCCAGTAATCCACCAAGGGCTAATGAACCGGTGTCTCCCATAAAAATCTGCGCTGGATAGGCGTTGTACCAGAGAAAACCTATAGCTGAACCGATTAATGCTGAGCAGAAAACCAGGATTTCGCCGGCGCCGGCCATATAGTCAAACAGCAGATATTCTGCGATAACACTATTGCCGATAACATAGGAAAAGGCGCCGAAAACTGCGGCGGTAAAAAAAGCGGGAACGATAGCCAGCCCATCCAGGCCGTCAGCAAGGTTGACGGAATTTGAGATAGCGACAATGACAAATATGATGAAAATCGCATAAAAAGCGCCCAGGTCGGCTATCGGATTTTTCATAAACGGTAAAAACAGTTTAGTTGCAAGGTGGGCAGGGGCCGGCGACAGGGAAGGGGATAGATAGATAAAGCTTAGAAATAGTCCAAATAAAATTTGAAGGATAATTTTTTTTGCTTCCGACAGCCCGGCTTTGGATTGATAACGCAGTTTTAAATAATCGTCCCAGGCACCAATACAACCAAACCAGAGGGTTGTACAGAGTAACAATTGGATAAATCTGTTAGTCAAATCACACCAAAGCAGTGAGGTAACTAGAATTGCAGCCAGTATCAAAAAACCGCCCATGGTTGGTGTTCCGGTTTTAGATTGCACGTTCACTAAGCCGTAACCCCAGGCTAGGTCAGTTGATCCACGTTTTTTGAGCCATCGGATTAAAGGAGGACTAAAAAACAGCGACATCAGAAAAGCGGTGACAGACGCAAAAATCGCTCGAAGAGTGATATAACTGAATAGACGTAGCCAGGAAAGGGAGTCATAGCGCTGATTAAGAATCGTAAAAAGTTTATACAACATGATGTTTTACCTGATTATTCAATTCGTTGTCCGTATCATCGTCCTGCAAAGCAGACAATGTCGACAAGGTTTGTCGGATCGGATACGTTGGAATAAATTCAGTACTGGTTAGGTCTAAACGCGATAACGTCTCTTTCAACTGGTCGGATGAATAGCCCAGTCTTTGCGAAGCGCTGACAAAAGCCTTCAAGGCAGCTTCACGAACTTTCCAGATATCTTCTTCCAGAGGTATTTCCAGGGCATGTATATGTTTTTTTTCCGCCATGACCGTCCCTAAAGCTCGGAATAATGCTGCACGCACCTCAAAATTTTTTTCCCGGTATATCCGTTTAGGGCGAAAGATTGGGTATGAAGGAATTTTATCGATAGGTTTTCGATAAATTTTATTGATAATAAGTTCGGTTAGTTCAAAATTTGGTTTGCCTTGGGTTGCCAATCCTTTAGCGCACGCAGTTCGAACCTCCCAATATGGGTCTTCCAGCCCTATTATAAAGGCCGCAATTACAGCTTCGTCAACTTTATCAAAAGATGCTAGAGCTATTGCGCTGTTCCTTCGGATAAAACCAACCTGCGATTCGTTAGTCAGAAACTGTATAAGATCGGGTGAATACTCTAACAGCTTACCTTTACGTATGAGTTTTACAGCAATATTTCGGACTTGCCAGCTTGGATGTGTTAAATTTTTCTTGATCCATTGCTCAGAATCTTCCGGCCAAGCGCCGTTTTGAACATCTTTCAAACGTTTTTCTGCGGCGCCGTAATAACGCCGATTTTCTAAATTTTTCTTCACAAAACCAAAACACATTTCAGGCTACCCCGGTTCCTCAATGCCCAAGATGGTATTTTTATTCCCTATTGGCTGAGGATATTCAGAAACCATAGTGAATGCAAGCTTTTTTTCAAACACAAGCATTATAATTCAATTAGATTCACGGGAAAGATTTTAATTCTTGGATCAAATCAGCTACCGGTGTTGACCATCTGGAATCACGCGGAACGAGATTATTTTGATTATATCCATTTGTTTCAATCCGTTTGCATAAAGCGATCAAATAGTCTAAATCACCCAGCAAAGTCCTGACATGTGGAAAAAAATCAACCCATATGTTTTTCATTTGAATGAGATTGTTTTCATCTCGAAGTCGGGTTCTTAAATTTATCAGTGTTGATACCGGTGATGGTTCGGCAGGATTTTGAAAATATGATTTAACCGAGTTCAGTAAGTCATTCCATGAATTTGATATGGTAAAAGGAGTATAAAAATAACCTAAAAGATCTTCTAATACCTGATATGATGTAGTGTCTTCCGTCAATTTTGATAGAGCAGAGGCAAATGCCTGAGTTGGATCATATGTTTGGGGGTTTTTAATCCATTCGGCTAACGTATACATATTTGCCAATGACGCTGAATAATTCTCCGATGGATTGATCAATAGGCCGGAACATGAAGTCAATAAATTTGCTGAGCGTCCGGTTATTGGACCGGGAAAGAATGAATTTGCCGGAACATAATCGTTGGCAGGAAAATTATCCCATATCAATGGTTTCCGGTTTAGCATTTGCTGGACTGGACGCAGGTCTGAGGCGTCAATCGTACGTGATATCACAGTGTTTCCTGTCCAGAATATCCGGCATTCAGTGGGGATTAGTTTGCCGATAGTCGTTAAATATTCACGAGCATTTTTTTCGATTGATAAATGATATCCGCTGTAAATAGTCGGACAAAAAAACCAACTGATATTTCCACCAATATCATTCATCAGCATCTGCACTAACTCAGAATGAAAATCCGGGTCGGCCTCTTCCCATGGGATATCGTCCATCAACAAAGCCATTCCCGTTGCACCGATATCTTTCAAATCTTGAAAACGTTGTCGAAGTATAGCTTTATCGTTCTTTTTAATACTCAGGCCCGGTGAGATCGACAAGATGATTCCGACCTTTTTTTGCTGTCTCCTTTTAATTAGGCTCTGAAAGTGTTTAAGAGTAGCTGGGGGATATGGAATACGCCAGTTCAAACGGTGATAACTATCGAATTTTGGAGCATAAACGTAGGTATTTAACGATTCGCTGGCAAGTTTGCCAATTAAGTCATGACGCTGTTTAGGTGTCCATGGACGTCCATAAAAACCTTCAATAATGCCTGATAAAAAGCCAGTGTGTTCCATTGTCATTCATATTACATAGGGTTTGGGATATCGATAAATTTCGTCGGTATAGAAAAGTGTTTTGCAAGATGGTCTGCCAGAGCGATTGGCCCGGGGCGCTCAGAATTATAATGGCCGGCTCGAAACAGAGTGATGCCAAGCTCTTCAGCAATCCGGATCGATGGTTCAGAAGTTTCGCCTGTTATCAGAGCATCCAATTTTTTTTGAGCGACCTGTTCGATTGCCCCTGAACCAGAACCCGAAATGACTGCAAATGAGCTGATTGGATTTTTTATGCAGCCAAAGACAGTTGAGGGTTCCGGCAGGCAGGCATCTAATCGGGATTTTAGATTATCGGGTGAGATCGGAGTTTTGAGATAGGAAACAAATCCCGCATCGAAGGGATCGTGACCAGGGAAGCCCATGTTATTTATCAGTTGAGCATTGTTCCCAATAGTTGGGTGCACATCCAAGGGAAGGTGATATCCTGCAAGATTGATATCATGATCCAGAAGCTGCTTGACCCGATATTTTAATACTCCGGTTAATGAAAATGGAGAAGGCGTGGATTTCCAAAACAAACCGTGATGAACGATAATCATGTCAGCCTGTATATCGATTGCAGCTTGGAAAAGTCGTTGGCTTATAGATACGCCTGTCACTATCTTTTTAACAGTCTCTGATCCTTCTACTTGCAAACCGTTGACACAATAATCTGAAAACATTTCGACATTCAGAAATTCTGCCAGATACTCAATTATTTTATCTCTGGCTATCATCTTCAGCCCTCACTGGTTCCAGGAAAATGTTGTCGATTAGACGAACATTATCCAGAAAAGCGGCTATAGCAAGTACCGCGGGTTTGTCTAGATATCTCAACAAATTGAGTTTTTCCCTATCTCGGCATTCCAGGTATTGAATCGAGATTTCTGGAGTTGTTTCCAGCACGCGTCGCGCGATATCGATGAGTGCAGAAACTTTTTTTTCACCGGAAGCTGCAGCTGTTGATGCGGCTGTCAAGCTTTTATAAATATTTGGAGCTATTTCACGAGCTTTTTTGGATAAACGGACATTTCGACTACTCATGGCCAAACCATCCGGCTCACGAATTGTCGGACAAACACGTATTTCTGTTTGAAAATCCAAGTCACGGACCATTTTATTTAGGACTAGAGCTTGCTGCGCATCTTTCTGGCCGAAATAGGCTTTTTGAGGAGTTACAAGATTAAAAAGTTTTGCGACGACTGTGGTAACTCCACGAAAGTGTCCTGGCCGATAGGAACCACATAATTTTTTCGTCAGTTCTGAAACCGTGACTGTGGTCAATGAATGTGGTGGATACATCTCTTCATTTGAAGGTATAAATACCAGGTCAACTTTATATTTTCGGCATAATTCCAAATCGCGTTTTTCATCTCTGGGATATGTGTTCAAATCCTCGCTACGGTCAAATTGAGTAGGGTTGACAAAAATACTGACAGTGACGTGATCGTTTTCTTCTCTAGCTTTACGAATCAGAGAACAATGGCCTTCGTGTAGAAATCCCATTGTCGGCACAAATCCTGTCGTGATATTGGGCTTACGTCTGCGCAGATCGGAAAGCTGATCAAGAAGACTTTTTTTATCACGAACAATGATCATATCAGATCCTTGTAAGTATGTTCAGGTCCAGGGAATCTCCGATTTCTGACATCGTCGCAAAAGCGCTCAACAGCTATTTTTATCGCATCCGAAAGGTCGCAATATTGGGCGACGAATCTGGGCTTAAAAGCGGTGGTCAGCGATAAAATATCGTGGAGCACTAAAACTTGTCCGCTGACATCGATACCAGCTCCGATACCAATGGTAGGTATATTGATTGACTCTGTTATCTTTTGGGCTGTCTTTGGTGGCACACACTCGATGACAATACTGAATACGCCGGCTTCTTCCAATTGCTGAGCGGCTTTGACAAGTAAATCCTGGTCACTAAGGGTTCGGCCTTGAACCTTGTACCCGCCCATCGCATGAATGGATTGTGGAGTTAGACCGATATGTCCCATAACCGGAATACCGTTTTGAACCAGGTCTTGAATCAAATCAAGACGGCTGGATCCTTCAAGTTTGACAGCATGTGCGCCCGCTCTCATCAGAGCAACGGCATCTTTTTTAGCCGTCGATCCTCCGATTTGGGTCGATCCAAACGGCATGTCACCGACGATCAGGCACCTAGACGCACCTCTGGCAACAGCTTTCACATGATGAATCATATCTTCAATTGTTACTGAAAGCGTATCATCATAACCCAAAACCGCAGTACCAACGCTGTCACCGACCAAGATGATATCGATGCCGGCAGCATCGATTATTCTGGCGCTTGGAGCATCATAAGCGGTTAACATAACGATCGGTATTTCTCGATCATGATTTATTATTGCTGGAACTGTCACGCGTTTCATAGCGATGGTTTCCTCCCTGGCTGAAAGTAGTGTTTAACTATCGATGTATCGGCAAGACTTGCCAATAATGATGACATGGTTTTTCCTAATAGAGGATGCTGTATTTGTGAGTCTATTTCGCACATAGGAACCAGAACAAAGCGTCGCAAATGCATATGTGAATGCGGTATTCTGAGCCGAGAAGAAACAATGACACGGGTCTCCCATAAAAGGATATCGATATCAAGAGTACGCGGACCCCAATGTTTGATGGTTTTACGATCAAATTTTTTTTCCAGCTCTTGGCTGAAATCCAATAGTTCCAAAGGGTTCAGCGTTGTGCTAATTTTTACAACACCATTGATAAACCAAGGCTGATCGATAAAACCGTACGGTTCAGTCAAATACCACTCGGACACAGCTTCCACTGAAAGGGATTTGCTTGATCGCAAATGCTGAACCGCTGACATGCAGTTAGCAATTGAATCTCCGACATTTGAACCTATTCCCAAATAAACGGTTTCCATGCAAAACCCTCTACATGTCCGAATGTATCATTTAAAGAAAGAATTGACCAGATTGTTCAATTTTGCTGTGATCGTCAAACCTTTGTTTGAAAGCTGAAAACAGATATGTTAAAAATATTGCTCGATTATTGGAACTTAATCTGATTTCAAAGAAAGGACTGGATATGGATGTTAAAATAGCGGTTATCGGCGGCAGCGGTTTATACGATATTCCCGGTATGAAACTTTTGGAAACATGCTCGATGGAAACTCCTTTTGGGGCGCCTTCCGACTCCGTAAATATTCTGGATATGGGAGGAATCCCGGTCGCATTTTTGCCACGGCATGGAAGAGGCCATAGGGTCAATCCAACATTTGTCAACTCCAGAGCCAATCTTTTTCTACTCAAGAGTCTTGGCGTTAGGTTTATTATATCTATCAGCGCGGTAGGGAGTCTAAAAGAAACAATCGCCCCAAGAGAATTTGTCATCCCCGATCAAATTATCGATAGAACCAAAAGCCGAGTGAACAGTTTTTTTGAGCCTTATGCTGTTCATGTTGGATTTGCCAATCCTTTTTGTAGTCGACTGGGGAATTACTTAGCTGAGACCGGTAAAGAAGTTGGTGTGACTGTACATGAAGGCGGCGCCTATGTTTGTATGGAAGGCCCTTTGTTCTCCACCAAAGCTGAGAGTGCGTTACACCGTTCCTGGGGAGCTTCGATTATAGGTATGACAGCGCTTCCAGAGGCCAAATTGGCTCGCGAAGCGGAAATATGTTATGCCACCGTGGCGTTGGTCACGGATTACGATGTCTGGAAAGATGATGAAGAAGTTGAAACTCAGCAGATTCTAGAAAATATCAAAGCGAACACGGATCATGTTAAAGAACTGATCAAAAAGCTTGTCCCCAAACTCGATCTCGATGCAGAATGTCCATGTCATTCAGCTTTACAAGGTGCAATGATAACTGATCCAAAACTCGTCCCAGAAGAAACTAAACGGGCCTGGGGACCATTGTTCAATAAATATTATTAATCAGATAAGCAGATCGATTATTGCGCGATTTCCGGTTCGCGGGGCATTATTGGTGGAGAAGGCAATTTGATCTCACCAAATTTATTCTCAAAATTCCGAATGTTTTGAGATAAAGCCATAAGTAACTGTTTCGCTGTTTTGGGATTCATAACGACCCTGCTACCAATTCGGATATATTCCGTACCAGGAAGTATCATTCCAAAATCAATGATAAATTCATTTTCTGAACTGAGCACTGTGGCGATGTTAGAATAGACTCCACCCTCATCTTTGGGATCGATCTTCATTTTTAACTGGCGAGGTTGGGCTTGCATCTTAGATTTCATCTGTAATCTCCTTAATAATTAGGTCTAAATTTTAATCCTATCAGTTTTAGGCGTGCAGCTAGTTTCGCTTTGTATAATTCGGTATAGAAAGATCGTGTCGTCCATCCTTCAGGGAGATATACTACTTGTCCTGGACGGCGGTAATCATCCCATGAATCTATTAAAAAGCGCCCGCTCTGACATGCTGTCACGTGTAGCTCGCTTCCAGGCAGGGGGGCAGCAGGTTCAAAGCGCACTGCACATCCTTTGAGTTTGGTTGCAAATCGAACGGTTTTCCGCAATTCAGTTCGGGTTTCGGTCGGAAGACCGAGCGAAAAAACTGCAAGAGGCTGAATAGGCGTTTCTGAAAGGCGGACGAATAATTCTCGAGCATGATCCAGATTTTCATGAGTGCCCAAGATGGACTGAAGCCGTGGAACACCTGTTCCCAGCCCGAAAACAATCTGTCTGCAACCTGCATCGGCCATTTCTCGACACAAGTCTATATTCACTTGGCTGATTCGAGCGGTACAACTGAACGTCACCGGAATAGATTGGATGCCTTGGCAAATTTCACTAACATGATCAGGATCCATCGTAAAATTTTCATCAAAAAATTCGATATGCCGAACTCCAAATTGTTGATGAAGGCGCTTGACGGTATTGATAATACGCGCTGCAGAATGCGATCGAATGGGGACACCCTCCCGAAAACGCAAGGGGCAATGACTACAATGAAAAGGACATCCTCTATGTGTCAGAATATGACCTACCGGTACCGGTCCTGTTCCGTAAAAGAGTTCATAGGGAATTTCCGGTAAATCATCCAGATTCTCAAATAAGCTCTTCCCAGGGTTTGTAATCAAAGAACCGTCGTCAGCTCGATGGATCAGCCCAGGTGATTCATAAGGGTTGTCGGCAAGACGCACCAAAAGTTCGCGAAACTGCATCTCACCTTCACCTGTAATCACACCGTTTACTGCAGAATTTTTTAATGCTGATTCCGGATTGTTGGAAGCTTCCACCCCGCCGAAAACAATAAATGCATTCGGCGCTGCATTACGAATGATCTCAGCCAACTTATGTGATTCCGTCATGGTGTTTACAAATGTTTGAAAACCAGTGCAGTCCGGTGTCCAATTTTGTAGTAGATTCTGCAGCGCTTGTTGTAGGTTTTGACCGAAAAGAACACGACATTCACAACCCGCAGCGTTTGCAATAGCGGTGTTGAGAGCCATGCCCAGCGGCAATACGGGGAATGGCGGTTGAAGCGATCCTGTTGCAATAGAATTTAAAAGCAAAACTCGTAATTTTTTCACAATAAATCGTCTAATGAACTCGGTATTGATGCGTCAATCGGAGCATCCAGATGAAAGCGGCACCACAATTCCAACATCGCCATATTCCATATTTTAAAAGGATGACGTTCAGTTCCTTTTAAATAAAAAGCGTCCATTTCTTTTTCTACAGTGTCTGGTCTGAGAATACCGCGTCGAGCGACGACCTCAGGAGATAATAAATGTTCAATAGCCGGGCGAAGCTCACGACGGGCCCATAAATCCATCGGGACGATAAAGCTCATTTTGCGTCGGGTCCGGGTTTCCATCAATAGGCAATCATCCAGGGCTTGAAACATCAAGTGTCTCAGCTTTCCTTCAGGGGCTTTGATATAACCGGGTACTGAGCGAAGCATATTGACGACACGCCAATCAACTAATGGGCTTCTGGATTCAAATCCATGCGCGTGGCTCATCGAGTCAACATCTCGTAACTGAAGATTTGATACTTCGTGATGAAAAAGCAGATTCTCCAATCGATTGATAGGATCTTCGTTTGCTGCTGGTTCATCATAGATCGAGATGAGGTAGTCAGGTGTCATGTCTGGATCGATTGGCTGAAGAAAACTGGGTTGCAGGAGATTTTGCAGATCACTAGCGGAAAACAGATGTTTGAAATGACGATACTGAGCTGGAACACCGGCTTTTAAAGCTTCAAGCCGAGCGATGCGATGGGCTGAACGCGTGTCGATCAGTTTTGCAGATTGAAGGATGATTGTTCGTAAAAAAGACGGCGCTGACAACCATCTCTTTGTAAGCAGTTGAAGACGTTCAAGCTGTTTAAACCAATGCGAACCAATAAAAACTTCATCTCCACCCGTGCCTGTCAATACGGTATGAATGTTGGACGGCAAAGAGCCGGCAACAAGATAGGTGTTTATAGCGTCACCAGAAGGTTGATGCAGATGGGCTACAATTCCCGGTAAAGCTTGTTTAACCATATCAGGTGATATCGTGAATTCGTGATGCACAGTTTTGTAGTGATCCGCAATGAGTTTTGCGTAATAAAATTCATTATACGATTCGTATCCTGAACCGGCGCCTTCATATCCAATGGTAAATGTGTTTATAGGCGAAATTCCGGCTTTGGCGGCCAAGCTAACAACGGCGCCCGTATCGGTTCCCCCGCTAAGAAAAAAACCAGTGTTCGCATGATCAGGTGGTATGGCGTCTAAAACAGCTTGTTCAAGCGCCGTACGCAAATCTGTTGCAGCATCTTCATTGGAATAATTATCTGGGCGATTTCGTTGGCGATAGAAGCGGATAATTTCTGTTTTACCGTCGTGCCAATGAAGTTGAAATCCGGGTCTAAGCATTTGAATCGATTGATAGATAGTTATAGGATCAGGGGGACAGATCATCGACAAATACAGGAAAACAGCAGTATGATCAAGAGTCCGTGTAACTCCTTCGACGGTGAGAATCGCTTTTGGAGAAGAGGCAAAAATACATCTTTTCTCATTGCTGGAAAAATAAAGAGGGCGAGCTCCGGAAGGATCACGGAACAGATCCAGTGTTTCCGATTGTGAATCGTATATAGCGATGGAATACAGTCCAGCCGTATTGTCATCAATCGTAATAGAATGCTGACTATTCCAGTTTTGACGGGTTTTAGCATCGACATATCCGTCGATAACCGCACCTTTTTGATTCCTGTTATCAGGCTGGTCTAGTGATGGATCGATAGATGGATAACTTCCGATAAAACCATTTTTGAATTCATGTATGAGAGGTTTAGAAGAGCCACGATGACTCAGAGCAGCTTTCATGTTCTCAATATCTTTGTCTGTATATGTGCCGATTATTCCAAATATGGCGCTCAAATCAGTCTCCCACTAAATATTTGTTTGAGTTTAAATTAATTCTTGTCAACAAATTCTATTTTGGAATTGCAAACCCAATTTGCATATAAACAAGGAAGTTTTGATTGTGTTTACTCTTGAGCGCGAATAATCATTTTTGAGACGCCAATCGTAATTTCATCGTTGGGTCGCAAAGCAACGCGGGAAATACGCATTCCGTTAACTGAAGAACCGTTAGAGCTTTCCAGATCAACGAGATAATATTTTTGATCTTCCAGAACAATTTGAGCGTGATGGCGGGATACACTGGTGTCTGTTGCGAATTGAATGTCGTTATTCAGTCCTCGCCCGATGGTTATACGTTCTTTGTCAACAGAGTAGGAATCACCGGTGAAGTCACCATCAACGACATCAAGAACAGGTATACTTGACCAGAAGTATTCTTCATCGTCAGTAGAAGGAGTTACTGGCTGACTTTCTTCTTCGGAAATTGTGACACCTCCAAAAGTATCCTTTAAGAAGGGTTTTTCACTTTCGTCCTTCAAGTAATCTGAATAATGATCTTGTCCAAGATCTTCCTCTTCTTCTTCAAGGATTTCAGCGGGTTCACCGATGGTCAATTCTTCTTCCGGTTCAGCAGTATCCAAATTGTCTTCGGTTGAAGGAACATGTTGATCTTCGGGAGTTTCAACTGGTTCACCAGTAATAAACGCCAAATGCTCGCGGAAATTGGCGATCGTTTTTTCGCATTCAGAGATTGTTTCCTGAATAGTATCTATTTCCGACAGTAAATCAGTCTGCTTCGGTTGAAACTCATCATCACTAAATTCACCGGCAAAAAATCTCAATTGATATTCTTCTAGTTCTTCCTGCTTATGGTTTTGATTTTTCTGATGGTTTAAGATTTGGTCTTCCAGCGCTGAGATTTCCGATTGCATTTTTTCCTGATATGGTTGAAGTTGGTCATAGAGATCCTGCAATTTCGTTTCATATTCAGATTTTACTTTTTCGTATACTTTCTGGCGTACTTTTTCACGGTTTTCTTCTACCAGTTGAAGCCGTTTTTTCAATGAATCAATTTGATTTTGCAGCTCTAAAATCTCTTCGAGAAAGTCCGGCTGTTCTACTATCTTCTTGCTCATGATTTACTCCTTCATCGAAAAATATGTCCGGATAATATCATTAACTCCTAACGATATAAGCATATAACAAGCTTTGATGTCAAGCGATACAATCCGTTCCCAATAAAACACGGTTGTTAAATTGAGATAAATACATCTCAAGTCTCAATTCATATTTTAGCGTTGCGGAGAAATTCTGCTGATTCTTCAGGAGGTGTTGGGTTTATATAGAAACCGGTCCCCCATTCAAAGCCAGCGATCCATGTTGATCGAGGCATAATTTCGATATGCCAATGATAGGCTTCTTTGAATTTATAATGAAATGGCGCGTTATGTATCAGAAAATTGTAGGGAGGATTTTCCAGAACGATGTGGAGTCTTTTCATGATTGATAGAAGAAGGTTTGCTAGATTCAGAAGGGCTGAATCTGAAATCTGTTCAAAAAATGTAGTGTGACATTTTGGCAGAATCCATGTTTCAAATGGGCATCGTGGCGCATACGGAGAGATCGCTAAAAAGTCGTCATTTTGGTCAATCAATCTCTTCTCATCTTCGAGTTCTTGGTTAACGATATCGCAGAAAACACAGCGTTCTTTATAACGATAATACGATTCTGCGCCGGATAATTCTTCTGAAACGCGTTTGGGGACGATAGGGGTGGCAATAAGCTGAGAGTGTGGATGAGCCAGGCTTGCGCCGGCAGCTTTTCCATAGTTTTTAAAGACCATTACATAACGTAATCGCGCATCTTTGATCAGGTCGGTAATTCTGCTGCGGTATGCAAGGAAAATGTTGGCAATCTGATTTTCTGTCAAATCGATAAGAGTATGATCATGAACGGGAGATTCGATAATAACTTCGTGAGCGCCCACTCCATTCATTTTGTCATAAATACCGTCTGCACGTTGCCGTAAGTGTCCTTCAATTTGTAAGGCGGGAAACTTGTTTGGGATGACGCGCAATTCCCATCCAGGTGTATTTGGTTCAGTATGTTGATCTCGTATAGCAAATATTTCAGGCGTCGTAAGATGTTCATGACCTGGGCAGAACGGGCACAAACGGTTTGAATATAGTGGGGTTTCCATTTTTAGGTCGGTTGGTCTTAAACCACGCTCCGTAGAAATGATTACCCATCTACCGATTACAGGATCTTTTCGGAATTCTAGCATGTAAACCTTCGCTTTTCAGATTAATTTTCAGTAAAAAATGACATATCGTCTTGATGTACTGTGCTACGTTGACGTTCTCGCTTGAGATTTTCTTCCCGAACCTGACGCCTATAATCTTCAATTGTCTGATATAAAGGGGATGGTATTTTCGTTTCTGTTTCTATCGGCCAAACTTCATCTTCTTGATAGAGGATTGCTGGTGGCGCTCCATAACCTGATGGTACAGTCGGTGTTGGTTCTACTTTGCTGACTACGATTTTATGTCTGATCTCAATAGTCGTTAAAACAGCTAAAACAACTAATATCAATAGAAGGGGAAGTGTGTACATTAAGAAGCGGCCGGTTGTCTGGGTTTTCCATTCCCTTAAAATAAAATCTAAATCTTGTTGTGTATAGTATCGCCGGCCGTCTTCTCCTATCCGACCTTTGGGTAGCTGACCGTCGCTAACAAGTTCATTCAGTCGTTTAGCAGATATTTTCAAATGCCGTGCAAGCTCAATGGGTGTATATCTGCTCTTTAGTCTTGGTTTGGCCACAGAATTCCTCCTACTGAAACTTTCAGACAGGTGGATTATAACGTGACGTCAATCTAGATTCAAATCAATCGTATAAAGCGTGATCGATTTCAAGGATTTTCAAGGTGTTTATCGGCATTGGAATAAGTGGTGGTGAATTGATTCTGATAGATGGGTCGTAGCGGAGATTTCGAGTGATACCGTTTTGTCGGGTAGAATCCGTTTTGCGGCCTCGAGCAGCATAGTTGTAAAAGACTGCTCCATCCCGATCGATCAACGTTCCGACCAGTTTTAGATACCAGACATAATCTTCGGTATAAATTTTATTTTCGTTCCACCCACCAATCTCAATCCAAGGCAGTCCTGTGGGCTGGAAATCAGGTCCATTTGTTAAGCGACCGTCATCATTCAAATCGAATGCATAACCACCCGAAGGCAAATTATCAACATATTGCCAAATATAGCAATTAAACGTATTGGACCATTTGGGAATCGCGTATTTGTGAGATTTGTCTGAATCGATTTGAGCGATACCGCCCGAACCTTCATCACGGTCTTCAGTAACAATATTTCCAGCGAAAGCCATCAACGATGATTCGACAAGCATTATCCGAGGTGCATTTTCACTGATATAAATACTGCCATCAAAATCCCCAAAACCATCGTGACGAAGTGCGATCAAGGCTAGATTTACCGGCATACCTTCGCCGGATGACATTGCGCCTTCCGGAGATGATGAATTTAATTCATCCGTTCCTGTCAAAATTTCCCGTTCGATAGTGATATCACCTCGTGCAACAATAGTCAGTGAACGACCATGTAATTTTCCCCAGACGTGGGCATTCCCGTTCACGATGATCAATCCATTGAAGTCTTCCGGAAGAACTGTTGTTACAGGCTCGTTAGCGCCAGGAACCCAACCGTCTCGGTAAGAATAACTATCAGAATCTGACATGACAGAATCCGGCTGTGTATAAGTCGCGGGTGACGTGGAAAAGTTGAATCCCCAATAGGCATCGCCTGCTTGTGTTTTGACGTGACCGTAATTTCCTAAGAAAATATCGAAATGATCAGTAGAATAAGGGGAGCCTATCACCCAAGCATTCGCAGAATTTGAATTGAAAAATTTGTGTATATCCTCTAATGGCGGAAAATCGATCAGCGGTACTTTTTCATAAAACTGACCTCCCAAAGGAAACTCTCCGAATTCAGGTTGCCAAATAACCTTGCTTGTTAAAACATCATCATAAAAATAGGTGGATTGAGGTCCGAGCAACTCAATTCGCTGTTGAGAATAAACTTTTCCACCAACCATTCCTCCACCGTCAAACTGAATTCGATATTTGGAAAATTGGGCATAATCAAGAAAACTAACAGGAGTAGCCATCAGAGATCTGGTTTCAAGAGATGTTTCGACATTCCCTGTGGAAGATATCGTATACAGTTCATTGACTCGAATACGATTTTTATACCCTAAGTTCATTACTTGTGGTGTCAGATTAGCGCTGATATGATCAGCATTGTTTGCAAGTTCCATCACGTCATAATAATAACCGGATCCCGGACAAGATGGATAATCCGGAAACCAACAATCAGGCTCCATTCCTTCTGTCCGCATACGCAAAGCAACATCAATATTACCTGGAATACCTCGAGTTACAGCGATTTTAACTCCTCCTTGATCCAGGGTGCCGGTAACATCCATTATGAGCGAGTATGGATCATCACCTGCTCCAGTACCGACAAGTGAATGAAAGCCGGAGCTGACGCGCCTCCAATTTTTTGTTCCAGTACTATCGTCAAACGAGAAATCCAGTATCGCAAAAGTGGCAACCCTTCCATCATTCCAGTCAGAAGAGTCTGCGACAAGGAGGCTTTTGTCAGTAATAGTATCCGAATCATGATAAAACAGTTCAACTTTTACATCTGGCTGCTGTTCCGGGTTGACATTTACAACACTCAGCACATAGGTCGCGAACGGTTTGTCCGGCTCTAGTGAGAAAAACAACGCAGATTCTCCTGCAGCTGGAGCAGTTATTAAACTCTCCTCGTTTCTGCCACCCGACAAAGCTCGGTTATTTGGAAATAGAACCAGACTGTTGCCCCATGCGTCCCGAACTTCTAAGAGCGTATCCTTATAGGATTCAGTTTTTATATTTGTACGATTTAATTCGAGTAGAATATCACTGCCTAAGAAAGGATTAATGATATTCGATAGAATTGGGTTATATTTCAAGGTTCCAGGTTCTTGTCCCAATATAATATCATCATCTAAGTAATGATATTTTAATGAATTTACGACTTCAATACCCTGGCGAACTTGGACCTGTAACGTCTTGCCCGGTAACAATCGATTTCGTTTGTTCCAGTCGCCGTATTTCAAACTGGATTCTGGAAAACCAACATCTCTCGCGAATTCAAGATCGAAATCTAAAATTTCTGAAAAAGCGCCCTCGATTTTAATCGTGTATGTTCCAACTCCTTGTTTTCCATCCGTGATACGTTCACCACTCGCCCCAGTAGCATATTGGCCAAAGGGCGATGACATTGGTAAAGTTACCGGAAAATCATCCCTATCGACTTTATTGTCGCCGGGGTTATTTCCATAATCATTCAACACTTTATCGCGAGTTGCCAATAATGCTTTTCCGTGCTCGATACCCGCATCAGCTACATAAGCAGACGCTACAGTGGTGTAGTTTGCATCCGCAAATAATGACTGCTTCGTTGCATACAGATACATCGCAGTGCTCATTGTTGTGAGCAACATGATGAATAGTAAGGTTAATACCAAAGCGCTTCCATTTTCGGATCGTACATTCATTTTATCCTCCAAGTTGATTGAGACCCAAAGGTCGACTCAATCTTAAGTAAAACCTCAATGACATTACAAAGCAAAAGTTATGCCAGCGCTTTTAACTACTTCCGATTGCATCTTATCAAGGTGAGCGAGTCAAGGTGCAAAACAATTGATTATCGCAAAGGTTACAAAAAGTATCATAATGAGGTTTACCGGTCATAAACTTGTTGTGAGGGGGCCTTAACCCTCGTTTTATGCCTATAAAGGCGGCTCATCAGATTCGGATAGTTCCGGTTCGGGAATGAAAACTTCGATCTTTTCAGGTTCAATACGAAACGATAAAACCTTGTCATGAACACTTACAAGGGTTGGAGTTACTCGTTGTTTACCAGGCTTCAATGTGTTGGTATTGATGATCAATTGAATATCAGCCGGGCTGAGCTTATTCAATGTAGATGCTGGGCCTGTGATTGTGAGAATAACAGCAGTAGGGGATACGGTGATCTCGGAATCTGGAGTATCTGGAACTGTAGTCAATTCAAATTCTGGAAAGGAGCGTTCAATAGTCCGTTCCAAAATTTCGATCAGTGCGGATACTCTGGTTGGTTGAAGCACGGTAACTAGAGGGCTGCCAGATTTAAGTGATACTCGTTCGTTGAAAGATCGGGTCTGGTTTGCAATATCGATAGGTTCTGTATAGATGCTTTCCATGTTGTCGAGATAGCTCTTAGGACCTTCTAACTCAACAGTTGGGGGTTCAATTTGCCATTCTCCCAACTGGTAATCCGGGTGAGGTGCACCGCGAAGGAAGGGCTGAATGTTTAGAGTCCTGGAGATTAGTTCATCTACGGCGATTGTGACAAGTGGAGGTGATACTTGAAGCAATGAGACTTGATTGGGATAAGGAATTAGAATATCAGAATGATTGATTTCTATCTCTGCCGAACCTATATCCAAGTTTTCAGGCAGATTTAAGAAGACCGAGCAATCGTCTGGTCTTATCGTTGTAATCATGCTTCGAGGTCCCCTGATATAGATATCAACAAAACCCACACCTTTATCCGTAAGGATCATGTCGGCAGGAACATTACCAATTTGATAGGGCACCTCCCGAAGAATACGGTCATCGGTACCTTGGCCGGTTATTGTTACCCATAAAATAGTCGCAAGAACTAATGAACCCAATTTCAGCCCGATATTTTGTGTGAGCGCCGTCGAGAATCGTTTGCCCAGGCTCAAAAAGAAGCGCTTCACTGTGATGTCCTTTCAGGTTGTTTTTTCGGGTTGGCTACAAGAGGAATAAGGTGTTCTTTCAGACTAGCAGGAGTCCGCATTTTTTTGATAGTCCCCTCTTGTGCTAGAGATATCACTCCATTTTCCTCTGAAACAACGATTGCGACGGCATCTGTGTCCTCAGTCAATCCAATAGCAGCACGGTGTCTGGTGCCCATAGATCTGGTCAGTTGAGGATTTCGAGAAAGCGGCAAAAAGCATCCTGCTGCTGCCAATCTATTGCCGGTAATGATGACTGCACCATCGTGAAGTGGTGATTTGGTATTAAAAATAGATAACAACAGATCACTGCTAACAGCAGCATCCAATCGGACGCCCATTTCTTTAAAATTGGCCAGTCCGGTTTTCCGTTCAAACACAATTAAAGCTCCAGTCCCTTGGGATACCATTGTTTCAACGGCATCCACGACCGATTTAATAACCGGATAGGGATCGACAGGATACAATGATCGCCATGACCATTGTCTTCCGACTTGAGCCAGCACTCGTCTAACCTCCGGCTGAAAAAGAACAATCAATAAAATTACCCAACTTTGCCAGAACTGGCGAAGAAGATGGTGAAGTGTCGCCAATTGATATACTTCAGCGCCTTTGAAAACCAAAAACAATACGGATAAACCCAAAAGAATCTGGAAAGCAAGTGTTCCTCGCATCAGCAGTAGTGAACGATAAATTAAATAAGCGACGATCAGAACATCGATGATATCCCATATTCGTATGTAATAGCTGCCAAAATGAAATAAATAGTCGGTCATGGCTGGGCGAGTCCTATCATACGGTGGAAAACTGTAAAAAAACGATGGGTTTCCATAACATCATGAACTCGAAGTATATTCGCTCCATTTAAAACACCAACAACAGCTGCTGCAAGAGATCCTTCAATTCTGGCATTGACAGGGAGATTTAAAATTTCTCCGATCATGGATTTTCTAGAGACTCCCAGTAAAATTGGGCAATCGTTTACACGAATGCGATCGAGGTTATGGATAAGGGAGAGATTGTGTTCCAATGTTTTTCCAAACCCAATGCCAGGGTCGATGATGAGTTTGTTTAATGAGATACCATCTTTGACTGCTTGATCGATACGTGTCTGAAAAAATTCTGCAACTTCAGTTATTACGTTGGTGTATACAGGATCTGTCTGCATATTTGCCGGTGTTCCTTGCATGTGCATTACGATAACTTTGACACCGCGTTCGGCAGCCAGACTACGCATATCAGGATGATTTAGGCCGGTGATATCGTTGATGATATTGACGCCTTCATCGAGAGCTGCACGAGCTGTTAGATAGTGTTGGGTATCAACAGAAAGTGGAGCATCGGTATATTTTCGTAATCCTTTAATAACAGGCAGAACCCGTCGTCGTTCTTCTTTTTCATCTATCGGAGTAGAAAAAGGGCGAGATGATTCGGCGCCTATGTCCAGGATATCGGCTCCTTGATCCAGCATTGAGAGTCCGCGGTCAATCAATACGCGATGATCAAGGTTTCCATCTCCAGAAAAACTGTCGGGTGTTGCATTCAAAACACCCATTATTTGAGGAAAAGGTATGACAAAATCCTTTTTTTTAGCCTTCCAATCGTTCATTATCCGTATTCATCTTTTCATTTTTATATTCATGTATTGGGATAGTTTCGATTGATTTAAAATCGATAATTTCATCGATTTGAGCAGCATCCAGCACTTCTTGATCCAATAGGGCTTTAGCTAATGCTTCCAATTTATCGGAATGAGTTTTCAGCATATTTTGTGCGATTTGATAGCAATCAAAGACTGTTCGCTTAATCTCTGAATCAATTAGACGCGTGGTTTCTTCACTGTGTCCGTGGTGTGCAGAAAAGTCACGGCCTAAAAACACATGATCGCTTTCTTTTTCATAACTAATCGGACCCAACTTACGGCTCATACCAAATACAGTCACCATTTTCTTGGCGATCTCGGTTGCTCTGGAGATATCGTTGGCAGCTCCTGTCGTATAAGTGTTCAGCATCAACGCTTCCGCTGCTCTGCCTCCCATCAGAATAATAATCTGGTTCAGCAATTGAGTTTCGGAGTGATTGAAACGATCTTCTTCCGGTAGGTGCATAGTAACGCCAAGGGCCCGTCCTCGTGGAATGATGGTCACTTTATGCACGGGGTCGGCGCCCGGTGTGAGTCTGGCCACAAGAGCATGGCCGGCTTCATGGTAGGCCGTGATGCGTTTTTCATTTTCTGAAATGATCATGCTTCTTCGCTCAACACCCATTATGACCTTATCTTTTGCCAGTTCAAAGTCCTGGTCATCGACACAATCTTTTTTTGCGCGGGCCGCCAGCAAAGCGGCTTCGTTCACCAAATTAGCCAAATCGGCTCCTGAAAAACCGGGCGTTCCTCTGGCTAACGTCGTCACATCGACATTTTCACAAGCTTTTATATTCTTCAAATGCACCTTTAAAATGCCTTCTCGTCCCCTGACATCCGGGCGATCGACGACGATCTGCCGATCAAATCGGCCTGGCCGCAGTAAAGCTGGGTCCAAGACATCCGGACGGTTTGTCGCGGCTATTAAAATCACACCTTCATTCGTTTCAAAACCATCCATTTCGACAAGTAGTTGGTTCAAAGTCTGTTCGCGCTCATCATGGCCCCCGCCGAGACCTGCACCACGGTGCCGACCAACAGCATCGATTTCATCCATAAAAATCAAACAAGGAGCATTCTTTTTACCCGTTTCGAATAAATCCCGCACTCGTGAAGCGCCGACGCCGACAAACATTTCGACAAAATCGGATCCGCTAATCGAGAAAAAGGGAACATCTGCTTCCCCTGCAATTGCTTTTGCCAGAAGTGTTTTACCAGTTCCAGGAGGCCCCACAAGCAGAACACCTTTTGGGATTTTTCCGCCCAATCGCCCAAATCGCTGGGGATCTTTTAAAAACTCAACGATCTCTTCAAGTTCTTCTTTGGCCTCATCTACCCCTGCAACATCCTTGAAAGTCACCTTTCTTTTATCTTCACTTAAAAGTCTGGCGCGACTTTTTCCGAATGTCATTGCCTGTCTACCACCACCCTGCATTTGTCGAATGAAAAATATCCATATACCAATCAACAACAAAAACGGAAGCCAAGAAATCAGCACTGATTCTAAAATACCGCCTGAGTCATCTTTTACTTCAATTTTTACATCATGATCTCGTAGGATATTAATCATATCGTCATGTGGAGGCGCAAAAGATGTAAATTTTTGGATACCATTTTGCGGTTGTTTGAATAGTCCATCGATTTTTTTTCCGGTCATCGTAATAGATTTCACGTTATCTTGCTGAGCTTCATCCAAAAATCGACTGTATTCAATTTCTATCGTTCCGGCAGATCCGGAAATAAACACCTGATACACTGCGTATAAAAGCAGGATCAGAAGAGACCAAATAAGAAGATTGCGAAAACGATTTCCCAAGAATACCTCCACATAAGGAATGTAAAATTGAACGGCGGTACAAAATAACCGTCGTATGTTAGCATCTTATCGCTGAAATGGGTTTGCAAGTCAACTTTAAGCATCGATTTTTATCAATACAAACACTCACTTCTGAGATACAAAAAGGGTCTGATATCCAGATAACTTCACCGTCAGAATTCACGATCAGAGGTAACAACGAGCGGATTTCCGTTGGAATCCGACGAAGCCGAAAATTTTCCGAAAGACGTTCTGAGCGTGAAGAGTCTATATCTTTAAATATGTCATTTGATCGCCGTGTCCGGATGAACATATTTGCCAAAAGTATTTCATCTGACCCATGGTCGTTTTTGGGGCTAAAAGCAACTGTTATCGAATAAGCTCCAATCTGAAAAGTCCCCTCCCCGTTTAGTTCTTTTATTCGAAGACGGTCGGCTTGGCTGACACCGGGAAGCAACAAAATTTTATGACCTTTTACAATGGCTTTACCTGAGCCTGGAAGCGGACAAAAAGGGCGATTTCCGTTTAAACAATCAGTTAGCTCTTGTATGTGTGTTTCATTGATTCTGTAAGTATGTCGCGATCCGATACTATGGTTAAGGGCAGTTGCACAACGTTTAACGATGACATCCGGTTCACCACTGAAGACGTTTCTATCAAGCATAGCTGGAAGAGCATCGTTCCAGTTTGAGCGGGCAAGAAGGTCTAAAGCCTGACGACTTAAAAAAGTATCTTCATTTGCTAATAATATCGAACTGCGCACAGCATTACGTTCGGCTTCTCGATTGATACGCTTAAGTACTGGTAAGACCTGTTTTCTGATTGCATTCCGAGGTCTGGATATATCCTTATTGCTTATATCTTCTGTCCATCGAATCGCGTGTCGATCGGTAAAGGCTTTAACCTCATCACGTGTCACGTGAAGTAAGGGTCTTATGATTCCATCTGTTCTGGCAAGGCGAATACCCAGAAAACCTCTAGGTCCAGCGCCGGTAACCAAGCGCATCAGGATTGTTTCAATATGATCTGTTGCGGTATGAGCTGTAGCTATTGCCACAGCGCCGGTTTTAACACGTATGTTGTGGAGAATTTTGTATCTTTCCGTTCGCCAATATTGTTCCGCCGATACTCCTTGTGGTGGGTCAGGATTTTTTAGCCTTATGCAGATAAACGGGATTCCCGCAGCGATCGAGGTTTGTTCGACAAATTCCGCATCATCGGCAGATTCTTTTCTGACGGCATGATCGATGTGTGCCGTGACCAGTTGGTGGGTGGGGTTGGGAGCAAGGAGGCGTAAGACATGGAACATAGCCATCGAGTCGCAGCCGCCTGAAACCGCAAGGATCAACCGCGATTGAAAATCCCATAAATGGTAGTCAATTAGAGTTTTTAATATGGTTGCCCGAAAGGTCATGACACTCATCCACCCGGATTGACCCGGTTAGTAATCATTTGATAACGAGATTAAGCTCAGATACAAAAATGGCGGATCAGGGAGTTGAACCCCGGACGCCACGGATATGAGCCGTGTGCTCTAACCAACTGAGCTAATCCGCCGAATGAATAATAGCGGGGGCAGGATTTGAACCTGCGGCCTTTGGGTTATGAGCCCAACGAGCTTCCGGACTGCTCCACCCCGCGTCAACCGACAAAACTATAAAAGTATGATGCCGTCTTGTCAAGCTCATTTTTTAAATTAAGCAATTCCGTTACCCATTAGCGAAAATCATCCTGGCTGTCATGGTGTTCAACAGCTATTTGCTCCGGTGCCGGTGTCGTTAAAAAAACCATTGTTTCGCCTGGATAAAGCTTTTTTAACTCGGTTCGTGCAAGCTCTTCGAGATAGTCTTTGGAACGGCGATAGTGAATTTCTTTTCTAAGGATTTCATTTTCATGCTCGAGCCTTTCGATATCTTTTTCTATTGCATCGATACGAGACTCCAAAGCACGGTTGGCTCTCCATCCAGTAGGCCCATTTATCAGCTTATAGATCGAACCTATCAGTATCAGCCAGGTTACCACCAGGCCTATCAAACTGATGCGTGTTTTCCATGACAGCTTTTTCATTCCAATCCTCTCTACTGAAGAGTAAACGTTCATGAAAATGACGTCAAGGAAAGCGATATTGACACCTTATCAGTTTCATCTTAATATCGGCATTGTAAACAGGGAAGATGTTTTTGAACTGAAAGTGGCTTTATGAAGATTCCTTCTAACATAGATGAAATCCTATCTGGATTTGATGCTGCCAGGCCGGTAGGCAAAGGTGGCATGGCATCGGTTGTGTTGTATGAAAATCGCCTTACAGGTGAGCAGTTAGCAGTTAAAATGCTACATTCACATGTGGTTAATGACAAAAGTTCAATAGAGCGATTTTTCCATGAAGTTCAAGCCAGTATCAGATTGGACCATAAAAATATCGTAAAGGTAATGGGATATGGGACTTGGATGGGAACTCCTGCATTGGTAATGGAATATATCGATGGGGGAGACCTGAAGGGCTTGATACAGCAAACCGAACGCATTCCTGTTATTATTGCAGCTTATATAGCGTATCAACTTTTCAAAGGGTTGGATTATTCTCACCGACTTGGGATCATTCATCGCGACATCAAACCGTCAAATATTCTTATTGATAAGACCGGTAAAATAAAGTTGACGGATTTTGGAATATCGAAAGTCAGCGATTTAACACGACTTACGGTTTCGGGTGATATCCTTGGAACACCGGCTTATATGTCTCCTGAACAAGCTCAAGGCAAAAAACTCGATGAGCCTTCAGATATTTTTTCGGCTGGTGTTATGTTATATGAAATGCTGACGCATTCAAATCCTTTTATGGCTGAGAGTGCATCGGGTACCTTATTGAATATTATTCGATGTAACCCTGCACCGATTTTTGAGTTGAATCCGACTATTCCCTATAAAATGGAAGTGATTTTGGATAAACTTTTAGCTCGAGAATCTCAGGATCGTATCCAAAGCGCTGCTGAATGTGCAGATTTAATGCTTGAGATCATGGAAGAGCTTCAGCCGGTAAAACCGTTTTCGTCAGAAGATTTCGTTACATTTTTACGTAATCCCGAAGAATTTACTAGAAAATTCCAAGTTGAAGAATCCTTGAAATATCTTGAAAAAGGTAAGGTATTGCTATCACAGGAGCAGGTCAGTCCTGAAAAGGCTGCTGTAGAATTTTACCGAAGTCTGTTTATGTATCCTGGAAATGCTGATGCTAGGCAATACTTGACATCTTTGACGAAAAAGTTACCGGGTGGAAATGGCAAGTCTTCTGATAAATTACTTGAGTTGGAGCATTTAGTTCAAACAGATCCTAACAATGTGGCGATGTTGTTGCAGGTGATCAAGCGATCGCGTGCGGAGGGTGATTTTATCAAGGCAATCACCTATTCGAAGAGGTTGGCCCGGTTGAGGCCAAAAGATGTTTATATTTTAGGCCAGATTGAAACATTGCTTCCTGATGATCACGTAACAGCGCTGATGACATCTGTTGGAAAAAAAATAGGAGTAGCATCAGATACTGTGACGTCGTCTGGAATTCCTATTGTCAAAAAGGCAGTAACCACCGAATCAACATTTTCGCCGCAGCCAAAAATCAGACAAACAAAACCGATTCCCAGCAGGCCTGTTAGAGATCGAGGGCCTGTTGGTATTAATAAAATGATTTTAGGTGTATTGGTAGCTTGTTTGGCAATTATCAGCTTTGCAGTTTATTTAGGTAAGCAAGTCAAAAAAACGTCTGATAAAGTTGGTCAGGAAGTATCCGGACTTTTCAGTAATTTTGAACTGCAATTTCCGAATATTGTTGGAAACGAGGTGCGGATAGGGGAAGAAATCAGCGGTCGAGAAAGAGAACTTTTGTTTCGTGCCCGGGATGCCTATCGAACAGGGAATCGACAGGAAACTATTCAATATTATGAAGATTATCTGCGGGAATTTCCCGATCAACCTGAATCCCTACATATGCGTATTCAATTGGCTCGATTACTGAAACTTGAAGACAATTTGGAGGGATCTATAAAAATTTTAGATGAGCAAATTCAAAAAGGCGATCGAATGACGGTCGCATTGACCCGACTAGAAAAAATTCGAATCTTACAGGAATCGGGTCATGATGAAGAGGCTCGTTGGGAATGTACATACCTTGAACCCAATTATAGGTCTTTACCCAATCCGGATCTTCAGATCGAATTTTTAAATACGTATGCGGGCATACTCAAGGCAAGAGGCGATTTAAATGACGCAATTCGTCTGTACGACCTGATAATCCGTTTCTACGCCGATAAAGACAAAATTTTAGAAGCGAGATTATTGAAAGCAGAAGCATTGATCAGCTTAGGCGACGAACTTACAGCTCAACGTGAGCTTTGGGTGGTGCGTGATCAGAGCCGGCCGGGTTCTTTGATGTACACTACTGCAGTAGAAAAACTGGGATCATTAGCCCAAGGAGACCCAATATCCATTAATTATTGAGATCGCAAACAGTTGATGATCTTTTGAGTTGTTAAGAAAATAGCCGAGCAAAAAACCCACGTTTCTTTGTGAGTTCCTGAAGAGGGTCATCTTCCAATCGTCTTTCAAGTCGTTTAATACGATCTTCATACTTTCCGGCTGAACGAAGAAAAGCATCGACTTTATCGAGATCGACCTCCAATTTGTTCAGACGAATAGCCAGGTTATCAATTTGCTTGATAAGCGGTTCTGAAGGATCAACATCACCGATAGCTGATTTTCCAGATAGTAAATTTTCCAGAGCAGCTAGGCGCATCGTCAGAGTTTCTATTTTCTTTGAGCTTACTGCATCGAGTTGTTGATTGGGGATATCCTGTTCAGAAGCTGGTATCGTAGCATCCTCGAAAATAGACTGGCCAAAGTGTTGTTCTGGCGACTCCTCAACAACTGCTTCCAATGAATGGCTGTTTAGTTGAAAATCCCCATCAGACCCCATTTCGACAGTTTGGCTTTCCTTTTCAGCTAATTCAGAACGCTTTAGCAGAACTGTTGCCTGCCGGTCGGTTCCAATATCCAAAGCTTTTAGTTTTTTGTATTCCGTCCAGCATTCTTTGGAACAAAAATTATTCGTAGCGGTCTTTGGCAATTCTTTTGCACAGTACAGACAACGGCGGCTCATTATTTTACCCTCTATTTAAACGCTTGTGAAAAACACATACCGTAAAGATAACACCTTGAGCCTGTTTTGTCAACTTTTAAGCTGAAGGGGCTTTCCATGATTTTTTATTCTTATTTTTTCCTTATTTAATCCAAATGCTCAAGTTATAATAAAGCACGGGGTGGGTGAAATTGTCAGTATTATCCCAGCTGGCACATAATGCAAAGGTTTAAAAAATCCTTATTATTCAATAGGTAGCAAACAGGATTAAACACAATATGTCTGTTGCTATTTCTAATAATTATGGTGTATATTCTGTTTTGAGCAGTTTATGACATCATCAGAAAGGAGCCGGTATGGCGAGTACGGAAGTTGATGGGACAATCCTGAATGGTACTTGGAAGCTGGAATATTTCGAAACTCCTTCGGGAGAACGTTTTACGCACTTTTCCGATATTCTTCTTTTTGCCTATCCATATTATTCAGATTTTCATGCTGAGTTCGGTTTAACCAGTCGTACTTTCAGCCATGTCGGCATGGTGAAGCTGTCGGGCAACAATATTACTTTTCAAGTTCAACTGAGTACCGAACCCAGTTATATCAACTTGACAGCAGTTGGTAGTTATTCAGTTGGCGATAACGTTCTAGAAATTAATATGGAACGTGGCAATACACCCGGTAAGTGGGCGTATCGAAAACTGACTTGAACAGTGAAATGTCCAAACATATTGTATTAGGCACTGCCGGTCATATCGACCATGGCAAGACAAGCTTGATTCATGCTTTATCAGGCATGCATACGGACCGGCTTCCCGAAGAAATAAAACGTGGGATTACAATAGAATTAGGGTTTGCACAAATTGAGTTATCTGAGGATCTTCGGGTTTCAATTGTCGATGTTCCCGGCCATGAAAAATTTGTTCATCATATGGTAGCCGGTGTCAGCGGTATGGACCTAGTCGTGCTCGTCATAGCCGCAGATGAAGGTATTATGCCTCAGACGCGGGAACACCTGGCAATCTGTCGGCTTTTAGGCGTTCAACATGGCCTGGTAGCTCTGACGAAAATAGATTTGGTCGATGATGAATGGCTTCAACTCGTTCAGGAAGATATTCAAGAACAACTGGCGGGGACATTTCTTCAAAATGCACCGGTGATACCTGTTTCGTCTCAGACAGGATTTGGTCTGGATAATCTTCGTCAAACATTGGCGGCTCTGGCACAAATCGTTAAACCAAGAAACACAAAAGGGATTTTTCGCCTGCCAGTTGATCGAATATTTACGATCAAAGGGTTTGGAACCGTTGTGACAGGAACGGTTATCAGTGGGAGTCTATTGAATGGCGAAACGGTGGATATCATTCCCGGTAAGCAGACATCAAAAATCAGAGGCTTTCAGGTTCATGGGCAAAAAGTCGATCAAATTGTTGCCGGCCAAAGAGCGGCCATAAATCTTCAAAACATTGATAAAGGTCTAATTCACCGAGGTCTGGTGTTAGTTCGTCCTCAGACCATTCCTAAAACCCTTAAAATAGATGCTGAGTGCATGCTTTTAAAAAGCACGGCAAAACCTTTGAAAAACAGAAGCTTGGTGCGTTTTCATTCTGGTACGGCAGAGATAATTTGTAGAATAGTCTTGATGGATAGAGACGTTCTGAATCCCGGCGAAACGGCTTTTGTTCAATTCCGCCTGACTGAACAGGCGGCAGTATTACCCGATGACCGGTTTGTCATTCGAAGCTATTCGCCGGTGATAACTATAGGCGGCGGCAGGATTTTGGATGTTGAACCTTTCAAACACAAACGTATGGCGTCATCGACGATTACGCATTTCAAACAACTGGCTTCACCCGAACCTCTTGAGAAATTACATGGAATTCTTGAGATGGCCGGCGCTTTCGGCATAAAGGAGACTGTTCTTCAATACCGATTTCCCGATCCTAATTTAAATAAAGATGATCTTATTAGAACTGCTGTTTCAAAATCTTTGGCTATTAAAATAGCCGGTTCACCCTCTTATCTGATTGCTCCCAGCAATTGGAAGGACTTCAAACAAACCCTTATTAGAACCGTGTCGGATTTTCATAAAAAGAATCCGCTTCGGCCTGGTATTAGTAGGGAAGAATTACGAACCACGCTAAAACCACTACCACTGGAAATAATTTTTAATGCTGCTCTAGATAGCTTGGTCATCGACAATTTGATGATCGATGATGGCAAAGTATTGAAAATTTCCAATTTTGAACTCACTTTAAATCCTGCGCAAGAGGCTATTGTATCAGACATAATGGCGTTAGTAGGCAAAGCAGGGTTTGATGGGATATCTCAAAAAGAGATTATGGAAAAATTGGATTTAAATCCTAAAGACATGAAACTTCTTTTTCAGCATGTGATCGATAAACGGGCTGTTCAACGCTTGCCAGGTGGGTTATACATGGGAACAGCATCAGTTGATGAGATTAAGAGAGTGTTGAAAGATTTGTTTACATCGCAGGAGACTCTGACTGTTGGTGAATTACGTGATGCGTTGAATATATCCAGAAAACAAGCCGTTCCGCTTCTGGAGTATTTCGATAGTATTGGTTTAACTCTTCGCAAGGGAGATGTTAGGGTTTTACGCCATCCGATAGATTAATCAATAAAAGTTTCAAATAGTTTCAGTGTTTTTGGTGTGCTTTCCAGGTGGTGAGCAAAGACCTCATGCACCAATCTTAATGCCGTTGAACAAAATAAACTGAGATCTTTTATATCATTAGGCCTGATAAATTTTCCTGAAGCTGCCAAACCAATAACCCAAAGATTCTCGGCGGAAACAATCCGTTCTTTTTGTTTGTGATCCGTTTCGGCACAATTGGAACAAATAATGCCTCCATCGGCTGGAATGCAGTAAGCGCTTTTATTCAAGGCTCTTTCCCTATTGCAATTAGCACAGTGAGACCAATTTAAACCGTAGCCCGATAAAGAAAAAAATCTAAAACAGAAGCATAGACTGAAGTAAACTGCATGCTTTGGATCTAGGTTTATTTTTTCAAGGATTGCAATTGCTGTCTTATATAGTTCACGATTTGGATACTCCGGTTCACAATATCTATCTAGACATTCCAAAATCAGAAACGCAGCATGCAGCGCTGTAAGATGTCCGGCCAGGTTTTTTGGTCTGACGATCACTTCGGCATGATTGAATCTAAACAAAGAGTTTTTTGTTGATCTGAATATTTCAGCTTCAATTTGATGAAAGGGCTCAAAGCGACCCCGCCAAACGCTTTTTGCCCGTAAAGAACCCCGTGCAGTTACACGTATTTTGCCTAACTGTTCAGTATAAACGGTTATAATTTGATCTGTTTCACCAATGGGTGAACGGCGTAATACCAATCCATGAATCCTTTGAGTTCTGGTATGGTCAGCCGACATAAAAATTCTCCTATGTGTATTTAACGACACTAAAATTTTATATCACTAACAGGAAAATATTTCAAAAATAGGCGGCGAAGATAATTTGACAAAAAACGACTTAATGAGGTATAAATAAATTCGTTGGAGGCATTTGGAATGTTGTCGATATTTAAAACTGCAATTATTCTTTTGTTAGTCTCTTTTGCCCTTTGGATATATCAGAATGAATTTGAAAAAGATCTATTTATACCCTATATCGATACTGTTTTAGGGATTGCCGGAGGTCTTTTATTGGCGTTTGGGATTGTGGGCACAGTGTTTGGAAAGCTTGTTGGAAAGACCGAAAAATGGCAACGAAAAAGACGTTGTATTCGATGTGGCATTAAAATTCCTAAAAATGAATTGTATTGTCCAGCACATAAAATTGAAGCCGCTGAAGAATTTTTACGCGGAAAAAGCCCTGATGGTGGTGTTTAACTGGCACTGGAATAATTCTCTATAATATTCGGTTTGATACAATAAGCTCCGGAATTCGTCATGGCTGATTAAATTGATTCGGCATCATGAAAGCCTTCTGTCGCGAGCGGATGGGCGATGCTGGCCAACGCTTTTCAATCATCTTGTTTTAATGTTCGGACTGGCTATACATCCCAGAGTTTTCCAAATAAATCTTGAACGTTTCGCCATCATATAAAGTAAAAATTGTCGGTCCCCAAGACAGGGCGCCGTCTCGGCATACACTGTAATATTCATTACGACCATCTAAATGTCTGGAATAAACATGGAATGTTGAATAGGGGTTGACAGAACCGACGTATTCTCCATTGATATAGTTATCGACAAGATAATCTGTTCTATTAATATAAATGATGGTTTCCTCTGCATTATAATAAGCGGGTCTATCATCGATCCAGATGCATCCACCGATAAACACCATAATTAAAATCATTATCGTAAATGAGAATGCTCTATTCATTGTTACCTCCAATCATCCTACGCCTTGTGCCGAAGTTTTTCCGGAAGAAGTCGGCAATCTCCGATCAATTTAAGCAAGTTCAATGCCAATAAGTTGTAATCGTTTTAAAACCCATTAAAATACATTGGAAGCGATAACTTGTCGCAAAACTGTCAATGGAGAAGCCCTGATTTATGTCATCTGTTACAGACACCATTCTGTCCTCTGTCAGAAACCGAGTTTTTACGGTTTTATTGATCGCAACGCTCTCAGCATGCCTATCACCACGTCAACCAAATGCGCCATCTGAGTTGACGGATAGGCTGTTGAACTTGTTGATTCAGAATCAACTTCCTCTTAGCACGCCGGAATCAGCGTTACGTAGTGAGGTGGAACGTTGTGGGCAATGGTTGCGAACTCAGTTGCAAGCAGATTCGGGAGAAATATTTCGGTTTGACTCTGATGACAACAGAATTATTGCAGTTACAGCTGGTAGAACTAGATTATTGGTCCCTGAATTGTTTCAGCATCTGGAAAAATTGAACGCTTATTTTCATTTGAATAGCGCGGTTCCTAGAAGTCTGTTTTCATCCGATTCGGTGCAGCAATTGCTTCTTCACAGTAGGTCACACACTGCAATAGAAGAGTTGATACGTCGGGATTCTGAAGAAATGATTACGGAAATTGGAGGGATAGTGACGGTACCTCCGCAGGCTGATTTTTTGGAATTTCATGTGATCGACTCAGAAAATGCTCGTCTGGTGAGGCGTCTTCAAGCGATAACGTCGCCGAAGGATTTTGCCAGAGAATTGACCTTGATACTTCCATCGTTACCGTATCTTAGGGTTCGTGCGCAGAGAACGATCGATATTTTGGCTTCAAAGGCGGGCGCATCCAGTGATCAACAACAAGAGGATGCCATAGAGTCTTTTATGGATTTACTGCTTTATTATTCTAAGCACAGCTATATTCTGGATCAGGGAACTCAATATGCAACTATTGCTGAGGCTGGTATATTCGGCTTTTATATGGGAGTTTTTCATGTGCATCCTCCCGGTAATCCTCCTTCCATGGAGGATAAAGTCGGGAGTTTGCTTCGGAAGAACTTTGTCATTGTGCCTGAAACCGACCATGTCCAAATCCATTATTTGGATTTTTCCGCAGATCCAGCAAGTGAGCCGGACGTTTTTCGTTTTGATTCGGCGGTGAACACAGATTCTAGAACACACACTATCAAACCCTAATAACCTTGTATTTGTAGTCGAGTAGACAAATTTAAGCCAGTCACCACCTACCCGCTATAAAGTGATATATTAGATACCTTTGTACGCAATAAATCCTTTAAACGATTAGATAATTGAGCAGAAGCATTTTTTGACACGAAATAGGGTTTCAACTATAAAAACTAATTTAAATTGCAGCTCAGGTTACCCTTTATAGCTACGGTGAGCGCTTCTTCTGGGGGCCTGCGCCATTTCTGTTCTGGGAAAAACTGTTCTGGCTTCTCGCACTGCCTGGAACAAGTTTGGGTGGTAGCGGCTGGAGATATGGAACAATATCAATTTTGTGGCGTTTAATTTTTGGGCGATTCGAGCTGCCTGAATAGATGTCAAATGTTGATAGGTAGAAGCTAAATGGGCGTCAGCTTGAAGAAATGTTGATTCGCAGATAACGAGATCTGCATTCATGGCGATCGATTTTATTCTGTTTACCCATGAGGCAGCATAAACAGTATCGGTTATATAAACAATTTTTCTACCTTTTTTAATTCTGACCAACTTTTCTATCAGCCATTTCCGCTCATAAATTTTGTCGTTAATTTTTATGGGTTCTTCATTTTCGGCCCCATTCAGTTGAGGTAGGTTTTTTAGGAGATCTCCTACCCAGGGTCCGGGTTCCAGTCCCAGTTTTTTCAGATATTCTTTGTCGATTCTAGCGGCATCTTTTTCTATTAGTACGTAGGCATGGCATGGTGAGCCACCGTGCGGGACAGAGATAGCATGGACTTGAAATCGGGGTTCGTCCACAATAGGGCCTGTATAGGGAGTGACCAAAGGCTTTACTTTGCGTTCAAATCGTTGGTTACAGGCCAGTATTTCTTGATAATGATAGCCACGATGGTACGTATTTATTTCCAGGATCAGCTCTTGCTCAGATGATTTGTCCCAATCATAACCAGCCAATTTAGCAGCCAATCGATCGTTTATGCCTTTAGGTCCATGAATATGCAGGGTTTTGTTTTCGCCTAAAAGAGACCTAATGATATGATCAAATCCTATCAGGTGATCGATATGGGCGTGAGAAATAAACAGATGTTTGAGTTTTAGGATTGTCTTGACCTTGCTTCTAACGCCACAGTCAAACAGAACTACCAGGCCGTCATTTTCAAAATCCAGCAATAGAAACGGATCTTGTGCCGCACCTGCCACCTGCCAATTGAATGTCCATTTCTGGTCATTATTTTCCTTTCCCGCATTTGGGCGCACTCGACTCATTTGGTGTCCTTTCCACGCCAGACTCGTGTTAGGGCGGTAACTTGTTCAATGGCAAATCCATGGTCATGCACTTGTGCTTTTCCACCTGCCCAGGCTTCGCAGTCTCGGCAGATGGACGGCGGAACATATCTGCCGGCGCGTTGAGTCGATCGGTATTTGTCCATTTTGTAGCTACGCCATAGCCTGTGGAACGGGTAATCGAATACGTTTCCAACAGATGTTTGGCTTTCCCAATCCTCACAACAGATCACCATTTCGCCGTCCCATTGGATGAATGCCGTATCGAACAAATGACGGCAAGGCTGTCGGGTTTCTGTTCGCGGCGTTTCCAATGTGCGGCCGGCCTGTATCCGTCGAGCCTGTATCACCACCTCATCTACAACAGGCAGCCAACGGCGGATATAGGCATCTACTTCGTTTCGATTTTCTAGTTGTTCAACAAGAAGCACACGTACAAAAGGTTTTTTTGCTCGACGCCGGTTTTTCTCATCGACAAGTATCTGAACCGCTTCTTCAGCTAAACTCAGGTCACCACCCGTTATGGTATGAAATGTATTGGGTTCAAGCGCATGGATCGAAAAACCAATTTCATCTACCTCATTGTCGATCAGAAACGACGCGGTTTTTGAGGTGAAAAACGCTCCATTGGTATTGAATGCGACTGCCAAACCCAGCTTTTGCTTGGTAAATTCGATCATGTCCAGAAATTTCGGGTGTAGGAAAGACTCGCCAGCGCCTTGAGGAATAACCAACAGACCACCGAAATCTTTGAACTGCGTGACGATATCCCGGTATTGTTCGAACTTCATGAAGCCGATAGCTCTATCGGAGGCCTTTTCCGGCCCATGAAACGGGCACATTTGGCAACGAAAATTACAGGCATTGGTCACTTCGATCTGCAGCGCAGTCGGTCGGACATCTCCAGCTAATCGTAAAAGGCGGTTTTTAAGTATTTGTAATGCTTTCATAGTGTTTCAGCCGATATCAATTTAAGGGCTCCAATTATAGGTATTATTTTGTTGCTTTTCATTGCTATCAATAGATCAAAACTCCGTATCGCAGGCAATGGTCGCAAACAATGCTACCTGGAGAAGAAGATTTTTTTCCAGCCATACGTGTTCGAGCCGTTCGATACCGTTTGCCGTTCCATATTTTCCAGAACCCACCTTTTTCACTCAAAACCCCAAAATCGTCTTTAGGATCGATGACAGCGCAGCAGGGTGAGATCGATCCGTCGGGATGGATGACCATGCTGTCCCATAACTTTGAACAGAAGCGGGGGTCACCTTTCAGGCGTCCTGTTTCAGGGATATAGGCGGAAAATTCCGGATTTTCCGGCAGCCAATCCGAATCCTTTGCCAGTCGTTCTTCGGGTGTATGGGTGAACATGCGTGAGATATCGACCAAAATCGGAACAAAAACGACGCGATCGACCCCGATCTCGTGAGCTTTTGCGATGATAGCATCCGTTTCTTTTTCGGTGTGACGGTTTAGCAGCGCCTGCCAACGGATTTTGGGAGTTGTCATTCCCAATTGATTCCGGCGTGCCAGCAGCAGTTGCATGTTGTTCATGGCGGTCTCGAAATTTCCGCTTACCCGGTAAGTTTCGTATGTATCCGAGGTCGCGCCGTCGATAGAACAACCGATCTCATCGATGCCTGAGCGAACCAGGCCATCGGCCAGGTCGGGTGTCAAGTATTGCAGGTTCGAGGAAAAGCCGATATAGCAAGGATATTTTCGAGCGATAGCCAGGAGTTCCAGGATATCAGGGTGTCGCAGGGGTTCGCCCCAATTGGTGAGGGTTAAGGTATAGAGATAGGGGCCGAATGTTTTCATTATTTTGGAGAACAGGGTTTGTGTCAAAAGGGTAGGTGGTCGTGGTATTTCGTTTCTGCCGTTCGGGCAGATGGGGCATTTGAGTCCGCAGGTGTTGATCAGATCGACGATCAGGTGTCTGGGATAGCCGAAAACGCGTTGAGTTTTCAGTCTGGCTTGCAGGCCGACAAGGATATTGTTGATCGAGCGCACCACGCTGGGTTTGATATGGTATTTAATATCAGGATTCTGGTTCAGCCAAAGTATTTCCATTTCGATACCTTTTAAGTCAACCGGATATCCCGGCTTGCAGACAGTTGACGCTAGCATGGCATGGGATGGTCGTCAAGCAATGCGTCAAGATCTTTACCACCTGGATTCTTGCCATTTGGAATGATTTTCTGTATATTTATAAGGTGATGTATCGTTATTGAAAAATCATTAACGGAGGTTTTGGGTATGAAAATAAGTAAAGTGTCAACTTTTTTGATCGTATTCATTTTCTTGTTATCGGTCTTTTTTCCGATTTCAGGCCAGGTTTTTGCACAGACCAGCGGCTATTATACCTTCGATGCTTTCGGTCTTTCATCAGCCGCAAAACCTATCGGCGGGAATTACTATTTGGACTCCAATGCCGCTTTTTTAACCGGTTGGCGTTATTCCGGCAACGCAAACCAAACACAATGGTGGGTACCCTTTGAAACCCCCGGTTTCACAGTGGCTACCAATGAATATTCCGCTACGGTCGATATCGGTTTTAATTTCAATTATTACCAAGAGCGTTTCCAGTATTTAAAAGTTGCGACCAATGGGTACATCGATTTTAATATGCAGTGGCAGGATGTTGGTACAATTATGTACCCTAATGTGCGACTCGTGCATCAGCTTGGGTCACCACATGCCATCTATCATTCGTGGACGACCAATACTTCTTTTATTCATGCGAGTGACATACCCAGCTTCAATCCGGGATCCGGAATCTTGTACGGACGATATGGGGAGGAATTCGGTTTGAGAAATCTGATAATCGAATATTTTCATGTCAAAAAAAAAGGATCAGGTAACTACGATTGTCATACTGGATGGGTGAGATTGTATGAAACATCGAACATTGTCGAGCTGTGGTATTTCAAAAATATGGGGATAACCTGTAGCGGAACTCCACCTCTTGCTATCGATATGGATATAGGCATGGAATCGCGTGTCGGCACTTCAAAAATCGGTGATGCGCCACCATCTGATACTTTACCAAACCCGATCAATACGGGAAGCTACCATTACGGATGTGATACCCATGCAGGTCCGGCTATTCCTGCGACACATTACCGCTTCGTGCCTAAAACCTATCTGTGGAATAATTCGACTTATTGGCCGATGAATTTTAATTCGGTTACCGGGAACATTCCTGATTTCTGGTCGTTATCTAACGGGGGCGCTCCGGAAAACACGTGGAAATGGTATCCGACCGGACATGGCTCATTAAGTACAGCTTGTATGGCGGTCGATTCCACCAGTTCGGAAGAAATTTTGACGACACGTTTTATTGATTTTAATAATCACACTGGTTACCCGCAAATAACATTTACACAGGATTTCGTCAGTGATGGACATAACAAGATCGAAGTTTTGTTGACATGGGCCTACCTACCACCGAATGCCGGAGTCTATCAATCGGAATGGCAAAGTCTGTGGAGTCATTCTGGTTCGAATATCTACGGATCGATAACCATTCCTTTTCCGATGCCGCCCTCATTTGGAAAGGAGCATGTTCAGATTGGGTTCAAATACTCACGTACAGATGCTCCGGTGATTCTTGCATCGTGGGATATGACGACGGATCCGCTATCGAGTGACTGGGCTCGAGGAGGTTCCAATCAAACCGATTGGGTATGGCGCGAGCATTTTACCAACGATAGTCTTTACTGGGGTCGAGGAATAGGCCCGAAACATGGGTCTAACGGATCGACATCGGCTTTCTTTGGGTTGAAGCCTGGAAATTCGCCGCCGTCGTCGGTTAATAATGATGGAAGTTATCGAGCTAACAGTGACACCTGGGTAAGAACCGGAGTTATAGATTGTTCAGGGTACGACTATGTGGAATTGAATTATAAACGGTGGCTGGGGGTTGAACACAAACGAGGCACATCAGTTGGTGATTATGCTTATATTGAAATTTCCACCAATGGAACAACTTGGTACGAGGTGTGGAAAAGCGATCAGGATTTCGCCAATGTTTTCAATGATGTCGAATGGATGGATCATACCCTTGATCTATCGGAACGGGCGGCTAACGAGCCGACGGTTTATATCCGATGGCGTCTGACATCGGATAATGATACGTATAGATTCTGTGGCTGGAACTTGGATGATGTCGTCGTTCGTGGTCGAGCCAATGTCAGTGGATATTGGGCAATCGACGACGTTCAGTTTTCCGAAGGCCCAACACCGACGCCGACGCCTTCCAACACGCCAACGTCGACTCCAACCCCGCCTCCGACAAACACCCCGACAAACACCCCAACTCCAACTCAAACACCGACAGATACCCCGACACGGACCCCGACACCAACACCGACGAATACACCTACTGTCACGCCGACATGGACTCCAAGCCCGCTGCCTGAGCCCACACAACCCGGGGACCCGACATCGACGCCGACTCCACCGATCAAATTGGACTGCGACAGCGCCATCGAATTGCAGTGTGGGCAATACCAATCGTTCGATCCTTATACCCAGGGTTCAAATAAGGTCAATTCGTATGAGTGTTTGCCTCAAGGGATGCCGCTGTTAAATGGTAGAGAGATGGTTTTCAAGGTTTATGCTTGGGAGACTGGAGCCATGAGGATTCATTTGACTGAGAATCCATTGAATTCCAATCTTATCGTTATGCGTTTCGGTATCGATGTCTGTTCGGAATTTGCCAACTGTGACTGGGTGCTCGGTGATCAGGCGCTTGAGTTCTGGGGTGTTGAAGACTCGTATTATTACATTGTAGTCGATATGGAGGAATTCAAGGAAACACCTTTTACCATTTTCGCAGAATGTGAGGGTATTCCTGCGATCCCGGCAACCAATCGTGTTGGTCTACTGATTCTGGTAGCCGTTTTAGGAATGGTATTACTGCTGTCGTCTCGACGCTTAGCAGCCAGATAATCGTCGATTCTAAAATCTATATCGTTTTAATGTTGTACGTCTGTTCACGGCTACTTCAGCAGGCTGTTAAGTCAATGCTAAAAAGAATAGGTCATTGAAATTGCTGCGAAATAACGTGAGGTGTCTGTATCGGCTTTTAATGGATAAGGAAGTTTACTGCCGGTAATTTTATCAGAGTCATACCTGGCTTGTCCGGCGGAAATATCTAGATGCCACTCAAAAAAATCCAGGCCGACACCAGCAGTAATTCCTCGCTGCGCAGTTGTGGGGATCAGAGACATTTCGTATTTCGGTATTTGGCTTTCGGTATAATAAAAACCACCGGTACGTAGAGTCATGAATCCCGATACCATATATTCAATACCAAAGTGACCGTGCCAGATGTCTTTCATGCGTGAGGGAATGGTCGTTTCCGCCTGAATGTAAGGCGGTAAAGGATTATCGGCTTTGATTGTGAGAGTTTTTAATTTGCTGCATTCTGTCCAGCCCACATCCAGATAAAGATCGATTCTTTCTGTGGCAATCCAATGAAATCCGATCTTTGCCTCTTGTGGAATCACTATTCGGACATTCCTGGCTCCGGAGGAAATTGTTGCTCCGCCCATGATGTCTGGGAGTTCTGTGTAAATATTTGTATCCAAATCATAGCGCATTTGTGGCCGATATGTAAGGCCGGTTTTAAAGCGGTAAGAGGGTGACCAAAGGATGCCTCCCAAAAAATTGATATCTGACAGAGACTTCATTTTTAATTTCCAGTTCATATCGAATGTGGGATCAGAGTTGGAGGGAAAGGGATTGATTTTTCGTTCCCATTCTATATGAGAACCTCTAAGGCCGGCTTTCAAGCCAAATGCCCAATCCTGAAACGGCATAAATCCGACGGCAAGGTCAAGTCCACCCGAATAAAGGGTCATATTTGTGCCCTGGTATCGTGTTGGAGCATTATCAGGGAACTTGATTCTATATGTATCGAATGAATTCAATGAGATTCCGGCACTGACAAGGCGGGCGCCAAAATTGATCCCGGCTGTAAAATCGGGGGCCAGGGATGGTCTCTCTTTTATACTCCAGCGTTTGTTGGCATCTGGTTTAACGTTTCCGGTTAAAACGCTTCCAGCAATGCCTGAACTGATGGTAAAACGTTCAATTTCAAAAAGAGAAGCGGGATTGGTATGCATATTTGCCGGTTCGTTAAAACCGGTTGCAGTGACACCGCCTAGAGCCATCGACCTGGGGCTGGCCCAACTAAACGGAGGCGATTGAGCATGCAAAGTTGCGGACAACAAGATTGGGATGATCAAAAGGAAAAGACTCTTTTTCGAAATCATCGGAAACCTCCACAGGCAATTAAACCCGGTTATATGAACCATTCTTTATTTTCAAAGGGTCAGCTTTATAAGTCAACTGAGACAAACAAGTTTATCGTAAACCACCCTCTATCTATCCGGCATTTATTAAGATTTCAAATCAGAATCGCCAATTGTTGGTTTATCGGACCCCCGTCATCTTGAATCAAAGCAGGTGGCTATACCGCCACAAAGAGGAGCACACATCCGGATTTTTGATTGAATTCTAAGCATTTTCTTCTGAAAGGTTCAGATTGATACTATTTTAGTATTTTGCTACATTATTAGTGGGATTTGAGGATTTAACATTTTGAAATATAAGGAGATTATCAATGCGTATTGGATTCATACAAATGACACCGGAGTTCGGCTGTCTAAAAAATAATGTGGCTAAAGCTATTGATCTAATCAGGCAGACAGAAGCGGATTTTCTGGTTTTACCTGAATTGTTCAATAGCGGGTACCTGTTCATCGAAGAAGACGAAGTCACCGAGTTATCCGAAAGTATTCCTGATGGATATACGACACAAGCGCTGCTGTCAGTCTCGGAAGAAACAGGAACATCGATCGCTGCAGGTATACCTGAGCGAGATGGAGATTTGTTTTACAATTCCGCTATTCTTGTGACTCCCCAGGGAGATGTTCATCGCTATCGTAAAAACCATTTGTATGATCGAGAGAAACTGTTTTTTGAGCCGGGCAATACTGGGTTTGACGTTTTTCAAACGAAGGATGGAGTAAGGATTGGATTGATGATCTGTTTTGATTGGTATTTTCCCGAATCTATGCGCACGTTGGCTTTGTCAGGAGCACAAATAATTGCGCATCCCTCAAATCTGGTTTTACCCTATTGTCCTCAGGCAATGGTAACCCGTTGTCTTGAAAACCGGGTTTTTGGTATTACCGCAAACAGGTCGGGGCGGGAACAGCGAGGGGGTGTCGATCTCACCTATATCGGCAACAGTCGGATCATCGGTCCGGATGCAACTGTTCTGGGGCGAAGCGACACAGAAGAGACAATTGTCACTGTATGCGAGATCGACCCGTTTATGGCTGACAATAAATCACTCAATAGCAGGAATAATATTCTTTCAGACCGTCGGCCTGAATTTTACCATCCTACATGCACATTGCAGAAATAAAGGTGATAATGCCTTGACCTAAAAGCGTTTAGACGTTAAACATACGTCTTGAACCCAATTGCTGGATGGGCCTTTTTATTTTGGATCACTCGATATTGTCATGAAAATTAAAAAGTCGTTTCTTTTTGCATTCCTAACAGTATTGATATCTTTATGTGCCACTGTTTTAGGGTTGGAAATCATCATAAGGATGGTGTTTTTTCAGCCCAGGGGCCGTATGGCCGTTCCGTATGAGACGCGCTTATCAGAACTAGAGGGTGTGGATTATGAATTGACCCCAAATCATGAATATCGATGGAAGTACGGATCACGAAAACTGTTTGAAAGAGGTTTCAGTATTCCCGTAAGAGTCAATTCTCATGGGTATCGCGGCAGGGAACTTCAAGATCCCAAACCAGATAATCATTATCGTATTCTTGCTTTAGGTGATTCGTTTACTCAAGGACTTGGTGTCAAAGAAGAGGATATATGGGTCACTCAACTTGAAAATTTGATTCGGACTGACAAATTATCTGTGTTGGCAAAGAAATATGACGATATCGAAATTGTCAATACAGGCGTTGGGAGTTGGGACACAGCAACGGAATATCACTATTTACGACAGAAGGGCATGACGCATGATCCGGATGCAATCATCCTGGGGTTTTGTGTAAACGATTTTGATGTGAACCGCGCTGAAGTTTGGATAGATACTGAAGGCATAATGAGAATGCATAAGCAAGGGCATTCACAGGCGAGGTTTCAGGGTTTATTGTTTGAAGATAAGGCTTCCAATAAGAAATGGTGGGAGCGGATAGCAGAAAACAGTCATTTGATTCGGTGGATCAGCAATCGGAACATGGTTTTTCAAAAACAAACGCTGGTGGCTTGGTATGGAAAAAAGGAAAAGGAGACGGTTTACAGGGCAGTTGATGGAATTCATTCTGTTACCAAACAGGCGGGTATACCTCTTTATCTATGTTTGTTCCCTTATGTCGAGGATTCGATTGCCGCCTGTGATGAACAGGCTCTTGACGAATTGGCAGAGTATTGCCTTGCCCGTGCTATACCGATCTTGAGAATGGATAATGCTCTGGAAGGTCATCGCGCGGCTGATGTATGGGTTCATCCCAGAGATCATCACCCGAATGCTACGGCACATGCACTTTATGCTGAGCATATCTATAGATATTTTTTCATGGAAAAATAGTGCTACAATGGTTCAGGTTGGAATTTGAGTGCAAATCTCTTGTAGGAAAAGAAATGAGAGCAGAGGAGAAGGATTTAACAATTATCACGATCTCGACAAATGAGGGATCACAGTTAATTGATAGTGTGCGATCGGTGTATGCCGGAATGGGTGATTTGAAAGTGGAATATTTTGTGATCGACAACGCGTCAACCGATTCAACTTCCGATGTGGTTGCAGGCTATCCTGATATTCATCTGATAAAAAACCCACAGAAAAAAGGGTTTGCCACCAATAACAATTTGGCGATGATACAATCCACAGGAAAATATGTTCTCTTACTGAATCCCGACACGATTCTGGATCCAGATACGTTGCCTTTCATGGTTTCATACCTGGAAAAACATCCTGACGTCGGCGCTGCATCGTGTAAGCTGGTCAATCCAGACGGCTCGATACAATATACTGCTCGTCGTTTTCCAACCCCGACAGCGGTTATCGCCCGTTGGGCTCATGTTGACCGCCTGTTTCCTCGTATAAGATCGTTACAAAATTATCTGATGAGTGACTGGGATCACGAAACCGAACGGGATGTGGATTGGTTGGTGGGAGCTTTCATCATGGTTCGGCGGGAAGTGCTGGACACTGTTGGGTTGTTGGATATCGCTTTTGACCCGCTTTATTATGAAGATATCGACTGGTGTTACCGGATATGGAAAGCCGGCTGGCGGATCCGATATGTTCCTCAGGCTAAAATTGTGCATCTATATGATCGTGAGAGCGCTCAAACATTGTTCAACAAATGGACATTTATACATTTTCGTAACATCGTCCGATATTTCTGGAAACACAGGCGAGGTCTTTGATGCGGGTTGTTTTGGTTAATTCGCCTTGGGTCAGCGATGAACAGTTTACCAGTGTCAAAGCCGGCGCTCGCTGGCCACATATCCGATCCAGAAAAAAAACGCTTCCCTATTATCCGTATCCGTTTGCAATGGCTTATGCTACGGCCAATCTTATTCGAGCCGGCCATCAAGCGACATTGCTTGACGCTGTAGCGTTGGAAATAAGCGCTGAAAAGGCTTTGAAAACTGTCATCGACAGGGAACCGGATCTGGTAGTTATTGAGACATCGACGCCGTCAATTTATGTTGACCTGGAATTTGCCAAACGGTTGACGGAAAAATTGGATGTGCCGATCGTTTTTTCAGGTCCTCATGCCACAGCATTACCCGAAGAGGTTTTATCCAATTCTACAGCTATCGCAGTACTTCGTGGTGAATATGATGAAACGATAGTCGATCTTGTTTCCACTCTTGAATCACGAGGTGAATTAGGGGAAGTCTTGGGGCTGTCATGGCGATCGAACGAATCGGTTAAAAACAATCCCGATCATCCGCTGATTCAGGCCTTAGATGAATTGCCGTATCCTGAACGCGATTCACTACAAATGGAGAAATACACGGATCCAGCATGTAAAAAATTTCCGAATGTCAGCATTTTGACCAGTCGCGGCTGCCCTTATTCCTGTGTATTTTGTCTAGAATCCACAGTTTTTTTTCATTCACCTTCGTTTCGAAGACGTCGACCGGAATGTGTGGTCGATGAAATGCTTTATGTCAAAGAGAAATTTAACGCTAGAGAAATCTATTTTGACGATTCGTCGTTCACTGCCAGCCGGAATCATGCCAGAGCTGTTGCGGAAGAGATTTTAAAGCGCGATCTTAAGATACCATGGTCGGCGATGGCTGATGCCAGAGTGGATGATGACACGCTGAAATTGTTGAGACGGGCGAATTGTATCGGTTTAAAATTTGGGGTTGAAACCGCTGATAGAGATCGGATGGAGGCAATTCAAAAAAATCTCGATTTAGATCATGTCCAACGATTTGTTGCCACGTGTAAAAAACTTGGAATAGCCACCCATGGAACATTCATGTTTGGTTTACCAGGAGAAACACGAGAATCCCTGCGTAAAACTCTTGAATATGCTGAACAACTGCGCTGTACAACCAGTCAATTTTCTGTTGCCACACCTTTTCCCGGCACTCCATTTTATGATCAAGCAGTTCAAGAAGGATGGTTGATCACAGACGACTGGTCACGTTGGGATGGGGCCGGTTCTTCTGTGTTAGCCTATCCGGATTGTTCACAAGAAGACATCCTTGAAGCTCTTGAACTGGCCAGAAAAATGAAAATTCGTCTTTTGTTGAAAAATCCGCCGGTATTGATGCAATATTTATGGAAATTATACCAAATAAAAGGTTTTAAAGGTTTAATAGCTGATTTAAGCGCTAAAACAAAATATATGATGGAACAAAACACTCACACGGAAAACGGATAAGTGATGGAATATCGCCCTGAGATAACTCAAAAAGCACAAGAACATATCCGCATCCATGGATTGGCTCCTACACATAGACGGATCGTCGATATTGTTGGCAACAATCGTGTTGTTCTGGATGTTGGTTGTGCTTGGGGATATTTGGCTGAAGCTTTAAGGGTTAACGGATGCCGAGTCACTGGAATCGAAAAGGATGCCGCTGCTGCTGAACAGGCACGAGAATTCTGTGAGAACATCGTGATTGGCGACGCGGATGATCCTGATGTTCTGCGTGAAGCGGGCAAGGATTTTGGTGTCATCATTTGTGCAGACGTCTTAGAACATCTTGTAGACCCTTGGACAACATTGAAATCATTAAAGAACCTTCTTGCTTCAAATGGAGAACTCATTGTATCCATCCCCAATATTGCCTATTGGCAGATGAGATTACATTTATTGATAGGACGCTTTGACTATACTGATACAGGTTTGCTTGACAGAACACACCTACGTTTTTTTACGGTAGATACGTTCCATCGCCTGTTGAGTGAATGTGGATTGACAATAACCGACAGAATCATCAATGATGCGGGACTACCCGGTTTTCCGCGGCCCAAGGATTGGGATCGTTTACCTTCCTGGGTGAAACGGATGGTGATTTGGTTTCCAAACTTATGTGTTTTTCATGCTATCTATCGGCTAAAGCCTGAAAGAGGTTCTTGATGGATAGGCTCCGTCGTCTTTTAATCCGGATACTTCCTAGAGCTTGGTGGGATCGAATCGATCTGGAGAATGCTGGAATTCGTGAATTTGTTCGTATAGCAGCGGAGCAAATTGCTGCTGGTAGTCGCGTGTTGGATGCCGGCGCCGGTCAAGGTCTGTATAAAGAATATTTTCAGCATGCTCGATATGTCGGTGTCGATTTTGGATGTGGAGAAGACCAATGGGATTATTCTGGTTTGGATATTATCGGGCGGCTTGAAAACCTTCCATTCAAGGACTCTGTTTTTGATGCAATCCTGTGCACCCAGGTCCTTGAACACGTGCCGGAACCGGAAATGGTATTGCGGGAACTTAACCGTGTTACGCAGCCGGGTGGCAAGCTGTATTTAACCGCTCCCCAGGGCTTTGGTGAACATCAGGCTCCGTATGATTACTTTCGTTTTACGCGCTACGGACTGCGACATATTCTTGAAAAATCCGGCTGGACTGTCATTTCGATTGAACCCCGTGGTGGATTCTTTCGGTATATCGCTGTAATGACGATGTGGATTTACATCTATTTTTTCCCAAAGTCTCGACCGAAATGGCTCAAGCTCTTGCTGGCTCCACTTCAGTTATTGGTTGCTATAGGCTTGATTGTCATCGGAGTTCCTGTTGTGCAGGCCTTGGATGGATTGGATCATGAAAAATGTATTACCTTGGGCTATGCGGTGGAATGTATTCGAGACAAAGTGGTCAAAAACGGTGATCGAATACATGAAGCAGATATTATGAACTGATCGGCTTTAATGAAAGGGAGAGAAACATTTAATATATGCAGGACAATCACAATGTTTCGCCGACAAAACGGCGCCAAAATGCGAATTTGATAGCTCGATATAGATATTTTCTTCAGGAATGGCTGCTTAGTATTCCTCTAGTTGTCGGCTATTTTTTATCAACACGAAACTTTGTTACCATCATCGTGATTTTTTCCGGCTGGTTTGTTATGGGCTTGGCCACTGGTATAGCCTGTCACCTTGGCAGTCTTGCCAGACAAGAATGTCGTGATATCCGATTCGTTTGTTTTTCTCTTTATAGGAAATATCCAGCGTGGCTAAACTGGCTGTTTATTTCAATTTGTATCGGAGTTTTGGTCAAGCCAATTTTTGCCTTAAGCGTTTATATTGCATCAGGATTAGCTTTTTATCGTGGTTATGCTTTTAAAAGAGTGGAAAAAAAAGCTTGGGTAATACTGTTTTTAGATCTATTGATTCGATTAGCGGGTGGAATTGTTCTTGGAAGGATATAGCTCGATGCAGTCCAAGGTTTCTTCCGGGTATCCGATAAGATTTCCTGTTGTGCTTCTTTTTTCTATTGTGGTTGTTTCATGGTTTGTGCAAACAACCTTTCCCATTCAAAGTTTTGATTTCTATTATCATTTAGCTACCGGTCGTTGGATCGTCGATACGGGTTCGATACCGTTTCACGATATTTTTTCAGCGACTGCGTCTGGAACACGCTGGGTTACTCATGAATGGGCCTCGCAAACGGCTTTGTATTTTGGATATCACCTATTTGGTATCGATGGCCTTATTATTGTGAAAGCCGCTTGGTTGTCGGCAGCGGCGGCTTTGTTGTGCCTGCTGGGCGCTAAATTGAAATCTCCTGTTTGGTGGACGGCATTGTTGGTATCTATTGCCGCGCCTTGTATCGCTTTTCGTGCTTTTTTGCGTCCGCATGTCTTGTCTTATGGTCTAACGATCGTCCTTATGGCAATATTGTATGGCAACTATCCATCCAAAAAGCGTTCGCGTATTTCTACACTCTCCGCACTGTTTTTTGTCTGGAGCAATTGTCATTCAGGTTTTGTTTTTGGATTATTTATTCTGAGCATCTTTGAGTGCTGTGAACTTGTTGGCAACCGTGTTCATTTTCGCCAACATATCCGATATCGCTTAACGACCATTGTTGCCGCTTTCGGAGCTGCCTTATTAAATCCGAACACATGGCGATCATTTATGTATCCATTCAAGTTTTTAAAATATTCCGAGCTATTTGGTTTGATCGCTGAATTGCGCCCCATCACCACAGCAGAATTCAGGGGAGCATGGTTTATACCAATTTTTTATGGTTTGGCGATTATTGCCGCCATATTATTTTTGGTACGAATCCGACATGGTTCAATTCGGGAACTCATATATCTGATTGTATTCGGCTACCTGGCCATAACCAGTATTCGGAATTTACCCAATGCGGTTTTGGTGATTTTACCCGGTCTATTTTTGCATGGTGGAGCCGTTTTGAAGCGGACGACGGATTGGCTGAATAGAAACCGGGCTGTCGGGTTGACGGTGATTGGCATTGTCTCTCTCATACCGGCTTTTTTGATCCATACAGCGTGTACAAAGGGTATTCCAACTGAACGTCATGACCGCAGACTGGTTGGCTTGGATATTCGTGACATGAATTATCCTTTGGGATCTGTTGAATATTTAAAGAAAAATTCTATTAACGGACATTATTTCAATAGTTTTGCGTTTGGAGGTTATCTGTTATGGGCTTTATACCCTGAGCCGTCTGTATTTATCGACGGGCGACTTTTTGTTTTTTACGGGCCGGTTATGAAAGCGTACCGAGATGTGATAAGTGGCGCTTTGTCTTTGGATGAGCTCCATAATCGATATGGGGTTACGCATCTAGTTTTAGCGTATCCGGAATCAGTTTGGGAGTTAAGCGAAGGGTTATATACATCATTATTGAATCGTTCTGACTGGGTTCCGGTTTATTGGGATGACAATTCTATGGTCTTTTTGCGTCAAGATACTGACAATATCATGCTGGCTGAGAGAGATGGGTATAAAGCGATTCATCCATTGTATAGAACCGTAGAGCAGATTGATGTGATGCTGAAATTAGAACCGGAAGCAGTCTATAAAGAAGCGGTTAGAGCTCATCGATTTTATCCGCGCAACACCGGCGCCGCCGTTATTTTGGGTCGTTATCATCATAATATTGAGCATTCATTCGACAAAGCGGTGGAGTACTATGATATGGTTTTGAGCAAGCATCCTGAAAATAGGCAGATACGCATTCAAAAAGCTTTAGCTTTAATGGATTACGGCTTGTTTTCAGATGCTGAAAATGAGTGGCGCAGAGTTGTCGATCCGGAGGCATTCGACAGCTATATTATGATGAATATTGGCATTTGCCTTCATCGGCAAGGTAAACCCGATGAAGCGATAGAATTATATAATCAAGTCGATCGATCGGGGTTTCGCTCTGCTGAGCTCATGAACGGGTTTGGTATTTATCATATAGAAAAAGGAAATATTCAGCAGGCTTTGTCGTATTGGAGAAAAGGGTTGGAGTTGGATTCGGAACACAAACAGATACAACGCAATATAAGTCGAGCGGAACGGATGCTGGAACGGAGCATGCAGAAAGGGGATGAATGATGGAGTCTATACTGAGTTGGGAAACATTACAGTTGGGTATAATGGTTTTTTTTGCACGTGTCGTCGATGTGTCTGTAGGAACAGTCAGAACGATCAGCACTGTTCATGGACGAATGAAAACAGCTTTTATTTTAGGCGCAATAGAAGTCAGCGTTTGGATAGTGGTCGTATCTGCATTGATAGAAAAAATTTCTGATAAACCGGTTTTAGTGATTTTTTATGCATTAGGGTTTTCTACCGGGAATGTTGTCGGGATTTTGATGGAGAGGCGAATTGCGTTTGGATATGCAGGCTTGAGAATATTTTGTCGGGAAAACGGCATGGAACTAGCCGCTGCTCTTAGACAAGCAGGGTATGCTGTGACTACTTTTCAGGGTCAAGGTAAATCCGGACCTGTTCTTGAAATTTATATGGTAGTTAAGCGTAAAGACTTGAAGGGCATTCTGGAAATATCGCAGGAAATTGAGCCGGATGCATTTTTCACTTCCGAGCATGTTGGCACCGTGCGTCAAATGGTGAAAACATTGGAAAAACAACGAACCAGTTGGTGTGATTTTTTAAAAAGAAAGTAGCTGTTATAATTTGGTATAAGAACTGATGAAAGCGTATCATATTTTCCAAGGAGGTTTTAGTATGAAATACCTGAGCAAGATAATACCTATTTTATTAATGGTGGTTGTTCTTATTTTTGTTCATCAGGCTGAAGGGAAAAAGGGTTCGGAGCTGATGGAAATATCGGAATTTGCAGCAGCCGATCCTGAAGCCAGGCTGGATTGGGTCAATAAAAAGCTTGAAAGTAAAGAGTTCACGTCGAGTGATATCAATTCTGATTTGATGACACGGCTGATAATGGATGTGCTGGTCAAGGAGGCGACACCTAAGGATCAGATGACGAAATATGGTGAAATTCGTGGAAAATATACAAAACTCGTTTCAACGTATGAATTAGAGAAACACCTTGCAGTACAGTATCTAGCGACAGTTCCCGAAGCTATAAGCGCGGATTCTAAAGGGAAATGTAAAATCATTCATAGCCTACATAAAAAAGGAACTTTGTCGTGGCCGGGTATTGCTGATGTGTTGACGGGAATGATGGCCTATCATTTAGCGACAGACGAAGAGTATCAAGCTATGACACCCATGCAAAAAATTGATTATTTGTCCAGTTTAGACGGTTTAAAAGTCGTTTCAAATATGACGTCGGCAACTTTTTCCAAATGCATTGCAACCGAGGTGTTATCTGGAACTCCGGAAGATCGACGTCCTGAATTGATAAATGAAATTAACGCTACGGCTGATTTTTTTACCAAGTCATCTGTTCAAAAAGGATTTCTTGACTAAAAACACAGATTGGCATCTTGCTTATATTCATTTGACAACTCGATCAACTTGGATAAAACTTGAGACGATATTTTGTGGGGTTGATTAGCTGTTTTGACGTATGAAAAACCATTGATGAGGGAGGAAACATGGATACTCTACTAAGCAGGTCTAAAGGAAAATGGACCGGCATAAAAAAACTTTGGCTGGCACCGGGAAAATCCGTTTGTGAAAGCGATATTTCGGCTGATGTCAATGAAACAGCGATGGGTCGCAGCGCCATAATCGGATATTCATGGTCGTTGAAAGGGGAACCCCAAGAAGGACACTTGTTATTGACAACAGATTATGGAAAAGGAAATGTCCAGGCTGCATGGGTCGATTCTTTCCATAAATCGACAGGCATCATGGTTTTAAAAGGTCGGTTTTCTATGCCTGATACGATCGATCTACTGAGCCAAGATGCAACTGCCTCAGCTCCCGGCTGGGGATGGAGAATGATTATTCGTGCACCGGACGATAATCATTTGGAGTTGATCAATTACAGTATAACGCCGGATGGCGATGAACTTTTAACGATTGAAGTCAAATTAACTCGAGCGAAGGTTTGATCGAGATATGTCGGAAAAAACTAATCAATCAATGTGTCGAGTTTTATTACAAGTAAAAATAAATTCGATATGTGTGATTTTGGTTTTAATGGCGCTGGTCTCCATGTCGAACGCGTTTGGAGCTATTTATCCAACAAACTTAAAATATTTTAAGCTCGTTCAGACACCTAGTTTCCAAGGAGATCAAATACTCTTCATCAAATTTGATCGTGAAATATACAAATACGCTGGCTTGGGTTTCAGTGATGTGCGTCTGTTCGATGCCCGAGAAAATGATATTAGTCGAATTATCAAACGAATAGATGAAAACGCCGATTTTACTCCCGTCCCTAAATATGAGATATCTGTTGATAAGGAAAACAATTTGACGATTATCTCTGTTTTCACAGATAAAGAACCGGTGACTGCATTTCGGCTGGAAACCAGCGTCTCATCGATCGAAAAACCTATTACCGTTCAAAAAACGGTGGGTGAACAATATGTTGATTTGATTCAAACTGGTATCCAGTATCTTGGTCAAGATGGCGCTGAATTTAAAAATGTATTGGTATCAGTTGAAGAAATGCGAAGCCCGGAGTATCGAATTGTCATCGATGATGGTGATTCTGAACCTTTGAATATTGTTGGAGTATCTTATTCAGGACCACAGTATAGGTTATATTTTCAAGCTCAAGGAAAAGAATCCTATCAATTATTTTGGGGCGATCCACAAGTTGAACCGCCTATTCAGGACACATCATCTTTGCAACGGGCTTTGGATACGGATTTGCCGGTTAAGCAAGCTCGAGTCGGCCGTGGTTTTGAAAATCCTCGCTATGGTGAACCGCGTGGCGCTGGAAGTTCGGGCGATAGCAGGAGTTCATGGTTATTATTTCCCATTATTGCTGTTGTTTTAGCAGTTATGGCTTTAGCTTTTACTAAATTAGGGAAACAAAAGGAATAATGCGGAAAGGCTTTTTTAGGGGTTATTCAGGCGACTGCACAAAAAAAACATGGATTGTCTTGACATGATCGCTTCACACGTGTATCTATTTGCTTCGGTCGGCCTGCTGACTGGTAATGAAGGCGCGTAGCTCAGTGGGAGAGCACTTCTCTGACGCGGAAGGGGCCAGGGGTTCGACCCCCCTCGCGCCTATAATGAAGGATAACAATAACCCGGGGGATACCCGGGTTATTGATCATCCGACTGAAAAAGCTCGTTCAAAAGGAGCTATTATAGGCCGGCAGATTGTGAAGAGCCGGCTGGAGTTTATGGAGACAAGCATCTTTATTAAAAATGTGAATCGTTTGAACAGGAGTAACTCATGGCTGAAATGATCAGCCTCAAATTGCCTGATAGTAGCAATTTCGAGGTGCAAGCGGGAATTTTGGTAGATGATTTGATTGACAAGATTATCCCGCAGAAAAAAAAGATAATCATAGGTGCAATCGTCGATGGGGAGATTCTGGATTTACGTGCGCCCCTTTTATCGGGTGGATCGTTGGAATTTTTATTTACAGGTGACACCAGGGGGTTGGAGATTCTGCGCCACAGCGCTTCTCACGTCATGGCTGAAGCCGTGTTACAGGTCTTTCCCGACGCAATACTTGGTATTGGACCCTCTACTGACGATGGATTTTACTATGATTTCAAACTATCTCGCCCCTTTTCACCGGAAGACCTGGAACAGATCGAAAAATGCATGAATAAATTGGCGACTGAGAATAGAGTATTCGAACGCACTGAGATGCCGATAGAGGACGCCATACGTTATTTTGAAGAGAAGGGTGAGACATTTAAAGTTGAGCTGATCCGAGATCTGGCGGAAAAAGGTGAAACGGTAATTTCTATTTATAGAAGTGGCAAGTTTGAGGATTTATGTCGAGGTCCTCATCTTCGGCATACAGGTCAGTTAAAGAGTTTTAAATTGTTGTCATCAGCGGCGGCATATTGGCGTGGTGATGAAAGAAATGCTGTATTACAGCGTTTATATGGCACAGCTTTTTGGAATACAGAGGATTTGAAAGTTCATCTGGAGAACCTGGAAAAAATCAAGCAGAGAGATCATCGACGGCTTGCGAAGGAACTGGATTTGTTTTCTGTTCATGAGGATGTCGGTGCAGGACTGGTTTTCTGGCATCCAAAGCTTGCGATGGTTCGTCACCTGATCGAAGAATTTTGGCGTGCAGAACATATCAAGCGTGGTTATAACTTTGTATATACACCTCATATTGCTCAAGATGTTGTCTATCGGACGTCCGGACATCTGGAAAACTATGCTGAAAATATGTATTCGCCATTGTTAATCGATGATAAACCGTACTATTTAAAACCGATGAACTGTCCTGGACACATCAAAATCTATCAGACCAAACGTCGCAGTTATCGAGATCTTCCAATCCGATATTGTGAGTTGGGAACTGTTTACAGGTATGAGCGTAGCGGCACGTTACATGGTATGTTGAGAGTACGGGGTTTCACTCAGGACGACGCCCATGTTTTTTGCACACCGGACCAGATAGCCGATGAAGTTTTTGGCATTATCGACCTAGTCGATACGCTTATGACGGCTTTTGGTTATACATATACGATTTTTTTAGCTACTCGACCGGAAAAAGCGCTGGGGTCTGAAGAAGAGTGGCGAGTTGCGACGGATGCGCTGAAAAATGCGCTTGAAAGATGGGGAAAACCATACCAGATCGATGAAGGTGGAGGCGTTTTTTATGCGCCTAAAATCGATGTCAAGCTTCGGGATGCTTTGGGGCGAGAGTGGCAAGGGCCGACAATCCAGGTAGATTTGAATCTGCCCAAACGGTTCGATGTGACTTTTATAGGCGCCGACAATGCTGAGCATGAGGTCATTATGATACACCGAGCGGTGTTGGGATCAATGGAGCGGTTTGTTGGTGGGTTGATCGAACATGTTGGTGGGGCCTTTCCCATGTGGCTTGCGCCAACTCAAGCTATTATTTTGCCTATCACTGATCATCAGTTGGATAGCGCTTATGAGTTGAAAAATCGATTGGAAAAAGCTGGCCTGAGGATTGAAGTCGATGTGCGAAACGAAAAAATTGGCTATAAAATACGGGAAGCGCAGGCTATGAAAATTCCGTATATGCTTGTTTTAGGCGCTAAAGAGCAGGAATCTGGTGAAATTTCGGTTCGGCATCGTAAAGAAGGTGATCTAGGCGTGATGAATGTGGATGCTTTTCTATCTAGATGCCATGATGAAATATCTCGGAAAGCAATGGAATAAATATATGATGCTGAGAAAGATATCGGGTTTGATAAAAACGTTCTTCAAGTTGAATGAAATTTTTCTTTGGGAGGTCTATGCAGGGTAATAAAGACGAATGTCGCATCAATGAAAAAATCAGGGCGCCGCAGGTCAGGTGTATTGGCCCGGATGGTAACCAATTGGGTATTATTTCCCGAAATGAGGCTTTAGAGTTTGCTCGGGAACACGATCTGGATTTAGTGGAAGTTTCGCCGAATGCCGATCCTCCGGTTTGTCGAATAATGGATTATGGTAAATACAAGTATCAGAAATCCAAAAGAGATTCCGGCAAACAGAAACAGAAGGGTTCGACAGTCAAAGAGGTCAAATTCAGGCCGAAAATCGATGTTCATGATTATAACTTTAAAAGAGATCATGTTGAGCGATTTTTGAAAAAAGGGGCGAAAGTGAGAGTGACCATCATGTTTCGGGGTAGAGAATTGGCTCATACGGACAAAGGGCGGGAAATACTTGACAAGGTCGCAGAAGAAATGGATGAGATTGCGAAGGTAGATCGTAAGCCACTGCTTGAGGGACGTAACATGACTATGCTATTGTCACCAAAGTGATGGGCGCTTTGAACCCATAACGTATTTAACATGAATTTTTAATAAGAAAAAGAGGTTTGAAATGCCGAAAATTAAAACAAACAGGGGAGCAGCCAAGCGGTTCCGGACGACTGGAACAGGTAAGCTGCGCAGAGCGAGTGCTTTTCGAAGTCATATTTTGACCAAAAAATCGACTAAACGTAAACGACAGCTTCGAAAACCAGGCTTGGTTCACAAGAATGATCATCAACTGACCAAGAAACTGATTCCTTATAAGTAGCTGTTGTGATGAATTATGATATTCGGGCGGAGGATTAAACGATGGCACGGGTAAAAAATAGCGTAACGTCAAGGCGTCGCCATAGAAAAGTATTAAAATTAGCTAAAGGTTATCGTGGATCACAATCCCGGACCTATCGTTCAGCGATCGAAGCGGTAAATAAAGCCGGAAGACATGCTTATGTCGGGAGAAAGTTGAAAAAACGACAGTTCCGATCTCTTTGGATACAGCGAATCAATGCAGGCGCCAGATTGAATGGCATATCATATAGCCAACTGATTTCCGGTTTGAAAAATGCCGGCATCGATCTGGACAGAAAAGCGCTTGCTGATCTAGCTATGCATGAACCTGAAGCGTTTACTGCTTTGACCCAAATGGTGAAAGGACAGTAATCGACTTGAAAAGGATCGGTTATGAACACTGATATGTTCGTACCGGAACTCCAAGAAAAACTCGACCTTTTGGAAAAACGAATTCGTCAGATACTGAACCATGTTGCCGGTCTGAAACGTGTAAATAATCGGTTAAAGCAAGAAATGGACGATCTACGAGAACAACTTGAGCTCGAGCGATCGAACAGTGTAAACGCGTTAGCGGAGGTGGAGCGGTGGAAGACGGAAGTTCTGGATTTGAAAACGACCAGAGATCAGATAACGGGTTCGATAGAGAACCTTCTGGAGTTGATCGACGAACTCCAGATGGATATGGACGGGAAACCCCCGCTTCAGAATTGACTGACTCAAGGAAATCTGAACGGCGAGTACAGGTCGACATTTATGGAATCCATTATGTCGTTGTCGCGGAAGATAACCCGGACAGAGTGCTTGAGTTAGCGAATCGAGTCGATCAAAAAATGAGACAGATTGCTGAGATGAATCCGGGTCTGGCGACTGCAAAAATCGCTATTCTTGCCGCTTTGAATTTCGCTGAAAATGCAGATCGTCAGGAATCGATTTATAATTTAGTTGCACAGCGATCGGATTTGTTGTTAAAATTGGTTGAAGCTGAACTAAACGATTGATTGAAATTAATTGGTTCAGATAGGAAAGGTTGTTCAGCCGGAATGGCGGTTAGGCGATAATTTTAAATGATCCGCGTTAAAGGGCGATTATGGATATTTTAATGGTGATCAAACTGATTATAGTTCTGCACATATCAGAATTGACGGTTATGTGGCTTATATGCAGAATGTCTCAGATTGACCCTCCTGCTGTGTTTGTGATGAGTTGGAGCTTGTTGGGCCAACACCTTTATAAAGGGAGCTCTTTTTTCAATATGGCTTTCATGCCTGAACTAATCAGGACGAAAAAAGTATTGTTAGGGGCACCCACCTGTGCAAACAGGTTCAATAGATCCTGCTCACACGGCATTTTGCGGGAGGGTTTTTTTCATCATTCAACACACTTCCAGCCTTCATTCAGCTCTGAATACCTGCCTCTCTGAATCTTGATAACAGCCAAAATCATGGCTGTTGATGGGAGGTGAGAGCTATAAGCCCGTTTATTTGTATCAGTATCGGTGTCGGCGCTTTGCTTCTAGGTGTCGTTGGAGGTGTGTTTTTTCAATTATTCCTTGCACGCTCAAAATCCAGCAAAATGCTCTCTTCGGCAAAACGAGAATCCAAAGAGCTGATTGAAAAAGCGGAAACAGATGCGCAGGTTATACGTCAGAACGCTGAAGTCGAAACAAAAGAAAACACGATTTTACAATTAAAAGAACTGGATCGAGAAACGCGAAAACGAAATTCAGAACTGCAAAGACTGGAAGACCGGTTATTAAAACGAGAAGAAATATTGGCGGGGAAAGAAAATCTTTTCGACAAACGTGAACGAACCTATAACCACAAACTCAAGGAGCTTTCCAACCGCCAAAAAAGTGTCGATAAGCTTGAGAAAAAACGGCAGGACATCATTCGTGAACAGGAATCAGAGCTTTTGCGTATCTCCGCTCTGTCCCCACAGCAAGCCAAAGAAATCATCATTCAACGGATGGAGGGTGAAGCAAGAAAAGATGCAGCAGCTCAAATTAAGAAGATTATTGACGATGCAACTGATCAAGCTGAAATGAAAGCCAAAGAAATTATTGCTACGGCAATTCAACGCATGGCTTCAGATTTTGTCAGTGAAACCACTGTCAGTGTGGTCAATCTTCCATCTGATGAAATGAAAGGTCGGATTATCGGTCGTGAGGGACGAAATATTCGTGCTCTGGAAGCAGCTACAGGTGTCGATTTGATTATCGATGATACACCTGAAGCGGTGATTGTTTCGGCTCACGATCCAATACGCAGAGAAGTAGCTGCGACTGCGCTTAACCGGCTAATCTCCGATGGACGTATTCACCCAGCTCGTATCGAGGAAATTGTCGAAAAAGCTCAAAAAGATATTGACAAGTCAATTCGTGAGGCAGGTGAACAGGTGGCATTTGAGGTGGGAGTTCAGGGGTTGAAGCCGGAATTGATCCGGTTATTGGGCCGACTCAAATATCGAACAAGTTATGGCCAGAATGTATTGCAGCATTCGCGAGAAGTCGCTTTTATTGCGGGAATGATGGCTTCCGAGTTGGGCGTGAATACCAAACTGGCCAAACGTGCCGGCCTATTGCACGATATAGGTAAAGCAGTCGATCATGAAATTGAAGGATCGCATGCTATTATAGGCGCTGAGATTGCACAGAAATATAATGAACCGAGAGAAGTGGTTCGAGCAATGGCCGCTCACCATGGGGATGAACCACCTTCAACGATAGAAGCTGTTTTGATTCAGGCGGCGGATGCATTGTCGGCAGCACGACCAGGCGCACGTCGTGAAATTTTAGAAACCTATCTGAAAAGATTGGAAAAATTGGAAGAAATATCGACTTCTTTCAAGGGCGTAGAAAAATCGTTCGCCGTACAGGCAGGGCGGGAAATAAGAATCATTGTTATTCCTGAAGATGTAACGGATCATGAAATGGCCTTGATGGCTCGGGATATCGCCAAACGTATTGAACAGGAATTGGAATATCCAGGTGAAATTAAAGTGACGGCAATCCGTGAATCTAGATCAGTGGAATATGCAAGATGAAAGATAAATCAAAACCATTCAATGGAAAAAGTGTTTTGCCTTTTGTGCAGTCCCCGACGGCCCTACGCAGACTCAATATTCAAGCGCTTACGAATCTTGCTGATGAGATACAGGAGACAATTATCGAGACAGTGTCGAGAACCGGGGGGCATTTGGCGTCGAATCTTGGCGTTATCGAGCTGACTTTGGCTTTGCATTATGCGTTTAAAACTCCTGAAGACAAACTTATTTGGGATGTCGGACACCAAGTTTACACCCATAAAATCATAACGGGTAGATGCGGTGAGTTTTGTAAGAGCTTGAGGCAATACAAAGGTTTGTCAGGGTTTCCCAAAAAGTCTGAAAGTGAATATGACCATTACGACACAGGTCATGGAGGAACATCTCTGTCGTTCGCTATTGGAATGGCTGAGGCTATGAAGCGTTCAGGCCAAGACAACTGGGTCATTCCGATAATCGGTGACGGCTCTATGACGGCCGGAGTGGCTTTTGAAGCAATTAATCAGGGCGGCCATTTAAAACAAAAAAAATTGTTGATCATTCTCAATGATAACGAAATGTCGATTTCACCAAATGTCGGCGCTCTTGCACAATATATCAGCAGACGGATGGTCGGTCCGCGTGCCGCTAGTGTCAGGCGTCATGCAAAGCAACTTCTTGCCTCTATTCCTCGTGCTGGAGATGAATTGATCCGCCTTGTACAGAAACTTGAGCGTTCGTTGAAGGATTTGATTCAGCCGGGATTGTTTTTTGAGGAGCTGGGATATCAATATTTAGGACCCTTCGACGGGCATGATTTAAAGACATTAGTGCAGGTTTTCCAAAATATCCAAAATATGCCGGGACCGTTTCTGGTTCATGTTCTGACAAAAAAAGGCAAAGGATACCTGCCTGCTGAGAATGAGCCTGAACGTTTTCATGGCGCTTCAGCGTTTGATCGGGAAACAGGTAAATTCCATGAAAAAGCATCAGCGCCATACTATACATCGGTATTTGGAGATACTTTGGTCAGTATGGCAGAAAAAGATGACAAGATTGTAGCTGTTACAGCAGCCATGACTTTGGGAACCGGCCTGGATAAATTTGCTTCTCGATTCCCTGATAGAATTTATGATGTCGGGATGGCTGAACAGCACGCAGTCGCTTTTGCGGGTGGACTGGCAAATGCGGGTTTGCACCCGGTGGTGGCAATTTATTCGACATTCATGCAAAGAGCGTATGACCAGGTGTTCCAGGACATATGTTTGCAGGAACTACCTGTCACGATGATTTTGGATCGCGCGGGTTTGGTTGGCGCTGACGGCCCGACCCATCATGGCATATACGACCTGTCTTTTTTACGCACAATGCCGAATCTTGGAATTATAGCGCCCCGTGATGAATGTGAACTGAAGCGTACTATTCTGTCCATACCTACTTTCAACAGGCCGGTAGTGATTCGATATCCTAGAGGAACCGGTGTCGGGGTCAATATGGAGTGTGAGCTAACCGATATTGAGTGGGGTGTCGGTGAGCAACTCGCTGAAGGAAATGATATTACAGTTGTCGCTGCGGGCCCTATGGTTTATGAAGCGCTTGCCGTTTCAGAAAAACTCCGTGCTGAAGGAATAGGTGTAGATGTTATCGATGCTCGTTTCGTCAAACCTCTTGATTCTGATTTGATTCGCCAATCTGTTCGAAAAACAGGGGCGCTGATAACGATGGAAGAGAACACGATAGTCGGCGGTTTAGGCGCTGCTGTAATGGAAATGCTTGCGGTTTCCGGAGAGCTTCCACGTCAGGTCGATTTGATCGGCATACCTGATGAATGGATATCGATGGGAACCCAACAAGAACTTTACAATGATTTGGGATTGACTGCCCAAGAATTGGAGCGACGCATTCGGTTGATGTTGATGCGGCCGGAAAAAGAAGATGTTGTAACCGGCCAAACGGGTCAGGTGAGTGAATCTGATACGCGCAGATAAACTTTTGATGAATCGTGGAATTGCCGAAAGCAGAACGGCAGCCGCAGCATTGATACGTACTGGAGCAGTAAGTATCGATGGTAAACCGATAGCTAAACCCGCCACGATGGTTCCTGGATCAGGCCAGGTACACCTTCATGAAAATACGCCTAAATGGGTCAGCCGAGGAGCCTTGAAGCTCGATCATGCTCTAAATGTATTTGGTATAGATTGTTCCGGCGGTGTGGCCCTGGATAGTGGCGCTTCCACAGGCGGGTTCACTGAATGCCTTCTTCGGCGCGGAGCAGTAAAAGTATATGCTGTGGATGTCGGATATGGCCAAATGCATTGGTCACTGCGACATGATCCCAGGGTCAAGCTTCTTGAAAGAACAAATCTTCGCACCGTTCCAAACGAAGTATTTAATGAACCGATCGATTTGGCAACATTGGATTTGTCGTTTATTTCGCTTAAACTTGTGCTGGAAAAAGTCAGAGACCTTTTGGCGACATCCGGCAAAATCGTGGCTCTAGTCAAGCCGCAGTTTGAAGCAGGAAAAGATAAGGTTGGAAGAGGTGGTGTCATTCGAGATTCCGAGGTGCATCGTCAGGTATTGTTGGATCTTGCTGTCTGGTGTGCTGAGCATTCCTTGGCGCTGCTGAATGTGACTGCTTCACCGATTACCGGGCCTAAAGGTAACCGCGAATTTTTGTTTTATTTAAAATCCGGCGACGCGGATATAAACGTAGAATATGATGGATGGATAAAAAGGGCTGTGTATCATGACGAATAATCAAATACGAACGGTGGCTTTATTTATCAAGCCTGGAAAAAAAGAGACTCGTGTTCTTGGCAAAGAAATTATGGATTGGCTGAAAAAAAGAAAAATCCAGGTCTTGGCTAGTCCGGTTGTTTTTGATGAACTGAATACAGAAGCTGACGGCATCGTTACAGAGCCGGATTATGATTTTACTGATGTCGATCTGGCTTTGGTGTTAGGGGGAGATGGTACGATTTTGTGGGTGGCGCGACGAGTTGCACCGTTCAATGTTCCCGTTCTTTCATTTAATATGGGAGATCTGGGATTTCTAGCTGCTTATTCTGCAGACGATGTCTATCCAAACCTGGAAAAAACACTTCGGGGCAATTATATCGTCGAAGAACGTATGATGTTGAAAGCAGAGCATTATAGAGGTGACACTCTTTTGCATACCTATAGCGCTTTAAACGATGTCACCGTAAACAAACTTCTAAATCCTCGCCTGATCAAATTGCAGATGTGTGTCAATGATACGTTGATCAATACCTATCAATGTGATGGCTTGATTGTATCCACACCAACCGGTTCGACCGCGTATTCGTTATCTGCGGGAGGACCGATCATGATCCCCAATATTCATGCCGTTGCTGTGACGCCGATCTGCCCACACATGCTGACAAATCGACCTATTATTTTGAGTAGTAGCGATATAATCTCGATATGGCAAATATCAGAAGATCGAAAAGTGTTCCTGATTATTGACGGCCAAACCGGCAGTTCCATGAATCATGGTGACAGGGTGGTGATCCGAGAAGCTCCGTTCAAAGCTCGTATTATTGCAAATCCTGATGCGCCGTTCTTTCACGTTTTACGGCATAAACTTGCCTGGGGGAAACGCTGAGAATGTTGAATCGGTTGTCGATTGAAAACTTGGCGCTAATCACAAATATGGAGTTGATTTTTCAGCCGGGATTGACCGTCATAACCGGTGAAACCGGTGCGGGGAAATCGATACTTGTTCAGGCTGTGGAAGCGCTCCTCGGCAAGTCGGTTCATGCAGAAACAGTTCAGACAGGATCGCCGGTCGCTCGTGTCGAAGGCTCCTTTGATATATCGCGAACCCTGGTGGCGCATCCTAAATTTTTAGCGTTACAGCTCAATACGGAACTCGATCAGGAACTGCGGTTGACGCGTGAAATACATCGAAAAGGAAGGGATCGCTTTTTAATAAACGATCAAATCGTTAAAAAGGCAGATTTTCAGTGGATTGGTGAACAATTGCTCGATGTCAATTCACAGCATTCTCATCAATATTTACTGCAATCGAAAAACCATCTGAATTTATTTGACAAGGCAGTCAATCAGCCAGAAAAACTGACTCATATACATTCAGCATGGGAGCAGTGGCTGAAAGTGTCATCAGAGTGTCTAGTCGCACGAAAAAAACTTGCTGAAATGGAAATGCATCGCGACTTGATGGAATACCAGTTAAAAGAGATAAACGAATCGGGGTTGAGATCAGGAGAAAAACAGGAGTTGGTAGAAGAGCGAGAGAGATTGCGATATGCTGAGGATATTCGCGAGAACCTCACTGAGGCGCTGGCTATTCTGGATTTAGAATCTTCCCCTGTTACAGATTCTCTAGCTAGAGTTTCGGGACTGATGCAAAAAGCAGCTCAGCGGGATACGACTTTAACTGAGACAGCAGAACGATGTGATTCATTGAGTTTGCTAGCTCGAGATGTCAGTGATGAAATCCAGCAGATAGCGAATCATATTGTTGTTTCTCCTGAACGATTGAATATGGTGTCGGACAGGCTTTATGTGATACGCCAACTGGAGAGCAAGTATAAGAACAGTGTTGAAGGCATCTTAGAGTACCGCGATGCTATTGAAGAACAGTTAGGTGGATATTCTGTGAATAAAACCGCTGTCCAAGATTTAGAGGAGAGGTGTCGCCTTGCAAGAGAAGCCTATTTTCGAGCTGACAAGGAATTATCACAATTCAGAAGATCATTGATTTCGGAAACCTGTAGGCGCTTAGAACAATCGTTGGTTGAATTGGGAATGCGTCATGCCGAATTTGATATACAGATCGAGTCTGAATGGCAGATTGAAGAAATATCTGATCCGGCGATAGTACCGGACAGGTGTACTGCTGCAGGAACAGATCGGATGGAGTTTCTTTTATCTGCTAATCCGGGGGTACCTTTAAAACCATTATCCATGATAGCGAGTGGCGGTGAATTGAGCCGAATTATGTTGGCATTGAAGCAACATCTGATAGAAGCCGATAATTGCAGGACGATGGTTTTTGATGAGATTGATACGGGGATCGGCGGAGATATCGCGAATGCTGTTGGAGAGAAGTTACGGATATTATCTCGGGACAACCAGATTTTTTGTATTACTCACCTACCTCAGATAGCTGTTCAAGGGCAGGAGCATTTTCGGGTTCAGAAACAGACTCTAGGTGATACAACGCGTATTGTGATCGATAATTTGAAACAAGCTGAAAGGGTCAAGGAGATTGCCCGGATGCTGGGTAATTCGGATGGTAAAGACGCGTTGCGTCATGCTGAGAGTATGTTGTTTGCTGCAAGCCGTCCAAATAGCGGATGACGATGCAGAAGCGTATTTATTTTTTACGTGTAAGTGTAAATTTTGCGATATCAGCCAACAGATTTCTATAAAGTGTTTCGGGAAGTGACCTTAGAGCTTCCAGGGCCAGATCGATATGTTGTGCCGCCAGTTTTTCTGTTTGTTCCAGTGCCCTGGTCGATATCACAAGCGACCGCATTTCCAGGGCTTCATCTTCTTTCAGATCGGCTTTTCCCAATAGCGCTTCGATACGGGATTTTTCGTTTGGCGACCCATTATCCCATGCTGTTTTGACAGCCAAAGTACGTTTTCCTTCTTTAAAATCTGAGCCGATGGGTTTACCTAGCATTTTCTCATCGCCGGTTATCCCAAGGATATCGTCTTTGAGTTGGAACGCTATTCCCAGGTTATCGCCGTATGTTTTGAGCGCTTCAATGTGGGGATGAGTCGGAATTGGGGCGCCGAGAGCGACAAGGCCGCCTGACACAACAGAAAAAGTCAGTAAAGCTCCAGTTTTTCTTTCCAGCATCAATAGGATTTCTTCTTGCGTTATTTTATTGAGTGGAATACCGGTTTGAAATATGTCGTCGACTTCGCCCGACAGTAATGCTACTAGTACCTTTCCTTCGAGTTCACCGATCAAAAACAAAGCCAGATCTGCTGGTATTCGGCCTTTTAAGCCGGCATAGGACAGAATGTCCATAGCCATAGCGTGTTGAGCATCACCGATCAACAAAGCCAGGGACGTTCCTAGGTGATCAGCCGTCATGGCGGGGTTATTGTCTTCCCAGTCGTGATATTCCATACGAATGCCGGCATGTATCGATGGACCGCCCCGGCGTGTTTCATCGCGATCGATGATGTCATCATGTACCAATGTCCAGGTATGGGTCATTTCAATCGCCACACCCACGTCGATGGCATTTTCTGGTTCACCGCCCAGAGCTCCACATGCAAGACAGGCCATAGCGGGTCGCAGATTTTTTCCTCCGCGAATGACATAATCCAGCAGTCTGTCCTTTATGGGTCCATTACTCAGTTGGCTGAGAAATGGCGCTTGAAGCAAGTGAGTACGCAATCGGGTACCCACTGCTTCAAGAAAAGAATTTAGATCCGGCGAGTTTTTTAGGTTCATAAACTCATTGGTTGATCGGGATAATTACGTAAAAATTCGAACATACTGTCAGGATGTTTAGAAACTTTCCATAGTTCACGGTCAACGGTTTCCCAGGTTGCACCGCCCCATAAAAGCGCTTCCACCATTTCCATAGCTTTGAGTCTATCCAGATATCTGCCTTCATAACAACGAACAATCTCAGAAACCAGTTTTGCTCTGTCATCGTTGATTTGAATTAAACGCTCAGCGTGAGGTTTTCGTCCATCGATCAGCATGATATTCAAATAACCTTCGCAGCCGATATTGTTTCTGGTGGCAATATTGACGGCGTGTACCATTTCGAAGATACCTTCGACAGGGTGGATGGCGCTGCGTCGTTCAGGCATTGTTTTGCGGTTGCTGAACTCCGTCATGTGTACGGAAGCCATATCGCGCCCTGATCCGTCGGTCAGAAATATTTCTTGTACCGGCCAATACCCAAATTCAATCATTGACAAGGTATAAATTTGAAAACCTTTACGAGGTTCATATCCAGCAATGATACCCGCATTTAGAAAGACCGATGTCATTTCACCACTTCGGCCTTTCCAAGTGATACTGTCATGTATAGCGGAAATAGTTTCCGGATCTTTGATATCGATCTGTTTGCCGTTATTTTTATAATATCCCCGACAGAAATCATTGACACTGAAGCCGTAACGACCTTCAATTGTTTGATTGATATGGCCGCGTTTTAATTCGGTTTGAGCTTCATAAGCCCATTTCGCCAGTTCTTCCATAGTGACGAGTTCCGTCGGCGGCTCGCCGGTTTTCTTCAATAATTTGTCGTATTCTTGTCGCACTCGTTTTCGAATATTGAATTTCAGCTCATCCCCGATTGTCGATGTGCCGGTATTACCGTAAAAAGCAACCATACCCGTTGATTCAACAACATCATCTGGAACAACTGATTTTATTTTATCAGCAGCATTTATAATCATATTTTCCGAATTCCAGCCTCGTTGTTCATCACAAACCAGCGCACCGGAATATTTATCGAAGCGAATGGCATTTATCGATGTCATGATCGTTTCTCCTTTTTGCTAACAGGTTTAGATTCTGGTCGGGTCTGAGTTGCCGGCTCAGGGTAAGGATAGAATTTATACCCTCTCAACAGTTTCTTCAGATTGCTTGGCGATTCAGCGGTGTCGATAAATGATTTCTCAACTGTTTTCAGATTGACTTGGTTAAAGATCAAGTCTTCCATGAGCGGATAAATCGTTTGATAGTCAGCCATACCAAAGCGAACAGCGGTGACCATTTCGTGTGCCAGTCTCATGACATGATCACTTAATTCACGATATCGATTGGCCTTGTTTTTTGCTTTTCCATCGATCAGTACCAGGTGCAGGCCTCCGCCCACTTCATGAAAATGTTCCCAGGCATTCAATGTTGCTTCTATAAGCGCAATGACGCCCCAGACGCGATCAAAGCCTTTGCGTCGCTGATCCAGAGTTATTCGGTTCAGGATACGTGAAAACTCGATTCCAGCGCCGTACATACCAGCTCCGATGGCTTCAAATCCTCCGCTGATCAACGAACAGACCGTGTTTTCTGCGTTGATATGCCAACCTCTGAAGCCCCAAGTAGGATCATAACCGGTGAATACGCATTTGTTTTTAAAAATCGCTTCCGTCATCCCATTTTTTGTCTGATACGAAATAATTCCCTTTGCAGCCTTGATTACCGCATCCTGTTTAATTTCAATTTTTTCACCGTTTTCGACAAAAAAACCTTGGTTGAGCTCATCGACAGTAAAACCGTATAAAAACTTCAACATGTCATCGATTTTGCGTCTACGCACTTCTTCCATGACGCGTCGAATGACCATTGCAATATTCTCGAGATCTAACAGCTCAGCCGATTTTCCATCTTTCCACATCTTCAATATGGTTTCTCGTGTGCGCTGAATGACTTCCTCATGAAAACCCGGATGACCCCAACCGCCATAACCGGCGTAAATTTGAATGGCCTCCGACACGTCCTCAGGTATCACATTTCGTATGTTGTCCAGAAAGAATGATCGCCGTCGGCGTAAATACCAGTATTCCTCATCACACATCAAAGCGCCGGAAGACGGGCTGAATTGAAGTGACGTCACAATAGCCATAAACTACTCCTTCCAAATGTAATAGGGTTAATTGATGCCAAAGGCTGTAGCGCCTTGCAGCAGGCTGCACTATATCAAAATAACCGTGAAAGTAAACGATGATGATTTTATCGGTAACGATTACAGATGAATACGTTTTCTTATATGTTCCAGATGTTGTGAACCTTTGCTATACTGACAGTGTTTGGGAGGATTTCTTATGACTGATCTCTGCCGAAAAATGTACCGGATAACTGTGATGTTCATTGTCGTTTGCATGATTTGTATAGGGTGTGGAAGCAGTCAGAAAGACTATTTTATAGACGGCTCTACCAACGGTGTCCGAATAGGCATGAGCGCAGCGCCACGCACATTGGACCCTCGTATCGCCACCGATGTCGCGTCAGCTCGTGTTCAACAACTGGTGTTCAATTCCCTGGTCAAACTGAATAAACAGTCGGAAATTGTGCCCGATCTGGCTGAATCATGGGAAATGCCGGATGAACTGACCTATCGGTTTACACTTCGTAAAGAGGTAAAATTTCACAACGGAAAAACATTGACAACTAAAGATGTCAAAGCCACGTTCGATGCCATACTCAGTGATGCACTTGCGTCACCACGTAAGGCCGCTTATGACAAATTGGCAGAAATCATAATCGTCGATGACCGAATCATTGAATTCAAAACTGAAACCCCCTATGCACCATTCCTGATCAATTTGGTTCAAGGAATTCTGCCCGAGGAAGAAGCCGGTAATTTGAATCCAACCAAAACTGTCAAACCAATAGGAACCGGTCCTTTCAAGGTGAAAGGCGAATATAGTGACGAGAGAATCGTTTTAAGCGCGTTCGATGATCATTTCAACGGCCGACCCATTCTGGATTGGCTGGAATTTCGAGTTGTTCCGGATGATTCGATTCGGGTGATGGAGCTGGAAAAAGGGACGCTTGATTTCGTTCAGAACGATATACCGGCAGGTTCATTCAAACGGTTGGCCAAAAGACCTAATTTGGAGATTCTGTCTGAGCCTGGAACATCATACTATTACCTTGGCTTCAACTTCCGCTTGAAAGACCATCCGACACTCAACCGTCGTGTTCGTCGAGCTCTGGCTCTGGCGATCGATCGAGATGAAATCATCCAGCATCATTTGGGCGGGTATGCCGAAAAAGCCACCGGTGTGTTGCCGGAGCGCCATTGGGCGCATGATGAATCGATCGAGCAGATACCGTATGATCCTGAGAAAGCTCGAGAGTTACTGGACAATAGTGGATTCAAGGAAGTTGACGGAAAACGATTTGAAATCGAATTCAAGGTGTCTCAGAATAAAAACAGTATTCAATTGGCTGAAATCATTCAGGCGCAATGGAATAAGATCGGTGTCAAAGTCAATTTGCGAGCTCTGGAATGGGGAACGTTTTATGAGGATATCGTCAACGGGAATTTTGAAACCTATATCATGTCATGGGTAGGAGTTACCGATCCGGATATTTACCATAGTCTGTTTCATTCATCATCGATGCCCCCGGATGGCAGAAACCGAGGTCACTATTTCAATAGAAACATGAACATCCTATTGGATCATCAACAGAAAGATTTCGATCCTGAGCGTCGGCAAAAGATGTATAAAAAAATTCATGGAATCATGGCCATGGATTTGCCTTATATCAGTTTATGGCATTCGCACAATGTTGGTGTGAAAAAGAAAGATTTGACAGGTTTTGAATTTTATCCAGCCGGCGATCTTGTTTCATTTTCCCAGGTTTCATGGGCTTTTAAACCAACTGATTCTGAGGAATAGGATAGGTTATACTGAATTTGAACCCCCGATCACTCATCACGAGATTCCAAATGAAGGTTTGGCAATCCATCCATGGTTGGAAAGGGTATTAGCCCATGCCGGAATACATCGTACGCCGGATTCTGATGATGATTCCAGTTTTGTTGGGGGTATCGATCCTTGTTTTTTTGATGATCCATTTGATCCCCGGTGATCCGGTCGAGTTGATGCTTGGGGATTCCGCCAAAGCATCCGATGTTGAACGGCTCAGGCAAGATCTAGGCCTGGATCAACCTTTGCATGTCCAATTCGGACGATTTTTGAAAGGATTGGTAACAGGTGACTTGGGTCATTCGTTGCATTCACGAAAGCCCGTAACAAAGATTTTGCTGGAACGATTTCCCGCTACAATTGAGCTGGCGGTTATCAGTATGTTTGTGGCTATTTTAATCGCTATACCTTTGGGCGTGATTTCCGCGGTAAAAGCAGGCTCTTTTATTGACAATGCATCGATGTTTTTGACACTTTTAAGCGTATCGATACCAAATTTCTGGTTAGGGCCGATGTTGATCCTATTTTTCAGTGTCACGCTGAACCTGCTGCCGGTTTCCGGAAAATATGGTCCGGCTAGCTATATTTTACCGGCGATCACTTTGGGCACTTCTTTGGCGGCGATCTTAGCAAGAATGACGCGGACAAGTTTGCTGGAAGTCTTGAAAGCGCAGTACGTTACCACGGCATACGCCAAAGGCGCGTCACATACACAAGCGATAGTGAAACATGCTTTGCGAAATGCATTGATACCGGTCACAACCATTATGGGTTTACAATTTGGAGCGTTATTAGGCGGTTCGGTCATTACCGAAACGGTTTTTTCCTGGCCCGGTATCGGGCGCGAATTGATTCGGGCGATACATGAACGTGATTATCCTGTTGTACAGGGTTGTGTCTTGCTGATCGCATTTTGTTACGTGTTGATCAATCTATTAACCGATTTATTATACGGAGTTTTAGATCCGCGTATTCAGTTCCAAATATCGAGTCCTTCCCGTCAAAATTGGTTATCGGCGACAATCGGTCGCTGTAAGCGTTGGCTGAGATGGTTTCCAGGCAACATCATCACGATTCTTATCGTGGTTATAGGTTTGGCTAGTGGTCTTTATTTAGTAAAAACCGCGCCATGGAAAGGCGGGGCAACAGCCTTCACTTTACCCGCTGTTCCCACGGTATTTTCGATGATATTGGGTTGGGTTGTACGATGTGCCATATTTATTACGCCGATAGCGCTGCTGTTAATATGGCGCCGTAAGGATGCTGCCGGCTGGAAACGATTTGCCAGGTCATATAAGACGCTTGTCGGTCTATTCGTCGTAATGCTCTTTTTATTTATCGGCTTATTCGGTCCGACACTGGTGTCAACGGATCCGACTCTGCAGGAATTGCCGCTTCGCCTGAGTAAGCCTAGTTTCGATCACTGGTTTGGTATGGATCAATTGGGTAGAGATTTATTCAGTCGTGTCATTTTCGGCGCCCGGATTTCTATTCTTGTCGGTTTGACGGTCACGTCGATCTCGATGTGTTTGGGGGTATTGATCGGAATGATATCCGGCTTGGCCGGCGGCCGATTGGACAATTTGATTATGCGCATCATTGATATATTTTTAGCCTTTCCAGGAATTCTGTTGGCGATTGCGATGGTCGCAGTGTTGGGACCCAATATCCGGAATGTCACGATAGCGTTGTGTATCATGGGGTGGGTCGGTTATGCGCGGCTTGCACGTGGGCAGGCGCTATCGATCAAAAATGTGGAATATATTCAAGCTGCTCGAGCGCTAGGCGCTGGAAATTTGCGGATCATGTTTCGTCATGTATTGCCCAATATCATGGCTCCAATTATCGTCCAGGCGACGCTGGGCATGGCGGGAGTTATCATTGCGGAGGCAGGTTTATCGTTTCTTGGGCTTGGTGTGCAACCTCCAGCGCCTTCTTGGGGTGGAATTCTGACATCAGGAGTCGATTATTTTCCTGAAGGAGCTCATATAACGATACTCCCCGGTTTGGCTATTATGCTGGTGGTATTGGGCTTTAATTTTCTTGGCGATGGTCTCCGTGATGCGTTTGATCCCCGGATGCGGTGAGAAATTATGAATGATGCAAGTGTAAAAACCCTGTTTTGATCCCAAATCCCTTTCGTAAATCCTTGAAAACTCTGCATTGATTTCTCGAAAAATTACTTTTTACACACGCATCCACATCTAAATCCACAATAGGGTTTTAATTGGTTTCTGGAAGTCGTCCTCCGAAAAAATTGGAAGTTTCTGGAAGTCTGTCCCTTAAATAAGCCCGAATTATCTATTTCGTTTATTTCTGGATATTATTTCTGGATATTTCTGGAAGTCTGTCCCCTAAATTATTTTTGATAAACGGAAAATTTCCGCGACCAATGGAAAATTGGAAGTCTGTCCCTCTAAAAAAAGAATCCCGTATTATCTGCATCGCTTATTTCTATTTCTGGAAGTCTGTCCCCAATAAGAAACCTCTCATCAAGGTGTAACCAAGACATGACCGGGTTGCTCGATCGACGGATACGCTGAAAAGTTTAAGGTCTCGATTTGTTTGATCTGTGTCGTTAGGTTTAGTTTTCTGATGCTAAAGGAGATTGTTTTTCGAAATCCAAGAGGCGCCGTTTCAGTATCAAGCCGCCCGGAGCGGAAAAGCCGCCAAGGTGTCCTTGAGATCCCAGAACTCTGTGACAGGGTATAAATGGGGAATGGCGGTTTTGAGCCATTGCGCTCCCAACAGCGCGGGCTGCCCCTGGGTGACCGGCACGTAGAGCCAGATCACCATAAGTGATCTGTTCACCCCATTTCACAGTTTGTCTCAGGGTCAAATAGACTTTTCGTCGAAAAGGCGTCCAATGACGATCATCTAACGGGACAATCTCGGGATTCCGAGCTGTATCGCCTCCAGCGAAAAACGATGAAAAGGCCTGTTGCCAATACTCGATCTCCGTTTGTTTCGCCGTCCTCAAGACGCTTTGAGGCAACAATTCGCTGATTTCGGTCACAAGTGCAGTGTGAGCCTGTGCTTGATTGTCAAAAAACAATTTTGTCAGTGCAAGGCCGTTTTCTCCAAAGGCGCAGGCCAGCCATCTCCAGCTCGGAATATGAAATGCTGTTGGTGCAATATATTCTTTCATTTGAACCTCGTGCTGTTTAACGTCTGTCTCTTCTTCTGAGTATGAAGCTTGGTCTAAATATAACCTCAAAAACTTTACACTCGCATAAAACACTACCAAAGCGCGTTAAAAAAGGAAAGTTATCGTTGCAAAACTGTGCGAAAAAGAGGTTGGTCCGATTATTTTATATTTGCTGGAAGCGAACTGGATCACCAAACTGGAGAAATCCGATGATGGTAGCGGTTTTTGGAAGTCTGTCCCCCTTAAGTACAAATTTTACTGAGAGCTTGTGTAAAGCTTGGATTTTCAATTTGTCAGGAACAGTCTAATTTACTGATGTAATTGTTAACTCGGAATGTGTCAATAACTTTGAGACACCTGCCTCGTTCATTTAGGGTAGATTTCCTTGTTGACCATCGGGTTTTTCCGGTGGATTGATCCAGACGGCTTCCGGTAACTGGGGAGCCGTTGGAATTTTGTTGACAAATCGTTCCGGATACCTGCGATAGGCTTCAAGCAAAACCTGGTTACGCCGGGTTATCACGTTAGAGGCAAGGCCATAATGAACCACTTCGGGTGGAAGCAGGGCAATTCCCGTATGCCGATGTTCTTGATTATACCAGGTGAAAAATTCCTGGCAGAAGCTTTTTGCGTCTTCCAGACTACCAAACCGTTTCGGAAAGGTCGGACGATACTTCAAGGTCTTGAAATGAGATTCTGAAAAGGGATTGTCATTGCTAACATGGGGACGACTAAAGCTTTTCGTAATACCCAGATTGGCCAATAACTGGGCCATTGTTTTCGCCTTCATAGCGGGGCCTCGATCCGAATGGATCGTTAACTGATTGAAATCAATACCTTGTTTAAGACAGGTTTCTTCAATCAAAAGACCCGCCAGCTCTGCGCTTTCCCGGCCCGCAATCATCCAGCCCACCACATAGCGGCTGAAAATATCAAGAATCACATAGAGATAAAAGTAGGTCCACTTGACCGGACCCAAAAGTTTCGTGATATCCCAAGACCAAACGGTATTTGGACGAGTCGCCAGAAGTTCCGGCTTGCGATAAGACGGATGAGTGCGTTGATTCCGGCGTTCACGGACTTCATTCTCACTCCGGAGAATTCGATACATCGTGCTGACCGAGCATAAATAAGAGCCTTTGTCTAAAAGAGTCGCATAGATTTCATACGGAGCTTTGTCAATGTAGGCCGTGTCATGACACACATCCAATACCTGTTGGCGTTCGACATCGGACAGGCGTCGATGTGATTGATTCGATCGGCTCTCCTTCATCGCTTTCGGCTCGCGATTATGACGGTAATAACTCGCCCGGGGGATAGCCATCGCATCACAGGCTGACACAATTCCCACCGTTCGGCCTAATTCCGATACCACTGGGATCATGGCGTCTCGTCCAGGTCGATCGGCGGCTGATCGATCCCCAACAAGTCGGAAATTTTTTTTTGTACATCTATGATCAGGCGAGCTTTTTTTAACTCTGCTCTTAACCGCTCGTTTTCTCTCTTCAGCTTCCTGTTTTCATTCGACAAAGGATTCGGAAGCTTCGGTTTAGGTCCCCGTCGCTTTTCCTCCAACCCGTCTAATTCACCCTGATCCCGCTGGCGCCGCCATTTCTGAAGATTCGAATGATACAACCCTTCCCGACGCAGCAAGGCGCCCAACTCCCCCCACTTTGTACAGCGATCTGCTTCGCGCAGAATCGCCAGTTTGTAGGACTGAGTAAAACGACGCCGATGGGCACGTTCCTTGACCTCCGGATCCGGTATCTGCAAACCGGTCATCTTTAAGATCGTTCCCTCATTCTCAGTCCTATTATCCTTTACTGATCGTTCTGAATCCATATGAATCTCTCCATCTCGCCCTCAAAGTTTACTACACTAATCTTTCATAGGCTAGGTGTCTCATTCATATTGACACAGAGGGGAACTGTTAGTGATAGCAATGGACCCTGCTCAGATCGAATTATCAATCTGACGCAGATAAACAGAAGTAGTGATCAATCATCCATAAATGCCGGCACGGTATCGAACAATGTGGGGGCATTTATATTTGAGAACATCCCGAATGGCGAATACGCCATCACATCCGGTGACGCTCGTGTTAAAGTGAATGTTTCAAATAGCAATGTTCTTTGTGATCTTGATCTAGATTATTGAATGCTTATTTCAATGAAAATCCTGAGTCCTTGAGTCCTAATCAAATTAGAAGTCTGTCCCCAAAATTTTTCCGTATTCTACTTCTTTGAATCGTTGCGGCATGAGTTTCTGAGAAGTGACGAGGTTCTCCGGCCTTTTACACGCGCATCAATAATGTACAAGCCTTAAAAGTTCACGTTTGAATTGCCACAAATGAATAGCGATATTTGCGAGAAAATTGGAAGTCTGTCCCCAAATTTCTATGTTTTGGAAAGGGTATTCAAAGAGATTCGAAGGCATACCCGGGTAGTCGGCATCTTTC
>CAYOJK010000006.1:34597-166406 GCA_964404285.1 uncultured bacterium | reverse complement strand
AGACCGGCGGTGTTGTGCGAACGAAGCGAGCGCTTACAGCGCCGAGAGAGGGCGTCAAGGTTCTATTCCCATCCAAATTCCCAGGCGTCCCAATCGCCGATAATCCGGGGACAGACATCTGTACTTTCAGGGGATCCATTTTAGGAACCGCATGCCGCGTCAACGGAATGCCGCTCATAGCGCGCCAGTATCCTTCATTGTCTGAACACGATTACGGGATTAAAGGATTACCAGGATTTCATTGATCTTTTCTTTCTCAGAATCTAATCCTGCCCATCTTTGTAATCTTTGAAATCGTGTTCAAACAGTCATTCGGGATGCGAAGTCAATATTCAGTAACCAGTCACCAGGATTTGGACATCAATTAATTGGGGACAGACATCTGTACTTTCAGACTTCCAATTTATTAATTGGGGACAGACATCTGTACTTCCGGGGGACAGACTTCCAATTTTTACACCATACCCTACCCCACAATGGAGTGGTGTCTCTGAAGAGGCGTATTTGGCTTGTGCTTTTTTGATATCCGTATGAAAAACGCTGATTTTCGATCGTGAAAACAGAATTCCAGGCGGGTTTTCAGAAAAATGATTGCAGGGGAGTCCGCGCCAAAATAAAAAAGGCTACAACTGAAATAGCTCGCTTAAATGGCTCTTTACAAAATTGAAGAAGCGCTATATATATATATATAGAACTGTTTGTAGAAGTCCTATAGCAGTAGCAAGGGAGGATGCTTATGAAAAAGTTAACGGTGTCTTTTGTTGTTCTGGCGATGGGTGTTTTGGCCAGTTCTATTGTTTGCTTCGCTGGAAGCGCTCAATTGTCACAGGATTTAGGCGTTAGCTTTCGTGTGCCTGCAGAACATATCTATCCTGATGACACCATCTACATCTATGTTGATGTGTATAATCCAACCCAAGAGACATTTCGGGATATACCAGTTTTTGCTGTCTTTGATATCGGGCTTGAATTGGATCCGCGGACGACACTCTATTTCCCTCCACCTTCACATTGGAGTGAATGGCACCCGGGAGATGTCCGGTATTATCAACTTGATATTCCACCAGGGATTACAGAGATAGAACTCATGGCCCCGACGGCATGGCCTGCTCAACCAGGCGGCGGTCCTACTAGTGGTACGCCCTTTCTTTTCTTTACAGGGATGTCTGATCCTCTGTTTAAGAGAGTATTGGGGACCACTGAGTGGCTCACACTGTATTTGTATTAAACTGACGCTAATTAGAGAGAAATCTCAACTTCGGCGCCTCTGTTCAAGTCGTTGGGGGAAAAGGGATTAATAGGTCCGAAGAATCACCGGATCGGATGGCTCAGTTTCTGACAGCCGGACTGGCTCATGGAACACAGATGTTGATCTCAACAGATCAGTCGAGTAAGATTTTGTGGACTGATTGTTACGTTTTATTCTGAGGTGTTTCATGACATGAAAGGTATTCTGTTAGCTGCCGGTAGAGGCGTTCGTCTCAGCCCATTGACTGACCACAATCCAAAACCGCTTTTACGTGTCGGCGGCAAACCCATCTTGCAACGCATTATTGAAGGGCTTCAAATCTGTGGAGTCCGTGATTTGGCGATTGTTGTCGGCTACCTGGCGGACCAAATCATTGACACTTTCGGGGATGGATCCCAATTCAACATCAATATTAACTATTTTGACCAAAAAATCGTGAATGGAACAGCACGAGCTGTTCTGCCGGCAGCGGACTTTGTCAGGAACGAACCATTTTTCCTTGGTTACGGAGATGTTTTGGTTGATCAAAAAGATTACCACGCTTTTTTCCGAGCCTATCGAGAGCATCCTTCCGATAGCCTGATTGCTGCATGGGCAAGTGATACGCCATGGATCGGAGGCGTCCTAGTCACGCATAATGAACGTCTGATCGGTCTTGTAGAAAAACCAGCCAAAGGAACAGAACCCGGTAACCTGATCAATGCCGGTTTGATGATTTTACAGCCGGAGATTTTCGAGCATATTCGACAGGTCAAACCCTCGCCGCGCGGCGAATATGAGCTGACCGACGCTCTGTTATCTCTTGCTCAGAATTCGACAGTCCGGATTCATCGGCTCAAAACGTTCTGGTCCGATATCGGCGCCTTGGATAAACTAAGGCAAGCCGACCATTATTTTCACCATAAAAAAGCGTGACGCGGATTCCCGTTTTTTTCAGGAACCCGCGCCAAGGGAAAAGCCTCCTCTAACCTTCCCTTAACACCTGCTGTTATTTCCGCATCTTGGGCGCAATCAGCAGGATAATAGTCAATACAATCAATAAAATACCGTTACCGGCGCTGCCGGTGGCAGGTATCGGTCTAGGTGTCGGCGTCATGGTATTCGTCGGTGTCTGAGTGGGTGTGTTGGTCGGAGTCTGAGTCGGCGTCTGCGTGGGCGTATTCGTCGGGGTCTGCGTAGGCGTGTTGGTAGGAGTCGGCGTATTAGTCGGAGTCTGCGTAGGCGTATTGGTTGGTGTCTGAGTAGGAGTATTCGTCGGCGTTTGAGTCGGGGTATTCGTAGGAGTCTGAGTAGGCGTATTGGTCGGCGTCGGCGTCGGCGTCGGCGCTTCGGCCGGACTCAACAAAACAGCCAATGACCACAATAAACCCAGATGGTCAGTTCCAGGATGAAGCTTTGCCGACTGTATGCCAGTGCCCCCAGAATAGGAGAATTGAGAGGATCGATACCATGTACAATAATCCCCATTGGCCGCCGTGAAAATTTGCCCGCTGCCGACAGGATCGACATTTTCAAATGCCAGACTTTCATTATCCGCACCAGGTTGATCATTGCCGACAAATACCTGTAACTGATAATCGTTTCCACTCGGCAACGTTTCATCGAAGTGAGCTTCACCTCTGTCAGTCATCCATTCATCCCACAGAAACTCCATACCTGCAACGATACTGATCCGACGGGCAAACGACTGGCCGCTGTCCGATATCACGGCAACCAGAGCGATTCCGTAGGTGTGAATGAACGAATTAGAATCACACGGTGATAAAATGAAGCTGTAATTTGTCTGAGTCGGATCGGTGACGAGATGCGACACATCCCATAGATAGGTTTTATAATAATTTTGGAGATGTACATCTTCGAACTGTTGGTCCTGCTGCATGGCCGGGTTGGAATCAAACGACAGATCGATATTCACCGGTCCTTCATTCTTTGTTCTGCTGATTAAAACGACATAGGCAGCATCGATGGTCGTTCGAGCCGGATACGGGATTTCCCCCGTCAAATCAAAATTACCTGAACACGTTTTGCCGCCTGTGCCGAAAAGCCCCAAAGCGGATACCGCCACATCACCGCCGATCAATTCCTGCGAATAAAGGGGATAAACCAACGGGTTATCTGCGTCAGGACCAGCTCCGACATTAAGGGTATAGAATAGCAAAAACGCTAAAGTTATGATTATCGTTCGTCGCACGCATCAACTCCGTTTTTTGTTTCGTCTGGTCAAAGCAAACGACACGGCAACCAATAGACCGATCAATCCGACCGTTCCCATCGCCGGCGTCCTTGGGTCTGCATTGTCGAAATACGTCACTCCCAGATAAAAATTCGTGGGCTGACCAATATCTTCCTTGAAATTCCAGGTCAAGGTAGCTCCAACCTGTTTGCCGAAAATATTCGTTCTCTCTGCCCAAAAGCTAGGTGGACACTGCCCGGACACTTCAGCCGTTATCTCCATAGATGACTGCGGCGGCTCAGTAAGATTGATTAAATCGATGATAAACTTTTTTCCGGGATTGATAACCGGTAAGGGCATACCCGGATAGTCCACCAGATCGAGCTGAATCAGGGCAATTTGTGGAAAACCTGGAACAGGCGCTGCAGCGAAATCAAAGGTTCCTTCTGACACCATTATGCAAGCGGCATTGACATCGGGAAGCAAGTGTTCGTTCATCACTTCCCAGACTCGCAACTGAGCGATCAACGGGTTATCAGTCCGACTAAAATATCCTTGCAAACCGGCTATTTCAATAGCCCCTCCCGTCGTGTTCTCAAGAACGACGCACACTCTATCTAGAAAACCCCAATTCGCTATCGATTCAACTGAGCCTATACCAGGCAACGTCTCAAAAGGCACACAGGTCAGAGCCAGCGGCGTCCCCGGCAACGGTCCGGGTGTCTGTGCATTTACCAGGCCACTAACAATAAATAGAATCACAATAAAACCGATACTTTTTCTAAAAAACATGATTATCCTCCTGAATAAATAACTATCTTGAAAGCCCTCAACATAAAACCTGCAATTTCTATGCCCTGTTGAAGCCTTCTTGCTAAATTACTTATCTTCTTTATCTTTATAATGTTTTATCGGTAAACCAATCAAAAATATTGTTATTCGCCGCAATCAAAACCGGCAATTTTTGTCAGTTTTTTAACCGTGTTTTACAAAAATTGTCATTCAAGATTGCTGCTCAGACCTAAATTGTCACACTAATCCTGGTTATTCTTAGGAAGTGGTATTGAATTCTTTTTTTGATTTTGTTACCTTGCCTCAGCCTGAGGTTTTATCAGACAAACAAACGAACGTTTTTTATGGAGGAATTTAAGTTATGAGCAACACGATGACCTATGATGACCTGGTAAAATTACCGGTTACCAAGCTTCGAGAAATCGCTTTGACTCTTGAAGTCATTCAAGGTGTGCATGGAATGAACAAGGAACAGGTTCTTCAAGCGATTTGCACGGTAAAAAACATAGAAAATCCTCATCAAAAAGAAGCGGAACGTAAAAAAGCCGAGGCACGCGCAAATATCGCCGATCTGAAAAAAGAACGAACCGCTTTACGGGTTGAACTAACTGAAAAGAAAGATACTCTGTCAAAAACAGAAAAACAGGCCTATCGTAAAAAATTAAAAAAACTTAGACGCGAAACCCGACGTCTAGCGACAGTCTGATAGCTATCGTCCAAGATTGAAATTTCCCGCATCCGGCTCTTCTAATACCACCACACCGCCATCCATAAAATCCGCTGATATCACCTGCATAGCGGGATCTAAAACAGATTCATGGCTAAAGGCTATTGGTGATTCACCGTGTTTTTCTCCTCTAATTTGTATCGTTACAAGTGTTCCCGATCCGGAAATACCCATCCCAGCCCCAACTCGGGATAACCCCACAATGATTCGACCACGCCGCTCATCGACGGAAGACATAAAAACCGTTGACATTCCATCACTACCCATAAACTGTCCTTCTTGAACATCTTCTATATCGAGTATCGTTGGATCATAATCGATGTAAAATGGAACACTCCCAACATTCACGGCATTTTCAATATCGATGGTAATAATAGACGATTCGTTAAGTGACAAGACCGTTTGATTGGGGTTGACCCATACAATAGTTGTTGCATCTTTGCCTGAAGCGCTATCCTGGGACTGCTCGTCTATCCGCTCGGCAACTTCTGGTACCTCACTATCATCTAAAACGATTCTACCCGGAATATCAGGTGAAAATGATTGTCCTGATGTGGTTTTTCTATAAGGCCCTTGTTTAATATCTCCATGCCACAACGGTGTATCACTGATTACCACCATTCGTCGATCCAGAATATGCGGTGTCAAAGAAATGACAATATCAGTCTGTTGTGTCAGATCACCTTCCGATCTAAACAGACGACCCAAAATTGGAACATCTCCCAAATACGGTATTTTTATACTGCCTTTGCGTTCATCTTCTTTAATCAAACCAGCGATGATTTCAACTTCACCATGCCGTAACCTCAAAGTTGTCTCAACTTCCCGAGTGCCAATCGTCGGATGACCGTCAGGACTTTCTTGAGTTATTGCGCTGACGGCCAGCTTCAAATCAAGCGCCAATTCCGAATCGCTTAAAATTCGTGGTGTCATATTCATGACAATTCCGACATCTTTATACTGATAGGATGATTGTTCTTCTGAGGTTTGTCTAAACAGACTGCTTGTTACCTTGATAGGAACCTGTTCACCGATATGCAGACGAGCTGAAGTACGGTTGACTATCCGCAATCGGGGTTGAGCGAGAACCTTTGTATGTGAGTCCTTTTTGATTAATTTTAGATAGAGAGAAGGCACGGTTAGGAATACCTTACCACCGGTTATATCAGATAGCTCCGATACCGTCAGGGTTCCCGCAGAACCCGATTGTTTAACGGCGCCACCAAGAGCCGCTCGCACAAAGGCGTTTTCACCCAGGTCGAGCCCGATATCTTCCATACGGTTGCGAGTCACTTCCAAGATTTCCACTTCAACTAAAACTTCAGATTCTCTGATATCGAGCGCCTGAATCAATTCGGAAACCAAATTCATTTGATCCGGGCGTGTTCGAACCACGACGGAATTCGTTCGTTGATCCGCTAAAATGACCGCAGTATCCGCCACTGGTTCCAATAATGTTCGTATCCTGTCAGCATCGGCATATTGAAGAGGAAACAAGCGAACATCTTCCCGTCCATAGCGAGAGCGTGTCTCAGGAGTATCTGCACATAAAATACGGTTATTTGATTCCAATTTGACAATCATCAAACCATACGTTGCTGCGATGTCCTCCATTGCTTGAATCACATCGACATCTTCTAAATTAACACTGACCATTCGATCGATCAGAGGTGACTCATCGATCAACAAATTGATTTTTGCGACCGAGGCCAAAGCCGTAAAGACATCTCGCAATCGCATATCTTCAACTTGAAAAGAAACCATTATAGGGTCCTGTCCCTGAACACTTTCTAAAAAACGCGTAATATGATCGATTTTAGCGGCTGCTGCTTGGTGCATCGGGTACAAACGAAGCGCCTCTTGGTACCACTGTAATGCTGCTGACAGTTGATCGTCTCGTTCAAACCTCATACCTTCCCAATAGGCTTGATCAGCTTTGGATCTTTTTTCGATCTCGTCATACAGTTTTCCAATACCCGGGTAGCCGGGATCGTATAACACGGCTTTTTCAAGTAATTCCCGTGCTGTATCGCACTCATCATCGTCAAAAGATTTTTGCGCTGTTTCCATGACTGATGCTGCGGCTGAAGCCCGAGCTTTTTCTAACGCAACGGCAATTTCAAAATTATCGGGGTTTTGTCGGTCGGCCTTTTCAAGATAATCGACAGCGCTGTAATAATCACCATTTTCCAATGCATTCAGGCCATAACGATAATTTTTGTCAATTGCGCATGCCAGGCAGAAAGACATCACTAAACAAACGGCCGTAAATCTGTTTATTTTTGAAAACAGCGACAGTTTCATAACTTATTTCCCTTCTGAAATGATTTCCCCTTTATCAAATGAAAACAGGATGTTATCGGATTTTTTCTCCAACACTTTCTGAGCAGTTCGTTCTTTTCGAGACGCATTTCCCCGACAATCCGCCTGTTTCAAGCGGACTTTATATTCCATAGAATCACAGTAAATCAGGTGATTATCTCCCCAGTTGATTCGAACATTGCCGTTAGCGGATATAGTGTTTTGATCGAAATTCACTGTAGCCGTATCAGATCGAATCACGCCACCATGAATACTGATCTGCACATCACCAACATATTGGATAACTTTTCCTTCATCATCTTCCGTTGCTGACCAGGCGGAAATTGCTGGACTATCGGCTTGGGTCAACACCCCTTTAAATCGATTGATTTCAGTTTCGAACCGCTGTCGAGTGATATCGGAATAATTGTATTTAATCAGCATAATTCTATATGCATTCACGGCACGTTGCAGGTCACCGATTTCTTCATAGATACGTGCAATTGATTCCTGAGCATATTCTGTGACAGGTGTGCCGGTTTCTTTTGAAAGTATTTCATTGAAGAAATTAATAGCTTCGGTTCGGTTCCCGATTTCCCAATTTAATCTGGCCAAATAAAGTCTGGCATCAGGTGCAAAAGACGAATGGGGGTATCGGGTAATTACAATAGTGAGATGTTTGATAGCTTTTTGAATATCCCGTTCTGGATTTTGTGGATGAGCCCATATTGTAGCGATATCGTAATGAATTTGTGCTGTTTCTTCAAAAGAACCCAAACTCTCCACCACTTTTTTCACATTATCGAGGGCATACGCAGGATAATTCATCCCGATTTTTGCACGTGCCGCCCCCAACAAAGCCTCAGCCAGCGTCTCACTTCGCGAATAACGTGTTGGTATCGTTTCATATAAAACCAGGGCATCTCCGAGCTTTTCTCTGCCTTGTGATTCTATTATTTTCCCCAGTTCCAGATAAGCGTTATCAGCCCATTGACTGTCAGGGTAATCCGTCACCAACTGCCATAGCGCTCGTAAAGCCATATCGAGATTTCCCATCTTCTGATAACATTGCGCAGACAAATAGATTGCATAGGGTATTTGATCAACAAACATTCGTTCAGTAAATATAGTGGAATAATAACGCAATGCTTCAGTATATCGGCCTTCAAAAAACATGGCATTGCCTTTTTCGATAGGTGTCGAGCATTGTCCGATTAAACCGGTCAGCATCCCTATTACAATGATAACAAACATTTTACGGCTCATTGGTTTTCCTCCATCTCTTGGTTTGACAGCGCCTCCATCTCACCAAAATCCAAAGAATGGGTTATTCTTTCAAAGTTGTCAGAGTCACTGTCTTTTTCTTCCAGTGGAGTCGTATCAAACTGGCCTGGGCTGATCAAAAACGGATCGCTCCATCGTGCTTCCAGATCTTCGTCAAAAGGAGATGTTCCGATCCAAGTAAAACCTGGGCCGGATCGATGTCCGACATCATGGTATTCCGGGCGTGGCTCAAAAGGTATCACTATAAAGCCAATCAAAATAACTCCTATAATCAGAGCTGTGATCATTAACCATTTAAAATGTGAATCGATTACCCGGCCAGGTTCTGGATCCAGCCGCGTTTTCCTGTCAATTTCTTCCAGTTTGTTCAACAGGATATCAGCAACACTGGTATCAGGCAGCTTAACATCCGCCTGTTTCAGAAAATCAGAAACCGTCTCTTCCGATTCAATCACTTTTCTGCAATCTGGACATGATTGTAAGTGCTTATCAATAATTTCAACCAGCACTTTGTCCAATGTTCCAGACCGATAATCATCCAAATGTTTCCGCACTTGTTTACAGTTCATATTTTTCCATCCATTCCCGGACCTTTTGCCTAGCCCGATGTATCCTGGATTTGACGGTTCCGATTGAGCAATCCATAACTTGAGCAACCCGCTCATACGTCAGCTCTTGGTATTCAACCAGAATCAAAATAGTTCTCTGATCCTCAGGCAACTCGCTAAGCGCCCGGCTGACCAAATCGCTCAACTCTCGCCTAGACAGTTCTTGTTCCGGATTGAGCTCATCACCCGCTATTTGCAAACCGCTGTTTTCATCCATTTCATCAAGACTATCAGTTTTTCTGAAGTCCCGTTTTTGAGATTCATTTATATATAAATTTCGTGCTATCTGATAAATATATGTTGAGAATTTGGCTCGGGGCTCATATCTATAAGCAGCTTTATAAACCCTAAGAAAGGTGTCCATGACCAGGTCACGTGCACTTTCTTCATCCCGTAATTGACGATAAAAAAAAGTGGCTAACTGCCTTTCATATCGTCTTAAAATTTCCCCGAATGCATCGTGGTCACCGTCTTTTACTCGAAGCATCAAAGCTTCATCGGATATGTCGGAAAACTTTTTTGGTTCGGTCATGGATTCGTCTGCCGGTTATTCCTGTTCCGGTTGAATATAGTATCATTTTTATTTTATACATCCAGATAACAGAATAAAACGCATGAACACGAAATAAGTCGGTCAATCCGCTTGTTTTTCCTGTTCTTTAAACTGTAATTGATACAGTTTATAGTAAATACCCCTTTGAGCCAACAATGTCTGATGCGTCCCAATTTCACGTATCTGGCCATGATGAATGACAATGATTTTATCAGCTTTTTTAATGGTTGACAGCCTATGCGCCACCACCAATGCTGTCCGGTTACGCAAAAGATATTCAAGACCTTTTTGAATCCATTGTTCAGTTTCAGAATCGATATTTGCAGTCGCTTCATCCAGTATAAGAAGAGATGGATTGATTGCCAAAGCTCTAGCAAAAGCGAGTAGTTGGCGTTGTCCTTGGCTTAGAGTGGCGCCTCCCTCTTTGACGACATGGCCATAACCCCCATCCAACCGCTCCACGAACTTATGTGCATTCACCTGTTGCGCAACTTTACTGATTTTCTCATCAGTGACATCCAGATTATTCAATCGGATGTTACTCCGGATATCTCCAGAAAATAAAAAGACATCCTGAAGCACCATCGCCATATTTTTCCTGACAAATCCTTTATCATAGGTTTCAAGCGGGCGACCATCGATAAGAATTTCACCCTTCTGAATACGATAAAAACGTGTTAACAGGTTGATAATAGTTGTTTTTCCACTACCTGTCGCACCAACAAACGCAACGGTCTCACCTGCTTTGACCTCAAAAGACACATTTTTTAATACCCATTCCTCATCATTATAGGCAAACCAAACATTTTTGAACTCTATATCACCTTTTAACTCACCGTCAGAAATCAATTCCGTTCCACTATCTTCAATATGCTCATCCTCGATGTCGAAAAGCTGAAATATTCTTTCTGAAGATGCCATAGATGACTGCATAATATTGAATTTTTCAGCAATATCTCTGACCGGGCCAAAAAACATCGATAGATAACTTAAAAAAGCTACCAGAGTGCCAAGTGTTACAGTATTTCTGACAACCTGACCACCGCCATAATATAAAATCAACGCTATTCCAAGGTTTTCCAGAAAAACGATGAACGGGGAAAACATCGAAAAAATAACCAGTTCTTTCATATTGGCCGTAAATGCCTGTTCATTGATTTCCTTAAATTTTTTGAAATGCATCGATTCACGGGCAAATACTTGAATAACCTTTATACCGCTGATGTGTTCAGCTATCGTCGCATTGATCAGAGCAATCTTTTTCCTGACAACCCGATAAGCCTCCCGCATTTTGCGTTTAAAAAACCACGTGATCAAGATCATCGGCGGCAAAACACAGAATGTCACCAATGCTAAATTGGGCGCCAATCGCAACATGATGATAATGATACCAATAATCATCAACAGGTTTTTCAGCATATCCACCAAAACAGATGTGAATACTTCGTTCAACACATTGACATCATTGGACACCCTTGTCACCAGTCGGCCAACCGGCTGGTTGTTGAAAAATTGAATGGGCAATCTCTGAATATGAGCAAACAGCTCCAATCGGATGTCAAACATAATTTTTTGACCAATCCAAGTCATCAGGTAAACCTGTGAAAACATGATCAGCAGCGATAATAATAAAATTCCCAAATAAAACAGCGCTATATTCCAAATACCCCGTAAATCCGGACGGCGTATCCCACTCCGAACATCCTTCTCAAGCCCACTCAGGTCAGTAGAACGAATGAAATATTTATCTGGATCCAATGTCGCCTTTACCGTTATATTACCGTCAGTTATCCGCTTTCGAAGTGACTCCGCGGTCGCATCATCATACCGGGCGATATCCAGCAAATAATAATAACCCTCGTTTAAAACGCCATCCTGATCAAATCTTTTTCTATCCGAAGGATCTATGACACCTTCCTTAATCACAAATTCAGTGTCTGAAACTGCAATGATACGCCCTTCATACCGCCCAACAATCTCATCGATTTGATCAAGTGAATAGACAGACATATCCAGCATTTTTCCTGATATGACGATATAAGAATCGATACCGATCTTGGATAGATACGGCATTAAGATATGAGCTGCCGACATAAACATAGCCAGCATAAAAGCCAGCAAGAACCAACCGGTATAAGGACGCGCATACTTCAACAGTCGCTTCATCAACCGGGAATCATAAATTTTTCCCAGATCATCTTCTCGAGTCAAATAATCCTGCGACATCGTCAACCACCACTATTTCCATTGGGTTCAGATTGATCTACAGACTGTTCAAGCTCTTCCACCAAACGTTGATGCTCATAAATATCGTTGTATCTTCCCCTTAAAGCGACCAATTGATCATGTGTTCCCATTTCTACAATTTCGGCATCTTCTAAAAAGACTATGATATCGGCTTTACGAGCGGTAGACACACGGTGTGATATCAATATAACCGTTCTTTCACCTGATAACCTTTTTATATTGTCAACGATCGCGTCCTCTGTTTCCGTATCGACTGCCGATAGTGAATCGTCTAAAATAATCACAGGGGTGTCTAGAGCCAACGCTCTAGCTATAGCGATACGCTGCTTTTGTCCTCCAGACAGCGTAACTCCGCGTTCACCAACCATCGTAGCAAAGCGCTCCGGAAATTCATCGATATCACCGTAAACCTGAGCTTGCTGAGCAAGGAGTTCGACCTTTTCATCCGTGATATCGGTTCCAAAACGAATATTATTTGCGATTGTATCGGAAAACAGGAATGTCTGCTGCGGTACAAAAGCGATTTGGCTGCGCAAAGAATGGAGCGTATAGCTATGAACATCATGCCCATCTACAAAAACAGTGTTCGGCGGCGGATCATATAATCGTGAAATAAGATTGACCAAAGTGGTTTTAGCGGATCCTGTCGGCCCCATAACTGTAACCCACCGGCCGGGCGGAATTGATAACGAAACATTTTTTAGGACATCGGTGCCTGATTTGTATGAAAACGTTAGGTTTTTAAACTCTATCAGTCCATGTATTTTTCTGTCGACAGCATCAGGAGCATCCTGAATTTCCGGTTTCAAACTCAAAATATGATACACTCGATCTAACGAAGCACGACCTCGTTGATAAAGATTGACGACCCAGCCGACTGCCATCATTGGCCATACCAATATGCCTAGGTAGCTGTTGAATGCAACAAAATCACCGATAGTCATCCGGCCATCGATTACTCTGATACCCCCGGCGTACAGAATAATGACTCCACAAAGGCCGCCTATCGTCCAAATCATGGGATGCATCAGTCCCCAGACCTTGACCAATCGCATATTGTCATCGATATAGGAGGTGTTGATCTGGTGAAAGTTCTTCGTTTCTTCGGGTTCCTGAACAAACGATTTGACCACCTTGATACCGGCAAATGTCTCCTGAGCCTTTTGTGATATCTCTGAAAATCGTTTTTGAACCCTCTTGAACCGCTCATGCATCAATGGCCCCATGCGAAGTGTAATCACAGTGATTATCGGCAATGGGATTACAACATACCCTGTCAGAACCGGGTTGATGGTCAGCATCATGATGATCGAAGCGACCATCAATAAACCGGAATCCAGCATGGCTATCACCGCCATGCCACACATCATTCGAATGGCTTCCAAATCATTGGTAGCATGCGCCATCAAATCTCCAACCGACGTTTTGTCAAAATAACTGTACGATAATGTTTGAAGATGACGGTAGAAGCGGTTTCTGAGGTTTCTTTCGATTTTTCGGGATATTCCAATGATAAAATATCGCCACATGAATCGACTGAGACCGACTCCGACTGATAACAGCAAAATATAAAGACCATAACGCAGAATCTGTTGATAATTTTCCGGGTTTTCCGTGAGCAAATTGATAGATTTTCTGACAAACCAGGGGATAAAAATCTGCAGGCCATCGACCAGAAACAATCCAAGGATGCCCAGAAAAAACTGTTTTTTATACTGCTTAAAATAATCCAGTATCAGTTTAAATGACTCTTGCACAATAACCGTTTCTCACTAAAACGAAGATATAACCTCTCGAAAAGCTTTCACTGTCCTGTCAACTGCATCATCCCCAAGATCCAGATGAAACACCGCCCGCAATCGCCTGGGCTTGACAGGGTTCAGTTTTATTCCCCATTCACCCAAGCGCTGGGATAACTGCACGGCATTTAACCTAAAATCCGGATCAATATCAATCATTACGATATTCGTCTCGACATTATCTTGCACGATCAAACCAGGCAGGTTATGCAATTCAGCAGCAAACATGCGTGCTCGCTGATGGTCAACAGCCAGTCTGTCCATATTGTGCGTCAACGCATAAAGGCCCGCTGCCGCCAGCATACCCGCTTGCCTCATGCCTCCTCCCAGCGCTTTTCTGACCCTATGCGCTCGTTTGATAAACTCATGTGAACCCAATAACAATGAACCGATCGGCGCACCTAATCCTTTGGACAAACACAGCGAAAAAGAATCACAGACTTTGCTCCAATCCGCCAACGGTATTCCGGTTTCAATTGCAGCATTGCATAATCTAGCCCCATCGACATGTACCGGAATACCCCTTTCCTGACCTAATTTATACACCTCAGCCATCTTGTCAAAAGCGACGATTTTGCCGCCACCTCGGTTATGAGTGTTTTCAACCCACAACAACCGCGTCTCTGGAAAATGTGAATCATGCAAAGGGCGAATACGCTCTTTGAAATCGTCAACCGTAAAATCACCATCTTGACCGGAAAGTGGATGAAGTTGAACCCCACTGAGCCCTGCCGCTGCGCCTCCTTCGAACAGGAAGACATGAGAATCAGGAACGACCAGGGCCTCTTCACCGTTTCTGCACCAAGCACGAACTGCTATCTGATTGGCCATCGTTCCGGACGGCACAAACAACGCAGCGCTCACTCTACATAAATCTGCAGCATAAGCCTGAAGCTGATTGATCGACGGATCCTCACCCATGACATCATCTCCAACTTCCGCCATAAACATCGCTTCACGCATCGCCTGCGAAGGCTGAGTCACAGTATCGCTTCGAAGATCCACATATGGTTTTCCGTCACCATTTTGAATCATTAAATACCTTCCATAATAATGGTTATCTCAGGATTTTTATCACCCCAAAACACCATGATATCCTTAATCACATCATGATAACCCATTGCTGCGATTCTAAGCTGAAATTGAGTTATTTCATCTTCATAAATTCTTGGCAAAGTAAAAGCCAATTCTCCATCTTCGGATGTTGTTTGCGTTCCTAAATAGAAATAGTACTCATAATAATATTTTTTGAACTGATACAAGTTCACCACTGCCTGATCGATGGGTTCTCCATTGGTATTTCTAATATGAACATGCAAAACACTATCCATATAAAGCGGTCGTTCTTTGACCGAGAAATCCAGTTCAACACTATTGTCCCTTATGACATCGGCATATTTTTCGGCAGTGTAATATCTGGGATGATAAATCCGGACAAGATTCGGACCCCACCGTGCATCATGAAGCCGGTATTTTCCTTCACCGTCTGTGACCGCACTTACCTCATAACTGTTTTTTAGTGAACGAGCAATGATCACCACACCTGAAATGCCGTCTTCGGTGTCTGTCACAGTAACGGTTCCTCTAATAGAGCCTGTCCAGGGTCGATCACACCCCAACAAAAACACCAGCCCTGTTACAACTGTCACTATCGAGATCGCGTATTTATTATTTATCATAGCTCACCTTCATCCTCGATCTGTAATCCTAGTTATGTAATTGTTATACTGTCAAGTGAGTGTTAGACTTACAGTGCTTTTCAGCACATCTTGTGTGCTCGAAGCGGTAAAAATATCGAGAATAGTCTTTGGGAGCTCAAGCAAGATGAATCAACTGCGATATTTAGACAGAATTGAGAGAGCCTCGGCATTCTTGTCCGACAGAATTAAATTCAAAATGGAATGGTGCGTGATTCTGGGCTCAGGCTTGGGAGGATTGGGTGATAATCTGAAAGCCCCGTCAGAACGGCTTTTCTATCATGAGATACCTGGTTTTCCTGTTTCTACTCTTCCTGGACATGCTGGAAAAATGGTTGTCGGCAAATGGGCAGATAGGGGCGTCGTGGTTATGGAAGGTCGTTATCATCGCTATGAAGGCCACGATTGGAAAACTCTTGTGCTTCCCATTCGCACATTGATAAAAACAGGTGTGACACATTTTATTATCACCAACGCTGCCGGCGGTATACGAGAAGACCTTCGACCGGGAACATTGATGCTTATTACCGATCATATCAATTTGATGGGAGGAAATCCCTTGACCGGATTGAACCTCGATACGTTCGGGCCGCGGTTTCCCTCGATGACCGATTGCTACAATAGCGCTATGAGGGGTCTGATAAAAAAGAGTGCAGCTAGACACAACATTGTCCTGAAGGAAGGTGTCTATGCTGCTCTTGAAGGACCCGGCTATGAGACGCCGGCAGAAATTCATATGCTATCAGTTATAGGAGCTGATGCGGTCGGCATGAGCACAGTCCCAGAAGTTATGGCGATTCGTCATGCCGGATGTGATGTCGCGGCTATCAGTATGATTACGAATTATACCGGCGAGCATCATATACCAACTCATGATGATGTGGTAGCAACTGCAGCAAGACAGAAAGAGGCTTTGCATCGTGTAATACTCGATGTCATTTCAAAAATCTCTATCAGAAAGGACATAAACGTATCATGAGACATCTATTTGTTGTCACTCGTATCGAGGGCGCTAACGCTGTCCTTGAAACACAACGAGGAGCCAGCTTCGTTTTTCCTGTAAATTTGCTTCCGCAGCCAATCAAGGAAGGGTTGCACCTGAGATTCAATATTGAAATTGATCAGATCGCTCAAGCTCAAACCGCCGATCAAATTCAATCCGTTCGTGATCAGTTGAAAAAACAATCCCGGAGCTAATTGCCTTCGGGATCTGATAGTATTTCAATTTTTTCCGGATCATATTTCAGAGGAATAGAAATACGCAAAACAGCGCCAGGTTCTTCGCGCCGTTCAAATTCTACAAAACCGTTATGTAACAACACTATTTTCTTCACTATCGCCAAGCCCAATCCTGTACCCTCTTCCCTCAGAGTGAAAAATGGCTTGAAAACCTCTTCTACTAAATCACTGGGAACCCCGGGGCCTGTATCAATAAAATGTATGATACAATGCTCACGAGGTTGAATACCATCCAAGTCCGAACTCGCTTTTTGTAGATTTATAACCAGTTTTCCGTGACCATTCATGGCTTGTCGAGCATTTTCAATGCAATTTTTGATTACTTGCCGAAAAAGGCGCTCATCGATTTCGGCTACAATCGAATCGGTATTTTGTTGCAGCTCAAACTGGATGTTGGAAGAGGACAATTTTTCAATAGTTGAAATTTCTTCGCGGATCATATCAGACAGGTCAATCGGTGTAACCTCGAGCTGAACAGGTCGAGCGAACTGAAGAAAATCGCGAATGATCCGCTCGAGACCTCTGACTTCAGAGTATATTTCCAAAGCAATACCGGCAAGATCTTTATCATTGATTTCTTCGGATAAATATTGAGCATTGCCCTGAATCGCGCCCAGAGGGTTTCTAAATTCATGTGCTATACCTGCAGACAGCTCGCCAAGCGCTGCTAAATGTTCTTTTTCACGTATTTGGCTATGGAGCTTTTTCAGCAACGTTATGTCTCTGATCACACAGCCTACTCCAATTATCGAATCGTCTGTAGAGTGAATCAGTGTCGTCGATATACTCAACCAAATGGGTTTTTGGCCATCCCGCTGCCAAAGCCAATTTTTTTGTCGAACGACCTTCTTTTTATTCAATGCCAGATTCAGAACACGACAGATTTCACTGTCACTTCCAAACACCGTGTCACATTTTTGGCCTCTGACATTAGACAATGTCAGTCCAAGCAACTTTGGCACTCTGGATGTCATGGTCTGAATCACTTTATTTTGATCAAACGTAACGATACCGGTGTTGACTTTGGCCAGAAGCTCTTCTTCATACGCATCCATTGGTGTCATGGGAGATTCCAATCTGTCCCCCAGATACTCTAGACGGTATTCCTGTTTTTGCAGTCTGACGATCGCTTCAGCAAATGTCTCGATAGCTCGCTGAACAGGATCACGAAAATCCTCCTCACTTTTAATAGCCTGTGATTTCATGGAAACGGCATCAGAAAGAATTGTTTCCAAACGCATATACGGTCGAAGCATTTTTCTTCCATAGTAAATCACGACGATATAAGCGCAAAGCAAACCCAGAATACTAAACAAGAAAAAACCCATGGTTCTGATGTCATTTTTTTTAAAAACCTGCTGATCTCGTTCAATAACAATCAACACGCCCGGGCCGGCTTCAGAAATATTTTCTGGAACAATACGCGCAATCACGGACACCTTATCCCAAGAATCATACTCTACCGTCAGACTACGAATTCCTTCCCAAGCCCGCCTCCAGAATGGGTTTTCAAAAGAAAAAGCTACCAATTCATCTCTGTTTTCAATTTTGGGAAAAATCTGAACAGCATGATCTCGATAGATAAGGTACACTCTATCTAAAGGTTTCAACTGAAATGGTTGTAAAAGTCGACAGATTTCCTGTTCTGTCTCCAAAGACCAATGACCATCATAAAAAGCTTGTCTTTCAGGAGATAACCGAAAGAGCACCTCCAAATAATGGCTGTGAATGATGAAATTGACCAACTCGGATTCTTTCCATTCCCGTCCCCATTTCGCCACATTGATCGCGACACCCAGGCTAAACACACCAAATAAAACAAGGATTAAAAATGAAAAGAGCCAGATGGAAGTGCGATATCGTATTTTAGGCTGTTTTTGTTCATTCATGATCTGTCCACCTTGTGGATAAAGAATATCCCATTTCCGGTAAGACCGCATACAAATCATATATTTTTATGTAATGAAGGGCTGGATCATCCTTCAACAGAGGCACATCTGCCGGCAAATGGTTTTCATACAGACTCAATAGAAAATCACCCGGTTTATGATCAAAAGCAGCTATCGGTAACACCTGTCTTTCAATTTCATAAACACTTGGCTGATAGCGTAGGTATTTTTGCCAATCAACAGTGAGATAACGTATACCCGTCTGGTCAACTGCTGTTTTCAGCGCATCGAGATCCGGCGGGACCGGCAGGACTGCTTTATTACCTTGATAAACGGCATAAACAGGGTACATCGTAGAAAAATGCCGTTCATCGCCCGTGCTTTGAAGCCATTTTACGACATTTTGATACCCTGACGTAACAGACCAAAGATACGGCAGCCGAATAAACATCATGAAAAGTGTAATCAGCACGACTGATGCCATCGACAATCTGTAAAATATCTTTTTCTTATCGGCATGCCCAATTGATCCTAGTTTTGTCAGCGCATATCCCCAGGCAATAGCGATAAAAGGATAAATCCCGGTAATCGTGCGTGGAACACGTGTAGTGGTCAGACTGAACAGCGCTAAAGGCATTAAAATGAAGATAAGACACTGAAAGCATCGGCGATTAGGTCGAACAAACAGCGCCAGTAAAGAAAACAGCCAAGAAACCGTCGGCAACACGCCATCAAATTGAGATAAAACACTCACGTAATAAAACGGGTGGTCCAGATCAAAAGATGACTCACTTCCCAGAAACTTGGTTTTCAGAACAGATAGATAATTCGTGGGCTCAGACCACTGAAAGTCCGGAAAAAATGCCAATCTGTATCCAAGATTCAATAAAAGAAAACAAGCGCCCGCACCTATCAGCATCCATATCCATTGCCCACTTTTTATCGATACTCCCCTTTTAACTCTCAAAAACAATAATTCCATAATAATTGCCAGGCAAACATAGGGTAAATATCGATAACTCATCCCTATAACCATGATTGCAAGGAATCCAGTTGTGAGCGCTAAAAGATTTCTATGCATCAATTTGAACGGTTCTTTATGCAAACACTGTAAAAGCAATAACAGGATCAAAAATGTAGCCATTGAATCCATTTCATGCAATGCCAGTCGTGAATAATGGACATGAGAAGGCATAAAAGCTAAGAAAGCTGCTGCCAACAATCCTGTCGATGCAGAAAACCATCTTCTTGCCAGTTCTGCCGTTGCGACTATGCTGACTAATCCCGACAATATCGAATAATAGGTTGCCGCTAGAATATCATTTTTTAATGGCGCCGAGAAAAGCGCCAGTATGAATACATGAACCGGCTTTTGCAAAAAGACGGGAAAACCTTGATAATCATGACTATCAGGAACAAGAGTGGACGATGTAAAAATGTTTTGGATCTGAAGAGCAATAAGCCGGATTCTCCATCTGACAAATCGAGCGCCCATGATAAAAATGCCTTCGTCCCAATACCATAACCCCTTCTGGTTAATAAGACGAAAACGAACTAGCGCTGCAGCCATAACAACCAGGCCGAGACCTAATAAGTATTGGCTCGCTGATAAATTTTTGCTGTCTACAGAAATTTTTTCGCGCAAAAATCCATGGCGCTCATCCACACTTATTCTCCCGGGGTTTGTTCATCACTTTTTAACATAAACTTAGTCCGCGGGGGACAGCACGTTCTTTCCGCAACCAATTCATTCTTATAGCCTGCCCCAATAATGACTCTATAGCACTGCGTAATCAACCCGTGTCGATCCATATAGATCACCCATGGACCAGCATGTAGATCAAACAAGTATATCGTCCCTGTTGGAGGAAGATTTGTACCTTGAGCAAACCTGCTCCATTCAGGAGTTTTTACACCATCTCGCAGAGCTTTTTCCAATGGTAACTCTTGTTCATTCATTTCGTTTGTCGCGTTCTTTAAAATCAACGGATCCGCAGGTATTGCCAGTAGCGTATTACTCTCACTTCCCCCAAAAATGGATGTATCCCCACGCGATTCAAACGAAAACGTTTTAATCGTCAATGATCCCGATGATTCCAACTCTGATGTAAAATATTCCCGGATTTTTTGGCTGTTTTTTTCAATCTGCTTATCGTCCGGATAACAAAGAAAAAAGGTATGTTTCAACGGATCTAAAGCTTCTGCAATCAACGGTAATTGTTCGTAAGAAACCGTTTTCTGCTCCTTGCAAACACCTTTTAATATTTCAAGAACCTCTTTATCTTTTATTTTTCCCGATAATACATCGTTCATATACGTTGTCGGGTCATCGTAATGGTATGCTCCGGTTCCATCAAACCATACCATTTTTTCCGGTTTTTGTTTTTCAGCATCTTCTGCCAAAACAGTTGATAGAAGAACCACAAAGATAAATCCTAATACCGAGATAAATTTAACTGTTTTCATGTCATCCTCCTGAAAAAAGAGTTTTTTCAACCTGTTTCTATTTCTTTAAAACTAATGTGTTCTTTCCACATATAAATCAAACCTAAACACGTGCTTGGAATCCATTGGACGACTACGTGCAGAATAAGCGCATAAGCAGCCGCTGTTGTTTCGACAAATCCTGTGAGACTTCCATAACCGGAACGTCCCAAAATGATAAAACATGCCAGTTCAAACGGTCCAAAATACCCTGGTGCAGATGGAACAATGATCATCAAATTAACCATAGCCATTGTAGCTAGCGCGACAATAAACGAACCAAAGAAACCAAAAGCGTTCAACACCAGATAATAACTCAATGCTTCTATAAGCCAGGTAGAAAGAGACAAACTCATGACAATCGCTATATCCGATATATTTTTCAAAGCATCCAAGCCGTGGAAAAGGTTATCAAATATCTCAATCAGTTTATTATTTGCCCCGCTCCCCGTAATAGATATAACCTTTTCAAACAGTTTTTCTGCCCAGGTTCGTTTTAGAATCAAAACATAGCACACAGCTATCGCGCCTAAAAAAACGACACCACCTATATTTACAGCTTTTGCGACTCGTTCATCTTGAATAGGAACATACAGAATCGCGATCAATAAAAGTCCCAGCATGGTCAGTCCATCAAAAATCCGTTCTACACCTATTGTAACCAACGCAGCGCTTTTTGATATATTCTCTTTTTTTCCGACAATCCATGCTCTGTAAATATCGCCGATTCGCAAAGGCAAAATGTTATTAGCCATATAGCTTATGACATATATTGGGAAGAGCTTTGCGGCGCTGGAACGTTTGATTGGCCGAAGCAAAACGCCCCAGCGTGCTGTTCGCACCCAGACGCCGGCAAAATAAGCTATGATTGCTGGAATCAACCAGAGCGCTTGGATGTCTTTGATATCCTGAATGATTTCCTGGAATTCTATATCTTTAAAAACCATCCATAGAAAAAATAGGCTGATACCAATACCTGCTCCAATACGAAATGATTTTCTTTTCCATAAACTCATCAATCGTTGACCTAGAACCATGATCATTTTTGGAATTGAACGCTTCGATTTCTGTATCATTCCAGGTTCCCTATACCTTTTAATTCCATATATCGCCGCGCTTCCACCATTCTTTCATAAACCAGATCGTTGGGTCGAGAGACAAGATCATATAACAGAAGAGCAGTTTCCAAGCGATCCATTCTCATAGCGTAATTGGCTGCCATTATCAATTCAACATCTTCGATATATTCAACTATCGATATTTTAATGTCTTCAAATTCTTCAAAATCAAGGTCATTACTGATATTTTGAACAAAAAACAATAGATGGGAAAAGCTTTTGCGCGCTTCCGCTAACTCACCGGATTCGTATTTTGTAACAGCTTCATCGTAATTTAACTGAATTTCATCCGGCAAAATAGCTGAATAGGTTAAGACTATATCATTCATCTTTTTTAAATCTTCTGCGAATTCCGGTAAAATCTCTATAGTTGAATCATAAATTTCATTGTTACCGGCAAGATTGTTCCATTCCTGAAATAGATCGATCAGTTTGTTATCAGAATAAAGTGATTGAAGCTGCTCCAGATAATTAGAAACGATGCTGTTTCTAGCTTGCGTAATAGCATTGATGCGCGAGGTCAAAAAAATGGTTTCACCATTTACTAACAGGATTTGTTGATCGGCTGGAACATCATATTTTTCCAAGATAGATGTTGCTTGGACCATCGCTTTCAACAAGCTGTTGTAGGCAGTGACCGGTAATTTTTCAATCAGGTTTTGGATATTCACAAGAGAATCCATGTCTTTTACGATATTTTCCGCCATATCTCGAGCAAAAACTCCGGCAGATTGAAAATCCGCCTCCATGAGGTACATCGTTAAAACTGTATTGAGATCATTGTCTGGAATATCTTTTGTTTTTTCCATTACGATCTGAATACTCGTCTGCTTGTCCTGAATCTTTTCTATGGGGCCACACTCACCACCTAGCCCTGGAGACAAAGCCATAAAGTACCAATCACCGTTCTCAACAACCGGGACAGAAGCCCGAAAAACATATCTACCTTGACGAATAACAAATCGCGCCATACCTCTAGAATCCACGTTCAGTTTTCGAATTTTTGTCCCATCAGGCTTGCAGAGTTCCAGATTGATATATTGTGGTCGCATCAGCAATTTATCTTTCAGAGCTGAATCAATGCCATCAAAATCAATTTGTACGTCGACAGGAAAGTTTGTCGCCAGCATATCGATCGGCCAGAGTGGAAAATTACAAAAATCGCCGATGATCAACAGCAGAATAATTAATAAAACAAAAATTGCACCGTTTCGTAAAAATGTTTTCATTGATCACACCGTTTCTTTCAGGATTTTTACCAATATCGACTCAAATTGTAATCGAGTATCCAAGTTATAATTCGATCGGTGTAATATCTCGGTGATTCCATCCATTATTTGAAGCGCAATCTCAACTGTAAAAGGGCGATTTCGGGGTAAACTTCCTTCAAGCGAATCTGAGTTTGGATGCAAACAAACTCTATGGTGTAACCATCGATAAAGGTTAGATAGACCTTCCATATCGTCGGAAGCCGTTTTACCCATCACCTCATTTGACAGACGTATAACCCAATCAATGCCGCCAAGTTGTTCGGAATTAAACAATTCGTCATAGCGAGTTTGCTCATCTGTTTGTTTCACCCAATCTGTTTCCAGCGCTTCTGCAAAACTGCCTTGTGCTTTACCAGAAATGGTATCGGCTGTTTCTTGATCAAAACCAAATTGCCTGATAAGCCCGTCTTGTAAGTCAGACGAAGTCAACCTATTAAACGGTATGATTTGACAGCGGGATCTTATCGTAGACAGCAATCCTTTTGGGTTTTTCGTGATTAAAATTAAGATAGAAGCCTCAGGAGGTTCCTCTAAAATTTTCAAAAGGCTGTTTTGAGCGGGCACAAGCATTCTGTCTACATCATCGATTATCACAGCTTTAGTGCGGCCTTCAAACGCATGTAAATGCAGCATTTTTTGAATTTCCCTTACCATATCGATTTTTATATATCGATTATAGCAGACCGACTGTTGGTATGCGTATAGCTTTTGAAAGAGCCACGATAACACCGGATCCTGATTGTGTTTTTCTATTAATGACGGAGAAATAACCTTGTCTTTATTAAATACAAGGATATCTACTGGTGGATTCGCATCAACGGAACAATGATATTTTATCGCATTTCCGTTTTTAATCAGCAATTCGATTCCTTTGAGATATTCTTTTTCGATCGACACATCTGTCTTCTGCCCGACAAGAGGGTTTTCATCATTAAACTTCTGAAGGACTCTTCCACGCGGCAGATATAATGGAGTCGTCATTTCACGTAATAGTTTAACATCCGGATGAGCCGGAAAAGGAAAAGATATACGTCTACAATTCCTGCATTTTCCACATGGTTTAGGCTCATCTGACGAAAGGCAATTCAACCGACGCACTAGATGCAGAGCAAGTGTGCTTTTACCAATTCCTTGAGTTCCCCAGAATAATAGAGCATGGTGAAGCCTGTTTGATGCTGTTGCATTGACAAGCATTTCTTGAATCAGGTTGTGACCAAAGATCATTGGCGCTCTCCCGATCGATAATAAAGCGGCATAACCGCCAATTCGAATAAACCCTGAATTTCTGTTGATCCCGATTTTAACAGCCTGTCGACATTCGCTAAATTTTCCAAGCAATCAAATAGTTCCGACATTCTAAATTTCTGTAATTGCAACAACATGTTATAAAGTGCATACGGATTCATACCCCCTAGTATTTCCCGTGCAACAGGATGGGCATCAATTCGTTCCATTATGGTATCTAAAACAGCATCTCTAAAAGTAAAATACCGATCCGGTAACGCCGTTTTATGCAAACCCAACATCAAAGCTGTCAAAAAGACACGTATTCTATTTGACAATGTTTTACTCAGCATCAAAGGAGGTGTTCCATCCATCAGAGTTTTTTCAATAGTCTTTTTTATAACACTCGGTTTTTTTTCTCCTAGAGCTTGGATAACAAGATAACCTGGAAACTCGCTATTATCGATAATACACCGTTCAACATCTGTTTTTTCGACCCTGGTTTTTTCTCCTGCATAATTTGAAACAACATCGACAGCATTGATGACCGACCAGGCATCGTCACGAGTCAAGTTCCGCAACAGTGTCCACGCATCATTTGCCATAGTTTGATTTCGTGCGCGTAACCGCTCATGCACAATCGGATAATATGGATCCTTTGCAGTTGCATACTTTCCATACGTTTTTACTTTGGGAAAATCCAAATGTACTCCGTGTTTTCCGATCGACTTCACAAGCCCTAAACGTTTGTCGACAGATTGAGTTGTCAAGATCAAAACCGAATCGATTCCGCCTTTGACCATTCGATCGATAATGGCTTGAAAATCTTCCCGGCTATTTTTGTCCAACCAGTTGCAGTCCTGAATAATAAACAATTGAAAGGATTTAAATAACGATGGTGAAAATAATTGATGCTTTATATTTTGGACAGTTGATTTTTCTCCTTCTTGAGTGATCAGCTCAACATTTTTTTTCAGCGATATAATAGCGTCTGCAATTCGTTTTTTGGCTTCATAGACAAAATAATCTTCATCTCCGCTTATCAAATAAACAGGTTTCAATTCTTCTTGCTGGATAGCCTTAACAACTTGTCTAATCTGCTTTTCAGTATCCATTTAGAATGTGCTCTTCCTTTATATCAATCAATGATGCCGCGTCATGTTTTGACACGTTTCCAGTTGGAATTGAAAGAATTTCGGCAGAAATAAGCCGATTTCCTATGATAATTTCGATAATATCACCTGATTTGATTTTATAGCCCGGCTTAACCGGCTTACCATTTACCTTTGCTGAACCCATATCACAGATATCTTTGGCTCTCTGGCGTTGTTTAATCAATCTGGACACTTTTAAAAATTTATCCAGTCGCATATTGGTCACTTTCACTAATCCCGTATTTCGATAAATGTACGACTTCTTTGTTTGTCAAACCATTCCTGTTCTGTAATCAGGGCTTTTTGTTCATGGATTGTTTTTTCTATTTCTTCTCGGCATATCTCAAGAGGCTTTTTACCTGCTTCTTCTTTTTCAAGGAGCTTGACAATCACCCACCCATTATCGATTTCCAAAGGCCTTGAATAGTCACCAACACCCAATTTAAAAGCTGCATTTTCTATTGCCGGCTGGATTTTACCCTTTTCTAAAAATCCAATATCTCCGCCTGAATCACGCTCCGGTCCGTCGGAATGTAAAGCCACCAATTCAGAAAAATCAGCTCCCTTTACAAGCTGATCATATAAATCAATTATTTTCTGTTCCGCTGCAGTCTTTAAGAACAGATTTCCAGAACCGGAATTTATCAACAAAATAGCCGGTCTTACCTTTTCAACGGTTTTAAACAGATCACCATTGTCCAGATAATATTGTTTGATTTCACTCTCTGTAACCCTGACCTTCGAAAACACTTCCGATCGCATTACTCTACGCACTAATGTTTGCTTTTCTAAAACGTCCTTAAATTCGTCAAGCGTAATACCCTCAGCCGCCAGTTGTCTTAAAAACTCTTCATCACTGGTTATGCCTGCACTCTGGCGAAGCTCCAATATCGTGGATTCAATCTCAGCTTCACTGACAGTGATATCGTTATCCCGCGCATAACGCATAATGACATATTCATTGATCATCTGATTCAGGATTCTACTTCGAACCTCTTGTATCCGCTGATCCCAGTCTTGCGGAGAAACATTTTGCCTAATTTGATCAATCGATGGTTCGGCAGCTTCTTCTAATTCTGTTTCAGTAATAATATGCCGATCCACCCTGGCAACAATTTTTTCAACGACCTCCGGCGCACAAAAAGATTTCGGAACTAAAAATAACAGGCAAGTGATGATTACAATAGCTGCCAATTTATAATATCGAATCATTGCTCATCTCCACTGAATGGAAGAGGTGTTCCATATTGAATATTGGTTTTTCTAACATTTTTATCCAGCCATTTTCGGAAAATTTCTGAGCGTTTTTCCATGATAATTTCTTTTGTTAACCTTTCTTCGACACTTTCAAGCGGTAAAATTACTTGGGGATATTTCCGACTGATTTTGTAAATATAATAGCCATCACTTGACATTAACACTGGTGAAATCTGGCCTACTTTCAATGCGAGCACATCTTCTTCATGCTCACCCGGAAAATCTCCCGCACTTTTTCTAATCACTTCTCCAAGCGCACCCTCACCTCGTATACAACTATGCTTCTGCGCCAGGCTTTCAAATGATGAACGTTTTCGTGTCAACTGCTTGTGAATATCATTTGCCAGATCGGAGTTGTTCACCTTGATGACCTGATGTTCCAGCACTTCCGGTATTATATAAAATTCGATTCTTTTTTCATATTCACTCTGAAGTTCCTCATCTGTGGCAACAATATTTCCCGATAAATCAAGTGCGATCTGCTCGGACAATTCGATCAGCTCAAGATTCTCACGCACGCGTTTGAGCCAATCAATATCTGCGTGCTCCATAAATTCAAAACCCTCACCATAGTTAGAATCAGTCCCATCATCGAAATCTTCTAAAATATTTGTAGCCGTTATTCCCATCTCTTCAGCTCGAGCTCTGATAACTCTTTCCTCAATCAAATCGGTAATGCATCCGTCGATAATTCGGGCAAAATCTTCTTCAGTAATCTCCCAGGAGACTCCCAGAGTTTTGAGTTTTATTCCAACCCTTTCTTTGAGAACAGAAACCGATACTGCTTCACCATCGATCCACAAAGCGGTATCTCCTGTTAAGTCCCTCTGTGGACTTGAGCATCCGATAGATATCAAAGCCATCATTAACAGGCAGTTAAACCAACAAACATATTTTTTGCAAAGCATAAAGCGCCTTTCCAGCCAAGTCATTTCCTTGCTGATTGTGCATGTTTATAACCAAGTTATGCGGAGGAATAAACTGGTAAAGCTTTGGTTTATTCGTAATCAAATCCAGAATAGTCTCGGGGGTCAGTGGTGTAGAGTCACGGAACACGGCAACGACAGCATCGGATTTATAGTCAATTTTAGATATCGACAATCGATCTGCACAAATTCGGATACCGGCAATATATGCCATCGTTTTCACCGCTTCCGGAGGATCACCGTATTGATCCTTTAAATTTTGCAATATCTGGTCAATTTGTTCAGTATCGCGGGCATTTGAGAAGCGCCTGTACACTTCCAAGCGCGCAGCCGGCCTCTCTATATACTCTTCTGGAATAGCCATTTCACACGGGATTCTTATATCACATTCTCTAGATTCAACAGTCACTTCACCCCTTATTTCGTTCACAGCTTCCCGAATCAAGCGACAGTACATTTCAAACCCGACAGCAGAAATATGACCATGTTGATTCGGACCCAAAATATCACCAGCCCCTCGAATATCAAGATCTTGAGTTGCCAGGCCAAACCCGGCGCCCAGTTCGATCGCATGGTGTATCGCCGATAATCTTTGGATTGCTTTGGAGGCAATTTTTCCGGTTGAAGGAATCATCAGCCAGGCATAAGCCTGATAGCGATCACGCCCGACACGGCCTCGTAATTGATATAATTGTGCTAAGCCTAATTGGTCAGCTCTGTTGATAATAATCGTATTGACGGAAGGAATATCCAAGCCGGATTCAATGATCGTCGTACAAATCAGCACATCGAATTCTTTCTCAAGAAATCTCAACATGACTTTTTCCAGATCGGATTCCTTCATCTGCCCATGGCTGATCTCAAATTTCGCTTCAGGGACAAGTTTAGTAAGCATCTCAGCAACAACGGCAATTGATTGAACACGATTGTGCACAAAATAAACTTGCCCACCTCTATTTATCTCTTCAAGAATAGCTTGTCGGATAAGGGCGAGATCGAATTTGACAATTTTCGTTTTTATTGGCCGTCTCTCATCAGGTGGAGTATTGATCAGACTGATTTCTCTTAGGCCTAAAAGCGCCATATTCATTGTTCTGGGGATCGGAGTCGCGGTCAACGTCAACACATCGATATTCGCTCTCATTTTTTTCAATTTCTCTTTGTGGCGCACACCAAAACGGTGTTCCTCATCGATGATCAATAATCCCAAGTCTTTAAAATTAACATCCGCCCCCAAAAGAGCATGCGTTCCTATCACGATATCAACTGTTCCGTCAGTTATTCCTTTTAGTACATTTTTTTTATCACGGGCTGTTAAAAATCTAGATAGCATTGCCACTTTAATTGGGAATCTCTCAAACCGCTTCTGAAAACTACGGAAGTGCTGTTGAGTTAAAATCGTCGTCGGAGCCAATACGGCAACTTGTTTTCCGCCTGAAGCCGCTTTAAATGCCGCTCTCATAGCCACTTCCGTCTTGCCGAAACCGACATCACCACAGACAATTCTGTCCATTGGCTTCGCTTTTTCCATATCCGTTTTAACCTGGTGTATCGCTTGCAACTGATCCGGCGTTTCTTCATATTCAAATCCCATATCGAACTCTTGGTGCCACAAATCATCAGCCGGAAAAGGAAACCCCTTCGCTACCTCCCTTCGACTAAACAAATCCAACAATTCAGCCGCTAAACGCAATACCGATTCATGAACTTTTTTCTTTTTCGTTTTCCATGCCGTTCCTCCAATTCTGTCTAATGGAGGAGCAGTATTCGAAGACGAAAGATATCGCTGTACAAGATACAATTTGTCGACGGGAATATACAATTTTTGCTCGTCGGCATAGCGCAATAACAGGAAATCCCGCTCTTTTCCAGTTACAGATAGTCGATACAAACCATCGTATCTGCCAATACCATGGTCCACATGGACAACTAGATCACCGGGACTCAAATCCCGAAACGACAACGCAAATTCTGATTCTTCCTTTCGCTGCCAAGATTGCTTTCGCTTCAATCCAACGATATCCCGCTCAGTGATAAAAATCATTTGTGCTTGTGGAAGCAAAAAACCTCGAGATAATTCGCCGGGTAAGAATTCGATCAATTTTCCGTTTTTACCTGACCGATAAGGCTTTTCATGCTGCGCAGGCAAAGCGTCATCATAATCTGCTTGATCAAAAGCCAGCCGTTCATTTACCAGCTTTCGAAGTGACTCACGATAATACACAACTGTTATTTGAAAGTTGTCAGCAGCCCATTTCCTGAAATCCTGCACCAGCCTTCGATAATCACCATTAAAATCCGGAATAGCTGATACAGGCATCTCAAAATATCCCGTGTCTTCCTTGTGACTATGAGTAACGATACCTCCTATCACTGAAGGCTTTCCTGGCAAATTACGCCAATTGATATCCTGGAATTTCTGCCTATCGTAAGTGCGCAACACCTCGATAATCGAATCCGGCTCAATCCAGAATATTGCAGGCTCTGATTCAAACCAATCCAATAAAGAATCATAAAAAACAACGCTTTCGATCTCTTGATCCTGTTTAACCACATTCGTCAAATGCACGGTATTCACTCGGGATATTGATCGCTGGGTAAGAGGATCAAATTCTCGAATCGATAGTATTTCATTGCCAAAATATTCTATTCGCACAGGAAACGTGTACACAGGAATAAAGATATCAAGGATTCCTCCTCTTTGAGCGAATTCACCGGGTGACTCCACCCTGAACACACGCTCATATCCCATTTCCGCCAATGATTCGATGATACTTCTGATCGAGATTTCCATCCCTGTAAGAAGATGACTGCTGGATTCTTTGAACTGCTTACTGCTGCCGGTATGAATTCCAAGAAATGAGGCAGGGATAACGGCTATTGGTAGTTTTTGATGTTGAAGACTGTGTAATGATGCATGGGCAAAAGCAGTAAAGCTCGAAGGCGATTCTTGATCATTTTCTGATGTTTTTCGATGTTCAGGAAAAAGAATCACTCGCCCCGCTGACTCAGCCCTTATAGCCGGCTCACTAAAACTCCGTTCATCAGATAGGATTTCTCTTCCCGGTTCAGAAAGAAAAAATTTTAAATCCTTTAGCCATTGACGCGCTTCGTTTCCATCCTTGACAACTATAACAGCCGATCGCTCTAATTGATTGACTAGGCTGGCCACCAATGACGCCCCAGCGGATCCCACCAACCCAGCTATCAACAGCCTATCGATATCTTCAGATAAAGCTTTGGAAACATCCGTAAACAACTGTGTATTTTTCCAAATATCTTTCATTACTGTTTCTTTACTACACCTAAGATCAATGAACTGTTCGGTAATTCTGATAGGTCAAAAGGTCCGAATATATTCTCCAGAACCGGAATATGATTCGTGTCTTCCTGAGTCAAAACCAATCGGATTTCCTCATATTCAAATAATTCTTCAGAAGAATCCCATATAATACCCCTCTGCGTTTTCAAGTGAACAGGCTCGAAATACAAAACCGCATATTCCGTTAACCAAGCAGAACCGATCAGGTCACAAATTGCGAAGCCAGGCAATATTTCCGGTATTGACCCAGAGATAAAATGCGGCACATCCGGAGCTTCGGATAAATCCTTATATAAGAGCGTGCTAACATTCAGTTCAGGCGGGGGGAAAGGCTGTTTAAAAAATCTGGGGATTTGGGCGATCACTATTATAAAGCTGATAACAATCAACAGGCTTGCCGCTATTTTATTTTTTTTCACCCCGACAAGTTTTTCTATACACCAATAATAAAAAATACCGGCAACAATTGTCAGCATAGCAATAGAAGGGGAAAAATATAGACATCTCCAGTGACCTGGTGTGATAAAAGCCAATGAAACTGTGAGCAGAAAAACCGCACACAATAAGGTTGCAAAGTGGGGTCGACGGATATTTTTAATTAGAAGCCATAAACCACCTATCACACCAACAGCAATAATCGGTTGAAGAAGAGGTTGGTCAGGTGAAAAAAACATGTGTCGTCCACTTTTATAGTGAAAACTTGTTAAAACATCATAAAAACTCTGATACAGACCAGCCCATGAAAATGGAAACGATTCATGAAACCCATAAATTTGCCTTCTTTTAAAATCTAAATAGCCGGGAGTTTTCCAAATGAATAACATTAAAGGAATCAATAGGAATATAGCGATGCAACTGGCTAGGTAAATACGTGTTTTTATTTTACTCAAACGTAAATTTTGCTTGTTTTGTATAAATCGTGAAGCAATGAAAACAATTACAATAGCCAGATTTACTCGACCGATCGAATGAATGTAAGCAGGCAAAACGGTTAACAACCCGGCAAAAACGCTCCAAACATAGGGTTTATCAGAAGAAAAAACATGGTCAAGGCTGATCAGTGACAGAAGAATAAAAACAGTGACTAATGAAAAACGACTCATGTCGACCATTGGATCTGTATAGTGAAAAAAGTGGCTTGACATGACTGCCAGTGATACCAGAAACGCCGCTCGAGTATCGATGATTCTTCTAACGTAATAAAAACTTGTAGGCACTAGAGATGTGCTTAATATTATCGATATCATTTTGACAGTGAGCCATGCGTGGCCAAGCAAGAGCAGAAACGGGGCAAAAAACCAGGAGACCAGGGATTCGTCATATTCATACTGTGGAATAAACGGAAATACCGGATTACCTCGACTGATTTCAATTGCGGTCACGGTAAATCGGGCTGAAAGATCCTGAATAGAGTAATGTAAGACGACATAATGCATTCGTATGAGTATAGCTGTTATCCATAACAGCCAAGGCAACCAGCTATTTCGATTTTTCCGACCTGTTTCAGGAAAACTCCAAATATTTCTATTTGAAAAGAGTATAACTAGTGTGACAACTCCAAAAACAACGATTGCCCATTTCGGACAATCCGCCATAAACAGCCACTGAATCATCACACAGATCAAGACAACACCTATTGGAAATAATTTCGTTTTTAAAGGGATTTTGGGAATAGTATTCATAATTACCGTCAGCTCGACAAGAGCGGACAATAGTTTAAAGGAAGCTTGTGAATTTGCAAGGTAGGGGATCTTTGCTCACATTATGAAAATTTTGGGATTGAATCGATGGCCTTTCAAGTGAAGAAAAGTATTGATGAAATTCTATCTTGCAAAGCTTAGCACATATTGATAAATATACGAATTCCCCGGTATTTACGGGCTCAGGAAGAAAGGAGTAGCATCACGATGATTGATCAAGTTTATCTAAACCAAATTGAATCCAGTTTCAAAAACCTTCTGGAGGCTTCTCAGCAGCCGAATGCGAAGGAACAAATGGAAGAGCTGAACGAGAAGTTGCTGGCAGCAAACTTCACCATGTCCGGCAAACCTTTCCCGACATTTTTAAAGCCATTGTTTGTTGAAAAACGCATAAAAGGACATTTGGCCAAAATCACTGATACCATTATGGATTGCATTGAAAAAGTCGGTGATTTATTTTTTGCCGATCCTGAAATGGAGCAATACTTTGAGATGCCGGCTCTAGACAGAGAATTGGCCCGGATCGATCCCGGTTATCCGCGCCGTGTCATTAACGGTCGTCTGGATGCTTTTCTCAGTGAGCAAGGTTTAAAATTTTTGGAATTCAACACAGACAGTCCCTGCGGTATCGGTTGGCATGATAAGCTTATCGAACTTCTTCAGGAAATACCGATTATTCAAGAATTCATCAAGAAACATAATGCTGAATACAGTCCCTTGCTGCCGAATTTTACCCAAATGATCCGACAGAAAAATCAGGAAGTAGGTGGGCCGAAAGAATTTACGGTAGCCGTCGCTACTGATTGGAATACAACTGTACGATATGATCTTGAATTGGTTGCATCTTATTTGAATAGTCAGCCTGGCATTCAGTCATTTTTCTGGGATCCTCGAGAAGCGGAATACGACGGTAAAACACTTCGCATGGATGGCAAACCGGTTCATGTGGTTTTTCGCGACGACATCAGAGATTTTACAGGTGATCTTGAGCGATCAAAACCGGTTTTAGATGCGTTTAGAGACAAAAATATTTGTTTCATCAATCCTTTTTCATCGCGAGTTGGCGGGTTGAAAAGTGTTTTGTGGTTTATGACAGATCAAAAATCACAGCATCTATTTACTAAAGACGAAATCAAAACAATCAGAGAAACAATTCCATGGACACGATTTATGAAAGAATCGAAGACAAATTACGGCGACCGTGAAGTGGATTTGTATCCTTTTGTCAGAGCCAATAAAGACAAGTTTGTTTTAAAACCCAATGCCGGATATGGCGGATTTGGTGTTACAATTGGCCCAGTGGTTACACAAGCGGAATGGGATAAGGTTCTTGAACAAATCGCTACCGGTGAAAGCTGGGTTGTCCAGGAATTGGCATATGTGCCCAGAGGCGATTATCCACAGTTCACACCTGGGCTTGAATGGAAGGGAAAAAATATCAACATCAATTTCTTTGCATTCAATGGAAAATTTGGCGGTGGAATTGTTCGAGTTTCTGACTCTCTGATCATCAACGTACATCAGGGTGGAGGCATGATACCATTCTGTTATGTGTAATCCATTCTTCAATGGACTTGCCAAGTAGCGGAAAAACAACCTATTAAACGTGATTTCAACATAGACCCAGCCAATCCAGGTTGGGTCTATTATTTTTACTATATAGAGAAATCTAATAAAATCAGATTCTAGATGAAAGTGATCTGTTTGATTAATTCGCAATCGTTAAATATGGCCACAAATCAGATGTGTTTCCCATTGAATCAGTGGCTTTAAGCTCCAGAACACAGGTGAGCGGGTTCACTCTTTTTTCAGCTATGGGAATTTTAATTCCGTATAATCCGTCACCTTTCCCAAAATCACCGCTTTGGCCGTCATCTTGAAGAAATACGCCTGTCGGCAATCCCTCAAAATAAATCTCGACAGTCTCAATATCACCATCAGGGTCATCCACCCATGCGAGCATCCACAACTCTCCACCCTTATAATAACTGATATCCGTATCCATATATCCTGCCATTTGGATCACTGGAGATCGTCCTGCCTGACTTGACCATCGTGAACGAGATTGTTCCGCCAATTGGGTCCAAGATAAACCTAGATCAAGACGCTCAAAATCCCATTCACAGAGATAATCATTTTGTTGAAAAAAATCGGCAAAACAATCAAAGAATATGTCTTTGTCATAATAATCTGCCGCTAAAACATCGAAACTCGAAAGATAGACAAAGCATAGGAGCATTGACAGTGTTCCCAACAAAAAGATACGTTTTTTTCTCAATTCATTGAGATCATTTTGGGGACGAGTCTTTTGCAAAAGAAAGCTATTTTTTTGCATCCTCCGTGTCGATAATTTCATATTCAATCCTCCTATTAATTCTCATTCCGGCCGCATTTAAGATAGTTCTAATTGCCTTCGCCGTTCTGCCTTCTCTTCCGATCACTTTGCCCATATCGGATGGTGCAACGCTCACTTCCAGGATTGTTGTCATTTCCCCTTTGATTTCTTCGACTTGAACTTTGTCCGGGTTGTCTACGATTTCCTTGATGATTCTTTCTACAAGCTCTTTCATGATTATCGGCCTTTCTACGAGTCTTTAGAACTAGATGTTGGTTAAGTGCGTTTTGGATAACTAGTTTACGCCAAAGTCATTCCTCGAGTCAAGTTTTGATAAATTTCAGGATCTAACTTTTTTTTCAACTCGTCAAAAATTTCAGTTGCAGGATTCAACTCCGCTATCATCCCCAACCATACTCGAGCTTTTTCCAGGTTATTATGAACGAGAGAATCCAGAAGTCGATTTTTTAGGTCTTGTTCGGTTCGGTGGAATTCGATTGCTGTATTTATTTTACGTTTGAGAATTCTTTTTTCATTGGTATCATTTATTTCTTCACTTTCAAGACGATGTAAGGCTTCTTCAAACGCTCTGTTGTCAAGCAATCGTGATATCTCATCTAAAATACCAATATACTTCTGTTCGATTTTTTGCTGCTTGATTTCCGCATCGATCAGTTCAATCAATTCTTGGGATTCTTCAACATGGTCACCGTCGCTTGGTAAAGATGTCAACAGGTTCATCGCTTCAGTAAACTGTTTCATTTGGATTAAATATTTACTTCGACTGATGGCAACCGAATTTTCATGTTTTTGTTTAAGAGCTGTATCGATGATGGATAAAATTTCGCTTGCTCGTTCTGAATCAGGTTCCATCCTGAGCCATTCAAGACAGAAATCTCTTGCATTTTCCATGTTGCCGGCTTCTCTAGACTTCTGTATTTTTTCGATGAGAGTTCCTATTTGACGCTGGAAATCCATATCCTTCTTTGTCGGGAAATTGTCAGGCATATCACGAGAATTTTTATATTTAAATTTCTCGAGCGTCATTTATCTTTTTTCCTTCAACTTTCAATTTTGGATTTAGACAGCCTGTTTATTTCCTGTATTTACCAATTGCCAGGCAACCGTTTGTGCCTCCAAAGCCAAACGAATTGGACAAAGCGTAAACAATATCCATATCTCGCGCTTCGTTTGGCACGACATCTGTCAGATTACATTCAGGGTCCGGCTCTTCATAATTCATTGTTCCATGGACTTTACCGTCTGCGATAGATTTAGCCACAATAGCAAATTCCAGGGCTCCGGCGGCGCCCAGCAAGTGGCCGACCAAAGACTTGGTTGAGTTCACAACGAGCGCTGCTTCATGTTTTTTAAAGACTGTATGAATGGCCATTGTTTCGAACTTATCATTCAACGGTGTCGAGGTTCCATGTGCATTGATATACTGAATCTGCTCCGGATTCAGACGTGCATCATCCAATGCTGCCTGCATTGCTCTAGCTGCACCCTCGCCTTCCGGCGCCGGATGAGACAAATGGTAAGCGTCACCTGACATGCCGTACCCAAGCAATTCACAATAAATTTTAGCGCCTCTTTTCAGCGCATGCGTCTCCTCCTCTATAATCACACAAGCCGACCCCTCGCCGATAATAAAACCATCCCGGTTTTTATCGAACGGCCTGCTAGCTTTTTTCGGTTCATCATTTCGAACACTCAACGCACGCATTGAACAAAACCCAGCTACGGCTAATGGCATTACCGCAGCTTCGGTTCCTCCAGCTATCATAATATCTGCAGCTCCTCTACGGATATACTCAAAAGAATCCCCTATCGCATGCGTCCCTGTTGCACATGCTGTACAGACAGAGCTATTCGGGCCTTTAGCATTGAATCTGATCGACACATGCCCGGAAGCCAGGTTGACAATCGAATTCGGAATAAAAAACGGTGAAACTCGTTTGGGACCCTTTTCCATCAAAACAACCTGCTGGTTACAAATTTCATTGATACCGCCAATACCTGAACCGATATTGACACCAAACCGCTCAGGTTGGAGCGATTCGATATTCAAACCAGCGTCATCCACTGCCATTTGCGCCGCTGCAAGGGCGAATTGAATAAAAACATCCGTCTTTTTGCTCTCTTTCGCACTCATATATTTCGATGAGTCAAATCCGTTTACTTCGCTGGCAATCTTTGAAGAATACCCTTCCGTATCAAATTTCGTAATCAGATCGTAACCTATGCGTCCATCCAAAATATTCGGCCAGACAACGTCTATCCCTTCGCCAAGAGAACACAACACACCTATTCCTGTAACAACAACACGTCGATCGCTCACAACGTTCCTCCGTAAACCAGGTTAAAAAAGCCACCGCTGAAACCGCAAAGTATCTATCGTAGTTTCAGCGCCGTTCACTTACAACGATTGAATTTTAGTACTGAAATGATCTGAAAGTCAACAAAGACAGTCAAAAAGATCAAATAATTGTCTTTTAGAACACACGATTTATATCAGATGAGACCCGATTTAATTATGTTTTCAAGAGCATCCACAACAACTGGATCAAATTGTGTTCCGGCATAAGCTTGAATCTCGTTAAACGCATTTTTAATGTCCAGCGCCTCTTTTCGATAGGACTTTGGATTGCAAATAACATCTAAAGCCTCTGCAACCGCCAAAACTCTAGCCCCTAAAGGTATGTTGTCTCCCGCCAATTCCCCAGGATACCCTTTTCCATCATAACGTTCATGGTGATAACGGATAAGCGGAGCAACAGCTTTCCATAATGTGATCGGCTTGATCATCTCATAACCAATCGTAGGGTGTAGTTCGATAAGCTTTCTTGGCGGACCTTCCTGAAGATTGATTTTCAAAAAACCAATATCATGAAGAAGCGACGCATAATGAAGGTTTTTTAAGTCGCTTTCAGATATATTCAATTGACGAGCTAGCAAATTGGCATACCGGGCGGTGTTTGATAAATGACCCGGCCAAATCTGTCGAGTTCCCTCGAGAGCTGTTAAAAGCAACTCTGTCATATGAGTAAAATAATTGAGCTGCTCTTCCCGATATCTTACATTTTGAATGAAAATTGTTGTCTGTCCCGCCAGCGATTTCAATAAGTTAGCATCATCCTCAGTAAAACCTGGATTGTTCTTCGTCTTTAGCATCTCGAGCACGCCAAACACGTGTCCCGCTCCGGACAACGGAACCGCTAGAATAGACGCAGTGTCAAAGCCAGGAAAAATATCATACTCCGGTTGATAGCGATCATCAGAATAAACATCGTTGATCAAAGCGACTTTTTGATTCTTGAAAACCCAACCGGCAACACCCGTGTCAATTGATACGGCATTCACACTGATTGTGCCGATTCCCCTTGTCACCTTGAATTCCAACTGATTGTCGTCTTCCCGCTTCATCAGAACCAAACCTGCAGATGCATTCGTTAACTCAACAGCACGCTTGACTATCGAATCAAGCAGAACATCCAAATATGACTCCCGACTCAACGATTCTGAAATAACGAAAATATGTTTCAATTTTTCGTTGTTGGAATATAATTTTTCAACCGTCTCGCTCGTAGCGGTGCGAGATACAAAGAAGGCCAAAATCACTAGAATGACAATTAAATAAAGTAAGGCCTGTATCCATATAATCATTTGATCCTGGCCACTTTTCTCTAAAGATGGAAATACGTATTTGTGACTGATAAATACTAATACTGTCAGCGGCATGATCGATGATAAAATAAAGACAAGATTGTATCTGTCAAATAGCCCGAGACGCGAGATGATTGATTTATTATCCGACTTCTTCATATTAACCTCTAAATCCAATAGAAATTTAACATTGAAATAATCATTCGTCAATATCTTCTCATTTTAGAGAAACGAATTTGCCAACGTTTTCGATTTTTTATTTCGATAACTCTTAATCCAACTAAAATAAACGTCTCGGTTTAACTTGGTTGTTATCGGATCATTGAAAGCTGAATTAACATATATTATCCTACATTAAGGCTTTTTTGTATGGAGAATTTTGCGATGAAACACAGGGAAATCCCTTCAATAAATGAATTGCTGGAAAACACTATTTTTGAACCCATGATCCAAGAGCATGGTCGGACATTGGTCAGAGATTCACTTCGTACGGTTCTAGAAAATATACGGCAATCCATCTCCACAACGACGAAAACTGATTTGTCTCCGGAGTGTTTGGCCCAAAATACCTTATCGACAATTCAAAAAGCGCTGAAGTCTCATATCAAACCCGTTTTCAACGCAACAGGAACTGTTCTGCACACCAACTTAGGTCGAGCTCCGATGGCGAAGGAAGCGTTAAGGGCAGCAGTTGAAGCCGCAGTTGGGTATTGTAATTTAGAGCTGGATTTGGCGACCGGCAAACGTGGACATCGGTCAGATCATCTGGCATCTACATTGCGAATACTGACTGGTTGTGAAGCTTCGTTGGTTGTGAACAATAATGCCGGCGCTGTTCTTTTGGCTCTTGCTGTTATAGCTAGAGACAAAGAGGTTATCGTTTCACGAGGTGAATTGATAGAAATTGGCGGCGGATTTAGAATTCCCGAAGTAATGGAATCCAGTGGCGCCATTCTCAAAGAGGTCGGCACAACCAATCGCACTCATCTACGTGACTTTAAAAGCGCTTTGAATGAACGAACCGGCTTGATATTAAAAGCGAGCGCTTCTAATTACGCCATCGTTGGCTTCACTGCTAAAGTCCCTCTTCAAGAATTAGTGATACTCGGTAAGAATCACCAAATCCCTGTCATGTATGACCTCGGAAGCGGAAATTTTTATCCCGGTGAATCTTATGGATGGTCATCTCCTTTAGTGAAGGACCTGCTTGAATTAGGTATCGATGTTTTAACTTTTTCAGGAGACAAACTTCTAGGAGGTCCTCAAGCAGGCATTATTTTGGGACGAAAAGATCTGATTGCTAAAATGGCGTCGCATCCTCTAGCTAGAGCTCTTCGAATAGATAAAATGACTCTGGCAGCCCTTGACGCCACTCTCAAATTATATCTTCAGCCGGAAATAGTACAAGACCGAATTCCCGGTATCCAAGCGCTTTGTCAAGCAGAGAGCCAAATAGCTGCCCGTGCCAAATTATTATTGAAAAAGATTAAAAATCGAATCCCAGAACACTGGGACATCTCCCTTTTGAAGGATATATCTCCGGTTGGCGGGGGCGCATTGCCACAAACACAGCTTCAAACTTGGGTTGTGTCGATACAATCAAAAATTTGCTCTGCGACGACGTTATCTGCAAGGCTGAGATTTTCTGAACCGCCTATCATTTCTAGGATTCAAAAAGATATGGTTGTTCTGGATTTACGCACCGTACCACAACACGACATAGAAGAATTTGCTGAAAGCCTTGTCACGGCATTGAATCTTAATTGATAAAAAGTTCAGCTATAGTTTTACGAAAATCAGGTTCAATCGCGCCCTTATCCGTAAAAATTGCCGTTATCAAAGCTGCTGGAGTCACATCGAAAGCAGGATTTCGACATTTGACACCAATAGGAGCTGTTCGAACATGGGTGAGATTGGTTACTTCTTCGCAGCTTCGTTCTTCAATAGGAATACCCTTCCCTGTGGAACATGATCTGTCAATAGTATTGATAGGAGCAGCCACGTAAAACGGGATATTGTGGTATTTCGCCGCTAATGCAACCGAAAATGTGCCGATTTTATTTGCTGTATCACCATTGGCGGCAATTCGATCAGCGCCGACAACGACAAGATCGATTTCACCTCGATTCATAAAATATGCGGCCATATTGTCAGTGATCAGTGTGACATCGATATTGTCTTCCATAAGTTCCCAGGCTGTCAGCCGCGCCCCTTGTAACAACGGCCTCGTCTCATCAGCAAAGACTTTTATCTGTTTTTGATCCTCGACAGCAGTCCGAATCACCCCTAATGCGGTGCCATAGCCGGCTGTTGCAAGAGCTCCAGCATTGCAATGTGTCAGAATTGTCGCTTTTTCAGGAATATACGGTGCAGCAAAACGACCAATTTGGCGGCAACTTTCTATGTCATCCGCATAAATCTGTGCCGCGACCAGCTCAACATGCGAATTCCATTGATGAACAGAAATATGACGAATTTCTTTCAAAATATAATCTGTTGCCCACATAAGGTTTACTGCTGTAGGCCGGGTGGAATTTAACATAGACGCTTTCTGCGACATCCATTCGTTTAAATCAGTTACATCTGTGTCAAGCCCAGTGCGAAGAGCCAACAACATACCGTACGCCGCCGTTACACCAATAGCTGGAGCTCCTCTTACACGCATGTTTCGGATACATTCAGCAACCGCTTCGACCGTATCACATGGAACATACTGAACATCTGCCGGCAACTTTGTCTGATCTAAAACCCATAACGTCTTACCATCCCATCGAATTGTTTCCACCATTATCGGGCCCCCCATCATATTTTTCTTTTAACACTCTGAAACGCTATGTCATAGACACTTAAAAACAATCTGTTTTTACTATACTGAAACGAACACAAAGCCTCAACAATGTTGCAGAGGCAGATTTTAATAAAATGATTAACGGATTTTTGCAACACTTTTCATGAAGATCCTAATCAACCATTTTGTTTTCTGTCAGTGACCATTTGCACCCGTCCTGAAAACGTATTTGCTTGTAACATTTTTGAAGAAAGGAGTGTAATATCATAGCATCGAGCCGTCATCACTATCAAAGCAACTGATCACGGATTAAACCCTTTGATTGTTTATGGATTGACTCAATTTAAGTGAGATGTTATATAGTTTAGTGCTTAGAATTGTTATGCGCTAGTGATAACACATATTATAAGTGAGGCGGAAATGACAGGATCAACCGGCAAAAAGATTCTTCTCGTTGATTATGAGGTATCAAAGATGAATGCCACTGAGGACTTCCTCAGCCAGGCAGGATTTGAAGTCGTTAAAGCTTTTGACGGCCTTGACGCCCTGGAAAAATTTTCTGAAGAACATCCCGACCTTGTCCTTTTGTCGGCAATGCTCCCCAAATTGCATGGTTTCGAAGTTTGCAAGGCAATGAAACATTCAGATACCGGTCGCCACACCCCGGTGCTTATCACGACAAGCGTTTACAAAAGCTATAAGTACAAACGCCAAGCAATGAAAGATTACCTTGCGGATGATTATATTTTAAAACCATTCAACTATGAAGAGCTTTTGGCAAAGATCCGTGAGCACCTTGGCATAGAAATGGTTTCTGATGAAAGCTCGAGTGAAACAAAGGAAATTAAAACTCCCACTGGCAGAGATCTAAAAAAAGTGGACGGTGAATTTGCCTCTATGTTGGATGAGACGCTGAATAATTTACTCAATAAACCGCCAGAAAAAGAGAAAACCTCCACAAAGACCTCAAAAACAACAGTTGAACCAGATAATTTAGATGACATCTTGGAATCGACTTTGTCAGGTCTAATGGTGGAAATTGGTAAAAGTAAAACGACTTCAAAACCCGCTCCGGAAAAGATTCCAGAACCTGTGCAGCCCCCAGTTCCAGAAATATCTCCAGAACCTCCTGGCATTGAAGAACAGCAGGAAGTTCGCGTTCGACAGGAAGAAGAGTTCGATGTTTTGCCTGATCTCGAATTGGAAGAACCTCCACAAACTCAAGAAGAACAGATTGTTGAAGAAATCAGTCTAGATGAAAGTTTGGGTGAGATTGAATTTACTGAGGACCAAGCATCGCGGCCGGCTTCTGATCCGGATGAATCCATCAAGAAAATCGTTGATGCATTTGAGACTGAGCCGGAAAAGGCTGTCGACAAAGAACAACTAGATAAAATCATCGATGAAGCCATTGCTATATTCGATAAGGACGGTGATGAAAAGGCGAAACCGACCCTTGACACATCTTCAGATAAAGTTGAGAGCCCACCCGAAGAGGCGCCAGTCACGTCGGAGCCGGTTGTTCCTGACGCTGAACAAGATGGTGAATTGTGGTTTGGAAAATATAATCTGATTGAGAAAATAGCTGTTGGTGGAATGGCTGAACTGTGGAAAGCAAAGCAGGTTGGCCCGGAAGGATTCGAAAAAATTGTTGCTCTGAAACGAATATTACCCAGTCTGTCCGAAAACGAAGACTTTATCACCATGTTTATTGATGAGGGCATAGTCGCAGCTCAGTTGACACATCCTAATATTGCTCAGATTTATGAGCTTGGTGAAACAAAAGGCGACTACTTTCTGGCTATGGAGTATATAGCCGGTAAAGATTTGCGCACCATAATGCGGTTAGCCAGAAAGGAAAAGAAACATCTTGCCGTGTCTCAAGCAGCGCTCATCGCCATGAAATTGTTGTCCGGATTGAATTATGCTCATAGGAAAAAAGGTTTCAACAACGAGAATTTAAATATTGTTCACCGAGACGTCAGTCCTCAAAATGTCTTGATATCTTATGAGGGTGAAGTCAAGTTGGTTGATTTCGGTATCGCAAAGGCAGCCGCTAAAAATTCAGTGACTTTGACAGGAGCGCTCAAAGGGAAAATTCTTTATATGTCGCCGGAACAAGCTTGGGGGCAACCTGTCGATAGACGATCGGACATCTTCTCGGTCGGAACGCTCTTATATGAAATGTTGACTGGAAAACGCGTGTTTATCGCAGATAACGAAATGGCTATTTTACAAAAAGTCAGAGATTGGAATCCACCTCCACCCTCCGCTTTAAATGCTCGGATTTCCTCTAAATTGGATGCAATTGTCCAAAAAGCGATGGATAAAGATCCCAACAATCGATATCAGACTGCGGATGAGATGAGAGAAGATCTCGATCGGTTTCTACATATTGAAAAGCCCTCTAAAAAACTCATGGATCTTGGTTTCTTTATGCGCGCTCTTTTCAAAGATGAAATTAAAGAAGAAATGCCTGAGCTTTTGGATGACACGTTTGAAACTGTCGATCCATTTGCTTTGGAACTCGCCAAGACCCCAGCATCAGCAATTTTAAGCGACACGCAACCTCCGACAAAAACACTAAGTGAAGCGGAGGAACCTGTTACAGTTGAAGAGCCGGTTTCTGTTGAAAGCAAACAAGTTGAAGCAGAGGCGTCGGCAGCAGAGGAAGCCCAACCACCGGAACCAATCCCCGTCGATACGGAGCCGGAAGAATTTAAAAGCGAACCGGAGTCAGGTGATAAGCATTTGGTTCCTTCAGCAGCATCTACAGATTCGCCGCCCAAACGACAGAAAGGTCGGAAACGTCCGGGAAGAACTAAACCGCCGGTACAAGTGGAATCTGAAGAGCCGATTATAGAGGATAAAAAAGAGCCTTCAGAGATTATAATCGATGATGATTTTCTGAAACCGTCTAAAACCTCTGCCTTCGATCGCAAAAAATTGCCCTTTATTGCCGGTGGAGCAGGAATAATAATTATCATTATTCTGATTCTGATTTTTTCAGGAGGCAAAAAAGAAACCACACCAATTCCTGCGGTTTTGCCTACGCCTACTGTCGATCACGAAGCAACTGCGATTGCTGAAGAAACAGCGGCAACTGAAGCTCTTTTCACAGAAACACCTTCTCCAACTCCAACCGATACCCCGACACCTTTGCCTACTGTCCCTGTCACTCGAGATACTCCTGTTGCCCCTCCAACTCCAACAGAAACCCCATTGCCGACCGACACACCCGTTCCAACCGAGACGCCGACACCAACAACAACGCCGACACCAACACAGACTCCTATACAAGAAGGAGCCTATATCCAGCATCCTGATGTTAAACCTGAACCATTGACAAAAGTCACTCCTGAAATGCCACGCGCAGCAAGACAGATGGGAGTTGACGGGCGTATTACGTTGAAAGTGCTGGTCTCAGAAACCGGGGAAGTGCTCAATGTCGAAACACTGTCAGTTAGCAGCGACCAATTGAAAATAAGCGGATGCGTAAAAGCGGCTGAAGATGCAGTTAAAAAATGGACATTTCAACCAGGAACACACGATAATGTCCCAATTAAGACTCATCTAAACTTAGTGATACCTTTTAAAAGTAAATAATCTTTCAAAGTAAAGCATGATTACGATATACTGTAAGTGGATTAGGAAAGGAGATCGCAGCAATGACAAATTTGACGAATGACCAAAAGGCCTTCTATCAACAGGTATACGACCAAACAAAAAGAGAAATTGAATCTATTACATTGAAAATTGAAGAAGAACTTGCATTGGTAAAAGAACGAATCACAAAACTTACCAATCAAAAACAAGCTTTGAAAAAAATGCATGATGGCGTATGTGTCTTCCTGGGTGTTGAAAGTGAATTTGACGATAGCGGCGAGGACAGTGAAGAAGCCATTGAAGAAGATGAATAACCTCATTTGAGGCGCTTAAAAATCGGCGAGACGGGTTTTTCGTTTTTCCATTTAACCTTCAAATAATGGAGTGATTCTGGTGGTGTGTATGCGTTCCGATGCAACCTGTCCTGCAAGTGAGCTCAAGGAACGAAGGCAGAAACTTCGAGAAATACTTGTTTCGAAAGACTGTCATTTTGCATGGATAACACACCAGCCCGATGTCTTCTATTTCTCTGGAACCGCACAAAATGCACATCTCATTGTTCCACGGGATTCCGGCTCAATTTTATACGTAAGGAAATATTTGCCGCGTGCGCGCCTCGAAACTGATATTAAACGGATTCAGCCATTCAATTCTCCAAGCGATATCGCAAATAATTTCAACTATAATGAGACCTTGAGTTACGGCATTGAAATGGATGTCTTGCCTCTTAAACTGTTCAAAAAAATGGAATCATCCCTGCCGTCAGCTAAGTGGGAGGATATATCTTTACCTATTCGCCAGTTACGGTCGGCAAAAAGTCTCTGGGAAGTTCAAATGATCCAACAATCCTGTCGATTGTTGGATAGGATTTTCGATAGGATTGGAGCTTGGCTCAAGAAAGGTATGACAGAGCTCGAACTGGCATCTCGAATTGAGTATGAATGTCGACTTGCCGGTCATCAGGGAACGATACCTGTCCGTGCTTATAACAGTGCAATACATTTTGGCGCTGTTCTTTTCGGAGCCAACGCAGCGGTCAGAGGGGCGTTTGATGGACCGGTATCCGGACCAGGACTGTATCGAGCAGCGCCGAAAGGGGCAGGTTGGAAACAACTTGAAGCAGGTGAACCAGTATTTGTCGATCTTGTTTCAGGGATATCTGGATATATTGCAGATGCTACAAGGGTTTATTGTCTTGGAGACCTACCGGACTCACTTGCTGAAGCCCATTCGGCTTGTCTGGATATACAGAAAACCGTCGTCGAAAATTTAAAAGCGGGAATGCCGTGTAGCCGGCCTTATGAAATCGCAACTAACCATGTTAGTGATATTGGTCTGGCAAATGTTTTTATGGGTCCAGACGATGATCGAGCTGGATTTATAGCTCATGGGGTAGGACTCGAACTCGATGAGTTGCCGGTTTTTGCTCCGCGATTCAAAACGCTGATTCCCGAACACGCTGTCGTTGCTATGGAACCTAAAGCCGTTTTTACAGGCATCGGCGCTGTCGGAATCGAAAACACCTGGCATATCACTGTCACTGGAGCGGAGCGTCTGACGCATTTCCCGGATCGGTGCTGTAAATGTGCTGGGTAATATCCTGGCATATTGACCAGACAAAATGAGTTCTATAGGGTATACGCTGGGAGGGAGACTGCTAATGAAATGTGAAAAACACAGTTATTTTGTTTTCGTTATTGGGTTGATATTCACCCTTTTCTGCCAACTTCCTGTGACAGCAGAGACAGTAGCTAGGCGGAATATCGAAGTAAATTACAAACATGCTCCGGTTGATGACGGGTTTGGTAATGTACGGGAAGTAGAAGTTCGAGGAACCGTACAGAACAACGCTATGCGCACGGCATCGAAAGTTACCCTGACATTCACTTTTCAACTCAAAAATCGATCTGGATATACAAAGAAAGTTGATATTGAGAATCTCATATCGATGGAAACTCAACCGTTTTGTTTTACAATAGATTTTGGAGGTCTGCCGGGGATTCTAAAATCTGTTACTTGTAATATCGACCAAATCTCATATTCAGCTACGCGTGAAGCGTCGCCTTTGACTCCCCATCATTTGGTCGCTCACGAACAGTACTCGCTGCCTCGTTTAAATGAAGAAGGAAAAGCGTTTTTAAAAGTTATCCAGTATATTCGTGATATCAAACCATTTTCTGCGCCGGCCAAAGATGAATTTGAAACGACCAGTGAATATGAAAACCGTGTCAACAATGCTGAAAATCAACATTTTACAGAACTAATGGATGAACTTGAAAAACGTTATGGCGCTTTGTTTGGTGGCAGTAATACGCGGATTCGTTTTTTACCAAGAACATTGAACAAAAATCTTTTGTATATTTCTGAATGTTCAGCTTTTTTTCAACTTCCCCTGCAGCTTGGCCGTTATAATGCCGACTTGGCACAGTTTGAAAACATTATGATGAATCCCAGAACATTTCCATTTCCACCTCAAACCTATGTTCCTGATTCGGATATACAATTTCAGCATCGTTCCAGCATGTTTTTCTTGAGGAAATCCGATTTTTCAATTGATCGCGAAGAGGCAAAAATATGGAGAGGTCAGGACAAACTGCTGATCTTGGAATTTACGCTACGTATGGGAGTAAAACAGGACGGACCATACCTTCAAGAGTTTTGTTTAATTGAAAAAATAATCTTGAAAAACAAGGATTCCGGAGAGGTTTTTCGGGAGTGGCTGATCAACCCCTGAGTAAGACGCTAATTATTGTTATCGCTATCTTTTCTTTCTCGGTTTGCAATATTCTGAGCAGTTCTAGTCCATTTGTCTTTCAAATAGATAATACCTTGACAGTTCTTTTACATCAGCGAGAAATTTATATCGAAATCGCATCAAAACCTGAAAATGGCTGTCAGGCATCGATGGATCAATATGTTGAGTCGACATATAAAAACAACAAACGGTATTTAATAAAAAAAGGCTTCCGCTCATCCACACCGGTTTACAGGATGCCGTGGGATAGTTTGAGTTGTATGGGTAAAACCTTAGCTATTAAAACACTCTTTCCCAAAGACTCCCTAGAAAACGATGGATGGAAACATATCGTTACTTATGGAGGCTCACACGGCGAAACACTTTGGCGAATCAGCTCATGGTTTACCGGATCTGGAGCTCACGCGAATCAACTGGCAAAAGCAAATCGTTTGAATCCTCAAAAAATGGGTGTCGGCAATGTTATTAAAATCTCTCTAGATAAATTGGACCCTTGTTTTTCAGCAACCGTTGACTATCCCATTTCAGTTGATGAATTGGTCTTTCAAACGGATAAAGAAGGTCTTTATGCTGAATATACCCTACTGGCTGGTCAGACAATTTATTCCCTTGTTCTGAAATATACACCACGAGTAACAGCCAATGAAGTGATGACAGCTTCGCGCTTGATCTTATCTAGAAGCAAGTTGAAGGACTTTCATTCTATACCAGCAAATACGATTTTAAAAATACCTGCTGACTTGATTTCACCTCAATTTTTGCCTCCGTCCGATCCTAGACGAATTCAATTTGAAACAACTGCGCGTGAATCCGGGCAATTCAAATCCCATCATGTAGCTCAAGCTCTTCAAGGTGTGACGGTTATTCTAGATGCCGGCCATGGAGGCGTGGATCCGGGCGCCATAGGTATTGGCGGCATTAAAGAAAAAGAATATGTCTACGACGTTATGTGTAGAGTCAAACGTATTTTGGAAACAGAAACAAAAGCCGCGGTATACGTCACAATTAAAGATGAGGAAATTGGTTTTGAGCCTCGAAATACACAGAATTTAAGCTCAGGAAAAAATATGGAGCGCATTCTGACTACTCCTGTTTATTCAATCGAAAATTCTGGTATTGCTTTGAACCTTCGATGGATACTTGCGAATTACCTTTTCACCAATCTCCACGAAGCAAAAACACGCAATGAACAAGTTGTGTTCACAAGCTTTCATGCAGATAGCCTGCATTCTAGCGCTCAAGGCTTGATGGTCTATATTCCGGGAGCGGATTACTATACGGGAAATCTTAAAAAAACTGACCAGGTTTACCTTTCGCGTAAAGAAGCTAAATCCGGGAACAACCAAGTGTCCCATACCCGCAAAGATCGTCTGAGAGCAGAAGGGTATTCGATGGGTTTAGCTGAACAGATCAAGAAACAGTGCGCCAAAGCAAAAATACCTATGCACTCCAACCAACCTATTCGAAAATTTGTTGTTCGGAATAAAAAATGTTGGGTCCCCAGTATTTTGAGATACTGTAAAGTCCCAACCCGTATATTGGTTGAGCTGGCGAATTTACAAAATTCAAATGATGTCAAACGAATCAAAGACCCCGAATACCGGGAATCTTTGGCACGAATGTACGTAGATGCTCTAAAAGAACATTTCTCAGGATCAACAAAATAAAAATTCGCTTGACGATGAACGTTTGCAAAATTATGGTATAGATGAAGAAGGGTTAAACCAATAATTCTTTTTTTGAATGAAAGGGATGAATATGACCAAATCGGAATTTATTACAGAACTCGCCAACTCCATCGATTACCTCAGCCATAAAGAAGCGACCATTATCGTCAATACGTTTTTCGATTCAATTGCTCAAGAACTGATTGAAGGTAATAAAGTTGAACTTCGTGGTTTTGGATCGTTTAAAGTCAAAGAGCGAAAACCTCGCATTGGTCGAAACCCAAAATCGGGGGAAAAAGTTAATGTTCCTGCTAAAAAGGTCCCTTATTTCAAACCCGGAAAAGAGCTTCGTCTACTGATCGATCAATAATCAAATGATTTGCCCTCGCTGTGGTTTAGTGGTCAATTTCACCCCATGCCGCCTATGCGGCCTGAATGATTTTGACGATTTCGAACTCAACCGATATAAGGAACAAAGATCAGGTCGCTTTGAATGTACTTTGGTAATCTGGGAAAAAGACCTGATTGATTGGGAATTAAAATCGGCGGTTGACGCTTATCGTCATGTTTATACAGACGAAATGAATCCTAGATGTTTTGTGTTTTTTTCTGACGATGATCATGAACAATTATTTGAGTTCCTTAAATTAATTCATAGGTTGAACGATTGGTCGCTAATGATAAATGGGCGTATCCGTCCTTTTTCAAGGGAACTCTGGCTTCCATTACTGGAATTGGCAAAGTAGCGTTTTATGGTTGAAAAAGCATCTGAAGAATTTCAACGAGATATGAAAGATTTTGAGACTCTGCTCAAGCAGCTCAATGCAGAGTTTAATCAACATTTGCTCGGAACTCTTCAAGCTCCCCCAAATTTTCATATTGCCCAAGCACGCAAACTCGTCCGAAAATATGCTGCAGACAGAACGTTAAAAGGCATGCAGCGCTTCATGTATTTTAACCTCGTTGCAAAATTCAATACGATGCTGGAATTCTATTACCGCCGACTTCGCGATAAGGAATTAGGACGCCAGACAAGTTTTAGCCTGACGGGATCGGCAACCGACATCAAAAAATCTGATGTCCCACACTTGCCGGCACAACCTGAAGACAAAGGTCATACAATAATCGATGCGGGCAAACAACAAATCGCTGTAAGAAAAATGTACGATACTTGGGTAAAATTCTCTAAATCGTTGAACTCTCCCCTGACAATGGATTACGACAAATTCCAACAGATTATCAACCGGAAAACAGAACAACTTATTGATCAGAAGAGATGTAAAGCGATCAACTATAAACTTACAGTCGAAAATGGACAGATCAAGATACAGGCTAAACCCGTTAAATGACGGATAGTATAACCAAATTTTTTCGATCCCCTTTCAGTTGTCTAATATTATCTGCCGTGGTTGTCTTTCTATCTAGATTGCTTCAACTACCTTTGACAACCTACACAAATCCCGCAATCGCCTGGGTTATTTCAATGTTTTTAGGGGCAATTTTGAATCAATATGGTGTTTTGATCGGTGTTTTTTTGGGCTTTGTGATCGCAGGGTTTTGCCCAATCGTCCAACCCCCTGAAACCATCAGTCTTTTGAACCGCCTTGCACTAGACAGTATCACAGCTATTTGTATTGTCTTGTCAACGACTTTAGTGATCCAAAAAAAACGCCTGCCTGTTTTTAGGTTTTATGCTGTAATGGTTATGAGCATTGTCATTCTTGGTAGTATGGTGTTCCGTCAACCAGACATTAAAATCGCTTTTATTTTTTTTGCGGCATCGATTATTACAGGCCTATTATGCTGTATTAAAAATGGTTCACTGAATAATATACCCTCATTATTTTTTGGAGCCTGGCTAGCGGGGTATAGCGTGTGGACAGCCATCATCTGGTTTCTAGAACTAGACCCGTCCATTGCCGAACGCCAAAGCCTATTTCAGTTGAAATATCTGCTAATACCGTTTTCTGTATACATTCTGTTAATTTTGATTGTCAGCCATCTTTTTCAATGGATTAAAAGTAGGATCAATAGTTGATACGAAAAGCTGCGTTGAGCTCTTTTTCATCGGTTTGAAGAGGAGCAACCTTCATTCCTGTCAATTCTTCTATCTTTTTAATGATGTCACGATCAGTTGGATCCACCATAGCTACAGACAAAATATTATCATGGAAATCCAGCGCCATTACTCGCCATTCTCTAGCAGTTTTTTCAGGGATCAGAATCACAGTGCTTTGATCAGCATTGTATCGTCGCAATGAAATTCTTGGAATACCTATTGAGGATGATTTTTGATGACTCACATCATTAGTTGTACCGCCAAGCAAGTCAATAATATTCCATCTCAATGCAAAATAATCCCCCCCAAAACCGGCAGCGACTTCGTCAGGCATAACCTGTAAAAGACCAAGAGCGATTTCAACGGGTGTGATTTCCGGCCTTCCAAACTGATATGCTTCAACGGCAGCTATCCTGAGCACTTTATGTAATGAAAAGTCAAAAAGGAGTTGATCATTTGAAAAAGGTGTTTGGCCGGTGAGATTTTTTTCGACAGATTTTTTAACCTTATTCAAATCAAATAAAGTTGCGTTCAATGGATTGACATCGATAACATTTCGTGAAGCTAAAAAAACAAATGATAGCAAGAAATGACTGGTGTTTATTTCCGCAGATTTAAGGGATTTAGCCAAATCTTGAGCATGGGTTATAATTAGTTGTGCATCTTCAGATATCGAGTTCATCCGGTTCAATTGTCGGGCAATATTTCCTGACAATGTCGATAGAGATGCTTCATCATTTTCAGGATTACCTCCTTCGCTGATTCTCTGCTCTAAAACCTTCAAACTCAATCCCCATGATCTAAGCATCGGCGCAGTTTGGGGCGCTTCTGATAGAAGCATACCAAGCAGTAAAGAGCCCGTACTGATTCCATGATGGCCTAACTTTTCCGTTAACTTAAAAGCCCGTTCAAATGACTTTTTGCAATAATTATCAAAATTCAGGGTTTTATCACTTTCAAGGGGATAACTATTCAACCGACTTTGTATTTCCCTGACAATGAAATCAGTATAGGGAATATTCTCCACGATCAGCCGATATGCAAAACAATTCGATTCAGATAAAAACGCTTCCAGCAAGTGCTCATTACTGATCCGGCTGTGATTTCTTTGTTCAGCTTTTTCATGAGCATTCGATATAAGACGTTTGGCTGTATCAGTGAACCTATCTAGCAAAGTCATCCTCCTAGTTTCAAAGAGCAATTCTATCCTAATTCAATTGATACACTCAAGTAAATTATTTTTGACAGTAAAATTGAGTGCATCTAAATCATCTCGATGCTAAACTATTTTGCTATACTCTCTCTATCGAGAAGTATTTAGGGATTTTTATTATGGCCTTTTCAGATCGAAAAGAAATGCTGATTTTTACCGGAATTTTCCTGTTGATTACAGGGATTTGCGGGTTAACATCTGGTGGCCATGTCTATGTTACCGATGGCGCGGCAATGTATTTTATGAGCGCTTCTTTGTTAGACCATCATTGGATCGATGTGGATCCTTCGCTGCCTAATACGGGAGGTGGTAGATACGGGTCTGATGGGCAGTATTATATGCCTTTTGGGTTTCTTCAACCCTTACTGGCTGTGCCATTTCTGATTCTGGGTCGCTATTGGAAATCCCTATATCAAACCAACTATTTACCTTTTTTTGCTATAACAATGTTTAATTGGATGATCTCCGGCCTTCTTGGCTGTGTTATGTATTACTCTGCCAGAACCTTTGAATTATCTAAAAAAGTATCTTTGGCTATCGGACTGTCGCTCATCTTCAGTACTCCCTTCTGGATCTATGCCCAAACATTTTTTACTGAGCCATTAGCTACACTGATGAGTTTTCTGGCCTGGCTGTTGCTGCGAAAAAGCAAAGCTTCCGCTTTTCCACTCCTTATTTCCGGGGCGCTTGCAGGTATGATCACCTGGGTACGACCTTTGGGAGGCTTGATAATCCCACCACTTTTTCTTTATTTCTTACTGTTAGAAAAGAAGAAATCCAAAAAAATTTACACTCCATTCAATGTTTTCAAACGAGGTCTGGCCTTTACATTATCGGCTGCTCTTGGTGTACTAGGTTATTTAGTTTATAATTTTTCTCGCTTTGGCAACATTTTGGAAACGGGATATGATAAGCTACCAAGCGGGATGCCTCGCAGTTTCACCCTGGATTTTCTGACCGGCCTAAAGATATTTTTACTATCTCCTGGTAAAAGCATCTTTGTATTTGCTCCTGTTCTACTGTTGGTTCCCTTTGGCATTATCCAGGGATTCAAACAAAAAGATTTTCGTCATGAGTCATTATTTCAATTGGTTACCACACTGTTATATTTTGGAGTCCTCAGCCGATGGGCCCGAATCGAGGGTGGAGTAACCTGGGGACCGAGATTGCTGTTGCCTGCTGTTCCATTTTTATATCTGGCGCTCATTCCCCTACTGAAAATCCAGAAACGCTGGATACCACTCCTAATGACCACTTTGTCGATATTGGGATGCCTTGTCCAGTTACCGGGAGTATTCGTCAATTTTTCAACGTATATCGCTGAGAATGCCGATAATTATTATAACCCTGCCAATGGCAGCTATATGTTTCAATTCAATCCTTTTCCAGGCCACCTTCAAAAACTGGGACATTACTTAACCGATCTTCCAAAACAGAAGCCGAAACCACCTCATTTATCTGATCGCTATCGTGAACAAATCAACCCTGATGGTGTTTTGGATTTCTGGTGGCTAATAATGTGGCTGGATGGAGTCTCTAACGTGTTCATTTACAAAGGTATAATCATTTTAACAGTTTTGATGGGATCAGGAAGTCTATGTATTCGTCACGGATTGAAACGTGATCATCCTTAATTTATACCTCTGATTTTTTTATGTTAACACGAGTATTTAAATCCATTATTTTTGCTTTTTCAGGCCTGCTCCTTTTTATTCAAATACATAATAGATTGATCCTAATGCTAAAAAAAGGACATCTCAGATCAATCCTAACGGTATGTATATTTGGAGTATTGGTTTTTATCTTGGGAAGTTGTGGTCTTGTTTATCAATCGAATGTATTGAATCTATTTGTGGCATCAATAATTTCATGCTGCCTGATCGTTGAAATTTGGCAGCGCATTCGTAAAAACACTCTACGTGTGAAAGAGACTGTTTATACCTGGTATTGGAATGAACAACCCATATCCGGCAAATTGTTTCAAGACACGTCTGAACACTTGATTATTCGACGCTTTTGTCATAGTCCCCCAACTTGGAAAACAGGCGCTTATCGTATCGCTCACTTGAGTGATTTACATATTGATAAACATACATCCGATGATTTTTTGGGAGTCGTTTTTGATGCTTTGGTATCGATAAAGCCGAATATCGTGCTTGTGACAGGTGATTTTACAGACCAGCTCGATCAGCTCCAGCGCTTGGTACCCTTCTTCAAGAATCTGTCACCTCCTCACGGTATCTTGGGAGTTTTGGGTAATCATGATTTTTGGATAAATGACCGTACTGTTCGAAAAATTCTAGAATCCTGTAATATGCAATTTCCATCTCATAAAGGGTTGATTCTGCAAACTGATCAGGCTCAAACGCTAATATTTCACGGGGTTGAATATCCTTATGCAAAACCTTGGTTATTTGAAGCTTCCAAATTAGATCAACAGCAGACAACTATCGTTCTTGCACATACGCCGGATATCATTTTTAAATTGGCACGAATTGGTGTCGATATGGTTTTTTCCGGTCACCTTCACGGTGGCCAATGGCGTCTGCCCGTTATCGGCAGCGTGGTATCACCATCAATTTATGATCGATTATTGGATCACGGCCATTACAAAATTCTAGACACCCATCTTTTTGTCACTGCTGGAATTGGGAGAGTATGGATTCCAAAACGGGTCAACTGTCCTGCTGAGATTCTTGTTGTGGATCTGGAGGAGGCTCAAGACCCATCACCTTCTGGGAGGTGAAGAGTCCTTGATTTTCCAAATCAGCAAGAATTGCCAAAGGCGAGGAATACCGATCTAAAGCACGTCTTCTGACCATCCGGTTTATTACATCCCTGAGCTTTGAAGATATTTGCGGTGCATTTTCTTCATGTAGAGATATTTCAGGGCCTTGTAATCTAGCTAACATGGATTCGTATGGTGTGTCTTTCATAAATGGATTGCTTCCAGTAATAGAATGAATCAACGTCAATCCAAGGCTGTAGATATCTGAGCGTATATCGAGCGGTCTAATATCCAGAATTTGCTCCGGTGATATATACCCCGGTGTTCCAACAATATGCCCGGTTGTTGTGGCGGTTCGATCGATCAATCGGCGTGAAATTCCCAGATCTCCTAACTTGCAGAGCCATTTTTTCGTGATAAATATGTTACCGGGTTTGACATCACGATGTAAAACCTGGTTTTGGTGCAGCATATCCAAGGCAAGCGTAATATCTTTCAATAAGGATACGACCTGAGACTCTTCTAGAACAGCTTTTGTTTTCAGGATTGCTTGAAGAGTATTTCCATCGACATACTCCATAACCTGGTAAATACTGTTTTTTAGTTTTTTAATTTCAATGATTTGGACCAGATTAGGATGCCGGGGCATTTCCAGCCCAATCAAACTACCTCTAAAAAAACGTTGTACATCACGAATACTTTTCACTTTCGATTCATGAACAACTTTTATTGCCACAGTATCAAACGTTATCTTGTGTATAGCTCGATAAACTTCTCCCATCGATCCGGAACCAATTTTTTCTATTATTCTATACGCCGGCAAATCCAGCTCACTTTGTAAATTTGAAAAATCATCAGAGCGCGAGGGGATTAGATCTCCGGATTGCGGTATATTTTGTAATAACAGTTTCACTTTAACTCGTAATAAACCTTCAGGACAAGGTTTTAATAAATATTCACTTATCCCTGCTTCATAGGCTCTAGCTATAGAGCGTTCTGATGAATCACCGGATAATATAAGTATCGGGCCGGCAAAATTTAGTTTTTCGATCAACGTTTTTGCAGCTTCAATTCCATCAAGATCTTTTAATTTGTCAGAAAGAATCACTAAATGCGGCTTAGTATTTTTAATAATCTGAAACAATCTGTTACCGAATAAAGTCGATGAAATAGAATACCCAGCAGTACGAAGGGCAGTTTGCGCCTTCTGCAGATCGTCTGCATTTTCATCCCCGATAACAATTCTATATTGCAACTGTATATTTTTGCTCTCCAAATAAATATCCTTTCAAAGATGCTCCTTCAAACTTCATCGTATAAGAATAGATGATCTTTAAAAACTTTACCATGAAACAATTTCAGTTTTGTGGTAAACTCATTCGCAATGATCCGCAGTGGTTTGAACTGCAAAACAACAATGTAATGTTCGGAACCATTCACCTAACAAGGAGGTTTTTTTATGAGCCAGTTCAAAGATAAGGTAACTCACCTGATCGATCGCATTGAGAAAAACAACCGTTGGCGACAGCATAATTCCATCAATTTAATCCCTTCCGAAACAACACCGAGCCTTCTCGTCAAAATCTGCGAGATAGCGGATCCATCAGGTCGATACGCTGAACATCGCACAATGAAGGGGAAAGAAGTCTATTTTTATCAAGGTATCGACTTCATTCGAGATGTTGAAGAAGAAGCTCGTGCCGCTATTTGTGAGTTTTTTAACAGTAGTCAAGCCGAATTACGGCCCATCTCCGGTCAGATGGCTAATGAAATTGTTTTCAAAGCCGTGACAAAATTTATCAATCACCGAGATCAAACGGAATTCGCTCGAATGAAATGTGTGATGAATAATGATTTAGGTAAAGGCGGCCATCTATCCAGCCAACCTATGGGTGCATTGTTTAATTTTGTTGATCCTAATCCGAAAACCGGCGCTGAAAACGTCGTCAATTTCCCGGTGATGAAAGATAATCCTTATCGAATCGATGTACCCAAGCTATTGGATATACTGGGCACACACAAGCCTGATCTGGTTGTATTCGGAAAAAGCATGTTTCTGTATCCTGAACCCGTAAAAGAATTTTATAATGTTGTCAAAGATTGGGAAAAACCACCGGTCATCATGTTTGATATGGCCCATGTTCTAGGCTTATATGGCGCCTTTCAAACTCCGTTAGAAGAAGGCGCTGACATAGTAACCGGCTCAACACATAAAACCTTCTTTGGACCACAACGCGGCGTGATCGTCTCGAATATGGATAAAAAATCACCCTTTAGAAAAGTTTGGCTGGAAGTCAAAAACCGATCTTTCCCAGGATCGACATCCAACCACCACCTTGGAACATTGTTAGCCCTTTTGATGGCATCACTGGAAATGAATGAATACAAACAAACCTTCCAAAACCAGGTGATTAAAAATGCCAAAGCTTTTGCAAAACACCTTGTTTCAGCAGGTATACCCGTTGAAGGTGATCCTCATGACGGTTACACACAAACTCACCAAGTCGTTTTACGGGTTTCTCAATTTGGAGATGGTCAGGAGATTGCTAGAAAATTGGAAGAAAGCAATATTATTTGTAATTATCAAGCTCTTCCAGATGACGAAACATTCTTGTCTTCTAGTGGTCTGCGCATGGGAGTCCAGGAAATGACCCGCTATGGAATGGTGGAAAAAGATTTTGAAACCGTCGCCGGCTTTATAGCAGACGTTGTCAAAAACAAGAAAAATATCGCGCAGACTGTCAGCGATTATAGAAAGAAGTTTTTGACCCAGCATTTCTGTCTTGATCATAAAACTGCCGCTGCATTTGGCGCAAGAGTATTAGGAACCGTATTACCTAACAGTGACTATGCAAAGCTGTTTGCAGATCAACTGATGAGCCTGGCAGAAACGCTCAATTAAAAACATTTGAATGGAAAGGGACACCGGGCCCCTAACAGGGTCCGGTGTTTTTAAAAAGGGATACTATCACGATGAATCTTCCTGTCGTTCATTTAAACGATCGCGGAACCCGGATGGTTCTTCAACAACTTCCTTCGTTGGGATCGGATTGTATCGCAGATATCTCGACCAATATTCAACCAGGTGAAACCGTTCGTGTTTTCACCGATGACAACACTTTTGCTGGTATAGGCTATCTCAATACACTATCAGCTATCCCCTTGAGAATTCTTAGCTTTCAAGAGCGATACCTTGATGATCAATTTTGGTTGGAAGCCATTAAAAACGCCCTTGGCTTCAGACTCAGGCGCTATCCTGCTGATGAATCCTTTCGAGTTGTCTATGGTGATGTCGATGAGCTGCCCGGTTTGATCATCGATAAGTTTGGTTCGTGTCTTTCTGTACAAATAACGACTGCCGGGATCGAACGGTTTACAGATACCATTGTGAACGCACTCATAACAATCTTCCAACCGACCGGCATTATCCTGGCCTGTGATAGTCTTCCCCGCAAAAAAGAGGGCTTGAGCTTATTTCGTCGCGTCGCATACGGAACCATTCCCAAGCCTTTTTATGCTCAGATTGATGGAATAGAGCACGCTATCGATTTTTTTGAGGGACATAAAACAGGCTTTTTTCTTGATCAGCGAGATAATCGTGCTCGTGCGGTTGAACTTTGTGCCAAGAAAAAAGTATTGGATGTGTTCTGTTTTTCTGGAGCGTTTGGAATACGAGCCTGCTTACATGATGCTGAATATACAACGTGCATCGATGTGTTCGAACCTGGTCTGGAAATGGGAAAATTAACTGCTGATCGATATGATATCAACAAACGAATAGAATTTGTTCAAGCTGAAGCCTTCAGTTTTTTGAATCAAAACCACGACAAATGGGATATTGTTTTTCTTGATCCGCCATCATTTGTCCGTGGAAAACACCGTTCCAGAAGAAATCTGAGCAACTATCAGAAAATAGCATCTCTTGCAATTCAAAATCTAGCTCCCCAAGGTATACTGATCACCTCTTGCTGTTCTTTTCATGTTACACCTGAGGATTTCAAAGCGGTTACATTCAATGCTTTCCATCGACATGGACGAAAAGCTCGAATATTCCATGTCGGCTCACAAAGTTTCGACCATCCTATTCATCCAGGTATACGAGGAACAGATTATTTAAAGTGTTTTTTTGTCGCTGCCGATTAATCTTTTAGTTCGGAGTTCTCAATCCCCTCCGCCGAACCATAAACCGATCTCGTTTTCTGCCGTTTCCACAGAATCTGATCCATGTACAAGGTTTTCTATCGACCGTTTCTCTCGAGCAGCCTGAACAGCAGAATCGGAACTGAAATCGCCTCGTATCGTTCCTGGTTCAGCCTGAGCAGGAATTGTATAGCCTACAATTTTTCGAACCTTTAAAATAGCCATATCGCCGCTAACAACCATAGCTATAACATCACCTTGGCTTAAATATGTTATTAAACGCTTTTGAACTACCTTTCCAATTTCAATTTCGGAGATTGAGCCATAGCCTTCTTCGACATGTTCAAGGGTCAGTCCTCGAGAAATAAAATCTTCGATCGACTTCTTGCCAACTGAACACATCCATTTTTCCGTGTTTTGATAATGCTTTTCTATTAGAGTCTTATCTGGTGGTGAAAACAATTTCAGTTTTGAGATAGTCAGTCCTGCATCTTCAAATCGACTGATTATTCTCCCTGTAAGCCCACGCCTTACTGCATCCGGTTTTATCAACACCAGTGTTTTTTCCATTTTGTCTTTATCCTTCCCGTAAATTGGCATTAAAATTGTACTGATCTTACTCGTGTTTATGCAAAGTACCGCATAGTAAATAACCTGCTGTATGCGGTAGCTGATCGAATATCTTTATTTGCCCCAATTTCCATTTACCCCCCAGACCGCTATGAATATCCTGAAACCAAGCATTTATCGACGGGGACATCAGTATTACAGTATTATTCTGTAATGTTTGAATCAAATTTATCAGCCTTGGACCAAAAGGTTTACGCATCCCATGAGCAATGACACAATTAACCGTTTTATTTTGTGCCGCAAATTTTTTGATAGCATGTAAAGCATCTCCAGTTCTGAAACCACTATTAGATATATTCAATCGTTCGGCATTAGCTATCGCTGATTCTATAGCATGACGATTTTTATCGACCCCTATCGAAGTGATAGTTTTCGCTGCCAACGGTAGAATTGTCAAACCGGCTCCACAGCCCAATTCCAACAGATTATCACAGTTATTTAACCAAGGATCACTTTGCAACGATTCAACAAGCTGATTTACAGATTCCGGCGCAACCGGCGTCCACACCCCGGACAAAGCCTTAAACTCCGCAAACTGTGTTTTGATACTAATCCAGCGATCCCCTTGCAATATTTCCGGTTTTTTAAAGGAAATTCCGCTTTTGTTGCTTTTTATGGTCAGGCACATAAGTGATAATTCCATTGATTTGAAATATGTCGATAACACCTTTTTAAAAGCAGCCTCGTTTTTTTCATGATCTAAAATCACGAATAGAATTCTATGTAAACCATCTGCTGAAAGATGAAAATGTATCTCCCGAATATTTTGAAGCGTGTTTTTCGGGAGATTGCATTCTTTGAAGAAATTCTCGGTTGTTTGGATCAAATCATTTAGGTCCGGGTGATGATTGGGACAGCTAGAAAGGCTTATCGGCGGCTCATCAGGAAACTGCGATTTCATTCCCAAAATAAGTCTTTTATCCAAAAAACACAGTGACAATGAGCAGCGTGTTCTGTATTTTTCAGAAGCTTGAAGTCCATAAAATATCGGTTCAGGTATTTTTGATACAGCATCAGGAAATTCTTTGGCTGTGATATTCCTGATAAGGTCAACAATTCGTCGAGACTGAAATTCACGTGAAAGATGTCTCAATCCACACCCAGGACACGAAGGAAAGTTGTTGCAATGAGGCTTCATACGTTGATCAGAGATTTCCAGAAAATCTTTGATTTTTCCAATATACCGCCCATATTTGTCAGATACGATATCCAGTTTTATCTTTTCACCTGCAATTGCCCCTGGAACTCGAATGCGGAGATTTCCGGTATGGACAGTTCCTATTCCACGCAAGCTCATCGATTCGATTTTATACGCGTTCATATTCATAAAAAAGCCCGGAGAATCACTCTCCGGGCTAAGTTTATCATGTTCAAAATGGTCTATCGATTACATTCGATCAATTGTAGAAACCCGTCACACATATATCATATGTACCCAGCAAGTCCGGTTCAGGCGTCAAGTGAGCAAACCAGAAATAAATTTCGTCGAATGTATCATCGATACCAGGGAACCATTCGAACTCCAGGAAGACATCTTTTGAGAAACCTGTCGGCACGGTAACATCCATATAGTCATATCCCTTATCGAGTTCCACCCATGATGGCCAAGCCCAAAACATATCGAAAACCTGCATCAGCACCCATCTTTGACAGGTCACGGGAGGTCCTGGATTATAGATGTATCCATGCAGTTTAAAGGGGTCACCATGGGGTGGTTCGTGAGTATCGTTATAGCGGTGTCTTCTATAATCCGTATCGATCTTGACCAAAATCTCAGAAGCTGTTTCTTGTCCCGTTAGCAACCAGTTCACTGCTGGAACAAAGAAATCTCCTGGATTACTTGCGGCTTCAATTGGATAAGGACACATGATCATTCGATAATCCCCACTATAGCGAACAGCACAGGCACGTTCCGCTATTTTGTCCGGCTGATCGTTATCAAAGGATTCTTGCATCTCCGGATAAGCATCGGTGGGTCTGACCGGCGGTCCTGAATACATCATCGGTATTGCATCATCTTTGGGAATGATGTTATCCGGCCACCAGTTGTACTCTAGCTTTTTGTTATAAGTCATCAAGTCCAGCTTTTGTGGGTTTAAATTTCTGGTTATCGGAACAACCGGTGATCCCATTACTTCATCATACCAGTTATCATGTTCAACAGCGGCGATGTGTAAATAATTATAAACAAACCAGTGGTTATATTCATCAATATTGCTGGGATTCGGTGTAGCATCCGAATTGATCCAAGTGATTCTGTCTAGACGCTCCTTCCCGGAAGCCGGTCTTGCCATATTGTACATGAGTTCATGGCCAGTAATCAGCATATTGCCACCATCATCCAAATATTTGACCAGTTCCGGAAGTATAATCTCAGCCAGTTCACGCCTGGCAATACCTGTTTGGCCAACGTACCAAATGACAGCGTCATATTCCCGCAACATTTCATAAGTCGGTAACTTCGTGAATTCAATATCTTCCCAAGGATATCGAAATTGCTCTGTTGTTTCAGCATCTATTTTACCTGTTGTGATATGCACGTCGTATGCAATACCCTTATTATCCAGTGCGTCCAGCAAAGGTTTTTCGGGCCATTTTGAGTTTCCTTGAAACCGGTCATCCTTCCAAAAAAGAACACTGGGTGGTGTAATCGTTGCATGAAAAGTAACCGTTCTGTCAGCTTCCTGATCACAAGAAATCACCGCTTCGAATTTCGCTTGATGCTTGATCGGGCAATTGGCGCTGATTGACAAGATAACTGAGTCAACCGGGGATACGCGATTAAACCGTTCGACATCTGGGTAATGGATATTAGAAGAAAGCACGGTCACATATTGGTCACTAGAGGTAACTGTTGCTTCGACACCGGACGCATCGGCAAACAGCGCCATGAGATCGACGTTCATACTGACGGTTTCGCCTGCTTCTGCTCGATAATTGCCGTTACCTTGTCCCGAAGCTTCAAACACTTTGGCTTCTCGAACAGCAAGAGTTGGTTTTGGATCAATTGTCATTGCAGCCGGGACATCGATACGACCAAACCCAAACTTATAGTCATATCCCGGATATTCATCATGGTTCAGATCAACAGCAGATGCCGACATACGAGCTCTAACATCTTTATTGGTCAGATTCCAGCCCATTTGTTCGCCATAAGCCAATATAAGAGCAGCGGTGCCACTCGCATGGGGACACGCCATCGATGTTCCGACCTGACCTCGAATGATAAAGTTCGTCAAATTCGGCCATGGCTGAACGCGAAGATCTTGCTGATAGATATGATCGATTTTTCCACTGCCGTCATGGTCACCGCTGTTATGATCACCGCTCGGCGCTAGTATTTCCATCGTATAACCGTATTCAGAAAAAACAGATCGATACTCTGTCTTCGGATCACTGGGATTGGTTCTGCTGTTGACCGCGCCAACGGAGATGACTGTTGGAAATGCTGCCGGATAACCAATCCCATGAAAATCGGGGGACCATCCTGTAGTGTCGGCATCATTGCCTGATGATGCGAAAATGACCAGTCCTTTTTCATACGCGTATGTACAGGCATCATATTGAACATCGAAAGGCGGATACAAACCAACGCCTCCCGACCCCAAACTCATATTTATGACATGAGCGCCATTATTAGCAGCAAACATAATAGCTTCAGCAACATCCGTCGAAAGACTTGAGCCTTCTTTCGGTGCAGTTTTCAATGGCATAATAGATGTGTTGAACGCAATACCTGCCGCACTATAGTCTGTTTGAAGTCCGCTTGGATCGTTATTCGTGCTTTGTGCAATTGTACCGGTCACGTGCGTTCCATGTCCATTGTCATCTAAGGCATATTCTGAATCATAAGCCCAGTTATAGCCTGGAACAAAATTGGTTTGTGACAAATCCGGCGCTTGGGCATGAATGACCGTTTTGCCTGGATATGATGTCGTATCCTCATAATCCATGTAAGCCACTCCGGTATCGATAACCGCGGCAATGATACTTGGATCACCGCCATATAACGGTGGTTCCGTATCCATTGCCCAGGCTTCCGGCATACCAATCATGTCAAGGTTCCACAAATGCCCTTTTACATAAAACCAGTCATTAGGTGTCCAGGTTGTGAGACTATGGAGATGCAGAAGATAATTTGGAGTAGCACGTTCAATCCTTGGATCATCCATCAGTTCTTCGATCAGGACAAGAACTCCATATGGCTCATCTTCCGGGACAGCCATTAAACTCCAGCCCAACTCTGGATACTCTTTTAATAATCCCATTTTATATTCTGATAAAAGTAAAGCTGGATCTGCATTTGCTTGGCGTAATTCCGGCATTAATTTTACCAAAATCTGGCCAGGCGCATAATCACGGCCGGGAATTAGTGTGCTGTTGATTGACGGTGGGCCAATACGAGCATTGCTGGTGACAACCATCACCAGCAACACCAGCCCGATTAGTAACATCTTTTTCATTATACTCACCTCCATATAAAAACGATTTCTCAATAAAATTCCTGAGTAAAATAAAATATTATTCCAGAAATTGCCTGACGATCCAGGCAACCAACATCAGAATTCCAATCCCTGCCGCGATTAAGATAAACACAAATGCAAAGATTTTGAATATGAACGCAAGAACCCCTGAGATAGCCCACAAAACCCAGAACAACCAACCTATAAATGGGAAAACTACATATCTAAGCGCTAAAAGCCCGAAAATAATAACCAGGGCAATACCAAGCCATTTTAATAGAGTCGGTTGTTGATCTTTCGATGTCATCGAGCACCTCTATGGTGTTTTAGGTTGATATTCCAGGCCATCTTCCGATGGCTGACAATGATCGCATACATAATAACCATTGTTTATTGCATCCTGATATGATTTAAACCAAACTCTTTTTTCAACTGGAATAGCTAACTTGCCCTGAGGATTATAAATCTGAATGCACTTAGGCCAATGAAATTTCAAGTTCTCTCGATCACCAACAAACTTGCCTGGAAGATTTTCTTCACTTGGAGCAGTGACCTCACCTGGAGCAATTAAATCCATTTCTTCTGTCCACCAATCGGGTTTGATGTTCGAGACATTTCTAACCCCATTCACACTTTTCCAAATGTAAACATCCGCTTTTACCGTAAAGGATAAGAAAACCAAAAAAACCATTAGCAACAACGGCTTTATATATTTCATTTTGGAACCAATCATTTTATTAACGTTTTTTTGTCCTGCCCAACAGAAAGTCTTCCAAGGCCTGAGAAGCAAGTTTTTCTGCTTTTGATTCCTGCTTTTTGACCGTCTCAGTTTGAAGGACACATTCAATTTCCAGTTTCAAATTCACATTTACATGTGCAACATCTTCCGATTTAATAATTTTTATCGGTACGCGCAATTTGTGTACCACATCTTTGTCGATCACTTGACCTTCCCCTCTAAATGGAGGTTGCACGTCAACGGTCACCAATGGGGGTGGAGCAATTTTTACAGATATTTCTTCTCTCGGTTCAACATCTTTTACGTCTTCCCCAGGTTCGTCTTGAGTGTCTATCAGCGGTTCAACCTCAACAGAGTCCACGGAAACATCATCATGCGACTCAATATTTCCCAAGTTTTCAGGCGCTACCATCACCGGCTCCTTTGATGTCTCAGTTGGCTCGGGTTCCTCAGCAACCTTTTCTCCCATTTCAAAAGAACGCAGAAGCTCTTCTCTAACCTGCTGCAGCTGCTCATCATCATCAGAAATAATTTCCCCGGCTTTTCTTTTCAAATACCGCAACGTTAAAGATGATATGCCTATCAACGTATCCATCACGCCATCACCTTTTGTGGCAATAGCTTCATAGTACGGGACATCCATCGAATTCAAGTGCCTGTTAAGAACACTGACCGGCATAATACCAGGAAGATCACGCTTGTTGTATTGAATCACCCAGGGCAATTTATTCAGATTCAACTTCTGTTCTTCCAGGTTTTCTTGTAAATTCTCTAAACTCTCAATATTGGCATCGAGCATTGGTTCCTGGGAATCCGCAACGAAAACAATCCCATCTACGCCCTTCAAAACCAATTTTCGCGTCGAGTTATAAAAAACCTGCCCAGGGACTGTATACAACTGAATTCGTGTCGTAAAATCACCTACTTTACCGAGCTTTAACGGCAATAAATCGAAAAATAGTGTACGATCAGTTTCAGTGGCTAAAGATATCATCTCACCCTTACGCTGTTCAGGTATCTGATTAAAAATCCACTTTAAATTTGTTGTTTTACCGCACAGTCCCGGTCCATAAAAAACAATTTTCGCCGACATTTCCATTGATGCATAATTGAAGAAAACCATAAGGCCTCCACGATTTTGAATCGACTACGAAGCGGGAACCAAGAACATGCTAAATGTTATGATGCCACACATCAATCGGATTATAAGCCACCTTTGCGCACGCGTCAACCGTTTGCGAATTGACAATTTTTCCGGCATCATATTAAAAGCTCGTTTAGGCGAAATGCTTTGCCCACTCATTTCAGCCGGATAAGTCTTTTAACAGTAAAGTACAGGGGGACACGGATGAATTTTTGGAAGCTTTTGATAGGAGTTTTTGTTGGGTTCTTTGCGATTTTTTCCATTCCAATTTACGCTCACCAAAGTCAAATCAATATACGGAATTTATCCTCTGAACACTTTTTTTATGAGGACATCAATTATTCAGATGAGTTGGTACTGAATGGAGGACTCGAAGACTGGAGCTCCGGTGCAGCCGGACCACCTGACTACTGGACTTACAATACTGGATTATCAGTTGAACAGACTACAGAAGAAGTATTTTCAGGGCTTTATGCCGGCTTGGTGACTAAACTCAGAGATGGAACTCAAACATTCGAACAAATCATCACAACCGACATTAACGGTAATTCGGATTATCATCTGAGCTTCCACGTCGTCGATAATGACGGCATAGCCAATAATCGCTGTCGGGCATGGATTTATTGGGCTTCTGAACCAGGAGGACAAGGTTTTATTTCAAATAGCTATACAAATTATTCCACCGATAGTCCCGACTGGCAGGAAATTTCTGTTACGGCTACAGCACCGGAAAATGCGGTTTCAGCAAGAGTTAGAATCGCTTTTTATGGCGATATCGATGTGGAATATTACCTTGATGGGATCAGCCTGATCGAAATAGAAGAAGCCACTCCTACTCCCATTCCAACTGAAACACCTATACCGACTTCATCTCCAACACCAACCCCTACCACTCCACCAACACACACACCTACAACAGCGCCAACATCAACCTCCACCCCCGTTCCAGACACACCAACCACTACACCACCCCCAGACACACCGACAGAAGCGCCGACACAGACTCCACCTCCGTACACACCGACCATGACCCCTGAACCTACAGCAACGCCAACCCCATCAACTCCACCTTCTTCACCCACACCTACTACAGTTCCCACGATGCCCTGTGAAAATGAACTCATCTGGAACGGTGATATGGAAGCATGGAGCGCAGGGTTTTCAAATCCGCCTGACTTCTGGACGTGTGATAACGGATTGGCTATCGAGCAGTCAGATGAGATTGTTCATGGAGATCATTTTTCTGGGAAAGTCACGAAATTAAAAACCGGAACGCAATTTTTTGAGCAGATTGTGCCTTATGCAATCATGCCGGGATCGGAATACCGTTTGTCCTATTGGTTGGTAGATGAGAATACGGAACCGGAAAACCGTAGTAGAGCTTGGATTTATTGGGCTTCCGAACCGGGAGGCCAAGGTTTTGTATCTAATAGTTTCTCACCCTATTCCATCGATGAGCCGGGATGGCAAGAAATTTCCACTATTGCCGTAGCGCCGGAGACCGCTGTTTCAGCCCGCATCCGAATCGCTTTCTATGGCGAACCGCAAGTCTCTTATTATGTCGACGATATCAGCTTAATGGAATTATGCGAACCAACCCCGACACCTGAGCCAACGATCACTCCTACTCCTACTGTGACACCGACAGCCGGCCCGGGAACCCCAACATTTACGCCCTTTGCGACCTCAACACCATCACCGGATCCTACAACAACACCCACCGCTGAGCCTACTCAAGCTTCGATTGTTATCAATGAAGTCCTTTTCAACCCGCTTGGCAACGATACTGGAAAAGAATTTGTCGAACTTCTCAATGTTTCCGACCAACCCGTCAATCTAACGGATTATGATCTTAAACCCGACACCTCCTCTTACTATACTTTTCCAGATTTCGTTCTTGTCCCAGGTGCACGGGTTTCCATTCGTATCAACACAGAAGGTGAAGATACCGATACCGAACTGTTCACTGGTTTAACCGGAAACATGGGCAATTCTTCCGGATTTGTCGCTTTGTTCAATAGCACAACTCACAGTCATTCAACTATTATAGACTATGTAGCTTACGGCGCCGGCGGGCAAACCTGGGAATCAGCAGCAGTAACAGCCGGTATCTGGACAGTGGACGACTTCGTTCCGCTTTGTGAAGAAGGTCAATCCATCAACCTTTATCCCGACGGAATCGATACCAATATTTCGGATAACTGGTCCTGCTGTGAACCAACCATGAATAACGCCAACTGCACCTCACCACCACCCACTGCCACACCGACATCAGGGCCTGGAACACCCTCCCAAACACCCGCTCCAACATCGACACCGGAACCCAGATTGGGTGTTGTTATCAATGAGGTTTTGTTCGATCCGGAAGGCGTCGATACAGGAAAAGAATTTGTCGAGTTGTATAACAATAGTTCCCACCCTATAACGCTTACTGGATATGATTTGAAACCGGACTCTTCGGCATATTATACGTTTCCAACCTTTATGCTTGCGCCTCACGCTTTTGTCACCGTTCGAATCAATACATCCGGAACAGATACCGATACAGAATTGTTCACTGGGCCCGCAACAAACATGGGTAACAGTGCGGGTTCTATCGCTCTGTTTGATAGCACGACTCATGGCGTAAGCACAATTGTGGACTATATTGCCTATGGAGCAGGTGGCCAAACATGGGAAAGCACCGCTGTTTCAGCGGGTATCTGGACTGCTGGAGATTTCATTCCCTTTTCAGATGCCGAAGGATATTCAATAAACTTGTGTCCTGACGGAGCCGATAGAGACTCAAGTATTAACTGGCAGATAAGTAATCCCAGCGCTGGTAGAGCCAATAACTGCGCCGAGCCAACACCAACCCCGACAGCTACTGGAACACCGATGCCGACACGGACACCAACCATGACGCCGACACCTCGACCCCCTGTAGAGCCAGTGATTAAAATGGCTGGATTTGGAAATACGACGTATCGATTGAGTAGTGGAGGGCAGGTTCAAATTCTAGCCTGGGTCACTGATCCGGAAAATGATATCGAAAACGTTTATGTCATGCTCGGTGGCGAAATCATCGCCGAATTGTTCGATGATGGCAGACATGGAGATTTTGGCGCTGGAGACGGAATTTACGGTTTGACATTCGACCTACCACCAGCCTCCTCCAGTTATCCCGATACGGTGGTCAGATTGCAATTACGAATCGTCGCCTACGATTCTCGAGGCTTCGATAGTCATATCTGGCCATTACTCACCGTCGATCCCGGTTATGAGTATACAGAAACCTATCAACCTGAATGGTGGGAAAAATCAGTTGATGTATCCCTTCCCGGCGAAAACAAATCAGCATCGATGCATAGCCCCAAAATCTTTATGGCTGGATTCATGGACACTCGACTTCATGCTTTAAACGGCGGTTATTTCACAATGCTGGCTTTTGTTACGGGTGAGGATCCCATAAAAACTGTCGAATTATATTATCAAGGTTTGCCGACAGGTGTTTACCTGTACGATAACGGTCGAAACGATGATTTCGGCGCCGGCGACAACATCTTCGGCCTGTCCGTTTATATCGAACCAGGGGTTTTAGAACCAGGTGTTTATCCATTCCAGCTTCGAGCAACCGACTCTGAAGGAAGTCGAAGTGATCTCTGGCCCTATCTCACCCTTAGTGATTAGATGATTTAGGACAAGTCACACTATGAAATCACCACCTAATAGGCGAACCATCCGGCTGTTGAGATCGGCGCTGAAATCACGCCTTATCGGAGATGTCTGTTTCGATGATCAAACCAGACTGCTCTATTCAACCGCAGCGTGTATGTATCGCGTGTTTCCAACAGCTATCGTTATGCCTCGTGACGGCGATGATGTTTCCCATACCGTTCAGATAGCTGGAGAATTCGGAATACCAATAACGGCTCGTGGTGCAGGCGTAGGGTTGACTGGAGGATGCCTGGGCACAGGCATTATTATGGATTTTTCACGCTATATGCACCGTATTTTATCAATCGACACTCAAAAGCAGATCGTTATTGTCGAACCTGGAGTTGTCCAAAATGATTTGAATCGAGCCTTAGCTAGACACGGTCTGTTTTTTCCTCCTGATCCATCAAGCCGTATGTACTCTACATTGGGAGGTATGGTTGGCAATAACGCTGCCGGCCCCCACTCCGTTAAATATGGTTCCACACGAGATTACATTCGTTCTGTGACAGCGATCTGCTCAAATGGAAAAGAAATCACCTTCCACAACAATGTTGACAGAAACAGCCTTTTATCTGGTGAGCACAATACTTTGGTCGAGAGTTTATATCATATTCTGAGCCGGAACGCTGATGCTATCCATGCGAATATGCCTAAAACACGCAAAAACTCAAGTGGATACCGGGTAGATAACATAATCGATAACGATCGAGTTCATTTGGCAAACTTAATGGCTGCATCCGAGGGAACCTTGGGCATATTTACCGGGCTCGAGCTGGCGGTACAGCCAATTCCCCCAAATGTCGGCATGTTATTACTGATGTTTGACTCGGTGCAACTAGCCTGTGAAGCGGCGCCTATCATCACCACCTATGAGCCGAGTATGCTGGAGCTTATGGAATCGACATTCATCGATCTTGTCAGACAGACATCATTTGATGCCGGAATTCCATTTCCACGAAATCTTCGAGCATTGCTGCTGATCGAGTTCGACGATCCGACTCTTGATGAAATTATGGAGAAAATCAACTCCATCGAAATGCTCTTTCTCGGGCCGGGGCGACCAGCCATTGCCTCACGACGTGGTATTCAGCCGCAAGAACGTGAAAGACTGGATAAAGTACGCCGATCAGCTAGTCCAATACTAAATCGTTACCCTGCTCCTTATAAACCGATCAAATTTATCGAAGACACTGTCGTTCCACTTAATAACTTGCCACACTATATCAAGCGAATCCATGATATGTTTAACACTTTTGATGTTCGCGGAGTTATTTATGGACATGCCGGCGAAGGACATATTCATGTCAATCCTTTGTTTAACATTCATGATGCAGATATTCTACAAAAAATGACCAAAATGGCAGATTTTACCCATGATCTGATTTTGGAATATGGCGGTTCGCTGTCCGGCGAACACGGTGACGGGCTGCTAAGAACACCTTTTCTCAAAACCTTTTTCGGTGCGCTCTACCCAGTATTTGAAAGTATTAAAAAGCTTTTTGATCCAGAAATGATTTTTAACCCGGGCAAAATAATCCAAACCGATTCACGCCGTTTTACTGACAACTTGAAGATAATGGAATTAACTGATGTTCGACATACTGAGACATTTCCTGATACCGAAATTTTGCAGGAAAACCTTTTTAAGTGCAGTAGCTGTGGTGCATGTAGACAATACTGTCCGGTTTTCTTGGCCACTTATGATGAGCGTACCACGCCCCGAAGCAAAGCCAATCTACTAACTCGCATCATCAGCTCGAGTTTTCCCAGTGAAAATGATGCAGTTTCACCTGAACATCGAACGATATTCGACTACTGTATTCACTGTAATACGTGTATCACAGAATGCCCTTCAAATGTTGATATACCCCTTTTAATGCAAATGGCAAAGCAAGTTTGCAATGACCAAAACGGCACATTTTTAGCAGATCGATTGATCTCTGAAACAGGCTTTTTACGATCTCTAGGTCGCGTCATGCCCAATTTGGTTAACTCTTCCCTAAATACTGTACTAGTGAGAAAGGCCCTGGAAAAAATTCTCTTGCTGGATACCCGAGTTAAACTGGCCCCATTTTATGATGTGGACTTGAATACTCTGGCTCAGGAAACATCTTCTCTTTCTGGAAAACCCATTGTCTATTTTCCAGGTTGTTCTGCTGAAGCAAACGATCCTTGGGGCGAAGGCGCTGCGACATTAGCGGTATTGTCTCATCATGGATATACACCTTTTATACCGGAGTTAAATTGTTGTGGTATAGCAGGATTATCATCAGGAATGAGAGGCGTGGTCAAATCTCGTGCGGAGTATAATGTCAACATTTTACATGACATAACAAGAAGTAATATCCGAATTGTCGCCAGCGCTCCAAGTTGTGGCATGACATTGCGGCATGAATATATCAGATTATTGAATACACAAAAATCGTCTGAGGTCGCAGCCAATACTGTTGACATACACGAGTTTTTGGTTGAGCTACTCGGTAGCGGTCAATTGGATATTCACTTCGAGCCCATGAACATGACGATTGCCATTCATCAGCCCTGCCATGCTCGGGCAATGAGAATTGGTGAATATCCTATTCGGTTATTGGAAATGATCCCGGAAATGAAAATTCACCGATTAGAGCCTCTTTGCTGTGGAATGGCTGGAACCTATGGCATGAAAAAACAAAATTATATTTTATCACAAAAAATTGGAACTCGATTATTCCGTGAAATCCTTCAAGTTAAGCCTGATTACGTTGTATCGGCTTGTGGAACTTGCAGGATGCAAATCGAAGCCGCAACAAGAATTCAAACCATTCATCCCATCTCAATACTGGCAGAAGCCTATAAGCTTCAACCGATGGTTGCTGGAATCCTCAAAAAAGTTCAACAGCAAACAGTTTAAAAATAATTTTGATTAGTCTTCTTCGTCCCCTGCACTCAGCATCAATTCCGCAATACCGCTGGTGGCTAATTGACGTTCGATGATCTGAACCGAATCAAACCGGTCGTCCGGATCTTTATTCATGCATTTTAATATCAGATCGTTCAACCATACTGGAACTTCAGGGTTTATCTCTATCGGTGGAATAGGTGGTTTTTCGACTTGGTCGACCAATATCTGAAATGAGTCAGGATTTGAAAAAGGAGGTTTTCCAGTGGACATTTCGTATAGGATTGTACCAAGAGAATAAATATCGCTTCTAGGATCTGTCGGTTCGCCTTTGGCTTGTTCAGGACTCATATAATCCGGTGTTCCTACAACAAACTCGGCATTGGTTTCCATTGCGCTTTCAATGACGATAGCAATTCCAAAGTCGACTATTTTCACCGTTCTCTCATCATTGATAAGGATATTCTGAGGTTTGATATCCCGATGAACAATACCCCGCCGATGGGCAGCCCATAATCCACGGCATGCCTGTGTCATGATTGAGATGATTTCTTCTGTTGAGAATAACTCCTGAGCTCGAATCATCGCTTTCAAGTCGCGGCCATGAAAAAATTCCATTGAAATATATAATAGATTTTCAAGTTTTTCGAAGTCGTATAATTGAATAACATTCTCATGATGTACTTTGCGAGCTAATGTCACCTCACGTTTAAACCGCTGAACCATTTCCGGATTATGAATATATTTCGATTTCAATATTTTTAGTGCAACTTCAATGTTGAGTTCTTTGTCAAGAGCTCGATACACTTCTCCCATTCCACCTGATCCGGCCTTTTCTTTAATGACATATCGGTTAGCGATCACCATTCCAGGTGCGAACTGGTGAGGCATTGTCGTTGCGTTATCATTTTTACTATTTGCGACAGTTGCAATCAGGTTGTCCTGTCTATCCTGAACATCTTTGAAATCCAGGTCATAGGCAGAAAGCTCTTTAAACAGTTTAAGCGCTTGTTCATACTGACCTCTTGATTCAAATGAACAAGCCAGCTCATATTTTGTTTCCAAATTGTCTGTCGACACCGCTTCTTCAATAAGGAATTTAAGATATTGATCATAAGCCTGCTCAAAATTTCCTCTTCTCAAAAAAGCCAGTCCCAGCGCATTGCGTAATGAGGGCAATCGATTTCCTTGTCCCCAAGCTTTTTGCAAGATTCGTATAGCCTCTTCCAGGTTTCCTGCCTCCATAAGAATTTCACCGGCTTTCACTGGGTCACCCGCTTCAGCATACAATTGCGCAGCTTTTTCAACCTCACCAACTTTTTCCCTGAATTCAGCTGCTTTGCCAGGATTACCGTTTTTTTCAAAAAGAACTGACGCTTTTAGCCAGTTTTTTGCTTCAATGAACATTTCAATCGCTTTATCGCTATTGTTAGCTAGATAATATAATTCTCCTGCCTTATTATATTCTCCTGTACTTTCATAAGCCTGAGCTGCTAGTTCGAATTCACCCAGTTCATCCGCCAACTTGGCAGCGCGTACGAAGTGTCTGCCTTTCAGAAGACTCTGTATTTTCAACAATCCCGCTTGCTTTTCTCTCCCCATTTCCTGATAAATGCCAGCCGCAGCATCCAATTCTCCCACCTGTTCTAAATAAGTGGCTGCCAATTGCAGGTTTCCCAGTTTTCGGCACATATCGATAGCTTTGTCATAATCCCCACTCTGCATATAAAAGCGTGCTGCATGGTTGTATTTTTCTGTTTTTTCGTAGGAAATCCCCAACAATCGGTACAGATGCTTTCGTGTTTTTTGCATATCTTCAGGATGAGAATCCGTGACAAAAGACAAGTTTTTTAATTCTTTTTCAAGGCATTCAGCGCCCCTTTTGAAATTACCGCGTTCCAAGTACAGCTCACCTGCACGTTTGAAGTCACCGGATAGTTCATACATCCTTGCCGCTTCACTTATAGCTCCTGATTTGTCAAAACTTTCCGCTGCTAACAACGGAAAATCCGCTTTTTTGTACATCTCACCGGCTTTATAGTGCTCATTCAAATAGGTATATATCTCTGCTGCTTTAACAAATTGGTTTGCCCTGGCAAAGCTCACCGCAGCCTCAGGAAGGCGTCCAAGGCGTTTTAAAAGCATCGCCGAACGCTCATGAGCATGTGCTCGAGCATACATTTTCAACGCCTTTTCGTAATCTCCCCCATCCTGATACAAGTCACCTGCACCCAGATAATCCCCTTGACGGGAAAGTTTTTGAGCAAATCTAAGTTGTTTCAACTTAAGTCTCCAGCAATCTGAACCTTTGCTATGTTACCCGTTTTTTCTATTTTCGTCGAGATGGAATTCCAGTTTTTCTTATTTGTGTTTTTAAAATAATAATTTACTATTATTACATGATGCTTACCGGAGGGTTGACATGCCGGCAAATCTGACACCTCAATATAAGAATGCTGAGGCGCTTTATAAAGCAGCTCGAACCATTGAGGAAAAAATCGCTGCTTTGGAAGAAATGTACGCCACGATACCCAAACACAAGGGTACAGAAAAATTACGTGCAGATATCAAGCAACGTTTATCTAAAGCTCGTAAACAACAGGATCAATCCACACGCTCATCCAAAAAAGGGGTATCATTCCACGTTCAGCGTGACGGCGCTGCCCAAATCGTATTAGTTGGCCCCCCAAACAGCGGAAAATCATCTCTTATCAATGGGTTTACCAATGCCAATGCGGTTGTGGCAGATTATCCATTCACCACTCAAAAACCATTACCGGGTATGTTCCAATGGGAAAATATTCAGTATCAACTTGTCGATCTGCCTCCACTGTCCGATGAGTTTTTTGAGCCTTGGATACCTAGCCTGGTCAGAGTCTGTGATATGGCGCTGATCGTTATCGGCGTAGACTCTATCGAGCAATTGGATACCATCCTTCGAATCCTTAATGATGCAAAAATCTTGCTGGTTCCTTCCTTTTTGGACGCGGATTACCATGCCAGAACCGTAAAAATACCTGCCCTGATAGCTTTGACAAAAATGGACTTACCTGATGCTGACATAAGTCTGGAACTACTCCAAGAATCGTTCGATTTGTTGCCGATTATCACGCTGTCGAGCCATAACCCAGGTGATGGTCAAAGACTAGGTCGACACATTTTTGAGATGCTCAATCTTGTCCGAGTCTATACGAAAGCTCCAGGGCAAGAACCCAATATGCATCAACCTGTCGTGCTGCGTAAAGGTTCGACATTACTGGATGTCACATCGGAAATTCACAAGGATTTTGCTGATGAGATGAAATTTGCCAGAGTTTGGGGATCCGGTAAATTCGACGGGCAAAGGGTTCAAAAAGATTATATAGTTCAAGAAGGAGATATTTTTGAGTTTAAAACCTAATCAGCCGAAAGGAAGTTTTTACCATAATGAATAAAAAGGACAAGTTTGAACAACAAACCGAAGACCGTAGAGCAGTAAATCGAAAAAAGCTTACTATGCCTGTTGGTGCAAAATTCTCATTTGAAGTCGATGCCCAGGTTATAGAAATCAGCCCAGAGGGGATGACTATAGTTTTTGATCCGATCGAGGATGGATTAAATCGAATAAATAAATCCATCCCGATACATCTGGATATGAACGGTAATCTTGTCAGTATCGACGCATCGATTCGGCAAATAACAAAAGAAGCCGGCAATATTCGACTGGGCATATCGTATGACCGGTCCCAAATTGCCGTATTTTACTCACCATTTCCGAAAAACAATAAAGGGCGCGATTAAAAACGATCCTGTTGAATCAACCTGGACAACTCAAACCGTCGTACAGCGCCTACAATCCGATTGATTTCTCTTCCAAACGACATGATGACAAGCGTCGGGATCATTTCGACACCATAACGTCGTTTGCTTTCAGGATTTTTTCCAATATCGACAGATGCCAAGATCATCCTTTTATCAGGCATTTCAAGCTCCAGCGACATTAGCTCCAACATCTCCTCGCTCTCCTTCTCCCATGGCGCCCAGAACAGAATCATTATCGGTCTTTTAGCCATCTCTATAAATTTTGAGATAGTAATATCATCCAGCGGTATAGGAAGCGTTAGATCAAGAGGAAACTGGCAGAATGGGCAGAAAACCTTATCTGTTGCCTTATCTTTAAAAACTTGAGATTCTTTATTGCATAAAGGACAGGTGATCAACGGGGCATAGGTTTTGTTCATGCGTTAATGCACCATCCCCAGCCAATCACGGAATAAAAAGATAAACCGACCGATTGCCAGTGAAATTCTGGCCATAACGGTGAATCCAAACGAAGCGCCGAAACCAACCATAACGGTAAGAATTCCCACATTGCTAATGGGTTTCAGGATACCCTTGTGTTCAGCCGAGAAAAAGAAATAGATCAATGTAGCGATGGTTGTAAGAAATATAAACAACCCGTAGAGCAGCACCCACCAACTGGCAAAATCCGCCCTTGTTAGAATCGAAGCCTCGAGTTGCCGGACAATGGAAGCTTTAAAAGAAGCTGGGATAGAAATCGCCGTATAATATCCCATAGATATGCCGATCGGAATTCTAACCAACCAAGATAACTTGGGAATAAAACGTGTGATGTATAGTGCACCGACCATCATCGGCAAAATAATGAAGAAGTTGTAATCGTGGAAAGGGTTCAGCACATTCAGTTCGCCGGATTGAAAAAACGCTTTTATAAAACCGTGTTCTCGGACGATTTTGAATGCGCCGGAAAGCGGATCAACCATATAGGGAACAACGACGTTATACCAGGTCAGAACAATGCTGTAACCGTTGGCGACACCGATGTATAAGTGTTCCGCCGCTCGGTAAAGCTTATTGTCATTATATAAAAAACTTAGAATTGCCAATGTCAATAAAGCGGCAACCCATGTCCAGAAATCAGTAGCGACGGCCATTACATCCCCCGTTTCTCATGCCGACGTTGCATGAAATAACAAAAATTGCCGAATAAAATCATCAGAATTATTGCGATATGTGTCGTTGACTGAGCGCTCATACCTTCCATCGCCATCCGTCTTCCATCATCTTCCGGAAAACTCTCGCTCAGAAGCTGTTCGTATTCAGCAGCTCCTTTCATTCCCTCCAGCATACCGGTAAGTTGACCTGAGTCGATATAAGGATAAAAATCGGCTGCCGATACGGCTGTGATGCCACCTGTAACTCGTATGCCAAATCGTGCTTGTGCGTAAGCGACAAAAGTTATCGGTAACGAGCTGGCTGACAATGAACCTATCATGTCTATATCACGATAGGTCTTGATACGTTTTTCAACCATCAAAGGCAAAGATTTTAAATCGTTTCCATAGTAATCTTTGGGATACACATTATAGATATTCTCACCCATGCCTAAAATAGGAATGATAGGGGGTGGAGTATAGCCTAGAAAAACATAGTCTTCACCATAGACAATTCTACGGCCGATGCCTTTGTGAGCTCGTGTGTTAAACTCGTTGGCGACCTGATTCAAAGCCTGTTCAGCAAGACCAAGACCGACTGGGTATAGGCATTGCACCAAAACTTTCACGTCACGATGAAAGCAATGCCGAACCCAGGAAACCAACATAGGATATAGCTCCGGCTGATCCTGAGGGGCCAGATCGGCCGATATCAGAAAGACACCATTTTCATTGGGAAAATTGTCAACAGCATTGAAAATAGTTCGAGTGGTGCGTTCCGAAATTTTCAGCGGTAGATCAAAGGGGAAAAGAATGGGAACAATCATCACCAGCGCAACAACAATATAGATGACCTTCCGATCAACATTCATCATTTTTTTCCAGATTGTATCATTCTGCATTACTCATCACCTCCACCAAGCCAGGCTCTTTCTATTCCCAGAATAATTTTGAAGGAGGTTGCTGAAGCGCCTAGCCCCACACCAATCATAATACCTCTTTTTGACGCTAAATTTGGAACATCCAAAATCCATTGCCGCAGCTCGTGCAGGCCTGAAATATATGTTGTGGCGAGCGGAATCTGGCCCAGCATAACGATAAACGATGAAATCAGCAGCACGCCCGCGTGAAGGTTGCGCATTCTAAATGCGCGGTATGCCGCTGAACACATATAGAATGCCAGCATTGCAAACATGGTTGAACCGCAAGGCACCATGACACCTTCATATAAAGACTGAATAGTGATTTGAAAATCCTTTTCGAATTCGACAACCTGATTCGACACCGGACTGATCATCTCCGGAATATCTTGTCCCGCCATCACATAATTATTGTTTTTTGACTCAATTTCCTGACGTAATAGCGACGCATCGTATCGAGATAAAAGCAACATTTTATTTTCAACTGCAGCGGCCATCTCACGTGGTAAATCCAGCACAGATTTTGTTGGGTCGGCGTACAACGTAGGATTGTCTAAAAACGTCTGTAGCTCCTGCTTGTTCGCAAATACATAAGCCATTCCGTCATAAGTCCCTATAACCGTTCCACCAAAGATAGTCGGTAAACTATTCTCCCCTCTAAGGCCCCCAAACAGACCAATAAAGGACGTTAAAACCAACGATATCAGGGTTATATAACTGTATTGCCAGTAAAGAGATTTTCGTTTGATTTTTTGAGTATGGTGAAAAATCAGACTACCCATACCCAAAACAATGGCAAAAACTCCAACCAACAAAAGCAGCTTGTTTCTAAGAAGTTCATCGACTTCTTTTACAGCGGTTTTCCCTACAAATACAGAAATACCTCCCCAGATCGCAAAAATAAACATGATTGTCATCGGAAGTTTGCGTTTCATCGTCTCTACCTCACTAAAACCCAACTAACGGTATCGATACCGAATAAAGCTAATATCGTGAACAGTAACAAAACCAACATAAATGTTAACTTGGCTATATCCTGACCTTTTAAAGTCCCCAACAACATCGGCTCATTAGATAAATAGGCGCTTGCTGCATATAATTCTTCGCCTATAAGCGTATAATCGCATGCCGTAATAAAAAAAGGTAATTGCCCAGAAGAATCCGTGCCGGCAATTTGAATAGCGCCGGTACTAGCGCCGGTTTCAGCCATAATCAGTGATTCTGCATAAAAATAACCCAGTAGAAATATTGTTGCCGGTTTTTCTCGAACCATAATCCCATCGACACCTGCTGCATAAGCAAACTGATCCGAAACCAAGAAAAAAACACTATTGGGATCAAAAGCATCCGGTCGACCTTCAGACGCATAGGTTTCCTTCATGATTTCCCGCGCTATCGTGTAAACGATTGGGTCCCTGTTGGGGCAAATGATCTTGACATCATAATGAACAGAACGACGCGCAACTTCACCAAGAATGTTCAATGCTGCCAATGTTGCAACATCTTCGATGGATGAAAGGCCGGGGACGAATAGAATCGGTTTTCCCATTTCAGTCGCTCTGCCGATCGCATCTTCAACAGCGGTCAACCCTGAAATACGCCGGACAAATAACGGCACACCTCTTCTAGCCGCCTGGATAAAATAAAGCAAAAACAATGTATAGATTATAATTGTTATAATAACCGGTATCTCACCAAGTATCAGCCAATGGTCCAATGGAGCAACCGGCTCGGACTCTTCCGACATTGCCGTCCCTTCCGGATATACTGCCAATACCCTGAAAGAATACAAAACTCTATTTTTTAGCGGAGACACACGATAGTTCGTCATTGGTGTTGACGTGTATTCTTGAAAAAAACCATCCGGCCCTGCGATTTCCAATATATAACGTGAGGGTGAACCTTCCGCTGGTGGATTCCAACGGACATCCAAAGCCCGACCATGATCATTGGGAACATCACATGCCATCACGTTCAAAGGCGGTAGAAGAACAGGAGCTATTTCAAGTGATTCTGATTCGTCCAGGTCAAGATCAGCTGTAATCGTCTCCATATCGAATGGGTGTTCTTCTTCAAAAACAGTTTGAAGTGTCTCATCCAATAAAGCCGTCCCATCAGGTTGCTCTTGGGCGCTAAGCCCTGAGCCAACCAATATAGCGACTAATAAAACCCAATATATCATAAAGCGTTCCCCCTCGAACACGAAGCCGGTTACCCAGCTTTTAAGGTCCAAATCTCCCAACTTCTTTCGCCTGCGATAAGTATGCGCAGTTGAAAAAGGCATAGTATCGAAAACCTGTTCCAGGTTCAAGCATCCTGACAAATCGCCTTGAAAGAATCCGAAAAAGTTTTATACGTCAACAAACCTGTATTCACATTTCGTCGACTGGGATGATAAAGACCCACGATTTTATAAAAATCTTCGCCTAAATCTATCCGAACGTCATTTTGAAAGCGCGTTTTTTTCAACGCATCATATCTGGGATCCGATTGTATCAACCGTTTTTTAAGAGCTTCAAAAGCCAATCCTCCCAAACAAACAATGGTTTGAACATGTTTCAGTTTCCGAATTTCCAGATCGAACCAATTCATACAATTTCGAACTTCCTCTGCTTTGGGTAAATTTCCCGGCGGAACACACTTCACCGAGTTCGTAATATAAATTCCCGTCAGTGTCAGTCCGTCTTTTCGGCTCAATCCAGTTGCTGATGAGCTTCTTCCGCAATCATAAAGAGCTCCGTAAACCATTTCTCCTGCCGCATCACCAGTGAACGGTCTGCCTGTCCGATTGGCGCCATGAGGCCCTGGGGCCAGCCCTAAAATTAAAACTGTCGCATTGATATCACCGAAGCCGAGAACAGGTTTATTCCAATATTTTTGGTCAGCCAATGCCCCTTTACCTTTTATCGATTGGCGGTATGATACCAGCCGAGGGCACCGCGTACAACGGCAAAGTGAAAAAATAGAACAATCCGAAGAATCTATGTTTGCACCCTCACTTCCTGACCTGTACTTCCAAGATATACGTACTCACCCCTTAACCCGATCACCTATCCGTAAGCACTGAAAAAATAATCAAGTTTCATTTGAAAAACAACCCGCTGTTTTGTAATACTGTTTCAAGAACGTGAGGCTGTCAAGCGCCTTAAGCGGATAATCAGAATTATGGAAAACAAATCATCACGAATAAATAAAAAACAAGCATTTGAATTCAGTTTTTTTCTATACGATGTCGAACCTGTTATTCGAGATTTTCAAGTGCGAATTTTGCGTCAAACTTCGCAAACACCTGAAAATAATCGTGTTAACCTGTCGCTTGTTCAAGACTTCGAATGGTCATCCAATTGGGCGGAATCACTCGTAGCTTCGCTCGATGGGGATTCACGCTATCTGTATCGACAAGAAATCCATTTGCCCGGAAACCATGAACCGGATGCGATTATTTCTCTGTTTAACGATGAGAATCAATTGATACCCAGATCGGCATCACAGTTAAAAAAAGAAGAACATGTCGGTATTGTTGAACGGTTGAAGCATTTCAAAGTAACCCATATCGATCACGACCTTGTCGATGCCTTGTACGAAGCCAGTAATTGGGTTATTGCGGAATCTATAACCGAAGAGACGTGTCTGCGCCAATTGAAAACAGCTCGAGATACCGTTCATCGGGCTGAATTGTATATGCTGATGGGCAATGACGTCGAAGCGTATCGTGAGTTTAAAAGCATCACGCCGGAAGAAAGGGGTAACCCCGATAATACCCTGATTCTTGTCGACCTTATAGAGCGTTATGATAGCGCCAGAGCTGCTATTAAAATTCTACTGAGATGGTTTTTGCTTGAAATTATTCTTCACCCTCTACCCTTTGACCTTGTATATGATCTTATATCGGATAGAAGAAAAATTGAACCCTCGGCAAGACTACGATATCTTAGGTCTATCTTGATACACTCTGACAACATGTCTCCGGACGAACTCAACGATCATCTTTTGCTTGTGATGCCCTCTGAAACGACGATCGTACCCGACCCCGTCGAAGTCGATAAAAGACTGAACTTATTCGGTTTGAATTTAAACAGCATGGACCTGGTTTTAGACGACCATGAATCGATCAATTTATATACCCTCATGGCTGGTATCATTGAACAGCTACTTCATCTAGCAGATTTGGCTCGTGGTTCGAACAATGAAAAACTCGCTGCAACAGCGCTGGAAAGAGCGGTTTTGGCATGTTTTACCTTGATGAATATGCCTGAAACAGACAGCAACAGTCTTATTGAACTGGATAGTTATGAGTATATATTCGCTCATCAAGTTTTAACTGATTATCTGGACGAAATAACGGAAATATACGAAGATATCCGTATGAAATCACGGTCATCGTCTAAATTTAACCTGATCGGAAAGCTAATAGCTTCGCTGCAGAATCTGATAAAAAAACAGGCTGTGGACAACATCTTGGAGGAGTCCGATGGAATGCCCGGTTTGCCGTGAAAGCATGGTAGTTTTTGAACATAAATCCATTGAACTTGATTATTGTGTTCGCTGTATGGGCGTTTGGTTTGATTGCGGTGAAATTGAACTTTTACTGGAAAGTGCGGGTATCCCGGTTTCGCCGGACGCTGTAGTTTTTACTGATGCGCCAGCCCAATCAACAGAAAACACACACCCTTGCCCTCTTTGTAATAACCCTATGAAAAAAGTTATGCCCCCAAACAGTCAGGTCATTTTAGACCAATGTCCAAATGGTGAGGGTATCTGGTTTGATGCCGGGGAAATCGCACAAACCATCAAAGGAATCACAAAAGACAGCGGTAACATGGTAATAAATATTTTAAAAGAATTTTTGGGTGAAGCGATTTCACCTTCAAATACGGAAAATACTTGACGAAAAGGTGAACTTTTTTTATTCAGGTTCGTAATAGTGATAATGGAGGATTAAAATATGACAGCTTTCTTAGTTTTTTTAATCATAATAGGTGGCCTGTTTTTTTGGTTTTTTGGGATTTACAATGGTCTTGTACGCCTACGAAACGCCGTTAAAAATGCTTGGTCGCAAATAGATGTACAGTTGAAAAGACGTCATGATCTGATTCCCAACCTTGTGGAAACAGTCAAAGGCTATGCCGGCCATGAAAAGGAAACTCTTGAACGCGTCATAAACGCCAGGAATTTAGCTATGACAGCTACGGGCCCTGCCGAGGCTGGTCGAGCTGAAGGGGCGTTGTCCGGCGCTTTGAGATCCTTGTTTGCTCTGTCGGAATCCTACCCCGACCTGAAAGCCAATCAAAACTTTTTGGCGCTTCAAGAAGAGTTGACGTCAACGGAAAACCGAATAGCTTTTGCTCGTCAAGCCTACAACGATACGGTTATGCGCTTTAACAACATGATAGAAGTCGTACCTTCGAATATCGTTGCCAATATGTTCAATTTCCAGAAAGCAGAGTTTTTCGAAGTTGAAACACCAGAAGAAAGAGCTGTTCCGAAGGTAAGTTTCTAGTTTTGTATCGATGCGCAACGCCCTAAAAAATAGGATATTCTGAACGTGTGGGAGATCATTCAGGCAAATAAACGTAAATCATTGGCGCTAACAGCGCTTATGGCCTGTCTGCTGATGCTGATTGGTTCGGTATTCGGTGAGTATATAGCCGATTCTTATCTAGTCGGATTGGTCATTGCGTTTATTATTTGGGTTATATTGAGCCTTATTGCTCTTTTTCAAGGACGAAATATTTTTCTATCTATTTCCGGAGCTCAAAAAATACAAAAAAAAGATCACCCCAGACTGTTCAATATTGTTGACGAAATGACAATAGCATCCGCGCTACCCGCTATGCCGGACATCTATATTATCGATGATCCTGCTCCAAACGCTTTCGCTGTTGGACGCAGACCTGATATGGCAGCGGTTGCCGTTACCTCCGGCTTGCTAAACATACTGAATAGGGATGAGTTGCAAGGTGTTATTGCTCATGAGATCGGCCATATCGTCAACCGAGACACCCTATTTATGTCTATGTTGGGCGTCATGTTGGGAGCTATTGTGATGATGGCGGAAATTGCACGAAGATCACTCTTTTATGGTGGTGGTCGACGCAGGTCCCGATCATCATCAAATAAAGGCGGCGCTTCAGGCATAATCCTGATATTTGGACTTGTTTTAATGCTCATTGCCCCACTGGTTGCTCGAATCATTTACTTGGCCGCTTCACGGAAGCGGGAATATCTTGCAGACGCCTCAGCAGCAGTTTTCACCCGCCTTCCGGAAGGTCTGGCAAATGCGCTGGAAAAAATCTCCGTTTCTCCAATCACTATGCGAAAAATCAATGAAGCCACAGCGCCCATGTTTATTGTCAATCCCTTGCAAAAGCTCCATGTGAACAAAGATTCTCTCTTCAGCACCCACCCATCGACACAAAATCGAGTCGCTATACTCAGAAGCATGGTTGGTGGCATGACCTTTATGGATTATGATCAGGCGTTTCGGCGTGTAACCCAACAAACTCAATCTGTCGTACCTTCGTCAGCCTTGGAGCCGGATGCTAAAATTGAAACGCATTCCACAGATAATCAACAGGATCGAAAAAAAGATCGACAGAAACATGACATGGTTCGGATGGCAACACGGGCAGTGATGATTGGTGCGGCTTTAGAAGAACGAGAAAAACAATCTGATAGAGAACCAGAAACCTACGTGGAACGTGTACGGGAAACAGGTGACGCAATCTGGAAATCACAAGGTTACGCTTTTATCCCGTGTGAATGCGGAGCTACTTTAAAGGCGCCACCGTCTTTCAAACGACAAGATGTCGTCTGTTTACGGTGCCACCGAAAGCACCCTAATCCGTTTAAAAGTTGATTTACTGGATATAGCCCAGAGCCTGAAGCCTGTTTAATAACACATCATTTTCGCTTCCGAATTCTCCCGTCGGAATATTTTGCGACAAATGATTATCTGATTCATACGATGGAATTCTTTTTACAACACGTTTTGAAATAAAATCCTGATTGAAAAGATCTAATCTTGGCCTACCAGCCATATCGTCCGCTATGGGAAGGTTCATTAAATATAGAATTGTGGGCAATATCTCTGTAATATGAACTTTAGGAATCTGTTGATTTTTAATGATTTCTGGTCCCGACATCAAAAAGATTCCATCTGGTTTCCGATTGTGTTCGCCACTCGGAGCTGTGAAATGAAGGGCGACAGAGAATGGATCGGAATCAAATGGTGGGCCTGGAGGTAGAGTATCTTCCTGCGGTTCACCCAGTTTTTCTGGTGGTGTATCTTCAGACAGGATCAGAAATTTTTGAGGTTCCAGCGCCAGATTCATACCGTGATCTGAGCAAATCATCACATAGGTTTTTGGATCGATGCTTTTTAATAGTTCGTTTAAAAAGCTATCGTAAAGATTGCACCAACTCATCAAAAGCGGAGAAAAATCCGGGGACTCTTTATCTGTAGAAGCATTCAAAAATTGATAAAAGTTATGCCCTAAAGCATCTAGGGAATAAAAATAGACTGCTGACAAATCGCGTTGTTCCTCTTTGAATAATGACAACGCAACATTTTTAAACTGTATATCCAATTGAAATTCTCGTAATAAAACCATGAGCTTCCATTGCCAGAAAGGTTCCAGTTTTTGGTAGGCTTGCCGATCGATACCCGTCAGTTCAACAATGTCATTCAGCGTAAATTTTTGCTGAAATGTATCGACTTTATCCGTTAAAGAGCTAGGCCAGGTCCTATGAGGCCGCGACGCTTGAAAAGCATAATCCGAAACCATCTCACCATTGACCTGAACAACAGGCCATGTCACAGGCCACCGCACCATTGACACGGATTTTTCGTTTTCACTCAGAATGTGCCAAAATGATTTCACTTTAGGGGACTGAGATGTCAACGGTCTCATTTCCCGGGTTTTGGGATCGATATCGACCACCGCTTTCACGCCGTGATCTTCCGGGAGACGTCCTGTTGCGATGGTTGTCCAGATAACCGGTGTCAGTGTTGGCATAATAGTCTCAAGATTACTACGAGCGCCCTGGGCAATCAGTTGCTGAAGTCTGGGCATTTTCCCCATTTCTATTGCCGGTTCAAATAAATCCCATGTAGCGCCATCAAACCCTATCACCAAAACTTTTATCGAATCGGGTTCAACTTGGTTATTACGGCCAAGTGACGATTCGGTATGGCCAGGGGAACAGCCAACCAAAAGAAGCGCCAATACTCCAAAAATCCCAAAATATTTCATCGTTTATCCCCCCAAAATGCTAACAAAAGCATAGAATATGACCACATTGAAGTCAAAGAGTTACAATAAGCTGGTAACACAACCGTTTGCATCACCTTTGTTTCAAAAAGATCAGGATTCGAAATAACCACCCACTCGTTATATGTGATTTCGCAAAACTACAGATCTACGGCTCATTCTGAGGTAAATTCTTAAATAATAGTGATCGCCGCGCGGATTTAATCAGAAGCATACAAAATTCTTTTTGAAAGGGCTTCACAAAACCTAGTTATTCTATCTATTACGAGCTACTGACAAGCTCATTTAAAATGTTGTTTCATTTTAAAGATCCGGGCATACTTGAGCTTATGAATGTATTGCAATTCAACAACCTAAAGCAGGCACATATTCCACATGGCATTACCCTGCGTTCAACTGGTGTCAGTTCCACCCATAACTGTTCAACGTATTTAGAATTTCGCACCGGTGATGCCAATAAAAACTTAATTCGAAACCGAGTAACTCTAGGTTCTTATTTTAAGGTTGATCCAGACAACATTTATTTACTTCAACAAGTTCACAGTTCAGATATCATCACCATTATTGATCAATCACCCGAAGATATCGCCTCAACCACAGCTGATGCTCTTGTTACCCAGAAGCCCGGCTGTTTGATTGGTGTCCTTGTTGCGGATTGCTATCCTGTTTTAGCTTCAGATCGCTCGGGTCGCTTTGTTGCCGCCATACACGCAGGCCGACTTGGAATTCAAAATGGTATCGTACAGAACACGATTTCAGCTATGTGTCGACTAGCAGGAATCGATGCCTCTGAAATCCTGGTCGGTGTCGGCCCGGGAATTTGTAAAAATCATTACCCGGTCGATGCTAAAACTGCGGATATCTTCACCCGTAAAACGAATCAGTACCATTCACATAACCATGATCAAAACGCGCATGAAATCAAACTCGATTTACGATCTACGCTTCATGCAATTTTAGTTCACCAAGGAATACCATCGTCTCAAATTGAACATCTTCATTTTTGTACCTATGAAAATCCAGGGATGTTTTTTTCACATCGCCTGTCGAAAGGACAAACGGGGCGTTTCGGTGCATTCATTCGGCGTAACCCGCTTGCTTTTTAATCTTTTATTCCGGATTATATATCGAAACAACGTGTTTAAAAGAGGACAATCAAAATGAATCACAAGAAATTATCAATAATCTGGTTTTTGTTCTCACTTTTGACGCTGAGCAGCCTGGCCAGTGATCAGTGGGGCGGCAATCTGGGCTTTTCGTATTGGCATCCTGATTGGACCAGTGAACAAACTGATTTTTGTTCGTCGACAGACGGGCTATACGGCCCGGCGCTTTTTTTTCATGTTAAAAACTGGGGGCTGGGTATTCAATATTTTACCGGTAGTTTTGATCTGGATTTTCAACAATCATCACAAACGCTTGCAGCTAATCGAACCGATATGGATATCATTTTGAGTTATCGACTGGCAAAATACTTTCAGTTGTCAGCGTTATACAAAAACATAGAGTTCGATTGGAAACAAACCTATAAGGTCAAATCCACATTATCGGGATTTGGTTTTGGTGGGGGATTCAATAACGTTTTTTCTCGGAATTTTCTTTGTTATGGCTTTGGTTTTGCTATGCCGAAACTCGATTATAGCCAGACAATTTTTTCTGGTAGCAATTTGTCGGGAAATGCTGATGGTTGCTGGGTTGAAGGGGGATTAGGCTATATCTTATCTGATCTAAGATTGATCGTTAAGCTGGGGTATCGTTATCAACGACTTTCTTTTGAAGCAGATGCCCATGATTGGATAGAAAAAACCGAAGGATTACGCGTGGATTTAAGTTACTATTTTTAACGAACTAGCTAAAAGCATCTAATTCTTTTTCCGCTTCTATCGCCTGTTCCCATAATTTCATCATCTGGATGATTTTTTCCTGTATTTCGTTTTCTGCAGACACCAACTTGTCCAGCATAACCCAATTTAGGGCATGTTCAGGATGCTTCATTCTAGCCTGGACATCCTGCAGCTCAGTTTCCAAGGCTTCGATTTCTTTCTCATAATAAGCTGAGGATTTCCCTGTTTTTCTGCGTATAGCTAAGCGTTCTTGGCGCAGTTCCTTTTTGCTCTTTCGACTGGGTGTCTCTTTAGCGCTTACAACCTCGGATTTTTCTGTGAAGACCTGTGAAGAGTCCAGAGTTGTATGATAATCAGAATAATTGCCAAGATACTCAAATAAGGCACAGTCGTGCAGAACCCACATTTTATTCACAATTTTGTCCAATAAATACCGGTCATGTGTTACTAAAACCACAGATCCAGGATAATCGATGAGCGCTGATTCAAATGATTCGCGTGCATTCACATCCAAATGGTTCGTTGGCTCGTCTAGAAAAAGAAGATTGGCATCACGCAAAAACAATTTTGCCAAAGCCACTCGCGCCTTTTCACCACCGCTCAAATCATTTATTGGTTTAAATACGGAATCTCCTGAAAAAAGGAATCTGCCCAGATGGTTTCTAATATCTTCGGAAGTCCAATTCGGTTTTTCTTTCCAAACTTCGTCAATTATCGTTGCTGTTTCATCCAGACCATATAGATGTTGGTCATAGACGGCAAAAGAAACGTGATAGCCCCATTCAACTTGCCCCGTATCCGGTTCAAGCCTTGAGGTCAGTAGTTTGATTAACGTTGATTTTCCTGAGCCATTGGGTCCGACGATACCCACGCGATCACCTGATAAAAGCTGCACGTTGACATTGTCAAATAATTTATTGTTATCAAATTCTTTAGACAGATTCCGGGCTTTGAAAACGACTAGGCCGCTTGGCCGATCGATGGTAAAGCGAAGTTTCATCTTTTTCATTGGCTCAGGCTTTCTCTCCAGCTTATCTATACGATCCAATTCTTTCATACGGCTTTGCGCCTGTTTGGTTTTTTGCGCAGCCATATTCCGACGTATGTAGTCCTCCAGCTTTTCTATTCTTTGTTGTTGAAGTTTGACATGTTTTTGATGGATCGATTCTCTCCGGTATCTTTCAACTTTATAGGCGGAATAATTGCCTTTATAAGTCTCACATCGCTGATGGTCGAGTTCGATGATTTCAGTGACTGTTCGATCAAGAAAAAACCTGTCATGGGATACCAACATGACACCGCCTGAATAACTTTTTAAAAACTGTTCCAGGAATTCAACCGCTCTTAAATCAAGATGGTTTGTTGGCTCATCCAGAAGCATTAAATCGGGTTCTTCTAACAGGAGTTTTGCCAGCATTATCCTGGCCTGTTCACCACCTGAGAATGATTGAAGAGGTCGCTGTGAATCCTCCATGGCAATACCAAGTCCTTGCATGACTCTCTCGATTTGCGCCCTATAAGAATATCCTCCCGCTCTTTCATACCGTGTTTGAACCTTGTCAAATTGTTCGAAAAAGTCTTTGGAAGAGTCTTGATCCATTTCCTGGTGCATTTGTTCGAGGTCTGTTTCCATATCTAAAAGATGCTGAAATGGTTTAAGAAGCACATGGTTTGCTGTGGTATTTTCAGGGAGTTCAGGTATTTGTCGTAAAAAGCCGATACGAATATCTTTTGCCAACGTAATTCTTCCGCGGTCCGGCTCGAGTTCTCCATTCAGAATTCGAAATAATGTTGTTTTACCGGAACCGTTTACGCCGATTAAGCCTACACGACACTTTTCTTTTAGTTGGAAAGAGAAATCTTGAACGATTGATTTGTCGTGAAACCCAAAACTGACATTTTCATATTGCGCTAAGATCATTTGAAGACTATTTCCGCGTTGGAAAGAACGGATACATAGTGTATTAATCCGAACTCGTTTTGTAAACCGGCGCTTGACAGTTTTGGAACCCCGTTTTAGAATGCGCACACTGACGGGCTATTTGAAGACCTGTAAATTATTTTATTGTCAGCTAGCGATCAGGTTTTAAACAAAGGAGGATTATTTGAAACGCACATATCAGCCCAGTAGAATCAAACGTAAAAGAACACATGGTTTTAGAAGTCGAATGAACAGCCGCAACGGGCGGCGTGTTTTGCAACGACGTCGTGCAAAAGGCCGGAAACGACTGACTGTTTGATTAAACTTGTCCCCTAAAAACAAAAATTTGAAACGGTTGAAATCATCACATGATTTTCAAAGCCTGTATCGATTTGGAGATAAGTGTTCAGGTAAGTATTTTCTCTCTTTTGTACGACCGCGGTCTGACCAATATGTCTATTTTGGTGTCACAGCGTCACGCCATATTGGAAATGCGGTTGCACGAAATCGGGCAAAACGCATTATGCGTGAAGCAATTAGACTTGTAGTTCAAAATGCTCAACCCGGTTTTGATCTGGTGTTGGTAGCCAGGCCATCCATTCAATCTGCAGGAATGAAAATCCTCGAAACACAGTTGAAAAATCACCTTTTCAATTGCCACAAAATTCAGGTTCGTCCTGTGGAGCCAGTTTGAATGAAATGGATAGTTCTTAACCTGCTTAAACTTTATAAACGCTTTATTTCACCGTTACTCCCAAAAGCGTGCCGCTTTTATCCAACCTGCTCGGAATATACGATATTCGCAATTGAACAGCACGGTTTGGTCAAAGGTGCATGGCTGGGTCTCAAACGTATTTCAAAATGCCATCCTTGGAACCCTGGGGGTTTTGATCCTGTACCACTAAACGTGATGAAGGATAAATAAAAATGGAAAAACGATTTTTTTTAGCAATTCTGCTTTCTATCACGGTTTTTCTTATTTGGAGCCAGTATTTTGCCCCACCGCCACCCAAAACACCCGCAATCAGCAACGACCAAACACCAATGTTACCGGTATCCGATACCGATTATTCAATTCAAAGTTCGGATACAACACTATCAATTGATAGCCCTGTCGATGATGTCATGTTACAAGAAACATTACCGACAGCGGAACGGCGAATAATAAAAATTGTAACTCCTCGCCTCTTGGCAGAATTGGATACTTTAGGCGCTCGTATCACCAGTTGGAAATTGAAAGAATACGATGGAGTGGAAAATCAGCCAATTGAATTGATTTCACCTGATGACCCTCTCCACTACCCGGGCAGTATCCGGGTCAACGGTCTTGACGCTTTTAACGATATCGTTTTTACTTCTTCCTTCGATGGTGATTCTATTGGCGTGGATGAGGAAAACCCAAAATTTTTGATCACATTTACCGCTATGCTTCGAACAGGTGAACGTGTTCAGAAAGATCTTACCTTTTTCCATGACAAATACCTTGTCAATATGGATCTGATGCTCTCCAACCGTGGTTCAGCTAATATCGGCGCTTCCGTTGAATATCTGTTACCAGATAAATTGATTGAACCTTTGGATGGGCAGGCCACCAATCGCTATATCCGTAGCGGCCCGGTATTTTGGACAGGTCATGTAAGAGAAAGACCTAAAATCAACAAGATCCAAACCCAACTCACCTATCCAGGGGTAAGATGGGCTGCATTTCAGGAAAGTTACTTCTTCACAGCCGTACTCTCAACATCACAATTGGCTATAGGATTTGCCGAGCCGGGTAAGCTTCAACCGGAACCAGGCAAGACGTCAACCGTTGTTTCCGGTCTAAGATTAGATGCTAAAACACTGGCGCCGGGTGACACTATTCAGCAAAACGTTGTATTACTGATCGGCCCAAAAAAATATGATGAATTACTGAAACTTGGTATTGGTATTGAGAATATCGTAGACTTTGGCTGGATCACGATATTGGGTAAATTTTTCTATTTTTTTCTGACAACGTCCGTTCTCTATGTCAAAAACTTTGGTTTTGGGATTATCCTGATCACTGTAATCGTGAAATTGCTGTTGTTTCCTTTATCGCATAAGCAAATGCAGTCGATGAAAAAAATGCAGGCGATTCAACCGCAAATGAAAGCCATTCAGGAAAAATACCGAAAGGATCCTCAAAAACAACAGCAAGAACTCAGCCAACTGTATAAAAAACATGGAGTCAATCCCATGGGCGGTTGCCTGCCGCTATTGATTCAATTTCCCATTTTTATAGGACTATATCAGGTTTTGATGAACCTGGTCGAAATGAAAGGCGCATCGTTTTTCTGGGTAAAAGATCTGGCTCAACCCAACGTTATATTGGTTTTGATTATGGGCCTTAGCATGCTCCTTCAACAAAAAATGACCCCGGTTGCTGGTGATCCAAGGCAGGCGAAAATGATGATGATGATGCCGGTGATTTTTACGGCTATGTTTTGGAACTTTCCTGCCGGATTGGTTCTTTATTGGCTGACTAACAACATTCTTACCATTGGTCAACAATATATTATGAATCGTATACAGGCAGAAGATGAAGATAAAGAGCCTAAGATGAAAGCCAGGGTCAAACGAAAAATAGAAGCAAAAAATAAAAATGACGATAAATAAAAAACAAATATTATTAGGAGCTTTATTTGATGATAACTAAACCATCTGGCAATTGGGATGATACAGACCATGATAGCCACCCTCTTGAAGGAAACCTATATGAATTTTATGAACCGAATATCCCGCAAGCGGATCCCATTACCGGTAAACCCAAAATAGAAATTCTGATCGATCAAACTATTTCTCGTGCATTTACCGCATCAGAATATCTTAAAGGTGTATTGCTAAGAATGGGTCTCAGCGGGCGAATCGCCGTAAATATTCGCCATGGGTCCATTCATCTTGAAATACTTGGCGCTGAACCGGGCTTGGTTATTGGACACCGAGGCCAAAATCTGGATGCTTTACAACATATTATCAACCGAATGGTCAACAAAGATACCGATGACCTCGTTCCCGTTACGGTTGACGCAGATAATTATCGAGGTCGCCGACTCCAACAACTTGAAAAATTAGTTCGATCTGTATGTCGAGAAGTGTTGGATTACGGAAAAACTATTGTTACAGAACCCATGACTCCCAGTGAAAGACGGCTTTTTCATATAGCAGCGAATAGAATTCATGGTGTGCGAACAAGTAGCTTCGGGAGCGGTTTTTTTCAACCAATCAAAGTTTTTCCAGCCCATTTGGCAGGCCACACAATCCATATTGATCCGGATGAAGATGATGATGCTCATATTTACCAAAGCGGTATTTATGAACATGATCACCTCGATGACGAATCAGATTTTTCGGAATAATGTATAATAATCACGAGTTACCGATAAACGATACTATCGCCGCTATCGCTACGCCATCTGGAAAAGGCGCTATTTCTCTTATCCGAGTCTCAGGCTTCGATATACTGTCTCAAGTCAACAACGTGATCAAACCACGTAAGGGTTCAATACAATCAATAAAGCCATGGCGACTGCGAAGCGCTTTTGCACACGATCCAAAAACAGGACTGATATTGGATGAAATACTGGTCGTTCTTTTCAAAGGACCCAAATCCTATACCGGCGAAGATATGCTTGAAATCAGCTGCCATGGAAACCCTCTAATTGTTCGATCGATTCTAAACGCACTGATCTCAACAGGTATACGTCTGGCAGAACCCGGTGAATTCACTCGCCGAGCCTTCGAAAACGGACGAATAGATCTCAGTCGAGCTGAAGCGATTGCCATGATGACAGCGGCTGAGTCAGATTCAGCTAGGTACGCGGCCCTGAGAGTGTTGGACGGCGGTCTTGGTGATCCAATCAAAACCGTTAGAAACCATGTGATGGAAATACGCGCTGCTTTTGAACTGGAACTTGACTTTCCAGATGAACAAGAGTCTTTTTCTGACCAAACAATCCAGAATTTGTGGAGAGATACAGAAAAAATACTGGTGAATCTAATCGATGCAGGTTTTTCTAAAAACACTCTCGAGGACGAGCATTCCATTGTTATCTCAGGAAAAGTAAATGCTGGAAAATCAACCCTTTTCAATCAATTGATCGGACGTAACCGAGCCATTATATCCAATGAACCTGGAACAACTCGTGACGCATTGGAAATATCAGCTCATTGGAACGAATACAGGCTCGGATTGGTTGACACTGCCGGAATTAGAAATGCTGTTTCACCAGCTGAAAAAGAGGCGATTCGACGAACACAGAAGATATTACAGCACGCCGAACTCGTAATCTATGTCGTCGATGCAACCGATCCAGACCTGGAAACCCTGAACAAAATCAACCAAGACGCAGGCTTTCCAAAAATGCTTGTTTTTTGGAATAAAATCGACCTGCAAAAAGGATCTGAACACCTAATCAATACGGTATCTAAAATTCCTAATATTCTTGGCGTAATTGATGGATGTGCACTTGACGGAAAAGGTGTTCAAAACCTTCGCGAAAAAATTCTAGAACATTTATCAGCCAACGAAAATTCTTATCCAAATGCCCTCATAATCAGTGTTCGACAACAACAAGCGCTTGAAAAAGCGCTATCTCTTTTACAAGAAGCCAATGAGTTCTACCAATCAAGCATTGGCTTGGAATGTATCACTCCAATTTTAAGAACGATTGACTACACACTTGGCCAAATATTGGGAGATACGGTTTCACCGGATATTTTAGCTGAGATATTCTCTAGTTTTTGTATTGGAAAATAAGGTAACGGAGCGCCTGGTATCGTTCAGTATTTCAATAGCCAGGCGGCCATACTCCGTAAAAAGACTCCAATGTCGTATCCGCCGAAACCGAATTTATTGTGGCCAAAAATAGTGGCCCTTTAAACCATTTACACGATAAACGGCCAACAACACCTGCTTTGCTTCCCATACCTTCACGATGCAATTCAATGAAATAGTCACGACCAGCAGGTCGAACAATATGAGCGTTCAAACTTGCTGAACGCGGCTCTGAGCTGGATCGATATAGATTACTATCCTGTAAAGCGCCCAGAAATAATTTGATATCGCTGGGATATTCAAGTGTGACTGTACTTTCAGCGCTTCGTGTTATGTGAATCTGATCGATCACAGACGCATCCAGCAGAAAAAAAGAATGGTAATGATATGAAACGAAAACCGAAAAAACGATACTGAATAGTAATACAACGATGCCCGGTAACAGCAAAAGCCCAATTTTTTTTCTTTCAGAATAATTGACCAGTAAAAAAAACAGTAAGATGGCGCCAGGCATCAAACCAAGAAATGTTATAGCCGGCTCCATTGAACTCCAAATAATAAAGCCTATACACAAAAGAATAAAGAATGCTAATAACTTAGCGGCATCATAATAGTTTCTATTGTGATGAACGTTTTTTAATAATTGACTGGCAGGAAATGAGAGTACAGGCATGAAAAGCCACTTAGGCGCAACATCAAACAGAAAAATGCTGTGAAGATTATATGACAGCATAATACTGATTCCGCTGGCGTAAGCGATTGAAAACAGGGTATATTCAAGAGGAAACCAACCTGAAGGAAGCTGATAGGGTAAGGTCCAGTCAATTTCAATGCCATGACGAATCGGCTTTCCATTTTGATTGGTCACAGGAATCTCAAGAAGTTTTCCAAGATGAACCCCTATGCGAAGCGCCAAATTCAATGGAAAATCATTAAAGAGGACAATAGAAACATCATTCTTGAAAAAAACGGTCAGCGAACATTTATCCTGTGTTAAATGAAGCTGAAGTCGATACACATCAGAAAAAAACAACGGTGGTGACGACTTTGAAACACCTATAATTTGACGAGTAGCGCTCAAAAATGAAATCTCGGCCGATCGCCCTCTGATAACCAACGGAACAATCATTAATATCAAGCCGACACATAAAACACCGAGTGTGCCGGCTGTATAACTGCCGTTTGTAAGACAGAGTCTATTCACACTGAATGGAACCAATATGCTTCCTATTACTGCAACTGTTATATCATACCAGTATGCCCCTTTTCGCGACGTAAAAATGATTCCTAACGGACTGAAATGGCTTAAAGTGACAGATGGAACATTTAACTTCTTAAGCATTATCAGCCGGCTCCAACGTGAGTTTTACACATGTCATACTTCTATTGTAACCTGGAATCTGCAAATTATAAAGGTTTCCCGACCAACATTTTCCTTTTTTAGACATCACTCTAACACGATCAGCTTTATTTGATCGCCCTCTAGGCGATATTAACACTGCTCCAGGAGCTGCCAATGGACTTGCATATTCGACAAGACCATCGATATCAGCCAATGCCCGAGAGAAAAAGACGTTTATATTCTTTTTTAGCATTGGATTTGAATCGCCAAGCATTTCAAGACGACTTTGCACGATTATAACGTTTTTTAAACCCATTTTTTTAACGACAACATTTAAAAAATCAATTTTTTTTTGTTTTGCATCTATCAAATATAAAATTTGTGATGGCAATAGAGCCGCGATAATCAAACCAGGAATTCCTGCTCCTGTTCCCATATCAGCCCAAATAGTGTTGGTCTTTATATGAGCGTTGTTTTCAACCACAAACGTTAACAGCGCTGCTGATTCGGCGACTATTTTGTCCATCCAGTCGTCAAACGGTATAGCGGTTAAATTGATGCTCCGATTCCATTTTTGAAGTTCACTCAAGTATATTTTTATCCGTTCACCAGATTCAGGATCTGCCCACGAAAAATATTGCTGAATATAGTCTGATACCACCGGGAAAATCATTCAGATTGGTCCTATTTGGTCTTTTTTTGAATTAACAAAGACAATACCGATATAGCTGCAGGTGTCACACCGGGTATTCTGGACGCTTGGCCCAGAGATACCGGTCGTATTTCATGCAGTTTCTGCCTTACTTCCATTGATAAAACTGCTGATGACAAATAATCAAAATTGTCAGGTATATGAATTTTTTCTAATTTGTGAAAATGCTTTACATCATCTATTTCACGCTGGATATAGCCCTCATATCGAATCATGATCATGATATTCTGATTCAATTCTTTAGGAAAATCCGGATTGTCCAATCCTAGAACATTCAAATCGGTATAATCAAAATCCTGACGTTTCAATAAATCTTTTAAAGATAATTGCCGGTTGAGTGGGGGAAGAGACGCTTTTTCAAATAATAGGTGATTGTGTTGAGAAGGAGCTATTTTCGTGGTTTCCAAGCGCTGCATTTCCTGTGAAATAAGCTGTTTTTTATGCAAGAAGTCATCAAATTGTCTTTGCGTTATCAAGCCAGCATTAAAACCTGTTTCAGTCAATCGAATATCCGCATTGTCACAACGAAGCTGTAGCCTGTACTCAGCTCGTGATGTGAACATACGATAAGGTTCATCTACCCCTTTTGTCACTAAATCATCGATCATCACACCGATATAAGCCTGATCCCGAGAAAAAACCGTGGGGTCCTGTTGCCTCAATTTTCTGACGGCGTTTATTCCTGCCATAAGACCTTGGGCAGCAGCTTCTTCATAGCCTGATGTTCCATTAATTTGGCCGGCAAGAAACAAATTTTCCAGAGATTTGCACTCCAGGGTGGATTTCAACTGAGTCGGTTGGACAAAATCATATTCAACAGCATAAGCAGGCCGTATCATTTCAGCTTTTTCCAAACCTTTTATCGAATGCAACATATCTAACTGGACATCATAAGGCAGACTAGTCGAAATTCCATTTGCGTAAATCTCTACCGAATCCAATCCCTCCGGTTCAAGAAAAATCTGGTGTCTGTCTTTTTCAGGAAAACGCATAATTTTATCCTCGATCGAAGGACAATATCGTGGACCAATTCCGGTGATTTTTCCTGTGTATAAAGGTGATCTATCCATACTATCACGAATGATTTTATGAGTTTTCTCATTCGTGTACGTCAAATGACAAGTAATCTGTGGAAGAATCGAATCGGGTCTACTCCAATGCGAGAAAAAAGGATGTTCATCATCACCAGGTTGAGGTTCAAGCAGTTCCCAATCGATTGTTCTGCTATCGATTCTACACGGTGTTCCCGTCTTCAACCGCTGCAATTTCAAGCCGTTATTTTTTAATGTTTCAGACAAGCTGTTTGCCGGAAACTCACCCAGTCGCCCTGCGTTATACTCAGTCAGCCCAAGGAAAATTTTTCCATTAAGAAAGGTTCCTGGGGTAATAATCGTTGCCTTTACAGCAAAACAGTCGCTAAACGCTGTAACAACTCCCCGGCATCTTCCGTCGTCAACTATCAAATCTACAACTTCATCTTGAATGACTGTTAAATTTTTTTGTGTAAATAGAAGATTCTGACACGCCAACCGATATTTTACTTTGTCATTTTGTGTTCGAAGTGACCAAACAGCCGGCCCTTTTTTTCTGTTCAACAACCTAAATTGTATGGCAGTCTCATCAGCTAGCCGACCGATGCATCCGCCAAGCGCATCGATTTCTCGCACAATCTGACTTTTACCAAGGCCGCCTATTGCAGGATTACAAGGCATGTGCCCGATCATATCCAGGTTCATCGTAATCAATATTGTCCGCATTCCCAACCTGGCAGCGGCTACCGCCGCTTCAATACCGGCGTGCCCGGCGCCGACGACCGCTACATCAAACTCTTTTACAAAATCGTTCATACAGCTTCCCTCAGCGAGTGATTATAGACTAAAATGACTATTCATGCAGTAGGGACTAATGATATTCTTGAAACCTGGTGAGTCCGACTGGTAAAAAGGGCAGACTTTTTGTATAGATTAGGCGGATAGCGCGCCACTGCGTTCTCTCTGAAAGGAGAATTGCCATGAGCAATACATTTCAACAACAAATCACTCGAGGTGTTCCAGCGGTATTGCCGCCAATGCCTCCACTGGATGATACCGTCAATCACGCTCCGCGACGGGCGCTTATTTTGACTCGTGAAGAGTGTGAACTGGCTGTTCGCAATGCTTTACGGTATTTTCCGGAACATTTGCATCAGGAGCTTGCCGATGAATTTGCATCGGAATTGGTTGAAGAGGGAAGAATCATCATGCGACGATTCAGACCAACTTATCCGATGTATGCGCGACCAATAGACGAGTATCCTGTCAAATGCAAAGAGGCCGCCGCTATCATGTTGATGATTCAAAACAATTTGGACCCTGAGGTCGCACAGCATCCACATGAATTGATTACTTATGGTGGTAATGGCGCTGTCTTTCAAAACTGGGCACAATACCTGCTGACAATGAAATACCTCTCTGAAATGACGGAAAATCAAACTCTGGTAATGTATTCCGGCCATCCATTGGGGCTATTTCCATCAACGGAATGGGCTCCCCGAGTAGTTGTAACGAATGGATTGATGATACCGAACTATTCGAAGCCAGAGGATTACCTGAGGTATAACAGCCTCGGCGTGACTTCCTATGGCCAGATGACGGCTGGAAGCTATATGTATATCGGCCCGCAAGGGATCGTTCACGGCACCACGATAACAATCTTGAACGCAGCTAGACAATATCTTGGTCAATCCCCTGAAACATCGACCAAAGGTATTACATTTGTTACTTCCGGGCTTGGCGGTATGTCCGGCGCCCAAGCAAAAGCCGGTGTTATTGCCGGCACTGTCAATATTATCGCTGAGATCAATCCGAAACCTCTTTATACCCGTCATCGACAGGGATGGTTGACTGAAGTTGCCGTTGATCCGGACAAGCTCATGAAACGCATCGAAACCGCTCAAAATAATCGTGAACGTGTTTCTATCGGATACCTTGGCAACATTGTCGATTTGTGGGAAAAAATATTGGAAGCGGGTATTCAAATTGAATTGGGCTCCGATCAGACATCTTTACACAATCCATATGGCGGGGGTTATTACCCTGCTGGGCTCAGTCTGGATGAGTCCATAAAAATGATGAAAGAAGATCCCGCTGAATTTAAACTTCGTGTTCAAGAATCGTTAAAACGCCAAGTCAAAGCTATCAATGAACTGGCGAAAAACGGCTTACATTTTTGGGATTACGGTAATGCATTTCTTCTGGAAGCTTCCCGAGCTGGAGCGGAAAACCTCGTTAATTCCGATGGATCATTTCGGTATCCATCCTATGTTGAAGATATTATGGGGCCTCTGTGCTTCGATTATGGCTTCGGCCCGTTCCGCTGGGTTTGTTGTTCAGGTGATCCCAAGGACTTATTGACCACGGATAAAATTGCTGCGGATGTGTTGAGAAATATGAAGAAAAACGCTGATCCAGAAATTCTTCTTCAATTAAATGACAACCTGACCTGGATTGAAGCCGCCGCCCAACACAACCTCGTCGTCGGCTCTCAAGCACGAATTCTGTATTCGAATGAAGAAGGTAGAATTCGGATTGCTCTTGAATTCAACAAGGCCATTCGCGACGGTATCATCCGAGGTCCCATTGTCCTGGGTAGAGATCACCACGATGTGTCTGGCACCGATTCACCGTTCCGGGAAACAGCGAATATTCGTGATGGATCGAACCGCACAGCCGATATGGCGGTTCACAATGTAATCGGCGATGCTATGAGAGGAGCGACTTGGGTCAGCCTTCACAATGGCGGCGGCGTCGGTTGGGGTGAAGTCATCAACGGAGGATTCGGAATGCTGCTTGACGGATCGGAGTTGGCTGATCGACGCATCCAAGAAATGATCGAATGGGACGTCAACAATGGAATTGCTCGACGGGCATGGGCACAAAACCCCGGAGCGCTCCATGCGATCAAAGCCGCGATGAACTCTAACCCTGACTTGAAAATCACGCTGCCTCATCACGCCGATGACACAGTTGTCACTAATTCATTGAATAAAAAACTGCCTTCTTCATCATAAGGGAGATTACACGCGATGTTACTTCATAGTTGCATAACGGTTCACTCAAGGGAATCCGCTATAAATGTTTTTGAATCAGTTTTGAAATTAAAGCATGCATATAGCTTTGATGTGGAACCGGAAACCATGCGTCAATTGTTTCACCAGGATTATCCGGTACATGTCAGAGTTTACGATGCGGGTAATAGCCTGATCGAAGTTTTTATTTCACCGAATTTGCCGAAGCCGGGTCTTGTGCAGCACCTTTGTTTTGATTGTGATGATAGAACGGCTGTCGTTGAGCGTGCTGAAGCTCATGGAATGACAGTTCGACGATTTGCCCGTAAATCCGGTGATGTTATTTTTATTCAGGACACAGATGGCAATTTGATAGAACTAAAAGAGGTTTCCAACCGTAACCAATAAAGGAGTTTGCTAATGAATTTAAAACAGGAGAAAACGTATGGTTCGTTATTTCGCTGAGCTTATAATCCTTTTAACGGTATCCATCATCCTTGGAACAGTTCTAAACGTGGTGAATCCGGAAGGAATCCCACTGTTTGGTCAATGGAATCCTGATAAAGGCCTTGTTCATGCCGGTGAGATATGTATTGCGTCATTAAATCCAATTGACGATATAGATGTGCTGGATTCATATCTCCAATCAAAAGCTGTGTTTGTCGATGCACGGATAGCGGCTGAATATGATGCCAGCCATATCCCTGGCGCCTACAATCTTCCAGTTAGCGCTGTTGATGACGTCATCCATGATTTTGGAGCCATCTATCCAGTTGAAACGCATTTGATCCTTTATTGCTCCGGGCCGGAATGTTATGACGCGTCAGACCTTATGACCATTTTGCAAGAATATGGCTATCAAAATGTTTCTGTTTATTTTCAGGGTTTGCTCGGATGGAAAAATGCCGGACGCCCCATTGAAGCTTCGGAGGTCAATACAGATGAATAGCGCCAGGATTATTGAATGGTGTCTTCGCTGGTTTGTCGGTCTGGTTTTTATCTATGCCGCCTTGACGAAAATCATGGTTCCTTGCAGACTCGCACTCGATATTTATCAATATCACCTGGCGCCAGGCGCGATTATTAACATTGCAGCAATTCTACTGCCGTCCATAGAACTGGTGTTTGGCTTGTGCCTTATCACTGGCATCGCACCACGTGGCGCCGCTTTAGGCATCTCGTTGATTCTTGTTTTCTTCATGGTTCTTTTGACCATCAACTTAGTGCGCGGAATTGATTTTGAATGCGGCTGCTTCGGAGGAACTCCCGAGAATGATCTCTGCCATCGAATAACACTAAAGATTCAAGCTGTCCGGCCAGACATGTATGGACTGACTTTTGTTCAAACCCGAACGATATGTGATCTTATCCGCGATATTATCTTTTTGGCGGCTTCCTTAGGCTCGTTTATCTTAATGCATAAGCGCTTGAAGGTTCGTCGACGAATCTAACTCCGAAATTTCGAAATCACAAATCAGGAAATGTGAACCGGATCGCCGCTGTATTGTAATCAAGCGTTAGCTGTCTTTCATAACCTACCGGCTTGTCATCGATTATTGCAGGCTCCCAGAACGATTTTTTAATCATTTCGATTACATAAGCATCAAGACCCTTGTTCTCTGTACCAGTAATAACATCGACTTTGTCGACATTTCCCTCCGAGTCGATAAAAATCATAAACTCAGCGATGCCACTCAGCTTTAAATTGATTATGTCAACTGGAATATCGCCCGGTGTCGGCGGCTTGAACACAACGGCTTTGCGATCAACTTGATTCCCAGAATAATAGTGAATATCTGCCGATTGGGCATGCGATTTGATTTCTTCGGGCACATCATCCTCTTCGACAGCCTGAACATCGGTATGTAGTGTTAGGTCATAAGTCGGCAGGACAAATTCCCCTGTTTCCATCGCATAACTGATTTTTATTTTGGTCTTGCTTTCTGTTGGCTCACCAGCTAAAACTGCCGGATCGAAAATCCACGTCGATATCCATTTCTCGAAATAACGTTTTAGCTCCTCATTAGAGCATTCCGATATCAATTCAATAGCGGTGATCGTTCCTTTATTATTGATTGACAGATTATAAATGATATCTCCTGATTCGGTTCGAAGCGCCGACGGAATTTCCATTGGCTGGGCGATTTCTTTCAATACTGCACTTATCAATGCCACGGCTGGAGATGACACGGCAGCTGTTGTTTCCGGAACAACGGATATAGTTCTTTCTTCCCAATACTGTTTTTCACTGATTTCCTGTTGATGTTCAAGATCGATAAAAATGGATTGATTAGCGCTAAAGTTATGGTCGATATGAAAGGCTCCATATAAATCGGAGGATATCGTTATGCGTATTATCTGATCGGACATTCCCTCTAATCTAAGAGGAGAAATACCTACCACCACGTCATTTACCGTCACTTCCGCACCAGTGGGAATTGAGTTAATAACCAGCCATTCAGCGTGGAGTTTACAAGCTGATATCAATGCTATTATTAGTGATAGTGTTAGAAACAAAATCTTTTTCATCGTGTTAAATCCCCACATGTCCTGTAATAATTATTAAAGCGATTAGAATAAATGTCAATCTAAGAATATTTCTACATCTCTTCAACAGCTTCAATACCAAGAATTTGCAACCCAGATTTTAACCCGTATGCAACAGAGGCAGATAAAGCCAACCGTGCATTTGTCAGACGTTGTGATTCTATACCCAGTATTCTGTGATGCGTATAAAACACATTGAATGCTTTTGCCAGCTCCAGGATATACCCGGCCACTTTCGATGGATTCAAATCAGCGGCGGCGCTTTGAATTATATCGGGTAAAAATAACAAGAATCTGATTATTTCCATTTCCTCCACATTACCCAACAAGGATACATCCCATTCTGAGTTTGGATCAAAATAACCTTTTCGCAGTACTGATTGAATTCTTGCATGACAATATTGAATATAAGCTCCTGTTGCACCATCAAATGATAATGATTTTTCAGGATCAAAATGAATATCTTTCTGCGGATTGAATTTCAAAATATAATATTTGATAGCGCCTAAACCTATCGCCTCCGCTATGTGGTCTCTTTCGGATAGCTCAATTTGAAAATGAGAATCATCCATTATTTTTCTGGACAGTGTCTGCATCTGATCCATCAGTTCATCTGCATCGACTACTTTCCCTTCACGAGACTTCATCTTGCCTTCTGGAAGATACACCATTCCATAACTCAAATGGAGATATTGATCCGCCCAAGAAAAACCCAATCTTTTCATGGTGTTAAATAGGGCTTTGAAATGATAAATCTGCTCTGAGCCTACAACATATATAGCCTGGTCAATACTTAGCGTTTTATAGCGCTCAACCGCAACACCTAGATCCTGGGTTATATATAACGATGTCCCATCCTGTCTGAGAAGAGCTTTTTGATCAAGGCCGACATCTGCTAGATCAATCCAAATAGAATTATCTTCTTTTTTAAAGAAAACACCTTTTTCCAATCCTTCGGCAATAATCTCTTTTCCTAGTAGATATGTCCGGCTCTCGTGTTGAATCACATCAAATTGTGATCCCAGACGTTTATATGTCTGTTCAAAACCTTCTATAACCCAGCCGGTCATTTGTTCCCATAACGCAAGTGTGTCAGAATCACCATTTTCCCAGTCACGCAGCATCGCACGCGCTTCATCCATCAATTCCGGTTGCATTTTCACTTCTTTTTCAAACCGAACGTACATACTGCCGACAAAATGATCCCCTTTGATCCCAGCGCTGGATGGTGTTTTACCATCACCGTAGTGTCTATATGCAACCATTGCTTTACAAATATGAATACCTCGATCATTCAAGATGCTTGCAGGGATGACGTTGCGACCAGCAGCTTTTAAAAGATTGATGATAGCGACGCCTAGAACATTGTTTCTTATATGCCCTAAATGAAGAGGCTTGTTCGTGTTTGGCGAAGAATATTCAACTAGAATACGTTGTCGATCATCTCGATCTTTGTGCCCATATCGATCCTTTTTCTCGATAGCTTCAGAAATTACAGTATGAAACAGTACTGATTCATCAAGTTTGAAATTCAAATAAGGACCATCCGCACTTGCCTGTTTTAACCATTGATTACCCGATATTTTCGATGCGATGGTAGACGCGATTTTTGCAGGTGATTGACGCAAAACTGCCGCTAATGGAAAACAAGGCAAAGCAAACTCAGCATCGATCATTTCGGGCGGACGTACCAGAGCTGGTGTTTCGATATCAATTCCATAGATATTCGCTACGATATTTTTTACCACGTTTTTGATAGTTTCAGTGAAGTTTTCTATGCTCATTCCATACCCTTTCCGTGTTCATCCCTGTCAAGAGTAGATATGCTCAAGATAAAGTCAAGAAGAAGCTAAACGCTTTTTAGACGGCAGAAAAACACTCATAAGATAAATACCTATTAAGAAACCGCTTATATGAGCCCAAAAAGCGATACCTCCATAATTCCGCGCTTCCCCTATTAAATTCCAGGCGCCACTGTGCAACTGGGTCAAAAACCATATCAACAAATAAAAAAATGCCGGAATTTCAAAAAATAAAGGCAGAAAAAACAACGGAACCAATACAACGATTCTAGATAAGGGAAGTAGAACGAAATAAGCTCCTAACACACCTGCAATTGCACCACTAGCTCCAACCATAGGGACCATGGATTTTGAATGAATTACAGCATGAATCAATGAAGCGCCCATTCCAGTCAGAAGATAAAACAATAAAAATCTGAAATGCCCAAGTCTATCTTCCATACAAGGAGCAAACAGATATAATGTCCACATATTCAATATCAAATGCAAAAAACCGCCGTGTATAAAAATAGAGGTAAATATCGGTAAAACGGCATAATTCGATAACCCATTGAACACCATCGCTTTAAGCTGAAATAGATTGAAAGGAACCAGGCCGAAAACGCCAAACAGTTTTTCCAGCATAGCAGGCGGCAAAGTCAGTTCATATATAAATACAGCCGCATTGATAACACCCAATAAAAGAGTAACCCATGGGAAACTTTTACACTGTGTTTTGTTTTTTATCGGTATCATCAGTCTCGCTTGATCGGCAATACAGGAGGCACATAGCTAGGCGTCCAGGTTCTTTGAAGAAGGTCGGGAACGTCAATTGTACAATGATACATTACCAGTCTACTATTCGGAAGCGTCTCAGTATCCTTTATATATTCAGAATCAAACCGCTCAATAAAAACGTCTGCTTCCTCAGGACCGACAACAACACCGACACGGTTATCTTTATTTTCTATAAAAACGATAGGTTCTTTATCAGGATCAGATATCCAAGAGCCATTTTCCCAGCCGAAAATAGATATTTGATCGTGATAGCAACGCGTGGCAACCCAAAAAGGCATATGATAGTGCTGCACTTCTTCCGAAATAGCAGTACTGAACAGGTAAGGTATTTTATCAAGACGCCTCATATCGGTTTGTAACCTTGTCAACAGATCTGGGCGCGGATGGATTCTGTATGCCCCCCCAAAAAAATGCCACACATTGACAGATACAACCAAGGTCACCAATACGATATAAACAACTGTCGAAACCATGTTTTGTTTTTGATGTGTAATATAGGCTAGAATGCCATAAGCTCCAAAAGCGGCTGATAAAGCAATGAATGGCATCACAAAAACATGATACGACCCACTCCAGTGTTCAGGTTTTATAAAACCCAGCATGATATATAACGTCAAAGGCAAACCTAGCACAAAAAAGAAATCTTCCCATCCGCGCCGAATCAAAAAAACGATTCCCATAAAAAACAAAACAGCCATAACAGGATTTATGATAGGAGCCTCCGCACGTAAATATAGACTCTCTATCCCACCAAAAAACATACTTTTCAAATGCAAAACCAAGCTGCTTAGATATTGATGAGCAATCGACACTTTCTCAATAGGATTCTCATGAAAATGCCGTTGCCGCCACAAAAGATATTCTGGTTTAATCCTAAGGTAAATAATTAGGGGTAAACATAGCAAAAAGTATGTCGTAATCGATATCGCCATACCCATTAACCGGTGTTTGAATGGTTCTTTTCTTAATCCTATCAAGATAAACAGTGTAGGAAAAACAATCGCATTATAGTGAGTAAAATATGTGCCAATTCCAATCGCTAGGCCTGCTAAAGCATAATGAAAAGGTTTTCTTGGGGGTGAGTGGGAGACGATAAATAACGCATAAAACCAAAGAATTGTGTGAACAACCATTGAACTCATGACAAGATCGCGATCCCACACAAGCTGAGCTGGGACAGATGAGAAAAACAGGCCTACAAGAACACCGAGTTTTAGATCGTATTTTCGGGCTGTTATTAAAAACAAGATCGGCGGGATCAACGAGGTCACAGTTGCTGCAAAGAGACGAAAAACAGCCCAGTTACGGCCAAATACCATGACCCAAGGAGCAATTAGCCAGCAAAAACCTGTTTCATCGTATTCCATAATCCATGGTGCATGAGGAAAATGAAAAATACCTTTCAAAAGATCAAAACTGATTAGCACATATCGTGCTCCTAAATCATTGATACTATTGTTTAACTTTCCTGCGTGTATCGTTCGCAACAAAAAGGAAAACAAAGCGATTAGTAGAAATATTAATATTTTTTTGCGCGTTTCTCGCTGCTTTTTCTGCTCAATCATTGCCGATAGTTAGGTGTTTTTTCAATACCCGCCAATACACATCGTGCTCTTCAGCAAGAACTCTTATCGCTAGGCTGTCCGGCGTATCTTGGGGCAACACGGGGACTACTCTTTGAGCAAGAATTTCACCATGATCATATTCCGAATCCAACCTGTGAACAGTCACTCCACTGACTTTTGCACCGCTTTTTAAGACAGATTCATGAACATATCTTCCAAACATACCTTTCCCCCCAAAAGCCGGCAGCAGAGCAGGATGAATATTGAATGTGCGTCCTGAAAATCTTTTGACTATTTTTTCTGGAATTTTTTTCATGTATCCAGCAAGAACCAAGGTATCTGCCTTATGCTTATCCAGAATCTGTTCGATATGTTCCCATTCGGTATTTGGGTGAGATCGCGTTGAAATATGAAAAGCAGGAATCTTGCGTTCTCTGGCATGCTCAAGAATATGTGCGTTTGAGTTATTTGATATCACACATGCTATTTCGGCATCAAAATCTCCTCGGTCAATCGACTGTAGAATCGCTACCATATTAGACCCTCTTCCTGATCCCAATATGGCAATGCGTGGTTTTTTGACAGATGTTTGCTGAGGCGGCGATGCCGGGTATCTTTTCTTGGAGGTTTTGGACTTTGAATCTTCCCAATGAACACCTGGTTTATCAGAAACCCAGCCGATATCATATGTTTCGAATCCCTGTCCAGCCAAAGCTTCTCGAATAGAGTCAAAGGAGGATGCTTCTACTACTAAAATCATACCCAAACCCATATTGAATGTGCGCAACATTTCTTTTTCCGCAATCTGTCCTTCCCTTTGCATCAATGTAAAGATTTTTGGAACAGGCCAACTGTTTTTGTACAGAGTGGCGCCACATCCATCAGACAAAGCTCGAACAATATTGCCGGGGATTCCTCCCCCCGTAATATGGGCCGCAGATTTAAGGCCTTTCAGTTTTCGTAGTATCGAAAATTCAGGGGCATAAATCCGTGTCGGGATAAGAAGCTCATCACCCAATGGGCGCGTCAAGCCCGGTAATCTTTTGTTGTAAGGAAACGTATTTTTATCTTCGAAGACTTTCCTCACCAGCGAATATCCATTTGAATGGATACCACTTGACGGCAGCGCCAGAAACCTATCACCTGGTAAAACATTTTGGGGGTCAAAAATTGCTTCCTGCTCAACAATTCCTATAGCAAATCCAGCGAGATCATAATCATTATCACCATAAAAACCGGGCATTTCAGCCGTTTCACCACCAATCAATGCGCAGCTGCTTTGAATGCATCCCTGACTGATTCCTTTGACGATTTCCGTATGTTTATCGCTATCGAGGCGGGAGGTTGCGAGGTAATCAAGAAAAGCTATCGGCTCAGCGCCGGTAACAAGCAAGTCGTTTACTGACATTGCCACCAGATCGATACCGATTGTGTCATGACGATTCATATCGATTGCAATTTTAAGCTTTGTGCCCACTCCATCAGTGCAAGCGACGATAACAGGTTTTTTCCAATTGCCTGCCGCCATATCGATCATGCCGGCAAAAGAACCGATAGAACCCATAGAAAACCGAGTCTGTGTCGCTTTCGTATAGGGCAATATCTTTTTTACAAAAGCATCGCCCTGATCAATATCAACACCTGAATCTTTATATGTCAGACCTTTTTTCATACCGACCTGTCCTATTCCAATAAACCTATACCAATGAATCAATGAGTTATGATAAGGATGAAATAGCCCTTATCATATAGCCTCTATCCGAAGCTCGGGATAACACCATTTCCTCAGTGATCTTTCCCTGTTTATACAATTGATACAAAGCCTGGTCCATCGTTTGCATACCCTCTTTTTTACTGCTCTGAATCAAGGTCGTCAACTGATGTGTTTTTCCTTCTCGAATAACATTCGATATCGCTGAGTTACAAAACATCAGTTCCACTGCCGGGATTCTTCCCTTACCATCAGCAGTAGGTAGAAGCTGTTGAGAGATAACACCTTTCAGAGAAACTGAGAGCATGATGCGCACATGATCTTGTTCATCAGCGGGGAACACGTCGACAACACGGTCAATTGTTTTTACAGCTGAATTCGTATGCACTGTCGCAAACACCATAATACCTGTCTCAGCAGCTGATAACGTCAACTGTGTAGTGATCAAGTCTCGCATCTCACCGACAAGAATTAGATCAGGATCCTCTCTCAAAGCTGCCCGTAAAGCATCCGCAAACGATTCCGTATGCAAGCCCACCTCGCGTTGTGTGATCAGACAACCACGATTATAGTGAACGAACTCAATCGGGTCTTCAATTGTGATAATGTGTTTTTTACCCTGTTGATTAATAATATCAATAAGGGCTGCCATTGTCGTGCTTTTACCCGAACCAGTAGCTCCCGTAATCAAAACAAGACCTCGATCCAATTCGGCAAATTTTTTGACACTTAAAGGTAGACCTAAATCGTCAAGCGGTATGGGTTTATCAGGGATAACTCGAAAAACTGCGCCATATCCACGTGATTGATGGAACATCGCCACACGAAACCGTGACACGCCAGGCAACTGATACGCAAAATCCACATCTTTGTCCATTTCGAACCGTTTACGATGGATATTACTTAACAATTCCATCAAAACTGCTTTTCCCTGCTCGATAGGTATAACCTCATCCCGAATCGGTGATAATAAACCATTGACTCGGAGCATGGGCTTCGAACCGGTAACATAGTGCAAGTCCGAACCGCCCTTGGCTACAACTTCACGCAATAAAACATCGATAACCGCCATCAGGAACCTCTTTTCTGCAGAATCCAGCTTCTTGGAGAACCTCTACCTGGTTTCCCCTTTTCTATTTCCGGTTTTGCAAAAGGCCCGATGTTTTCCTTTTGGCATGCTTCAACAAAATATTTTGGATCATGAGCATGTAACAAGGCCTCATCGTAATTGATTTTATTTTCCTTCAGCAATCTGACTAGGTCTTCATCCATCAAGTGCATACCTACAGAATGACTCATCTGCATAATACTGGGTATTTGAAATGTCTTAGCGTCTCTGATTTGAGCAGCTATCGCAGGGATTCCAATCAATATCTCAGAAGCCAACACACGCGATTTTCCATCTCTGGACTTAAGCAAGTTTTGACAGACAACACAGCGGATAGATTCAGAAACCATAGCGCGTATTTGGTTTCTTTGGTGGCCGGGAAACACATCGATAATACGATCCAATGTTTTAGCTGCCGACAGCGTATGAAGAGTTCCCAGTACCAGGTGACCGGTTTCAGCCGCGGTTATTGCCATCGAGATCGTTTCCAAATCACGCATCTCACCGACCAAGATAATATCAGGGTCCTGCCGAAGGGTCTGCCGCAGAGCTCCCGCAAACGTTTTAAAATGTGATCCGCGTTCCCGTTGATTGACCATGCACAATTTGTTTTCATGAACAAATTCTATCGGGTCTTCCAATGTAATGATATGTTTTTGCTGAGTGCGATTGATCTGATCAATCATTGCAGCAAGAGTTGAAGTCTTGCCGGTGCCGGCAGATCCAGTGACCAGGATCAATCCCTGATTCAAAGAACACATTTCTTTTAAAACAGCAGGTAAGCTCAATCCTTTCAATGTTGGGATTTTAGATGGAATAATATGAAAATTCCCGTCCAGACCCCTTCGCTGACGAAAAATATTTACTCGAAATCGCTGATTTTTTCCCGAAGTATACGAAAAATCAAGCTCTTTATAAGTTTTTAAAATAAGATCTCTTTGCTTCTCATTCAATATCTCCAACAAAATCGTTTTAGCCGCCTCTAACGTAATTTCTTCATTCGACATCGGCATCAAATCACCATGCAATCTCATCATTGGCGGCGATCCTGTTGCTATATGAACATTGGAAGCGCCTTGTGTTACAGCTTTATCCAATATGTTATCTATTATTGCCATCCTATTATCCAGCCACTCACTATCGACAAGCATCCCTGTCAAAGACAAGAATCCGAATCTACCACAACCCCTTACAAGTTTCCAATATTCCTAATTGTACTTTCACGAACACTAGTTTTATCGTTTGCATCCATCTGGAAATATTAATAAAATTGTTCTTAACGATGAAAAATGCTTTCGTTGACCAGACACATTCCAATTCCAAATCTATTCCTTACGCTATCGGTATCGATATTAGAAAAATTCATGATTTTGGTATTGGCGCCTATATCCGACATCTTGTTAGTGGACTATCCACTGTCTGCCCAGAACCGGATACTGAATACTTTCTGCTAACAGGTAACAAAACGACCTTTTCAAAGGAAGATTTTGACACGGAACGCTTTAAGTATTTGAAAATCAATGCGTCACGTCGATCTCCTTTTCAAGGCAACCTATCACATTACGATCATTTAAGCGCGTTTCACGCTCCTCATTATCTGGCGCCGAATTCCAACCCAATTCCGTTAATTTTGACTGTTCACGATTGTATTCATCTGCACCCACCACCGCCACCTCGTCATTTTCCCCGCTTTGGTAGTTTTTATAGCCATCTGATCGCGAAGGCCAAACGTGCCTACCACCGCCGCCTAGCATCCTCCCAATTCGTATCAAGTGTCTTAAAAGCAACGGAAATCATCACCGTTTCGGATGCAACTACACAAAAATTAGTCGAAGTCACAGGTGTTGACCAAAATAAAATTACTCGAATTTACAATTGCTTAGATGACATTTTCTTTCAACAGATTGATATCGTAATAATTCGCGATTTTTGTGAGAGCCGCCATTTACCCTGTCAAGAATATGTATTATATTGCGGAAATGATTTATACCACAAAAACTTAGAAGCTCTTTTGTTGGCCTGGCAGGAACTCGCTCGACGAGGTTCTCCACCGTGTTTGGTTCTCGCCGGTCCTCCAAGAGCGGATGCGATTCGCCGATATGCCGAGAAACTCGGCGTCGGTAAATATATTATGTTGCTCCGCCATCTGCCTCGACCACAAATGCCCTTACTCTATCGTGGCGCACTTTGTCTGGTTTTGCCTTCACTGGCTGAAGGTTTTGGCCTTCCTGTGATTGAATCCATGATTTGCGGTACACCTGTCGCCTGTTCCGATCTGCCAGTACTTCGTGAAATAACCGGCGAATATGCCACTTTTTTCAACCCCCTCAATCCTTCGGATATCGCTGAAAAAATAGCCCTGGTCTCCTCTTGGCCTCAAGATGTCGTTACGCAAGCGCAAACAGCAAAATCATTTGCCGAACGCTACTCTTTAAGCGCTTTTATTTCCGAGCATAAACAAGTATATAATCGAGTTGTGGAGATGGCGCGGTGAAAGTAGCTCTGGTACATGACTGGCTGACAGGAATGCGCGGTGGTGAAAGGGTTCTTGAGGTTTTCTGTAAAATTTTTCCCGATGCACCGATTTTTACTCTTTTTTACCACCCAGGATCTGTTTCTTCACTGATTGAATCTCATCCCATTATCGCGTCACGCCTTCAAAAATTACCGATTCCTAAAAAACGTTATCGCTATCTTCTTCCCCTTTTTCCTGCTGCCATTGAAGGTTTCGATTTAAGTGATTTTGATGTGGTTTTATCAACCAGCCATGCCGTAGCCAAAGGCGCTATCACTGCAAAAAATGCTCTTTCAATCTGCTATTGCCATACGCCTATGCGATATATCTGGGATCAATATGATTCGTATTTCAATGCCCCCACATCCTCAACCTTGATCCGCTCCGTCATGCCTTTTTTTCGCGATTACCTTCGCTATTGGGATATCAAAACGCAGAGTAGGGTCGATTACTATATCGCCAATTCACGATTCGTTGCCCAAAGAATTAAGTCTCTTTATCAACGTGAGAGTGTCGTGATTTCACCACCAGTTGACTGCAACTTCTATACTCCCGATCATCAAGACCCAGACGACTTCTACCTAATAGTTAACGCTCTTGCACCTTATAAACGAGTTGACTTGGCAATTGAAGCTTTCAACAGTAATGGTTTGCCATTACGCATTATAGGCGGAGGCACTGAGTCTTCATCTCTGAAGAAAATAGCGGCATCTAACATCACTTTTCTTGGCCGCCTGAGTGACGAAGAGGTACGGGCTCATTACAGGCGTTGTCGAGCGCTTATTTTTCCAGGAATAGAAGATTTCGGGCTGGTTCCACTGGAGGTTCAAGCATGCGGTCGACCAGTCATTGCGTACGGGGTCGGTGGAGCTCTGGAAACGGTGATTGAAGGCGTCAGCGGACATTTCTTTCATCAACAAACCAGTGAAGCGCTCAATAAAGCAATTCAAGAATTCGATTCTTTCCATTTTTCATCAGATTTGATCAGTCTGCGGTGTCGAGAATTTGATGTACTTGAAATTGAGAAACGTTTAAGGGATTATTTGAATGAGATTTTCTCATTGAACACCTCCAAAGCCGTGGAGAAAAACTGGGATTGACATGTTGAAGCAAAAAGAAAGATATATTGTTATTTTTCAGGCTGTTATAGATGTTTTACTGACCTATTTCGCCCTGTACTTAGCGTATTATATTCGGTTTTTTTCGCGATATTTTACGCATTCCGTCCCCATTGAATTCGGAATACCACCACTATACGATTTTTTTAATCTCCGGTTTTGTATCGCTATAGCCGTAATCTGGCCGTTGGTTTTTCGCGTTAACAAAATGTACCGCACCAAGCGCGGTATTCCGATCATCGATGTTATCTTGTCCATTATTTCCAGCGTCACCTTAAGCGCTACCTTGTTTCTGGTAATCACATTTTTTCTTCGACCCATCCGGGAAGGAATTGTCGTATCGTATTCACGTGCTATGTTCATCACCTTCTGGCTGCTGAACATCCTTCTGGTTTTAATATTCCGGTTAGCGATTCGATCAGCAACACGATATGCAAGGAAAAGAGGATTCAACCAAAGGCATATTCTGATTGTTGGAGCCGGGGAACTTGGACAGTATTTTGCTCAAAAAGTCAAGGCAAATCCTGAGATGGGCTTACAGATTGTCGGATATGTGGATGACAGCCCGGATAAACAAGGAAAGCTGATCGAAGATATCTCTGTTTTAGGCACATTAGATGATGTTCCTGAATTAATTCGGGAGAAAGGTATTGAACAGGTTTATGCAGCTCTGCCGATGTCGGCACACCGGCGTATGTTTTCATTGTTGAGCCAAATTCAAAACGAATGCGTGGATATTCGAATCATTCCAGATATTCTGCAGTATATAACGCTTCGTGCCGGCTTCTTCAACATGGATGGTATCCCGGTTATCAACCTGACTGAAACACCTCTTTCCGGAGCAAATATCCTGATAAAACGAGCATTTGATCTGGTTGTATCGACGGTATGCCTAGTAGCAGTGTCTCCTATTCTGCTATTTCTGGCTCTCCTGGTAAAAACAACCTCTAAAGGCCCTGTTTTATATCGACAGAGTAGGATGGGAATGGACTTGAAAACCTTCCAAATTTATAAGTTCCGTTCGATGTACATCAATGAGCAGGGACTCAATGGGACGGGATGGACTAAACATAATGACCCCCGGATCACACCATTTGGTCGTTTTATGCGTCGCTGGAACCTGGATGAACTTCCCCAACTACTCAACGTTATACTTGGTGATATGAGTCTTGTCGGGCCGCGCCCTGAACAACCTGCGTTTGTTGAAGAATTTCGCGAACGATACCCACGATATATGCTTCGACATAAAGTAAAATCAGGCATCACCGGATGGGCGCAAGTACATGGATATCGTGGAGACACAAGCATTAAAAAACGTCTGGAATACGATATGCAATATATTGAAAACTGGTCGCTGTCTCTCGATATTAAAATCCTACTCCTGACTGCCCTGTTAACGTATAAAAACGCAATCAATTTTTAAAATACGTTCTTTATAATTTTATTTTTCAGGATACGAGTCTTTCCAGCTTCGGCCGGCGCCAAAGCGGCGGACAGAGTGAAAAGCAAGTTTTTTCAGTATCAAACACTGAAAATGTCAGGCGTCGATCGATAGGTTTGTTAGGAGTGTTTAAAGATTGGCGTCAACAGGATAATTGAGATCAAAACAGGCTCGACAATGATTATTTGAGCACGCTCCTACCGCCTTTATCAAGCCGGCGACACTTAAATATCCTAATGAATCGGCATCGATAAATCGGCAAATATCCTGGACCGTTTTTTGGTTTGCTATCAACTCTTCTGAGTTTGGCATATAGATACCATACCGACAGGGCCCGATAACCGGAGGTGAGGAAATCCGAACATGCACTTCCTTCGCTCCTGCTCCTCGAATCAGCCGAACCAATTTTCGGCTCGTCGTGCCCCTGACAATAGAATCGTCGATAATCACAACTCTTTTTCCTTCAATAAGAGGCCTCACAGGATTCAATTTGAGTTTGACCCCGAAATCCCGAATAGATTGCCGAGGTTCAACAAATGTTCTGCCGACATAATGGTTCCGAATCAAGCCCATCTCAAAAGGGATTCCATACTCTTCAGCAGCTCCTAACGCTGCCACAATCCCGGAATCCGGAACCGGCACAACCATATCGGCTTCAATCGGGTTTTCTTTGGCGAGTTGTCTCCCCAAACACTTTCTAACTTCATAGACACTTTGCCCGAAAATCATCGAATCCGGTCGTGCAAAATAAATCTGCTCAAAAACACAAAAAGATGGTTTTGCCGAAGAAAAGGGAAAAGTGGATTTCATTCCCAGGTGTGTAAACACCAACATTTCACCAGGCTCAACTTCACGTACAAACTTCGCATTGATCAAATCAAGGGCACAAGTTTCCGAAGCGACTACCGAAGACCCGTTTTTGATTCCCAAAACCATTGGCCTGAACCCATTGGGATCACGCACAGCTATCATCCGATCCTTATTCATAAGAACAATGGCATACGCTCCTTTGACCCTGCGGAGCGCCGTTATCAAAGCATCTTCCAGTTCTGCTTCCTGGGTTTTCGCAATCAAATGAACAATAACCTCTGTATCGTTCGAAGTTTGAAATATCGATCCTTTCAGCTCCAATTCATTTCGTAATTGGTCTCCATTGACGAGATTGCCGTTGTGAGCTATCGCCAAAGAGCCTCTCCAACACGAAATAGCCAAAGGTTGAGCGTTTTTTATATGAGCTGTTCCGGACATAGAATAGCGAACATGACCGATACCGATATGACCTTTGAGCCTGGCAAGTATTTCGCCATCAAAAACATCTGCCACCAAACCCGTTCCACGGTGATGGAACATGTCTATCCCATCAGATGTGACTATCCCGGCGCTTTCCTGTCCTCTATGCTGCAGCGCATGTATTCCCAAATAAACAAGATTGGAAGCCTCAGAATGACCGAAAATTCCAAAAACGCCACATTCTTCACGAAGTGAATTGTCACTTTGCATAGTGTTCTCCCTAATCACCTAATCCTATTCGGCGGAAAACAGTATCCACATGCGTCAAATACTGTGAAATATCAAAAAGCTCAAGCAATTCCAGTTCAGATAAAATTGCCATAACCTCGGCGTCCCCTCGAAGATTATCTTGAAACATCGTCTGTTCCGACCAGGTTTTCAACGCATTTCTCTGAACCAATTCATAAGCACGATCACGACTCACACCTTTACCGGTTAATGCAAGCAATACTTTCTGAGAAAAAATCAGGCCTTTCAACATCTGCAAATTTGTCAGCATTCGATCCTCGTTGACAACCAAACCCTGTAAAATCATGTAAAGTCGATCCAACAGAAAATCAAGCGCAATCGTAGCATCTGGAAGAATCACGCGTTCGACGGACGAATGAGAAATATCGCGTTCATGCCACAATGCAACGTTTTCCAACGCTTGAGTCGTGTAGCCTTTTACCAGCCTGGCCAGGCCGGTAATGTTTTCACAAAGTATAGGATTCTTTTTATGCGGCATTGCCGATGACCCACGTTGACCCTTGGCAAAAGGTTCTTCAAGTTCTAAAACTTCTGTTCGCTGGCAATGGCGGATCTCGACAGCAATTTTTTCGGCTATCGAGGCGATCAATGCGAGCACACACATGTATGCGGCATGTCTATCCCTTTGCACAACTTGTGTCGCAACCGGTTCTGGAATCAGACCCAGTTTTTGCATTACGATTTCTTCTACAGACGGTGGAAGGTGAGCGAAATTTCCGACAGCGCCAGAAAGTTTGCCGACAGAAATTTCAGCAGTTACATTCCGGAGCCGATGTAATGATCTCAAAATATCCTGGTACCAGACAGCGCATTTGAGTCCAAAGGTTGTCGGCTCGGCATGAATACCGTGCGTTCGGCCGATACAGACGGTATTTTTATAAGTTTTGGCGAGAGAAGCTTTCACTTCCCGTAATTTTTCCAGACTTTGATCTATCAATTTCGCCGCATCACGCATCTGTGTCGCCAAGCAAGTATCCAATATATCGGACGACGTCAGGCCTTCATGAAAGTAGGATGCATCAGCTCCCAAGGATTCCCCGACAACGGTTACAAAAGCGATAATGTCATGCCGAGTACGCTCTTCAACTTCCATGATTTTTTGTATGTCAAACTGAGCGTTGCGTCGAATCCGGGCTGCAGCTTCTATCGGCATCAATCCGATCGCAGCTCTCGCTTCACACGTGACAATCTCAATTTCAAGCCACCGGTTATATCGACTGATATCTGACCAAATACCAGCCATTTCGGGACGGGTATACCTTTCAATCATCGTTCTCCCCTACACCTCTTTTAAATGGTTATTACCTCGGAAATTTCTGTTTGTGACACCACATGAATACGGGTCTCTCCATTACGACAGCCCACGTTATGCAAGGCATCCTGGACAGCCATCCGAGCAAGATCGGGCAGGTTGTTTTCCTTTGAAAGATGAGCAAGAATGATGTGCCGCAAGTCCGTGTGCCAAATATCTTCGCACAATGTTCCGGCATCATCGTTGGATAAATGGCCGATACGCGATCGAATCCGTTGCTTCAACTCCCATGGATAAGACCCTGCCAACAACATGTTAGGATCATGGTTCGATTCCAAAATAAGCGCATCACATCCTTGAAGTCGATAACGCATCAATTGTGTGACACAGCCGGAATCCGTGCAGATTCCCAATTTCGATTTTCCATTATCGATGACGAAGCCGACAGGGTCTTCAGCGTCATGCGAAACACTGAACGGGTGTATCAACAAGTCTTGGATAGACAAAACTTGTCCACCTTCCAGCAACTGTTCGTCACGGATAGTTCCCAGTTTGGCTCGGCCGCACCGAAACGTTCCCTCCGTAGCAAAAACCGGAATACCAAACCGCCTGGCAATAACACCTGCTCCACGTATATGGTCGGAATGCTCATGTGTCAACAGAACCGCCGTCACATCTGGAAGTGAAAAACCTGCTCGCTCGGCACGCTCTTGAAGAATATTGCCGCTGAAACCCGCATCAACTAAAACAGCGGTTTTACCATAAGAAACAAGAATGGCATTCCCTTCTGAACCTGACCCTAAAACAACAACTTTCACTCGGTGACACCCCCGGAACAAGTATCATCATTCACTCCCAAATCGTCTTCATTATATCCCTGAGTCGTCTCCCCAGTCAGTTCTTCTTTGGCCGGCGGCCATTCAAAACCAGTTGAACCAAATCCATCTGACCCTCTTTGTGTTTGTATGAGTGATGCCACTTCTTTGAATGCACATTGTTTGATCGGAATTATCACCAATTGCGCAATCCGATCACCGCGCCGAATAGTGAAAGGTTCATCGCCATGATTGATCAGAATGACGCCGATAATTCCACGATAATCAGAATCGATAGTTCCCGGCGTATTCAGAAGAGTCACCCCGTATTTAAGAGCCAGCCCACTACGAGGCCGAACCTGGCCCTCATATCCCACAGGTATCGATACTCGAATACCAGTCGATACAAGCCGCCACTGCCCCGGCATTAACGTGATTTCCGAACGGATCGCTGCATGCAAATCAGCGCCGGAAGAAAAACTGGTTGCGTAATCAGGAAGCGGCAAATCCTTATATTCGTTTTCCCGTTGAATAAAAACTTTTAACCTGTCAGACATTGAAGCCTCTGTTGAATTTTCCAGCATATCCAGCCGGTCTGTGTGAATTATAGAACTTCATCTTTACGTTTACAAGCTCCCTAAAAATCGAACAATCAGTAGCAAAACACCTTTTTCAAACAACGTTTAAATAATTGGCTTGCAAAATCACTGCCTCTTTACCTTTTCAAATAATGGCTTTTTATCGATTGACTTTTTTACTGCCAACTTCACCGGTTAGTCTGTTGTGGTTTTCGATCAATCTGTTCTCAATTTCTATGAGCATAGCTTCCCGATCTGTTTCCGAACTGTCAGCCGTTATTTCCAACGGAACCGGGTCTGCAAAATGTACAACTCGGGAAAAGGGCAACGGAAGATAGGTTTGCGACCAAGATTTTTTGAATACAAATCGGTGTTTGACAGCCGCACTTAGCGTAATGATTTGCGCATTGGCTTTTTGAGCTAACAAGGCCACACCAGGTTTAGCACGATGGCGCGGGCCCCGTGAACCATCGATTGTGATTGCACAAACGCTATTGCTCTTCTGCAACATCTTTACCATAGATAAAAGCGCTTTCGCACCGCCTCTACTGCTTGACCCCCTGACAGGATTCCACCCTTGTTTTTGTAATACAAAATTCAAGAGTTCCCCGTCTTTCGACAACGATACAAAAACATACAATCCCCTATGTGCATACCGCCCGATCAAGGCCATGTCGTCTTCATGCCAGTGAGCGATCAAAATAGGCCGATCAGGCTGAATTGCTGGGTTTTCCCACCACGGATTGATCACTTCAACCCGTAGTGTTCGATAATATATTTTATAAATAATATGGATTAACCAGGCTAGAAATCGTTCTTTTCGTGTCATTGTTCTATCCATCGATTGCAGACTATCAGGTTAATCTCCTTCTGTCAGCAAAGAAAAAAACTGACAGGTATCATTCGGGTCAACAATCGGTTTTATCCTGTCATCAACCCCAAGAATTAGAAACACTAAAAACGAATTTTTAGATAAAATACATCTATTTCGCTTTCCGGATTGAACAACGGGTACCTCCCTGATAAAGATATATCTACGGGTGATAACCCGCAATTTATTTGAACACTTAAGGATGGATGCGCGTGACGTTATGAACAAGAAAAAACTACTGCTGATACTTCCGCATTTTTCTGAGCGGCGCCATTATGGTTCGATGAGCGAAGTTGCGCCTTCACTTTTGCCTGTCAGCTTGGTTTATCTGGCCGGCTATCTGGAAAAACAAGGATACCCGATACGAATATTTGATGGACAAGTGGAATCTATGACGGAATCCACAATTCGTTCTGTGATCGATGAATTTAAACCGAATGTCGTCGGAATCACTTGTATGACTCCGATGGTCGTCGAAACTCACTTGACGGCAAAAGTGGTCAAATCTTGTAACCCAGCGCCGTCCGTAGTCGTTGGGGGCATTCACCCCTCGATATTGCCGGAGGAAATCATCAGCGATACGAATATCGATGTCGTTGTCCGGGGTGAGGGCGAAATTACTCTGCATGAGCTGCTTGAAACACTGCCGGATATGGATTTACATCATATTCAAGGGTTGACGTTTCGTTCCGAAGACAAAATCGTCCATACACCCGATCGGCCCCTGCTGGAAGACTTGGATATTCTTCCTTTCCCGGCCAGACATCTGGTCAATTATGAAGGGTATCACCAGGTTCCCGATGCTGTTTTCGCCGAACCTCTCAGGGAAATATTGACGTCGCGTGGCTGTCCGTTCCGATGTATTTTCTGCTCGGCTCGCTTCGTTTCAGGCTATAAATATCGCTATCATTCGCCTGATCGCGTCATAGAAGAAGTCGATTTGTTGGTCAATACGTATGGCGCTCGACAGATAGCTGTGCTGGACGATAATTTTGTCGTGGATAGGCAGCGAACCATCGATATCTGTGAAAAACTGATGCAGCGCGGCTACCATAAAAAGGTTGTCTGGACAACTGCTGCGCGAGCTGACCAGGTTGATTACGACATAATGAAACTGATGAAAGAAGCGGGATTCAAACTATTGTCGTTTGGGGTTGAGACGGGGTCATCCCGTCTGTTGAAGATGATACAAAAAGGTGAAACCAAGGAACAGATTCAAGCAGCGGTCGAAAACGCTCATCGAGCAGGGCTGCTGGTTCGTGGCACACTGATACTGGGTCTGCCGACCGAAACCCGTGAAGACAGTTTGAAAACCATTCAATGGGCCAAAGACCTACGGCTGGATTTTGCAAAATTCTCACTGGCTACCCCCTATCCTGGAACTCCCCTATATCAGATCGCTGTTCAACAAGGCTCATTGACAAACGATTGGTCTCGTTTCAGTTCGATGGCAGGTTTTGCTGATTATGACCCGGTATTCGTGCCGGAAGGCCGAGATCCAAAGGAGATGGCCCAAATGCAAAAACAAGCGATGCGCGAATTTTATTTTCGCCCACGCCAGGTCTATAACATGATGAGAAATATTAAGTCCTGGAAGGATATAAAAATGTTGTATTATGGCGCCAAATCGGTTTTGACCAAGAGGTGAGCAGTCAAATGAAAGTTACTCGTCTGTATCAGAAAATTATTTCCTGGCATACACGTCTTCCTCAGATGATATTTCCAAATGGATATGCGTTTCCTCCTATGCGAGTAGGCTGTGTTCTGACACATCGATGCCACCTACGGTGTGCCATGTGCTTTGTCTGGCAACACGGCAAAGATAAGGAACTACTGGCCAATGAATTGACGACCGATGAATGGAAATCGGTTTTCGATCAGATGCCATCTCAAGCAATCGTGACAATGACCGGCGGTGAACCTTTGCTGCGAGCTGATATTCGGGATTTGTTGAAGCACGCAAGCCAAAACCATCGTGTTCACCTGGTAACCAACGGGACCCTATTTACTGATGACCATGTACAGCTTAGTGTTGATCTGGCGCCTAAATCCCTTCTTGATAAAGGTCTGTTATCCATAGGAGTCAGTTTGCAGGGACCCGAAGTTGTGCATGACGCCATGGTCAATGTGCCGGGATCTTTTGCCAAATCGACTTCCGCGCTGAAAAAACTAGTCAAAGCGAAAAAAGAGCGGAAATTGAAATACCCTTTACTTGACTTAAAAATCGTAATTTGCCGCGAAACACTGCATTCACTAGTCGATCTGTACGACCTTGCCAATGAAATGGAACTCGATATCATATCCTGTCAACAATGTAATACTCAGGAATCATCATACGGTATCGATAATGCTCCCGAAAATGCCATGTTTCAATCGCCGCCGGATGTCAATCCGATTCCCAGGGAAGAGCTGATACCTATTCTGGAAAAACTGGTTGCCCGAGCAGAAAAAGGTAAAACCATACTGCGATTCAACCCGGATATGACGTTTGAACACTTTGGAGATCGCTATGAAAACCGGTTTCCACTTGACCAATTTACCTGTGCTGCAGTCTGGAGCGTAATGCATATAGGTCCATACGGAACAGTTTTTCCGTGCTTTTCGATACCAATGGGCAATGTTCGGGAAGCGCCATTGAAGAAAATATGGAACAACGATGCATATAAAAGCTTTAGAAAAGAACTTCGTAAAGCAGGGATTTTTCCGGGATGCACTGGATGTTGCGTCATGATGCCTCGACCGGGCGCTGCAAAGAAAAGGTGAAAAGTAAGCGATGGATGTTTCAAAAATCATCAGACGATCGTGGAAACAAAATATTAACAGGTTCAAACTCAGGTCTGCCGGTTTTGCCAAACCCATCTGTCATCATGACCCGGAATCCATCATGGTTTTTATTACGAATCGATGTAATTTCGCCTGTAACACCTGCCCATTTACCCAACCATCACCCTGGTCACCTCCCGCCAATGTGCCGGATATTTCAACTCAGCTCTTCGAACAAATCATCCGCCGCTACAGTGGAGCGACCATGGTGGGTCTTGTCGGCGGTGAACCGCTGCTTCACCCCAATCTGGACGAATTAGTACATATCGCCGCCAACGCTAAAATGGACGTCAATATTTCGACAAACGGCTCCCTTTTGACAGAAGATAAAATTCATCACCTGCTGAAACTGCCGTTGGGGTTCATCAATATCTCGCTGGATGCCGCCGACGAAAATGAGTTTCATCGGTTGCGCGGTGGATCGACGCAAACTTATCAACTGGTCAAACGCAATGCCGCCAGATTGGGTGAATTGCGGCGCGCCGTCAACGATCATATCTCCTTCAAACTGAGTTTTGTCACCGATAGCTTGAATATTCATCGAATTCCAGAATTTTTTGATTTAGCCCGGGAATTGGGCGCCGATACGGTATTTTGCCAGAGCGTACTGTCATATCAGTGTTCACACGTTACATCCGGTGATACCGTCCTGTGGGATACCCCTGAAAACCGACAAATATTACAGTCTGTCACCGTTTCGTCGGATATTGAATTTGTGCCCCCACTGCTGGTCCCGATCGCGACGGACGATCATTCAGTCAGATGTATTCACCCCTTTAAACTGTTGGCTTGTGATGGCGCTGGCAATTTGTCTCCCTGCTGCGTCATTCCGCCACACCATCGCTTCGGTTCGCTGTCCGATGACCCGGACACATGGCATAATGGTGGTGCGCTGCAGGAATTTCGAACTGAGATGCTGGAAGATAAACCCGCCTCCCAGGGTATATGCTTGCAATGCTGGGAACGTTTTTCTTTGGATCAGCATAAAAAATGAAGCGTTTTTTTCAGCATCTTCTGAACGAATTACGATTTTCAGATGATGTGTCCGACAGCCGGCAACACACTCTAGAAATAGCGGCGTCGGTAATCTTGTTGGAAACAGCCGCGTCCGATAAGGATATTTCCGATGAAGAGCTGAAGGAAATCAGCGAGATACTGCAAGAGCATTTTCATCTGACGACCGAAGAGATCACGGATATATTGGCAGCAGCGGAGGGTATCAGACAAGACGCGATCGATTTGCATCAATTTACCAAAACGATCAATAGTCTCTGTTCAAGAAAACAGAAGTTGAAGTTGATGGAATCGATCTGGCAGGTGGTTTACACCGACGGCCGTCTTGATAAACACGAAGATCACCTGGTGCACAAGCTGGCCCGGCTGCTGCATATCGATCACAAAGATTTTATCAAAGCAAAATTAAAGATTCGGGAGCAGCGTTCCTCGGGCGTGGAACACGGTTCCTAGTTTCTGGTTAGGTTTTTCGGTTGATTTTTATTGGAGAGATTTCTAAATCAAACTTGAAGACTATAGATACTGAATCCTAACACTTGGAAATTAGATATTAAAACCTGGTCTCGTATTCGTTCGGTATCGGCTACACGTATTTTTGATTAAAGCATAATGAGTGTTTACCGTCAACACGATTTGAAGAAAATTTTCTTCAAATTATTACTTCTCTGGTTCGTATAACTTCAAATGGGGCCGGGGGCTGACATCTCTATTGATTAACAGAATTTTCTGTCGATTTGGAAGACATCGTTTCGAGTTTCTTCGGTAAATCTAGAAAACACATGTGATTGTTTTCTGTTGTTATAATCTTCTTTAAGACCCGTGCTTCTTCAACTGCTGAAACACACCACTGACACCATACAGCCTTTCCCATTCTTTCAACCGACGGTACCCTCGACCATAAACATCATCACGCTGATGCAAGCGCACAATCAGATCAGAATACCCCTTGTGTTCCAACACGTTATCGGCTACCCATTGCGCAAAGCCTTCCACCAGTTCTTTGTCTTTTAAAAGAGGATGGTTCTCATACTGCCAGGCATGAGCCAACTCATGTGCTACCGTCTCCAAACAGATCGGCCGTGATAAACCCTTCAGAACTTCTATCGAAAAGTCGTTTCCCGTCCGAATGAATTGCCCTAATTCACGGTATCCGTCAGCATAGTTTGAACTATCGAATTGATCTACCAAACTAAATTGTATATCCGACACTATCGTCATTAAAAGGGTTTGTTCCATACATTTGGACACTTCCACAATGATTGACCGATAACTGTTCCGATCCAGAATGGCGGTTTTGGAGCAGTCCCGACAGATAACTTGACCGTTACTCAATCTGACAGGCCGTGGACCACACGGTCTTAAACAGGACAAACATGCAGGCGTATTAGTTTGACAGTTATCACAATATACCCCTTCAAATCCGCTGTAAACACTGTATTGACCCTTGAAAAGTTGATTGCATCCCATACACAACGGAGCAGTTTTTAGACAAGTGTGACAAATCTTTCGATTATCCGAATAGGACCATTCACCTGGTAAAAGTATCGTATCACAAAAATCACACCTGGCAGCAGATTCAAAGCATTTTGAACAAAAGATACGGTTCGCCTCATTGGTATAATAAGTTCCAATTACAACCTCACCACAAACATGACATTTTTCCGCGTTTAAACGACAAGAGCTGCATAAGATATTCGATTGTGCTTTACGAGATCCTAAAACCGGTAATCCGCACTTAATACATGAACCTAAATTTTCGTTACAGTCGGAACACACTGCGCGATCACCGGAATTCACCTGGTATATATAAAATTTTCCCGTGATGGTTTTCTGACAGATATGACAAGTCTCCGCCATGATAACCGCCGCGCTCGAAACCAATAAAACTAATATAATTGTCAACAAAATTCTTTTCATACGTTTTGTTAGCGGGTTCTACCAGCCCCTTAAGACATATTGTCTGAAAACATCGTTTTAAAATCAAATCTTGCACCGCCGATTTGACCCATGCAGCGTCGCAGCCACGTAACCCGATTTTTCTAAGAAACTTTGGTTTTCATTTAAATATAATGTGTTACAATAATCCAAAAGTTGGCATGAGCTTTGAAGTAACCTATCATCGAAAAAATAACTTTGATAAGGAGGTTATTGAGAATGAATATGAACCGATTGACACAAAAATCCCAAGAAGCCCTGCAGACAGCCCAATCACTGGCTGTCCGCGAAGGCCATTATGAGATCGATGTCGAGCACCTGGCGGCGGCGCTTATCGAACAACAGGACGGTCTGATTCCACGTCTTTTAAAACGAATGAATGTCGAAGCGGCAAACATGCTTGCCACAATAAATACCGATTTACAGAAACGCCCCAGAGTATCCGGACCGGGTATCGAACCCGGCAAAGTTTATATTTCGCAAAAAGTGAACGATCTTCTTGTTCAAGCAGAAAGTGAAGCCCGGTCTCTGAAAGATGAATATATATCTGTTGAGCATCTTTTTTTGGCGATGATAGAAAAAGCTCATCAGTATTCTCTAAAAACAGTTTTTAAAACATTCGATATCACCAGAGAACGATTTTTATCGGTTTTGACTGAGGTTAGAGGATGCCAAAGAGTCGTCACCGATAATCCTGAAGACACGTATGAAGCCCTGGAACGGTTTGGACAAGACTTAGTCAAAGAAGCTCGTGCCGGGAAATTGGATCCGGTTATCGGCCGGGATGACGAAATTCGCCGAGTAATTCGGATTTTATCCCGAAAAACTAAAAACAATCCCGTTCTTATCGGCGAACCAGGAGTCGGTAAGACGGCAATCGTCGAAGGCTTGGCTCATCGTATCGTTCGCGGAGATGTCCCGGATGGTTTGAAAGATAAATCGTTGTTTTCATTGGATATGGGATCTCTGATCGCCGGCGCGAAATACCGGGGAGAGTTTGAAGAGCGCTTGAAATCCGTTCTGGACGAAGTACGCAAAAGTGAAGGTCAAATCTTATTGTTTATAGATGAAATGCATACCATTGTCGGAGCCGGTAAAGCTGAAGGCTCGATGGATGCAGGCAATATGCTGAAACCAATGCTCGCCCGTGGTGAACTGCACTGTATCGGAGCTACCACATTAGATGAATACCGCCAACATATCGAAAAGGATGCAGCGCTCGAACGACGTTTCCAACCCGTCGTCATCGACGAACCAAATGTGGAAGATACAATCTCAATTTTAAGAGGGTTAAAAGAACGATACGAAGTACATCACGGTGTCAACATAACCGATAGCGCGCTTGTCGCAGCGGCAGTCCTGTCAAATCGTTATATAACCGATAGGTTTTTACCCGATAAAGCGATCGATTTGGTCGATGAAGCCTGTGCAATGATCCGAACCGAAATTGACTCCCTTCCAGCTTCCCTGGACGCTGTCACCCGTCGTGTCATGCAGCTTGAAATCGAAGCGGCAGCGCTCAAAAAAGAAAAAGATAAAGCGTCTTTAGAACGACTGGACGATATCCACCGGGAATTAGCTGATCTGAAGACAGAACGATCTGAAATGATGGCACGCTGGGAATCAGAAAAACAGGAAATCACCGAGGTTCAAAAATTAAGAAAAGATATCGAAACAATCCGGCAGGAAACTGAAGTGGCGGAACGGAAATACGATTTGAATCGAGCCGCCGAATTGAAACACGGCAAATTACCTGAATTAGAAGCGGCTCTACACGAGAAAGAAAACAAACTGAGCGGTAGAGACTCCGGCGAAAAACTGTTGCGTGAAGCGGTTACAGAAGATGAAATCGCCGATATCGTGTCACGCTGGACAGGAATTCCTGTTACTCGATTAGTGGAAAGCGAACGCACCAAATTACTGAATCTGGACGATATTCTGCATCAACGTGTGATCGGCCAAGATGAAGCCGTTCAGCGTGTTGCCGACGCAATTATTCGAGCGCGCTCGGGAATAAAAGACCCTAGAAAACCTATCGGATCCTTCATTTTCTTAGGACCGACCGGTGTGGGTAAAACTGAATTGGCTCGAACACTGACAGAAGCCCTTTTCGACGCAGAAGACAATATGGTGCGTATCGATATGTCTGAATATATGGAAAAACATTCGGTGTCACGCTTGATTGGAGCCCCTCCCGGATATGTCGGGTTTGAACAAGGCGGCCAACTGACGGAAGCGGTCAGACGCAAACCTTATTCGGTTCTATTGTTCGATGAAATCGAAAAAGCACATCACGATGTGTTCAATATCTTATTGCAAATTCTGGATGATGGACGCGTGACCGATAGCCACGGCCGAACAGTGGATTTCAAAAACACCGTGATCATCATGACCAGTAATATCGGGTCACAACATCTACTGGACAACGCTATCCAGAACGGCATCGTCAAAGATTCAGCCAAAGATGCGGTCATGAGCGAACTTCGACTTCATTTCCGGCCGGAATTTTTAAATCGGATCGATGATATCATCTTTTTCCATTCGCTGAGTTTGGATGAAATCGAGCAGATTGTTGTACTGTTGATGAAAGACCTCACCAAACGCTTACAAGACAGACAGATCAATTTGACGATCACTCATGAAGCAAAAGTTTTGATTGCAAAAAGAGGATTCGATCCTGTGTATGGAGCCAGACCGCTGAAACGATATATTCAACGCGAATTGGAAACACGTATCGGACGCGCATTGATAGCCGGTGATATTCGGGACGGGGCGACGATAGTTATCGATGAAATCGATGGCGATCTGGATATTTCGATCAGCCATCACGGCAAATGATCACGAATAGATCGATAAAATAGTCTGATAATTCGGCTTTGCTTTTTGAATAAATATATGTAACATTGTCCATCTTTACCGGTTGGACGACTTCAACATGAATGTAACAAATCGAATTGAAAAAATTACGTCGGTATATAAAACACTTCCGAAGGCTTGGGCAATTGCTCTATTTGGTTCCAGAGCCAGAGGAACAGCCACGGAAAAATCAGATATCAATATCATGGTCGTTCAATCGGAATTGGCAACCCAAAGTGCACGCGCCCAAATCTTGTCAATCCTGGCCGACCCAGATAAACCATCTATCTGCAGGGAACAGCCTATTCCATCGGATTACTTTTATATCGACGGTGTTCCAGCCAGTATTTGGCATGTGCCAGAGGATATAATTTGCGAGCGGGTTTCGGATGTGGTGAGAAATAAACCTCTTAAATACCCATTGATCGTCAGTATTCTACATACAAGCAAAATTTTATGGGATCCAAAGAAACAACTGAAAGCATGGAAAAACGTTATTTCGCCATTGCCGCTGGAGTATAAACAAACGGTTATCCCTGTATTATTTTCTGGTATCACAAACGGGCTGGAAATTATGGATCGGCACTCTGATATCTCCAGCATGTTGTTTAGCTTCCATGAACAAGGTGAAATCATAAAAGTCCTGTATGAAATCGTCTTTTTAGCCAACGACAATTATATTATTTTCAGCCCACATCTGGACAGAGAAATCAACAAGTTGCAAAACATTCCTGACGGATTTCTGAAACATGTCCAAGCTGTTTTATCGATGGATACTGACCCGGAAGGACTCCAGGCACGGTGGCGACGACTGTGCCATCTTGTACAGATCGTTGGCAATTTTCTAGAAAAACAAGGCTTGTTCAATCTAAAATCCGGATGGACTCAATTGAGAAAAACAGCGCCCTTTTTATTTGATTTCGAAAATTAAACTATCGAAATCTGTTTTAAAAAACCTTACTTTTTATTCTGTTTGGATGATTTAAATCCACTAAAACTTGTTTTCCACGGAATCGAACATCAAAATAACTAATGGATATAATGTCTAACTCAACCGGAGGTTTTTTAGATCTGATGCTTGTAATCCCACATAAAAATGGGTTCACCCCATTTAAAAAAACTCTTTTCTTTTTATTTTGTTTGGATAGTTTAAACCCACTAAAACTTGTTTTCCACAGAATCGAACATCAAAATAACTAATGGATATAATGTCTAACTCAACCGGAGGTTTT
>CAYOJK010000006.1:0-34497 GCA_964404285.1 uncultured bacterium | reverse complement strand
TTAGATCTGATGCTTGTAATTCAAATCAATTGCCGGATATAGTAAGTACGACGATGTCGTCACTGTTTTTGAGGAGGAAAAAAACATGCAAACACTCGTGCGATTACTTGTTGTCACCCTTCTGATATCCCCTGTCTGCCTGGGTCAAAACCTTTTGGTCAACGCTGATTTAGAGGATTGGAATGGTAACACACCTGTTGGATGGGAAGTAGAATCAGCCGTGACTGTAACGAAAGAAACATCTCCGGTCCAATCAGGATCATACAGCGCCGGGCTTCAAGCGACATCCAACACGAATGCCGGAATAACACAAAGCGTTCAGGTCATTGGAGGTGAGCCTTATACTTTTCAAGCTTACTTGTTTTCGACCTCCGGCACCGGCAGCAAAGGTATCGGCTTGTTTATCAGTTGGTATGACAGCGATAATAAAAATATCTCCAGTTCAAACCCTCAGTACGCGACCTATACCGGTGATTGGGAATTTGCCACAACCGGTGAAGTCACGGCGCCGGATAACGCTGTAACCGCCAGATGCAGATTACGCTGTTATGCTGATAACACGTTCGGTGGATATGTCGATAACGCAGCTTTTTTCTATGGAGGCGGCCCGACACCGACTCCCGGTCCCACATCGACACCTCGTCCGACCAGTACACCTTGGCCGACGCCGACCGGCCCGACACCGACTCCGCCTCCTCATGACTATATCCCTATCCACGAGATTCAATATACAATCGATGAGTCCGGTGACTCCCCCTATAAAGGTCAAACCGTCACGACCTACGGAATCGTGTATGCGTTCCAACCCGACAACCCCAATATCTTTATCCAGGATGGCGAAGGCCCGTGGAGCGGAATCCTTGTTTACACCCATGGCGCTCAGGTGGCCCTGGGCGATGCTGTCCTTGTCACAGGAACCATCAAAGAACATTACGGCCTGACTGAGTTCGAGAATGGCGCCACGATAGAAATTTTAAGCACAGGAAATCCATTGCCGAATCCGGCAGTCCTTCAAACCGGCGATGTTGGCTTCGAGGAATGGGAAAGCGTATTTGTCCGCGTCGAAAACGTAACGGTTACAAACGCCAACCTGGGTAACGGCGAGTGGCAGATCGACGACGGGTCCGGACCAATCAGAGTCCATAATGAGTATTTCTATACGTTCTTGCCTGTTTTGAATATGCAGCTCGATTATGTTCAAGGCCCACTGACCTATTCGTTCGACAATTTCAAAATCGAGCCTCGAGATGATAACGATATCGCTGAACCACCGCCGACACCGACACCGACCGGCCCGACTCCTACGCCGACTCCGTTCGATACGATACCGATTCACGATATCCAATTTACGACGGATCCATCAGGAGATTCACCCTATGCCAACCAAATCGTCAATATTCAAGGCATCGTTACCGGAGCCAAATATAACGGCTATTATGTGGCGGACGACGCAGGCCCCTGGAACGCCGTTTATGTCTTTAACGACCTTTTGATCGGGCCTCAAGTCGGGGACGAAGTGCGAGTCAGAGGAAAAGTGACCGAATACTATAATCTGACGGAAATTGTCGATGTGACCTACTCCGAAATCATTTCTCATGGAAACCCCGTCATTTCAACCACCGTATCAGCCGGTGAATTTGCGCAAGAAGCCTATGAATCCGTCTTGGTAACAGTCGAAGGCGACCTGTCCGTCGTCAGCTTGGATTCCTACGGTCAATGGACGATTTCAGATGGTTTTGACACGATGAGTGTTGACGATGAAATGGATTATAACTATTTCCCGAAACGAGGTGACTCGCTGTCGTCAATAACCGGTATCGTGCAATATGAATTCGAGGAATGGAAACTTCAGCCCCGTTTCACAATGGATATCGAAGGAGACCCAATTCCTCACTACTGCCTGTTCGGTGATCTGATCACAATGAACGATTCGCGGGATGTTTTGGAGAACTATTATCTTGAAATCAAAGGCGACACCATTATCGGCATCCACGCGTCACCGCCGACAGGAGTCGACATCATCGATGTTGACGGTTTGATTTTCCCCGGATTGATCGATTCACATAATCACCCTTCATACAACATTTTGGGCGAAATACCGTTCCCGCAGACATTCAAAGAACGCTATGAATGGCAGCGTCATCCAATGTACAGTGATTTTTACGATCAATATGACGACATTCGATACAAAAAACCTTCCGGGGATCGCTATACTGAGCTGTGGAAGATAGCGGAAACTCGTCAACTGGTTGCCGGTTGCACGATGATCCAAGGCAAAAACTGTAATGGTCACGGTGATGATTACTTCGGCCGACAGGGAATGATCATCGACAACGTGGAACGCTACCCCGGCCGCGGCTTCGCATCTACTTTCCCGTTGAATTCGATGAACGATTGGCTGAACAAGAAAAAGTATCAGTATTACTGGAGCCGATTCATCATTCACCTATGTGAAGGCATCAATGCCAATGCGAAAAACGAATTTTACACGTGGCGCAGTTGGGGTATGCTGGACTGGCGCACAACGATCATTCACGGCCTGGCTTGCGGTGAAAATGAGTGGACCTTGATGGCAAACGCGAACGCTCACCTGATCTGGTCACCTTTCAGCAACTGGGTGCTTTACAACGGAGTTGCGGATGTTCCCGGCGCTTTGGGCGCTGGTTTGAACGTCGCATTGGCGCCTGACTGGACGGAATCCGGCATGGATAACATGCTGGCTGAAATGAAGTTTGCCGAATCCATTAACCAAGACTATTTCGAAGGTATTTTGACGCCACAAACCCTTGCTGAAATGGTCACCCGGAATGCTGCGTTGGCTGTCGGGATGGAAGACCTTGTCGGCGCCATCGATATCGGCTATCGAGCCAACCTGATGGCTATACCGGGCAACCCCCTTCAACCCTACGATGATCTACTGGCAGCCGAACCTGCTGATGTGCTGTTGACGGTTGTCGGTGGACGCCCGCTGTATGGCGATCCGGCAATGATGGATTATTTCCCCTGGATCGATCATCAGGAAGATATAACGATTTGTGGTGTGCCGAAACGTATTTCGATCGGTGTCGATACGCATGCAATTCCTGACAGTGACATGAAATTGCAGGACATCGAACACGAACTGTATATGGCCTATCTGGAAGCTCCGTATGTCTGCGAATACGTCAGTTATGACCCGTGTTTCGGCCAGGAGCCGACGCCGACCCCAACACAGGGCGGCCCCACCGCAACACCGACCCAAGCTCCTACCAGCACACCGGGAGGCCCCACCGCCACGCCTACACCCACACCGACAATGCCGTGTGAAAACCTGGGTGTCACAATCGATATGCCATCGACTTCGTTCGGCCCATCCGATACGTTTTACCTGAACGTTGACATTTGCAACCCGAACGCCAGCATGGGCGTCGTTCCGCTGTTCGTCATTTTGGACGTATACCACGAACTCTTTTTCGCGCCGTCATTCAACGATTTCGATCATTACCATATCCAATTGTTTTCCGGATTCCAGTCATTGCCGATCATTCCTGCATTCGCCTGGCCAGTCGACGCCGGCGCTGCAGACGGCATACTCTTCTATGCAGGCCTGACTAATCCTCAAATAACCGACCTGATCGGTGACTACGATTTTGTGATATTTGGCTGGCATCAATAATAAATAAATGATTCTGAACGATCTCTTCTGTAACAGGAAGAGATCGTTTTTTATTCAATCGCGAAAACAGCCTTTTCTGAAGACACAGTACGACATTTAATTAATAAAATATTTGATGTAAATGCTCGTTAAATACGGACTCAGTCTTTGTTGTTCTTAAAACTTCCAAACAACAAGTATTTCCAGAAGCGTTTCATCGATTTGAGCGTCCGTTTCGCCTCAGATGGATGTGTCAGTATTTGGTTCAATTTAAACACGATATACCGAGGGCGAAGATAGTATTCCCGCCGAGCTCGATCGCAAAAATCCACCAGTTCCCGATTGGTTAAATCCGGCCGTTCGACAACACAATTGTGCATCCCATCTTCGGTCAACCATTGTGAAAAATCGTCGGTTAACAGATACCCTTCTTTTTGAGCCCATCGATACGCAGCCGTGCCAGGATAGACCATCAACGGAAAAAACTGAGCCGTATCGGTCGTCAACTTTTTCGCAAAAGCCAGGGTTTCCTCAAGCGTTTCTTTAGTTTCGCCCGGTAAACCAACCAAAAAACACCCGTGAATCATAATACCGGCTTTTTTTGCATCTTTGACGAACTGATAACTTTGTTCCAGCGTCAGTTTTTTACCCATCCTATTCAAAATACCCTGATTACCGGATTCAAATCCTACGCATAAGAGTCGGCATCCACCCTTTTTGAGCCATTTTAGCGTCTCTAAATCTACATCCGCCCGTGAATTTGCCGTAAATCCAATCTTGATACCCCGTTCAATTTTCCGAGCCATCAACTTTTGGAGCCTATCTGTGTCCAGTGTCATAGCATCGTCTTCGATGAACAGCTCCTTCACGCCAGGAAAATTCTTCTCGACATATTCCCATTCATCCAACACATTCTCGATACTTCGATACCGCACCTTGTGTCCGGTCATGTTTTGCGGATAAACACAGTAAATACAATGATGATCACAACCTCTACCGGTAATCAACGTAACTTCCGGCCACCGGGCGATCGAATAAAAATAATCTTTAAAATCAAGATACTTATGATAAATTTCGGCGACCATCGACAAGGAGTCCAAGTCCTGGATATACTCCCGCCGCTTGTTGATGACCACCTCGCCGTTCTGCCGCCACGCTATGCCGTCGATGCCGCTCCAGTCGGTTTCCTTTTGCATCACCGCCGACGCCAACTCAACCAGCGTGTAATCAAACTCACCGACAGCCACCACATCGATCGCACTGCAATCATCCAGCGTCCTGTTCGGCTCCGCTGAAACATGCACACCGACAAACACAATGACCGTGTCCGGCAACACCGATTTGGCCAGCTCGGCAATCTGTTGATCGTTATGAATACTGGGAGTCGACGACGCGCAGACAATCATCTCCGGTTCGTGCGCCAGCAAATACTCCTGAACATCCTGCCGTGACCAGTTACGCGTGACGCCATCGATTAAATCAACGTCATAGCCCGCTTTCAGCAGTGACCCGGCGCCGTATGCCAACCACATCGGGTAATAAATCGTGCCGCTTTTCGTGACAGCAGGACTTCGCTGTTCCCGGGAATATAATTTTAAAAATGGAGGATTCAAACATAAAATTTTCACGGAATATCTCCTTCCTTCCTGGACAGTAAACACTTCAGCGAAAGCTGTCAATGATCAATAAAATGATACCCTTGAAAGCAGCTAATTTAGCATCTTTACCGAACACGGGCACAAGCATATTTTTTTAAGGTATAAAAACCCTATAAAAGAAGCAGCAATCAGTAAATCTGTTTTACATGGCGTTTCTGTTGTGATTGGCGCATCCATAACCGATAAGCCTCATGTTTCAAACAGCTTTTCCTGGTTTCCCAGAACAAATAAGTCGTCTGTGTTGATTGATCGGCGACCGATCGATAAAATGTCTGTCGTTGTCGCACTTGAAAGGACAGTTATCATGCGTTGTGTTCTTGTAAATTCTCCCTGGAGTAAACCCGGTTTTTACGGTGTACGCGCTGGTTCCCGCTGGCCTCACTTGGAGGTTCAGGAAAGCCGATATATGCCGTTTCCGTTTTTTCTGGCTTATGCCGCCGCTGTTCTGGAGCAAAACGGGGTTTTCCCTCGAATTATTGACGGGATAGCTGAGCGCCTTACCACGGAGACATTTCTGTATAAAATCCAGAAATCGCAACCGGATTTACTGGTTATGGAAGTCTCGACACCATCATTCCCTGCTGATTTGAAAATGGTCGAACGGATCCGTAAAGGTTTGGGCTACGATGGCAAAATAGCGTTCTGTGGTCCCAATCACTTGATGACAGGCGCAGATTTTCTAGCTGATTTTCCTGATGTGGACTACGTTTTTCGCGGTGAATACGAGTATATCCTACTGGAGCTTGTCAAAGCTCTCGAAACCGGTCGTCCGTTGAGCGCAATAAAAGGCCTTAATTATCGGGATGACACGGGAGCGCCTCAGATCAATCCGGAGCGTGACCTGCTACAGAAAATCGATGAATTACCATGGCCCAGCCGTCATCAACTGCCGATGATGAATTACTTTGACGAAGCCGGCGGTATTGCTCAACCCAGCGCCCAGATGTGGGCCAGCAGAGGATGTCCGTATATGTGTATTTTTTGTCTTTGGCCTCAACTCATCTATGGAGGCGCCAACTACCGAGTTCGCAACCCGGTGGATGTCGCGGACGAAATGGCCTGGCTGGTTGAAACATACGATTACAAATCCGTCTATTTCGATGACGATACTTTCAATATCGGGAAAAATCGCATGATCAAATTATGCGATGAAATCAAAAAACGCGATCTGAAAATACCCTGGGCGATTATGGCCAGAGCCGATGGAATGGACCGTGAAATTTTGGAAAAAATGAAAGCGGCTGGTTTATTCAGTGTTAAATACGGCGTTGAAAGTGGTGATCAAAAGATCGTCGATGCGTCCGGAAAAAACCTGGACCTGAAGACAGCGCGTGAAATCATCACGATCACTCGTGATCTGGGCATACAATTTCATTTGACGTTTACATTCGGTTTACCCGGGGAAACCCGTGAGACAGCCCGTAAAACAATCGACCTGGCTCTCGAACTCAACCCGACAACCGCTCAGTTTTCCGTCTGTACACCGATGCCGGGCAGCAAATATTACGATATGGCTCGGGAAAAAGGATTTCTGCTGGACGACGATTGGACTCACTATACCGGCTTCGATTCGGCGGTTATCCGAACAGAAGACCTGTCATCCGACGATCTTGAAGAAATACTGGCTGATGCCCAGACAAAATGGTTCAGCCATGTTGCAATACGAGACGGCAAACAGGCGCCGGCAAAACGTAAGAGGATTTGGCATAGAGTGCTCGATGCGCTTGCACCCCATGAATAATCTTTCAAACCAATGGGTTCAATATCCTAGACCATCAAAAAATCTCTATCGATGGCTTGCGCTCCCTCTCTGTTTAGGCTGGGTTTTACGATTTCGACATCTCAGCCATCAAAGCTTGTGGGCTGACGAAGCCTGGGCAGCGTTACTAGCCCAAAAATCGGTTTCAACAATCGTCAAAACTCTGCTTCAAGACTCGTCGCCACCTCTTTATTACCTGACGCTCAAATTTTGGATATACCTGTTCGGCAGTTCCGAAACCGCTTTGAGAAGCCTTTCCGCTCTGTTCAGCTCCGCCACCCTGCTGACCGCTGCCTGGCTGGTTTGGCGACTGACAAAAAATCAACTGATCACTTTTGCGTTAACCGCTTTTCTGGCGCTGTCCCCAACACAACTGTACTTCGCTCAAGAAACCCGCGCCTATGCGATGGCATCCTTTCTATTCCTGGCTGCTATCGCTTTCATGATTGTCGAAAACCAGTCGCCAGGACGTGGCCGGCTCCTTATTCCAGCGCTCATTCTGCTGATCTATACGCATAATTACGGATGGCTTCTGTGGGGTTGTTATCTGGCATGGAGCTTCAATAAAAACCTCCGCGCCCATCTCTGGATCGCCTTGGGAAGCCTGCTTTGGCTGCCGGGGCTTTATATTCAACTGACGGGAGATACCACCAGTTGGGTTCCGCCACCAAAATTCATTCATATCTGGGACACAGTGTTGTCATTCGCCGGTAGAGCTCAATTCATAAAAACACCACCGTTACTGACAACCGCTATCATCGCAACAGCATCTCTACTTGCTGTCATGCTGCTGTCAAGCGTTTTGATTTCGCTTCAATCCCGACCTAAAACCACCGGCTTTTTATTTTTAGGTTTGGCGCCCTGGGCTCTTGCAATGTTACTGTCCTTTCGTAAACCCATTTTGCTTCCTGGAAGACATGATACTTTGTTCATGGCGCCCGTGTTGATCCTCGGGATTTCTACTGTCTTCAATTATTTCAAAGCCTATCGAAACGCGAAAGGATGGCCGAAAACACTCTGTACCTTTATCGTGTTTTTGGCCTTGGTCGGTCAGGCGGTTACTGCAATGGTTTATTTTCACGAATTCATAAAAGCCAATGATCGGGAAGTCGCTCAAGAAATTATCGAACTCGGAAATGCAGAAGATACAATCGTCATCTCAACCGATATCACCCACGCATCACTCCAGTATTACCTGAACAATACCGGTTTTAAGGTCATCTCGTTTCCAATCGGTGAAAAAGGCAGTTTGTCTTTGGAGTTTTTATCCAATCAGCGTGATTATGTTGATGATAAGATCCAGGAGCTGTTAGCCATAATACGCCAACAGGTTCATTTAAAAGCCGTTATTGTAGCGTTGGCTGGAACTCCTGAAGCAAATCTGGCATTAATCGATCGCCTAGACGCTCTGTGGTCTCGGACGGGAACGCTTCCGCTGGAGTCTCCCCGTCCGTATAATTCTGTTCATCATCTGATCCTTTATACCCTTGCGGAACCGGAATCCGAAAATCGAACAGGCGCACATCCACTCCCTTGAAAAACCACTCACCCAGTAGCGGGTGACGTTCACTCAACCAGTTTCTACACCGTATCCGTTGATCATAATAGAAATCTCCGGGTCTGATACCAGGTTCCCATTGGCTTTCATACAGCCAAATACGCCGGTAGTCACCGGAAGCTGTCAGCATGTCCAGATTGATCGGCTCGATGATAGTATAGACATCGTGAATAAAATCGTTCTGGTTATATTTACCTTGTAAATGCTCCCGATGAATATCATCCACATCGACTAATCGCATGGGTATATTGTGTAAATATGTCAGATAGTACCAAGCTGGATAAGCTCCACTCAAGCAAGTTGTCCCGACGATATCGCCTTCTTCGAAAGATTGAAGAATGATATCGGCGGCTTCGCGAAACTGTTCCCGTTCTCTCACTTCTCTGGACTCTGCCAGGTAAATATTTCGATATTGAAGTGTGATTGCCCAGGATTGAACAATTAAAAAGTAAACGGTAAAAACGACACACCATTTTTTATGAAACAATGCTTCTATGCCGGCAGCCATAGCGATAGCCAAAGGGATGGCTGTAAAAATCATATATCGCGCCACAAGCATCGAGGTCGGCAAAATATAAGATACAGCCATCGCTCCAATGATCGGAACAACAAAACCAAAAACAACAATTAGACGGAATTCATAACCTTTTTGCCTAAAAAAACCTGTGGCTGCCAAACCAGCTCCGATAAGCCCAAGGACGACGACGACAATGCGAGGAGCTTCCAGGCCTGCAAGCAAAAATCGCATCAGATAAATCGGTGTTTTCCAAGTGATCGGCGGAGCCCAACTGTTACTGCCGACATGTCTTGTAGCGAGAAACCACACTTCTCTCAAGTAAGGGCAGTATATCAGAAAAACACCAACTGCGTAGCCGGCAAGCTTTGGCAGAGATTTTTTTCGAGGGCGAATGACGAAAGCCGATAATCCTTGTGACACAAGAAAAAAGGCGCCATAATGATGAGTATATATTGTCAGGCTCCCCATCAGCACAGTCATTAAATAAAGATGCCAGCCGCCTTTTTTCATCCACTCCAGGTATGTCAGCCATGACAAGGCCGCAACCAAGGTAAACAGGCTGTACATACGGAAATCTCGTGCGAAATAGACTTGTGACGGTGAAAAAACGATAAAAAGTGATGCCCAGAAAGCGCCATGATAACTTTGTAAAACCCGTTTAGCCAAAAACCAGGTCGCCGCAACTGTGGCAACACTAAAAATCGTCGCAAGAAATCGTAGTGCAAATTCACTTTGCGCCCATTTGATCCACCATGATGCTAAATAGATGAACAGCGGTGGATGAAAATAGATACGCTTTAGACCTGCCCAAATCGTGTCCGCTTCGTCACCCCAAAGCGAGTATGTCCCCAGCCGATATATTCGTATCATCAGGGCTGTCAGGATCAATCCCCAAAACACCAACTTCCGATACCGCTGAAAAAACGCTTCTACTCTGTCCAACGGCGCTGACGACTTAACAGATGATGCCTGCACTTCCAACTCCATACTGCGTTTTACTCAGACTGCGCATGAATCGTAAAGCTCCCCTCAAAAAATAGATGGTCACCCGGAGGTATCGATTCGTCCTGTTGCCAGGTTTTTAGATATTGAAGAAGATGAGCCTTGTATTCCGGGCTGGAACTGACCACAGCCATGACACCAGATCGATTTTTGGAAGTAAATTCAACAATGCCTTCAAACCGTTCATGTTTTGCATAAGCCGACACCCTTGCATCCGGCGGCCCGATCCAGTGCCGCGTCCAGTCTTCGCCGGTTTGCCACCCGAAACGTTCAGGGAAAGAATGTCGCTTACCCTCTGCTACCCAATGCGTAAAGTGGCTGTTTAACATGATATTCACTTGAAACCGCTCGATGCTGAGATTGCTCGTGTTGTGAAAATAAATTTTCCAGTCCAGGCAGCCGGCTTCAGTAAAGTTGAAAACCCAGGTCATGGCTAACGGCACAGTAATATAATGACCCTTCAAGATGATACTGTCTTCCGATATCGTCTCTTCATCCCATAAAATATACGCCGGATCATACCACACACGGTTCGCTCGAACCGATGTATACAACCCAAACCGTTTCGTTATACGGAAGTTTTGGTGAAAAAGCTGCATATACATGCCGGCATGAGTTACCGTGACCGGCCCTTTCGAAATACTTGGACCCATGATACGGGAATATGATTCGATCACTTCATCCGGTGCGCCTTCATCGATGATTCGACCGTTATGCAGCAAAATACATTTGGTGCAAATCAATGAAACGAGCTTCATATCATGAGACACAAACAATACGGTTACTCCTTTACGCAAAAATGTTCGGATCACTTCAAAACACTTGCGTTGGAAAAGTTCATCGCCAACAGCTAGAATTTCATCTAAAATCAATATATCCGGCGATGCGTGAGCTGCCAGGGCAAAAGCCAGACGCACGCGCATACCCGAAGAATACGTGCGGAGAGGTTGAAAAACCGCTTCACCCAACCCCGAAAAATCGACGATATCATTCAAACGAACACGTATATCCTGTCTACTCATCCCCTGCAAGGCGCCAGCGACATATAAGTTGTCGATACCTGTTAACTCGGAGTGAAACCCCATTCCAAGCTCTAAAATGGAGTGAACACGCCCTTGAATTTCAAACGTTCCCTCTGACGATCGCGTCACTTTTGACAACAATTTCAACAAAGTGCTTTTGCCGGCGCCGTTTCGACCGATGATCCCCCAAACATCCCCTTTGAAAATATCCAAAGAAACATCACGAAGAGCCCACAACCAATCATCCGAAGCTTTCGATTTCCGGTATTTTTTCCCAAGATTGCGAATTGTGATGATCGGGCTAGTCATCGACAGACTCCCTAAATTCTAGATAACCGGATGCAAGCCTGAATTTACCGGCAAAATTGGTCGCGCTTTCAACTAATGATCGGTCAAAACAAGCCTGCAACGCACCGATGGATTCATTCCAATGCAGGCCGGACTCATGTCTGAAATGATTTTCGGGAGGCGATACTAACGGCAACTGAACACAAAAACCCGATATGTCCATTGTTTCCAATACTTCCACCTCTACCGACCAGAAAATTTTTCCGGCTTCCGCATGAATTGTCCATACCGAGACAATCGGGGTTCGACGGTCAACAGCTCGAAGATGCAATCCAGCGCCGGCTTCGATCACTTCCCACTCCAATTCAACTCCCTTGTCACGACCGTTCCAGGTTACGTGAAAACCAGGTTCTTTTGTTTTCAAATGCTGATCGATAAAGAGCATTAAACAGCTGTCCACCAGTTTCAATTCGATTCGTTCTGCAGCAATAGAGAGGTTTTCTTTGTTTTGTCGATAAAACTGATCAAATTCTTTGGGGTCAAAAAGATGAAGCCGAATACGAACGGGTTCCAGATTTGGTTCTGCAGCGAATGATCGCTGAACAATATGACCCGGCATCAGGTTTCCACCTGTGATGATCATTGCCGAGCCTGTCATCGGACTTTGTGAAAAATCCAGAACCAATGTGTGCCTATCGTCTTTAGGCGAAGCCACTCCTAAAAACCGTCTGGGCTGCTGTTGAGCCAATAGATATTCCATGTTGAAACCACGGTTATCGGTTTGAGGAAAGTCGCGCACTTCCTCCGGTAGAATAAACTGTTGATATGCGCTGGATACCATGGCTTCAACTTCAAGGCTATCGACATCTTGGTGCAGATTGTCGCCGTTGTGTATGGTCCAATCAATCGTTCTGTCATCGACAATTTTTATGTGCCAGGTCTGTTCAAGGTTCCAGTGCCCCCATCTCAATTGAAGAACAACCTCACATTCACTCAAATCAACAACCGTCCACCCGGCTTCGGAGGATAAAAACTCTGCTTCCCATTTCAATAGGTTGACACTCAAGCCACGCGCTACCGTGTAAACGATTCCGGCATGTTCAAGGTGAAATCCGCTCGGCAAAAACCGCAATTTCAAATTGCCGTAAGATAACTCACAAATTTTTTCCTGAGCGCTGATTTTATCCATATATATTTGGATGACTTGCTCCGCAGCGCCGATCCCGACAACTCGACCCTGATTCAAACACATCACCCGTCTGCAAAAGTTACCGATCAGAGACAACCCATGTGAAACCAATACAACCGTAGCGCCTCTTTCAACGGCTTTCTGAATAGCCTGAAAGCTTCGATGACGGAAATCTTCATCCCCAACACCCAGCACTTCATCTAAAAGCAGAATATCAGGATCGGTGTGAATAGCGGCAGAAAAAGCCAGACGGATCAACATCCCGGAAGAATAGCTTTTTACCGGCACATCGATGAACTCCCGAATACCGGAAAATCGAATGATGGATTCCTCTTTTTCCTTGACCTCGAGCTTGCTCATTCCAACCAACGCACCATATAAATACAGGTTTTCCCGACCGGTGAGCTCAGGCTCGAACCCTACTCCCAGCTCAAGCAGACTGGTCACGCGACCTTGGATCGAAATAGACCCGCTGTCTGCGCTCGTAATACCGGACATGACCTTCAACAACGTCGATTTTCCTGAGCCATTGTGGCCGATAATACCGAATATTTCGCCCTTTTTAACCTCGAATGACACATCCTGAAGGGCATGCAATAGACGACCTTTGATGTTTCGGGTCAACAACACCAAGGGTTGAGCTGCCAAGAGACGCCTGCTCTGAAACACACGATAGGTTTTCGTCAGGTTTTGTATGCGTATTACCGTATCCATCCCAGCTCGTTACATGTGATCGGCGATGATCGGACCGTGTTTTCGATACAGAAGAAATGAGATTATACCCAAGGCAAGGGTTACCGCCGTAATATACACGCTGTCGAATAGCGACGGCGCCTTTCCATACAATAATAAACTCCTGAACATGTCGATGATGACCGCCATCGGATTGAAGCGTATCAGATGAATAAACGGCATCGCCCAGGATGGAATAGTGTGCTTCATCGAGAAAAGAAAATCGATTGGGTAAAAAATCGGTGTGGCATAAAACCAGATCATTACCAGCGCTTCGACAATAAAACGTGTGTCCCGAAAAAAGGAATCGCCTATTGTGGCCAGGGACGTCACCGCAACGGTGAAAACAAATAAAAGTATAATTGGAAATGGCAGGAGCAATAGATTCCAGGACCATGATTTTAAAAGTAACAAAGGAAAAGGGATAAATAACAGTAGCGCTATCAAAAAATTGATAAAATGACCGGCGGCTATCGAGATTGGTATGATTTCCCGGGGAAAATAGACTTTTTTGACTAAGTTTCGCTCATTTACCAGCGATGCCACCCCGACACCCAGCGTCATCGCCATAAAATTCCACGGTAACAAGCCACACAATAAAAAGATTGGAAACGGAACATCGACCGGTATTCTGACGATAAAAGAAAACACCAATGACAGGACAAGCATTTGCAAAATCGGATTCAGCAACATCCACAGAAATCCAAGCGAAGCGTTACGATATCTGACCTTGAAATCTTTGATAGCGAGATTGACGATCAAATTCCAATTGGTAAAAATGGCTTTGATGTCTGTTATAAATGATTGTGATTCTTTCATGATTAACCTTTTTCAAACATCTGAAAACAAAATCAAAACTATCATATTTGTATTGAACAATCCATACTCGCTGCGATAAGAGCATCGTGGGTAACAAGTTCAGCGAGCGAGACGTTCCAACAGCGGAAGATAGTGTGTTTCCAATACCGTATCCCAGTCGTAATTTTGTCTGGCATGATGATTAGCCTGCTCCGCCATTTGTTTTGCAAGGTTCGGATTCTGAAGCAACAGTTTGACAGCATCTGCGATTTCTATCGAAGAACCTGGAGCTGTCAGTAAACCAGTTTGGCCTTGCATAACGATCTCCTGTAATCCACCGACATTTGAAACGATAACCGGTTTACCCGAACACATGGCCTCAAGCGTCACGATACCAAACGGTTCTTGCCAAAGAGACGGAATCACACAGATATCGACAGTTTGATAAAACGTGTGAATCTCTTCAGATTTAAACCAACCCCGAAATACGACACCCGGTAAAGAGGGAAGTTTGTTATCCGGCAGTCCGGTTATATGCAGCTCGATATCGATGCCTTCCCTGTGCAGCCGATCGATTGCTCTAACAGCCGTCATGGCTCCTTTGAAGGTATCATCGATCCGCCCGACCAGTCCTAGACGGACAGGGTTTCGAAACCCTGTTAACGGTGTAAAGGGAAAGTTTTCTGTGCGGATACCACCCGGTATCACCTCAGATGACCATCCACATCTATCTAAAATACGTTTAAACAGGTTATTGTAGACTATGATAGCGCCGGCGCCATCTAACATTTTTCGCGTTCGAGTCCAGTGAAACGGGGAATAGGCTCGGGCATGAATAAATTCGTCAGGAAAACCTTTGGTTCTGGACCTCCAATCGTTCAAGACTGTCTTGGTTCCGCATAGTGAGCAGTACAGTTTGTCCAGCCATCTATGCTGTAGCCCGGTATTGTAACACGACTGATCGCCACGCATGAAGGCGCCGTTATAGCGCAAACAAGCATTTTCATACGCATAAAAACGCACCAAATAAGGATAGTCGCGACATGCCATTGCTGCCCAGGGTTTTAAATGAAAACCATCCGCCAAAAATACCAAATCCGGACGAAAAGCATTCAACGCGCTCCGGAACCGTGCAGCGACGTTCGGCCCGGTAAAATCAGCGGGTTCAAACGGTATCGTGACAATTTCAAAAGGTAAATCTCCGGCAATCTCACCTCGTTCAATAATACATTTCACTTTCGGAACAAATAGAGTCACATGATAGTGACCAGCCAAGCGGGAGGCGACTTCTTTGATGTCAACACGAGCGCCACCGTCCGGAGGCCACCGAAACATCAAATCAAGAATTGCCAACTTTTTCATTTTCTCAGCCTGAACAGCATTTCCAGAAATCGTGCTAAGCGATCGACCAGCACGGGTATTGAATAGTGTGTTTCAACTCTTTTCCTGGCTGCTTGACCCAGCGAGAGGCGAAATTCCTGGTTTGTAACCAACTGGATCATCGCTTCGTTGAATCCATCTTGCGACGTGGTCAGTATGCCGGATTGCCCGTTTTGAACGACATGCGTCACTTCGCCTACCGCATCGGCTATGACGGGAAGACCTGATGCCATATATTCGAATAGTTTTGTCGGACTTTTCGATCGAACCCATTGGTTATCGATCGCAAACGGTAACAATCCGACATCGGCATCTGCTAGAATATCCGGCATTCGATCAGGAGAAATCCAGCCGATAACATCTATTTTATCAACCAGATCGGCATAATCAGATTGGATCGCCTGATGTATTCGATCCCACATTTGACCCGCTCCAACCAATTGTATCCGAGCATCTCGCCCCGATTGCAACACTGCTCGCAGCCCGTTAAAACTCCGGATAATGCCTTGGAAAATTTCTTCTCCCCAGATAATGCCTGTCCACAAAAATTTGACAGGGCTGGATCTACCCGACCGATCTGCACATTGAAACAGCTCCGGCTTGACACCAGTGGAAATATATTCAACGCGGGGATTGTACCGACTGATAAAATCATACAAACTTCGGCTGGCCGCAACACAACCAGTAGCCTTTGTGGCAAGACGACGGGTAATCTCACTGTGATCGACAGTGCCGTAAAATAGTTTTCGCAACCACATATTGTTGAAGGTCACCGTGAGATCCACGTCATAATCATCATAGTCAAAAATAAACTTGTTGAAGCCGAGTCTAGCCAACAGAAACGGTAATGCTGCATTGTAATGGGGTTTTTGCAGATAAAACCAGGTGTTCAGCCGAGGGAAAATACGGGGCAACGCTTTGGCCATCATGACCAGCTTTTGACGATCTCTGGCTTCGTAAACCTCCACCTCGCTTAAAGAACTCAGATGGTCACGAAATGAAATGACCCGAGTGTCTATACCCGGATACCGACCCAATTGCTCAGCAAAATTATAACATCGAACCCGCGTATGCGGATAATCATAACCACTCAAACCAATAAATGCGACGTGTTGTATAGCCATCGATAAACCCTGAAAAACTGGTAACCATTTCCTGCTCTGTTACTTCCGAAATTCGACAACGCTCGAAATATAATACTTCAACTCGGCTTTCAATTAAAGATCAACAATTTCACAGGAATGATAACTCCAGAATTTTCAACGCCTTGATATGGACTTTGGGCTTTGGATAATCAGAAAGTTTTGCTATTGGCGCCCAGCATGCATCGATCCAATACGTTGATGACCACTCCGATGTTAAAAACGCTTTCTGAATCAGATAATCAACTTTGAAGTGTGAGTAAGCATGCGTCACTCGCCCCTGTGATCCATCAATCGGTTCAATTGGATGATCCTGAAAAAATGTCTCGGCGTTAGAGTCGTCAGCCAAAATATTCGGTAGCTCCCATAAGCCGGCCAACAACCCTTTCTCCGGCCGTTTGACTAGCAGTATCTTGCCCGGTCGATCGATCAGAAAGATGTGTCCGTGCCGGACAGGAATCGGCTCGGCAGGTTTTTTAGTGGGATACAACATAACCGTTCCCTGTGCATAAGCTTTGCAAATCGACAAGAACGGGCACGGGTTGCACACGGGGTTTCGCACACATTGCAGAGCGCCGAACTCCATCCATGCCTGATTGAGCCATCGCGGTTCAAAATGATGATAACTGTCACGAAGAATCGAAGTGATAGTTTTTTTGTACCGCGTCACAGACGGCTCTTTCAATGCCAGCAGACGACTGACGACGCGGATAGCGTTACCATCGACTGCGGGTTCCGGTAAATTGAAGCTGATGCTCAAAATAGCTCCTGCAGTATAGTCACCGATGCCGGGGATGCTGAGCATCTCTTTCGGAGTCAGGGGAAACACGCCATTAAATGTAGACAACACATAACGAGCGCCATGCAGCAGATTGCGGGCGCGGGTGTAATACCCCAAGCCTTCCCAGTATTTCAAGACCGTGTCCAGATCAGATTCAGCTAAAGATTGCAGCGTCGGAAAGCGGCTCATCCAGCGCTGATAGTACGGGATGACAGTCGCCACTTGAGTTTGCTGGAGCATGATTTCACTGACCCATATTTTATAAGGGTCGATATCACCACGCCAGGGCATAGTTCGCCGGTGGGTGTCGAACCATTTCATCAAATTATCGATCGTTTCACGATTAAAAGACGGCATATACCAGTTCCTATGCTTGAGGCACAAAGGAAAACCCTTGAAGCTTTAGCACGATGCATGCTTAGCGTTCAAGGGTTGTGATTCGATTTGTGTAAGTTGATGTTGTATCAAATACGTTGTTTAATGCAGATTACAACTTTTTGACACTTTCCAGAACGTCGTCATAATTGGGTTCCTGAGTAATTTCCGGTACGACCTGGACATAGCGAAGCATTCCTTTGTTGTCGACGATAAAAACGGCGCGAGATAGAAGGCGAAGGCCTTCAATCAGCACACCGTAGGCTTCTCCAAAAGACGCAGACACATGATCAGACAGCGTAATCACCCGATCGATTCCGGCATTCCCGCACCATCGAGCCTGGGCAAACGGTAAATCCATGCTGATTGTCAAAATCTGAACATCGTCACTTAATCCGGCAGCCAGTTCATTGAATTTACGAGTTTCCATATCGCAAACCGGCGTGTCCAGCGACGGCACTGCTGAAATAATCAGAGTTTTACCTCTGTAATCTTTCAACGTTTTAGGGGCCATAGAATTGTCAACAACGGTAAAATCCGGGGCTTTGTGGCCAATATCCGGGAGTCTTCCTATAAGTGTAACAGGGTTTCCATGCATAGTTACTTTCTTCATAGCTGTTTGCTCCTTTCCATCCCTCAATTGATAGGACTGATAAATATAAAAACCTGAGAAAACTCGCTCAGCGTTTCTCTCGCCTGTTTGAACCCTGGAACGATAAAAGGTTACAAAGCAATAACTTATTTTTGATCGCTTCGTTCAAAATGCTGTGTTTTCCCTTTATTATAAGGTTAAAGTTGATCAGATATCCAGCATCGATGAGATAATCCGATTCATACGGTCAACCATCGCCCGTGTTTCAACCGCCATGCCGGCATCCAGGGCTGCATGATCATAAAGCTGCTCAAGAACCAATGTTGCTGCGTCATCGTCTCCTTTTCGCAATTCGATCAGCTTGCGAATGATTTTGTGGTCAGGGTTGAACTGCAGATTACGCTTGACAGCATACGAAACATCTCGGCCGGCTGCTTCCAGCATGCGCTGCATAGCTCCCGTCATAGCGCCGTCGGGGTTAACCAGAATCAATGGGCTGTCAACCAGTCTATCCGATGATTTGACGTCCGCGACTTTCTCTTGGAGTTTACTTCTGATCCAATCACCGATTGCACGAATATCTTCCGGCGATAGAGTTGAAACCGTATCATCCGACTTGAGTTGCTCATCAAAATCCTGCTTGGGCAATTCAAGTTTTTCGGAGTCTGCCGACACGGTTTTCTTGCCTTTGTATTCGACTAGGTGATGCATGACAAAATCGTCGACCGGATCAAAATTATAAATCACTTCGATGCCGCGCTTTCGGAATACTTCGATATAGGGACTGCTTTCAATTCCTGCTCGATTGGCGCCCGCTAAATAGTATATTTCTTTTTGAGATTCCGGCATTCTTTCGACATATTCAGACAATGATGTCAATTGGCCGGGTTCGGTCAACGACGATTCGAATCGGAGTAATTCGGAGAGAGCGTCACGATCGGAAAACTCTGTGACAACGCCTTCTTTGATAAATGAGCCGAAATTTTCCCAGAATCGTTTATACAAATCAGGGTTTTTCTCCGCTGTTTCTTTTAAATATTTGAGCGCTCTTTTGGTCAGCATCCGGCTGATTTTTCGTATCAGAGCGCTATCTTGCATGGTTTCCCGTGATATATTTAACGGAATATCTTCGCTATCGACCACGCCGGACAAAAATCGCAGCCACAACGGTAATAGATCTTTGGCTTGACGCTGAATCAAGACACGTCGGCTATAAAGATTGACATTGGTTTCCAAACGTCCAAACCCCATTTTTTCAGGGTTTTCCGGCGCGATAAACAGTAGCGCTTTCAGGTTTATCGGTGCATCGGTCGTAAAATGGAGCCAGGCCAACGGATCCTCATTCGAATAATTCAAAAACTTGAATAATTCCTGGTATTCCTGATCCTTGACATCTTGGGGATTTCGGGTCCATAGCGCTTGAATCACGTTAATCCGCTGATCATTGATGCTGATCGGGAAAGACACGAAATTCGAATACCTTTCGACGATTTCTTTGACGCGCCATTCCTCGGCAAACTCTTCGGCATCTTTTTTCAAATAAAGTGTTATCGAGGTTCCTGGATCAGATTTTTTTATGGGTTCTATCGAATATTCTGAACTGCCGGAGCTGGTCCACCGATAGCCACTGCCGGGGGATTCAACTGAACAACTTTCGACTTCGACTTTTTCGGCTACCATGAACGCCGAATAAAAACCGACACCGAATTGGCCGATCAAATTGACGTCTTTTTTATCGCTTTCTCCAAGTTTTTTCAGATACTCCACAGCGCCTGAATGAGCGACTTTTCCTAGATTTTCAATCAGTTCATCACGATTCATACCGATGCCTGTATCATTGATTGTCATCGTTTTTTCCTTGTTATCAACCGTGATAGCAATGCCAAGCTCATTTGATTTTTCGGGATCTCGTTTATGGATCAGTTCAAAATGCCGTCGTTTTTCCAGTGCATCAGCGGCATTGGAAACCAGTTCCCGAATAAAAATTTCCTTGTCGGTATAAAGAGAATGGATAACAATATCCAAAACCTTCGCTACTTCCGCCTGGAATTCGAAGGTTTCTATTTTAGACTTGTTCTTTTTATTTTTTTCTTCAGCCATGATTTTTCTCCGTCCTGTTCATCGGTTCAAAGTGTGGATAATATCCTATCAGGGACAGTGTTCTCAACCTCATAAATGACCGACTGCCATGCGGCAGCCGGTCAGAGGTTTTTCGCGCTGTTATCCATTAACTTTGATATCGATTTTTTTCGGTTTCGCTTTTTCGGCTTTCGGCAGTGTGATGGTCAGGACACCGTGCTTCAATTCCGCTGAAATTTTGTCCTGATCGATGACTTCTGTCAGTTCGAACTGCCGATGATAATTTGCCAGACGATATTCTCGGTGCACTTCCTTACTGACATCCTCTTCGCGGTCGATTGTTTTGCCTTCAATTGTCAGTATATTGTTATCGACACCTACTGTAATCCCGCTTTTATCGACTCCTGGGACATCGCATACGACGATAAGCGCCGCTTCGGTTTCGTAAATATCTACAGCGGGTTTCAGATACCGGGTTTCTTCACGGGTTATCTGAAGATCACCACTTTCTTTTTTAACCGGAACTGTTTTTTCAGTCATTGTTCGACTCCTTTCCTTCCCAAACAGGTTAGTTCCCAGCAACGATCTTGATTCGTCGCGGTTTTGATTTTTCTGATTTGCCAAGCGTAATCTGAAGTAAGCCTTGATTATACTCAGCAATGATCTTGTCAGGGTCCACATCACAACCGATCTCAAACGTTCGGACAAATTTACCCGCCGCCCTTTCAGATCGATGATAGGCTTCAGCCGATATTTCAGCCGACTTGCTGTTTTTCTCACCCCGGATTGTCAATACGTTATTTTCAACGGTAACGTCCATTTCTTGCGGGTCCAGTCCGGGAGCTAAACATTCGATATACACCTTTTCTTGATCATCGAAGACATTGATCAACGGGTAGTGTCTTGCCGCCAATCCCGGCAAAAAAGCAAATCTTGAAACCGGTGAATGCGATAGGTGAAACACCTGGTCCAGTGATCGCCTCAGATCGTCCATCTCTCTAAATATATTTCCTCGATAAAACATCTTACACCTCCTGATGAATCGGGTTTATCATTTTTACGGGTTTCCCCGTTTCTCGATCTTTTATTTGAGCAAGGGCTGTGCCAAGCCGACAAACACCTGTTATCATATTGATTTAATTAAATATTCAAGAGTTATAATCTGTTTTAAAATTATAAAAGCGGCGTTGCAGAGCGGCAGGTTCGTAACGTCGCAGCGTCGCTCGATAGGGAACTCAACTGCGTAGTATTGTATACAATAGTGCGAACTGATTTTACCAAATCACCATAAAACAGTGTAAACATTGAATTTTTAAAAAAAGCTCTAATGTATTGATTTTACGATGATTAGGGACTAATATCGGTTGTGGCCCTGGGTTGGCATAGTTTTTGGACTAGGGATAGGTAACTTCCGGTGAGCCGGCTCCCCGCATTTATTTTCCCGCGCGGCTTCGCGGGGTTTTCGGCGAGGGTCGTCGAAAGGTGGGTTTTCCGGAACGACAAATTCAAGCCTGGGCTCAATATGTCCGGGCTTTGGTTTTATAAGGGGTATGATATGAACCAATCACAAATACGACCGAGAGCTTCTAGAATTTTGGGTATTGGAGGTTATCTACCGGAAAATGTCATCGATAACCATTACTTCGAAAAAATCGTGGACACATCGGATTCTTGGATTCGTGAGCGTTCAGGGATTATCCAACGCCATTTCGCCAATCCCGATCAGCTCAATTCCGACATGTCCGCTATTGCCGGTCGCAAAGCAATCGAAGACGCCGGGCTGACTCCGGAAGATATCGATTTGATCATATTGGCAACCTGCACTCCGGACCGCCCGATACCTGCAACTTCTGTGGTTGTTCAAAACAAAATTGGAGCCGTCAATGCAGCTTGTTTCGATATCAATGCCGCCTGTTCAGGATTTATCTTCGGCCTGATTTGTGCCAACGCCATGATCGTTGCTGAACAAGCCAAACATGTTCTACTCATCGGCACCGAACTCCTGTCACGTGTTATCGATATGACCGATAGAACTACCTGCGTCTTGTTCGGTGACGGTTCAGGAGCAGTTGTGCTCGGCCCTTCCACCGATTCTCGAGGTCTGCTTGGACACACCATGGGCAGCGACGGCAGCCTCCGTGATCTGATCACGATCCCCTGCGGCGGAACGGAACTTCCACCTACGCCCGAAAGACTTGCAGAACATCTTCAGTATGTTCACATGAAAGGAAATGAAACATATAAACATGCCGTGACCAGACTGACGGAAAGCTCGATCAAAGCGCTGGAAAACGCTAAAATCAGCGCCGAGGAACTCGACCTTGTCATTCCCCACCAAGCCAATACCCGGATACTGCAATCCGTCGCCAAACGGCTAAAAGTTAACTACGATGAAAAATTCTTCATCAACCTACCCCATATCGGGAATACCTCAGCCGCGTCTATTCCTATCGCTATCAATGAAGCGCGGGAAATCGGACGGATTAAACCCGGAACCCTGATGTTACTGGTCGCATTCGGCGGCGGCCTGACTTTCGGAGGGGCTGTACTGAGATACTAAAAACAAATAAACGCCTGCCTACTCAACATAAATTTCGACGCGGGTCTTCTCAGCCTCATCATTGACTTCCAACAACTTCCCTTCGGTGTTTTCGTCCACCGCCCGAAGAATCTCATCCAAATCGATGCTGCGCCCGTTGATCTCCGCCAACGCATCTTCAGGAATAAACTTCATCGCCAATTTTAGCAACGCAATCGGCACCGCCACCCGAACCTTCGGCTTGGTTAAATCACCCTCAAAAACACGAATCTTCAAAAAACGCATCAGTTTTCTGGGCTGTTTATCCCGAACGATAACTTGATCCCGCATATCTGAGTCTTCAAGCGCCTCGAGCAACTTGATCCCCTCATCAGCCGAAATCTTCCCCTCTTCCACCATTTTTAAAACTCTTGCTTTCTGTTCCATTTTGATACCTCCTTAAGAAAATCAGATTAAAATTAACTAACAAACCCATATATAGGGCTAAAAATTCATTATGTCAATATTAAAATTCATATTATTAATTTTTGCATCAATTTTATAACCATCATTCTGTCACTGCCCAAAAATCTTACTGTTGCCCGAAACCTCTTTCCCACCTAAAATACTATCTCAATGAAACGTAAAGTCTCTTCATCATATTCTTATTGCCTTTTGCTCACCGGGATAGCCGTTTGGGTAGCCATTGTCACGGGTCGCTCCTTTACGATTTGGTTTGATTGGGAAACTGTGCGCTTTTTCGTTCAGCCTCGGCCCGGTCAGTATCGCTGGCTTTCCCCGTGGTGGAGCGGTTGGGTGGATTTATCGGATTACGGTATAGTCGTTGCGAGCCAGACCTTACGGCCTTTGATGACCTGGTCTTTTCAATTTGAATCGATCCTGTTCGCTGACTGGGCGCCGGGTTACAACATCCTGAATTTCGCCACTCACCTGATCTGTTGTCTGCTTTTAATGCGCTTGCTTAGAAAACTCCATGTCGCGCCTGTCATTTCTTTACTTTTCGCCCTGTTGTTCGCTGTTCACCCTCTTACGACTGTGCCCTTATGGATTTTGGCCGACCGCGCAGAGGTCTTTGTTTTGCTTGGCGGATTGACTGCTCTTCTTGCCTACCCTTCACGTCCCTTCATCGTGCTTTCCGGCCTTTTTATCGCGCTTTACAGCAAAGAAAGCGCTATTAGTATTCCAGCTTGGTTGATCGTTTACGATTTTCTGTTTCTAGATACAACCGGCCCATCTTTGACAACCGTAAAAAAACGAGCTCGCCGTTTGCTACCGCCGATTGTGCTGACGATTCTATATCTTGTACACCGAACCGTTGTCTTTTCAGGAATCGGCGGTTATAGATCTATAGATCATGGTCTCTTAACCAATATGCTGGACATTTTTTACCAAAATATCGCCTGGCTGCTGACACTTCCTCACGGCAAAACCTGGATAACGTTATCTTTTCTTGTCATTATCTTTGCGTTCCTACTCTTGACCCGTTCCCGAACCGCCCTGTTCGGTATTTTATGGCTGCTACTGTTTTTTATTCCTACAAATAATCTCTGCCATAAATGGTATTTATACACTTCAGTCGCCGCCTTAATGACTCTTTTCGCCGGACTCGCTCACCATGGATATACACATGCTCGCCTGGCAAAACCACTCTCTATAATAATTCTCCTAGTTGCCGTCTATCTATCTATCCTTAGTTATGCCGAGCTTTACCATCAAAAACGAAACGCTGATTTGCCTATCAATCTGGCAACAACGCTAAAAGAAAAAATTCCTTCAATCCCTGCAGGAACCAGGCTTGATTTTGTTCTGCCGCCGACTGTGAAAAAAAACGAATTGAAAGGTCATTATTTCAATCCTCTCAATTTTAAAGTGGAGGCCTATAAATCGCCTATCGAGTCAATTGTATGGGATTTGAATTCCACGCGATACTTGCCGGACACGACCCCGGTCTGGACACGAAGCGTCGAAGCTGCAATCCGATTGAAATATAATGATATTTCGCTCAGAGTCTTATTGATTGATTATAACGAGCCGTCTCTTGATAATGCGATACGAGTTTTATATAATCCGCCTTCAGAGTTGAATTTGAGCGCTAATCATGAAAATCACTTTGATCCGTCCAAGAACAGGTAATACACCTGATCCTCCACTAGGTTTAATGATTTTATCGGCATGTGCGAAACGTGCCGGTCACGTAGTACAAATCCTGGATCCGCACCCGGATGACAACGGGTTTCTAAAAACCTTGAAATCGTTCAATCCTGATTTAATCGGCTTTAGTATTCTGACGACTCAGATATCTCGAACTCGAGATATGCTGTCTATCATCAAAGAATCTTTACCCGATTGCGTCACTATTGCCGGGGGTATTCATCCGACGGCCTTGCCGGAGTGGACGTTGCGCTCCTTGGGAATAGACTATGTTGTCATGGGTGAAGGTGAGATTACGTTTGTCGAGTTGGTGAACATGCTGGCAGCCGGCAACGATCCAGCGGGCTTATCCGGAACCGCCACCTTGCGGGATAACCAACTTAGTCAAGGTGAGCCTAGACCACTTATCGAAAATTTGGACACTATTCCTTTTCCGGATCGCGATGCTGTGGATTTCAAACGCTACCTTCGACCGCCCGGCAATATCCGTGGCAAATATCTGCGCCGAGCGACCAGTATCATCACATCTCGCGGCTGCCCGTTTGGGTGTATTTTTTGTTCCAGCCACACGTTGTTTGGGAAATCTATCCGCCGCCGATCCGTTGACAATGTGATCGAAGAAATCACGTTTTTGATCGGTAAATATCATATTGACGGGCTTTGGTTTCTGGATGATACGCTGCTGGAGTCACCTGATTGGCTCGAAACTCTATGTGAAAGATTAAAGCCCCTTGGTCTGCCCTGGGCCTGCCAGGCACATGTCAGACGCGCTGATGAGCGTCTATTTCGGTTGATGAAAGACGCCGGTTGCCGGCAAGTGGAATTCGGTGTCGAATCCGGCTCCGAAAAAACTCTCAGGCGCCTCCGCAAAGGATCTCATCCGGATGATATTCGACGAGCGTTTGCGATCAGCAAAAAAGTCGGTTTGCGGGCGCTGGCAAATTTCATGATCGGCACACCCGGTGAAACCGAACAGGACGCTGAACTGTCATTTAAGTTAGCAAAAGAAATCAAGCCGGATCACGTGGTCATTACTTTTGTCACGCCGCTCCCCGGCTCTACCCTTTTTGATGAAAGCCTGGAAAAAGGTTGGCTGCCGACTATCCCCGATTTTTCTACCGACTGGATTATCCGACAGACCGAAAATCCGGCAGTTGTTCTAGCAATGGATATCGAGACGATCAAACGCATCCGAAAAAAATTCGATAACGCCTTTTTCTGGAGCAATATCCGTGAGTATTTTCAGCACCCTATCTTTCTGTTGGAAGTGCTTATTCACATGCTCCGCCATCCAGCCCGCTACTGGAAAGGCATAATTCGAGCATTGCGAACGGGACGATTACTTCATATTGTCGAAACGATTTGGGAAGAATTCAATCGCGTATAGCATCCCGTAAACCCTGGAAGCGTATCGAAATATCGCCATTGAATAGCATCGGTCCTGTCAATTATGCTGTTTGGAATATTTTTGTCATGAATCAATATATCGTAACACCCATTTTGATCCGGTACAACTTCAAGCAACCTAAGACCTGAAATCCCAATACCGGTTGCCTTGAGCCACGACTCTTTCAGCGTCCAGATACGATAAAATTCCTCGACAAGTATGTCTCCTTGCAGCCCTGATAAGTAGCGTGTTTCACCTGGAAAAAAATATCTACGCGCCATCTCCAGAAAAGATCGATCAGGCTGCCGCCATTCGATATCGACACCTATTTCAGCGTCTTGACAAACAGCCAGAACAGCTAAATCCGCTGAATATGACAGACTGAACGACCAACCTTCATCATGCATCAAAATGGGCTTTCCAGTAGAGCTTGTTCCGAATTGAACATGTTCAGGTGATAGCCCGATATGTTTCGCCAGGATTTGTCTCATTGTGCCGTGAGCAATAATAAAACGTTTTTTGTGCTCGGCTAATCGAAATCTGTTCACACGATCTTTCTCTTTTTCTGAAAGTGTTTGCCAAAGTTCAGCGACGTTACTCGCACCTTGCTTCAGCAGTATTGTATGCAGTTCAACTTCTTTCATTACAGTCGTCCACACGTGATCAAATCATGCCGTCAGTCGTTGTAATCGAGCGACTTTTGGCAGACATGAAATCGTAGATGGTTTCGATATCGGAATCAAACATGTTGAATATGAAAGAAAATCTCTTGCTTTGTCTGCTTAGTCGAATTAGGATTCAGTCTCTGGTTGGTGGTAATAAAACACCTCTATGTCAGGAGATACGGATTTATTATGAGATTAACAGAATTGTTTTGCACAACCTATCGTGAAGACCCGGCTGAAACGCAATCCGTCAGCCACAAGTTACTGTTAAAAGCGGGTATGATTCGTCCGCTGGGAACCGGCATTTATACGTATTTGCCTTTGGCTGTTCGATCTTTACATAAAATCATGGCGATTATCAGGGAAGAAATGGACCTGATAGGAGGCCAGGAAATCCTGATGCCGCTGTTAAACCCGGCTGAACTTTGGATTGAAACGGGTCGTTATACCAGTGTCGGCAGTGAACTGGTACGATTCACCGATCGTGCCAAGCGCCCGATGGTATTGGCCATGACTCATGAAGAAGTGGTGACGGATCTTGCCCGGCGTGAGATCAAAAGCCATCGCCAATTGCCGTTCATGGCCTATCAGATTCAGACTAAAATACGTGATGAACCCCGATCGCGTGGAGGTCTTCTACGGGTCAGAGAGTTTCACATGAAAGACGCCTATTCGTTTCATGCGAACCAAGAGGATCTGGATCAATATTACCCTCGTGTTTACAACGCCTATATGCGAATTTTTCAACGCTGTGGTCTGGAGCCGGTCGCAGTTGAAGCCGATACCGGCATGATGGGGGGTTCCGGGTCTCATGAGTTCATGTGCCTTGTCGATGCCGGTGAAGACACCATCGCTATCTGTGATAAGTGTTCATACGCGGCGAATCTGGAAAATGCCACGATAAAAGCGCCGGCTTTTTCCTTGGACCCGAAAGAATTGGATATCGAGGAAGTCGCTACGCCAGGTAAAGAATCTATTAAAGATGTTGCAGAGTTTTTGGGTGTTCCGGAGTCGAAAACAATCAAAGCGGTTTTTTACAATGTTGACGGTAATCTGGTTTTTGTGATCCTACGAGGTGATTTCGACGTCAATGAAACCAAACTGGCCAACCACCTGAAAACAACCGAGCCTGTTCCTGCCGATGCCGCCCTGTTGGAAAAACATGGGATTGTCGCCGGGTATGCTTCGGCCATTGATCTTCCGTCAACGGTTCGAATCGTCGCCGATCGAAGTGTTCAGTGGGGCAACAATTTCGTCGCGGGCGCTAACCGAGCGGGATACCATATTAAAAATTTCAACCTGACGAATCTCGACAAAAAACTTGAGTTTGTCGATATCTCAACAGTCAGGAGCAATGACCCGTGTCCGCGCTGTGAAAACGGTGTGTTGTCGCTGCATCGCGGCATCGAGCTGGGGCATATCTTTAAACTCGGAACAAAATATACTGATGCGATGAATGTGGATTATTTGGATGATGACGGCAACCGAAATCGAGTGATCATGGGATGCTATGGTATCGGTGTCGGTCGATTGATGAGTTCGGTCGTCGAGGTTCACCACGACGCAAACGGCATGATTTGGCCGGCGTCCGTCGCCCCATATCATGTACACCTGATATCATTGGATGCCGGTGCGGAAGAATTGAAAGCGGAAGCGGAAAAACTGTATGGTGAGCTGCAGGCTGCCGGGCTGGACGTATTATATGATGATCGTGATGAATCACCGGGCGTTAAATTCAATGATGCGGATCTCTATGGTTTGCCGTTACGGGTAACTCTGTCAAAAAGAAGCCTGAAAAAAGGCGGTGTCGAGTTGAAATTGCGCTCATCGAAAAACCTTGAAATCGCCCCCTTGAGTCAAGCGGTCAGTTTTATTCGCGGTATTCTGGAAACCACCAACTTGGTGTAAAACATAACATCCGATTTTAGAGAAAACTTATAGATCAATGCTTCTTGATAAAGGTTTTCGGCAGCAACAAATCCAAACCCTCTGTCAAATGGGATTTTACTTCATACCAGGATCGTATATTCAAAAACCGTCGTAAAAGGTAAGAAAACCGAAAATAAAAGGTTTTAGACGCTTGTTGTCGATAAAATTCAACCTGTTCTGCAGACATGAACTCGTTTCCCATCACGGCATAACTACCAGATTGGTCCATTTCCATCAGATCTTCTTGGATCCAACCCTCCTCGAGCGCTCGTTTTCTGAGCCCGGTTCCCGGTCGCGGAGCCGGAACATTGAACGATGCAAAATCAAGATTCAAATCGGCTGCGAATGTGCCTATTTGCGCCGCTTCATCAACCGTCATACCCGGCAAACCGACAATAAATGTCCCTATCGTTCTGATACCCAATTTCCTGCACCACGATATCGCCTGCCGCACAACATCGATTGTCAATCCCTTCTGTATGCTCTCAAGATTGCGATCACCCGAACCTTCAATCCCAAATACCAATGAATGACATCCTGCTGCTTTCAACAGTTTCAAAAAGTCTAAATCAACAATATCCGCTCGTGTAAAACTGATAAATCCAAATCCATATCGTCGCTCGATCATAGCGTTCAACAACTTTTCAATGCGAGATCGATCGGCGCCGAAAGTCTGGTCATCAAAGTAAATATCTCGAAATCCCAGCGCCTTGATAAAATCCAGTTCCTGCAGGACATTGTCGATCGAACGTTTTTTATAGCCGAGCCGGCTGATTGCACAAAATTCACAGTTGAAAGGGCAGCCAAAATCTGTCAACACCGTCGCAAACGGAAAATCCCGGACAAATGGATATCGATATTGTTCATTGGGAAACAAATCATGACGTGGAATAGGTATTTCAAATTCAACACCTGTCCTGACAAGCTCATTTTGACCGATTATCTTGTCCCCTGATCGATAAACAATGTTCCGTATCGGCGGACCATCTTCCAATATTCCCGGTTCAGCAACCCGGTCGATCAAATCCAGAATGCCCATTTCGGTGAAATCCAACACCGTGGCATCCACCAGCGGCATAGCCGACAGCCTTTCCCTCGGCCCCTCCAAGAACAACTCGCCTGACGCAACAGAAACAAACGACATCTGCCGTTTCAATTCACCAAGAAACTGCATGTCCTCTTTGAACGACGCTACACCAGTCAAAAAGATGATCACATCAGGTTGGAATGATCGTATTGACCGCATGACGTTATAATGTGTCCAACCGTCGACAATTCCATCTAACACATAGATATCATGATGTTCCGCAACGATTCCGGACAACATCAACAGATCCACCGGATGATAAATATACCTGGCTTTCGACACTTTTGAGCAATAATAATCGCGAATATAAATTTGAAATCCCGGCGGATTCAATAACAACACTCTACGTCGTTTCATTCTATTCCCCTTGCAAGGCACGTGGTGTATTGAACAACAACTGGTCAACGAATAAAAGCAAAACAGGGACTGCAGCACAGGATAAATATAATAGGTCGCGTGTCCAATTCCAATTGTTATTGAATAGATAGAACGATGAAGGCAGAGCTGTTAAAAACCACAAAACAAGATATCTTGCTTTGCCGGAATACAACCAGGGCAAAATAAGTGCAGGTAGAAATAAAACCAGGTGATGTTCCCAAACATGGGTATACGAAAGAAAATAGACGCAAACCCAGAGAACGATCAGCCGCGTGGAATGGATTTCGGCGGCTCTAAAGGTCATGTACAGCGCTGTGAAAATGAATCCCAATGCAATGGACATGACGACAATGTCGGATCGATGAAAACGATAAAGCAGGGCTTGAAAACAATAATTTCCCAAGTTCGTCACCATCTCCTCACCTGACATCCATTTCAAAAATAATTTCGCATCCGGAGGACGTTGCAAAAAATAAATCGCTGCTGATCCTATCGCTATACCTAAACCCGTCGTCAGCATTCCCAGGCGTCTTTTTCGTATCAACACCGGTGCATAAAGCAACGAAACGGGTTTGGTTATCAGCGATACCGTCCACCAAGTCCCCGCATGCAGCGCCTTGGCGTAATCATCCAGATATAACGCCAAAATAAATGTCGCCGCCATAAGAATAAATGTCGTTTGGCCCATATACAGTTCTAGATACCAGGGAAGAAAAGCCAACCACATCGCAGCAGCGATTTTGAATCTAAAGGAGCTTCCGTTGGACGCCTTGTGCGACAACACAATACAGAGCGCCAACACAATTTCATGTAATATGATCCAAACCAAATACGCCGTCCAAGGTTTCATTGTGCTCAACAAAAAGCCAACGGTGTAGGCAAAACCGGGCGGATAGCGATTGGGCGGATGAAAGACCGGTAATTTAACAGGAGATTTGCTGATTTTACCCCTATCTTCATTTGTATAATTTTCATAAATACTCGTCCCACGACGAATATCGATCCCTGATTGATACAACTGAAAAAAATCACCGCCAGGATCCGCATTGTTGGCGTCTCTGACAAAAAAATCCAAACCAAAATTATCTGTATGGCGCACCGGAATAGATTTGAGTTCTTTTGAATTCAGCAAGGATTGTTTCAACTCACGCCATTTTTCTTCAAAACGAGATTGTCCGGATTTTGCAAATAAAGCTATTCCATTATCGGGATTCCAATGTTCAGGAGTTTTTGCGCCAATTTTTCGCGGTGAAATCATGGCCGAAAAATCTGTGTGCCATTCAAAATGCATGGCCAGGTTCACCAGCATGCCCAAATGAAATAAAACCGCCGCGATTAAAAAGATGTTACTCCACACTTTTTTCATACAGCATCCTTTTTGTCGACATCATTGGCAGATTTCGAAAGCGGGTGCGCCACGCAAACCAGCGATGTGCCAAAGGGTAACCCCACTTTTTTGGAAATAGTTGCTTCTGCGTTGAACCATTTTGTCAACAGCGTATTCCAAGGCTCAGGCGGCATGACGATATCGCTGCGTAAAACGTTCGGGGCGGGCAAAAACCGGTCTTTGATCGCTTTGACAACCATCAACGGAAATAGAGCCGCGAACATATACCGAAGAAATAAAATCTGAAAGCCCGCTTGAGTCAGCACCGACGTCAACGATTTTTTTGAATACCGTCGTTTATGTCCGAGCTGTTTTTCGCGCCAGGTTATAAGCCACGGATAAGCTGGAACAGAAACCAATAACAGGCCTTTATTGTGAAGAATTCTGTGCGTCTCTTTGAGTGCGGAAAGATCATCCTCGACATGCTCAAGACTGTCGAATAACGCAACGACATCAAATGAACGGTCTTTGAAAGGGATTGCAGACGACTCCGCCTGAACCAATAACGCCTTCTTTTGTGTTGCAGCGAAAGCAATGGCGTCACGGGAAGGCTCCAAACCGTAAAGCAACCCTTTTGGCGCTAAAACCCCGAACATCGATCCCGTGCCACAACCCAAATCCAGAACTCTTAGCCGGTCAACAGAATTTGTTCCTACAATATCGATACGTTGCACGGTCAGAAGATAGTGTTGTAACAACGATTCCATCAATGTCGATTTGGAGCGATACCACCAATACCGCTCACTTTTTTTGTGCATTTCCAAAAATGATTCGATATTCACGGCAGTGATTTTAACAAAAAACAGACCCGTGCGCCAAACCTATCTATCAGGCTAAATGAAAACCCCGATTGTTTAGATCGGGGTCTTATTTAAGGAGAGGGAGGAGGAATTTCAAACGGTGGTTTATTACTTGTTAGCCACCTTCACTTATATGACACCCGGTACATCGAAAAGGTTTCATAAAAAATTTTTATTGATCAAAACAACCTCGGAAAAAGCAAATCAAGATATATCCCTGCGATAAATACAATCATGATGTAAGAAAATAGCCGGTTGAATGAGCCTCGAAATAGGCATATTCTTGATAGGTGAAAAATCCTGTGGTCGGTTGCATCAGCAAATTGAACCACAAAAAAGAATAACTGAGTCCAGGCTGACAACTATGAAAACAAACAACGCTATCACCACTATTTTCAAAGCTATGCTTTATTTGACCATGATCGCCGCTTTTGTTGGTGGATGTACCTCAAGAAATTCCCAAGATCAGGACAATTCAGACTTCAACATTCTTTTTAACCAGTTGAAAACACGCTGGGGAAAAGACAGCCCTGAAAACATGATTCAGGTCTATCCGTTTAAAAACGGCGCCTTTACATTCAAAATAATAGGGTCAGATGGTTCTGAAAGAAACCTGGTCATGCTGGTCGATGATTACGGGCACTTTGAATCAAAAAAATCTTTTATCGATAACGGTCAAACATTGGTGAATTGGACGGTGAAACGAGGTCTTGATTTATGGCATCTCGATCCTGATACCAAGGAAGCTATACTGGTCGTATTGGAAGAAAGATCGGCGTCCGGCATCGATATGGAACCATTGATCGATCAATTTGGCTCACTTGAAGCGGCGGAATCGTTTTTGATCGACAGCAACATCACCCTTCTACCGGATGAAACTGTTCAGGGATACTTGTGCCAAGTCGCGCAAAAAGATCTGGGGTCTTACACTTTGATTCAATGGGTTTATAAAGGTGTCGATTTACAAATGGCGATCAGACTGCCTTCAAGCGATGAGTTGATTATCACACGGGAATTGATTTCTGCGGATTTCGACACACTGATATCAGGAAATCCTTTTGAAATTCCTGTTGAATATACGGTCAAAACAACCATGATCGATGAAGAAAATTAGTCCTGTTCGATTTATTCCGCGACTATCCACTTTGCGACACCAATTGTTTTTCGGGGGACAGACATCTGTACTTCCGGGGGACAGACTTCCAATTTTAGGAACCGCGCTCGCGGAGCGTCACTATCCTTCATTGTCTGAACACGATTACGGGATTAAAGGATTACCAGGATTAGTCTTTGCTTTCTCAGAATCTAATCCTGCCCATCTTTGTAATCTTTGGAATCGTGTTCAAACAGTCATTCGGGATGCGAAGTCAATAACCAGTCATCATGTGTTGGAATTGAGTATTTTGGGGAAGAACCGCGAATGGACGCGAATGGACGCGAATAAGGTTTGAAACCCACCCCTACGAACTCGATTTAATTAGGGGACAAAACGAACCAGCTATTATTTCTGAATATCAAACCCGTAAGGCTGAAATACATGCGACCGGCACATATCTGTGTTCATCTGCGTCATCTGTGGAAAATAAAAGAATTTCCTAGCCCAGAGATATTTTATCCCATCCCCCGGTCCCTTCTCCATCAAGAACCCTCTCCCGATCCTGTAGGGCA
>CAYOJK010000005.1:0-186470 GCA_964404285.1 uncultured bacterium | reverse complement strand
TAAATAATCATAGCAATTTTAAAATGTCTTGTCAATTAATTAGAAGTCTGTCCCCCAAAAAATCGATATAACACCATTCGCGTCCATTCGCGGTTAATAAAAACAGCGTTCCTCGATAGCAAGAACACAACGCATGACAGCGTCCGGTTCTGGAGAGTTCACATCAGGACGAAACAGTCCTCACGATGTGGTTCTTTCGCTGAATTGTGAGTTTTACGCTTGTGTTACTGCAGATATCAACTATATAATGCCAATGAGTGAAGTGCAAAAATGAGTAAAGTGAATTTAACAATAAACTTGCTGATAATGGAAAAAGCAGTGGAACATCTAAAAATTGCAAACTTCACTCTTAACAACATTACTGGGAAAGCCAATCGTACCCGCTCACAAATTAGACAATGAACAGTGGTTTAACGCTTTAGAGCTGACCAAGCTAGAAGCGGAAAAATCGGTTTTATTGGGAGAAAAAAGAACTTGACTGAAAACATGTTAGGAATATTTGGAAAGGCACAAAACATTTCGGATAAATTCTCATTAGGTGATCGCATAGTTGTTTATCCTGGTGATTGCCTGGAATTATTGAAGCGAATACCTTCTGAATCAATTCAACTAATCGTTACCTCTCCTCCTTATAACATAGGTAAAGAATACGAGAAAAAGCTCCATTTGGATCAATATCTTCAACAGCAAGGCCGAATCATTGCTGAATGCGTTCGTACTCTGGCGCCGACAGGTAGTATATGTTGGCAGGTCGGCAACTATGTTGACCGTGGGGCTATCATTCCTTTGGACACCATACTCTACCCCATTTTCGCTGACCTTGGCCTGCGGATGCGCAACCGAATTATTTGGCACTTTGAACATGGTCTTCATTGCAGCCGCCGTTTCTCTGGAAGATATGAAACAATTATCTGGTTCACAAAGTCCGAGGACTATGTCTTTAACCTCGACGACGTGCGTGTGCCCCAGAAATACCCGGGAAAGAAACATTTTAAAGGCGCCAAAGCGGGCCAATATTCGTGCAATCCTCTTGGCAAGAATCCTGGAGATGTGTGGATCATTCCTAATGTCAAAAGCAACCATGTCGAAAAAACAGAACATCCTTGCCAGTTTCCAGTTGAGCTTATAGAAAGGTTGGTCCTCTCCCTCTCAAACAAGGATGATTGGGTTTTTGATCCATTTCTTGGGACAGGAACGACAATCATCGCTTCAATTCGCCACGGACGTCGGGGCGTTGGCGCTGAGATTGTCCCAAAATACGTAGAACTTGCCCGCCAAAGAATTCAAAAAGAAATTGAAGGAACATTGCGAACTCGTCCTATGAATAGACCTGTTTACAATCCGGTTGCCGCCGGGAATACTCAAGCTATTGTTCCCTGGGAAAACAGCTCCAAGCAAAATACCTTGTTCGAGACAATTCCAAGAGAGAGCATCAATGAAACTGGCTGAGACTTATTCCCATCTAAATGGACTTGAGTATCTCCTAGTGCACAAGCCAAAACTTTGGGATGAAATTCAATTCGTTATCAAAACCATAGACGCAGATAAATACCGAACTTAAGTTTCCAAAGAAAAGACGATGAAGGGTAAGCTTTTATTCAGTCCTATTGAGATGAATGCAGCTTTTAATCGGTTGCTTCAGGAACGATCCTGGGAAGAAAGCCGAGTGAGCTACTGGGTTACCCGAAATGAAAAATTGATTCGTAAAACGCTTACCATGTCACCCGAAGAGCAAAAACGGGCAATTGAAGCTGCGGGTGAGATGCCGATTTTTAGTTATAATCAAACAGATTTCGTTAAAGATCGTGTAGCGCTTGAGATACAGTTCGGCAAGTATGCATTCGTGGCTTATGACCTTTTCGTTAAGCATTTGGCCTTTTACATCGGCGATTATATTGACGTTGGAATAGAAATTCTCCCGATGAAATCACTCCAAAGCCAAATGAGTTCAGGCGTCGCTTATTACGAGGGTGAGTTCTACAATGTTGTTCGCCAAGGTCGTGGCGTCCCCGCAGTGCCGCTTGTACTTATAGGAATTGAGCCGTAAGATTCGGGCGTACTAACGGACGGCTTCATTGACCGATCCTCTATCCGAGAAAGTGTTCGGGGCGACTGATTGGATCACCCTTTATCTCTATTAATCGACACGGATACACATGGAGTTTTAGAGAGCTTTTTGGCTCTAGGGCGACGAATGCTTTCAAGATGAATTTATAGGACGATTTGGGGACAGACTTCCAATTTAAAATCCTATTGTTGATCAAGACCTTATTAGCGTTCATTAGCGTCCATTCGCGGTTAATAAAAACAGCATTCCTCGATAGCAAGAACACATCGCATGACTGCGCCCGGTTTCGCCCTGATTATCCGATTGCGATGCCGGGGGCTGGCGCCCCTTTCGGCATTCGCATCGTCAATCTGCGGACGAAACCGGTTCTCGAGAGCACACATCAGGACGAAACTGTCCTCACGGCGCGGAAGCCCAGGTTGCTGAACGTGAACGACGGAGTGTACCAGTCGCGAAACGCTGACCGGCAGAACCTGGCGTCATTGCTCCAACTGCCGCCCCGGCTGACGCGGCTGGAACCGGAACCAGGGCCGACGCAGTCGGTCACCGTTCCCGTCGGATAAGAACCTGTATACCAGTCCCAGCACCACTCATAAACATTTCCATGCACATCCTTCAGATTCCAGGGATTCGCTAACTTGCTTCCCACAACTTCTGCCCGGTCAGAAGAGTTGGCGCAGTAAACACAATACTTCTCCAGTGTCTGATGTGTCCCCGGTGTGCAGGAACCGCAATTACCGGAATTATAATACGGTTCGTCACACGAAAACGGACCACTTGTGCCTGCTCGGGCAAAGTATTCCCACTCCCCTTCTGTCGGCAATCGATACCCATCCGCATTGAAATTACAATAGAATGGTCCTGTCGTATAATTCGAAGCCGTCACGGGTATCGTATATCCGGCATCCGTGTAATAACACCGCGTGAAACCGTTCTGCAACGACAACAGGTTCGCAAACAACAGCGACACATACCAGGTGTTTTGCTGCACAGGATAATTCGGTCCAGGGCTGTATGTTTCGTTGCTGGGATCATTCGGCAATGTCCCCTGAACGGCTTTAAGACCCGCCCACATCAGACGAGAAACCTCTGTTTCCATCACCGCGAGGTTCCTTGTCAAAATGTGCGTGAACTGCGGCCCCTCGCTATCGTATCGACAAGGTTCCGTATTCGGTGATCCCTGGGTGAACGATCCGGCAGGCACAAACCGCATATTGCCGACAATCGGGTCAATCGCAAACAAATCACCGGGAGCAGGAATCGGAGTCGAGGTTGGTGTGTTGGTGGGAGTCGATGTCGGGTCTGAGGGTGTACCGGTCGGCACAGGGGTCGGAGTCGGAGAAATGGGCGTACTGGTCGGCATAGGGGTTGGGGTCCACTTGTGAGCGGAATCCAGCCAGAATTCCTGGAAATCATAGTTCCAAGTCTCCATGTCCAGAAACCAAGCTCCCCAAAAAACCATCGGCCCAAAGGGAATGAATTCATCGATATCTGGAAAATCAAACTCCAAGAAAATCACATGGGATTCATCAGTGTGAATATCATGAATTTCAAAATCCACTTCCTCTGAGAATGACGGCCAGAAGAAATACTCACCCAGCACTTCAAGAATACCGAAGATGGTCGCCCCAGGCGTCATCTCGCCAGAATTGTTCATGTAAAGCTCGGCCTTGAAGTGGTCATACGAAATGAACCCGCCATCATTCAAACGCATCTCGACATCGATATCGACAACGGCGCATGCCGGCGGCAGCCAGCGCAACATCAGGATGCTTGAAAGAATCAAGGTTTTGATCCGCCAATCAAAGTTTTTCATAATTAATAAACTCCCCCTGTTCAAAGGTTGTTGATAAAGGCAATCCCTCTCATTGCAGAGATTTACGTTACTTAAAAAAATGTTCTTCAAAAAGTTCCTTTCCACAGTATTTCAAAGATTTTAAGCGCTCTTACAATCTTTGCATAACACAAAAGAATTTTCAAGAGTTTAGGACAATTTACAAAAACAGTCCTTTTATCAGCTTAATCACCAGATATTTTAAAGAATTAAGGAGATCAAGTCCTTGCAATATAACAGAGAAGCTATTCCCCCTTCTCTATTCATGACGTGGGTAGTGGGGACAGACTTCCAATTTCCTGGAGACAGACTTCCAATTTTATTACAATCAGTGTCACTTAATTTCTTTCTGGAAGATGCCGCTATGCTCTATTAGCTGAAACAGACGTCGCATAACAATACAGGCATTGAAATCTGCATGTGTTGTATTGGCCGATATCAAAACTCTTGATACAGCCGCATTCTTTCCTCTGGCCGGTATCTTTCAATTTGAGTTTTGTAATTTGTCCAGGACTATAACCCAAAAAGTCCATGAGTTTCTTGTCGTCTTTGAACAGGTTAACCATTAATTGGTCATCGATGCATTTGTTGTGAGTAATATTAAATCGTGAAAGATCCGCGCTTTCCGCACAAGTCGATATCTCCAGTCCCCAATTTTTATTCAATAGATCCAATTTTTCTGCAAATTCAAGCATATCTTCCCTACGGAACTCCGAGATCAGTAGATTGTTTTTTTTGATATTTGATGTGACTCTTTTATACTGATCTATATCAACAAAACTGACCACGAGTTTTTCCGTGAACCCATGCAGTTGATTTCCGATCGTCGCGATTTTATCAATCAACGTATCCACAGAAATCATTTTGGACAAAATAAGTGGGTCGAATCTCCAGATCACTCTCCCCTTCCCAATCAGTTCCGATAGATTCTTGAATGACGTTATCCTTTGGTCTAATCCCGGAAGATTCGGCTCAAGCCCTTCAGATTCATAATCATTTAGAGTAAATTGGAAATAATAATTGAAGCCGGCTTTATCGATCTCTGATAATTTGCTGAGTAATGGCGATGGATCCTTTGTCCAGAAAACGATCACGCGGGTATTTTTGAATGAAACAGTGCGATAAGGTCCTCGACAAGGCACATTGAGATAACCAGTTTTTAAGCCGTTTAAAAGCCAATCGGACTTAAAAGCAGGGATATCCGTCCGTCGACTTGCAGAGATGACCATGGGTGCAACAGCTTTAACCGTTAGCTCACCATTTAATTGAATATCGACCGTTTCCCATTTAGGCATTGACAAGTCTCCAATCAATCATCGATTAGTCTATCACATTGACAATCTAGTGGAAGAAATAAGAAAAAAAGTTGGACTTGAATGTTCCAGCGCCAAATGTTGGAATTCAGTATCTATAGTCATTTACCACTATATAGATAATTCAGCAGATGTAGATCAACCGAAAACCCAACTAGGAACCAGGAACTGCGTTCGAAGAGCGCTTATTTAATAATTTTAAGTATTTGTCTGAATTCCTTCCCCTCCGCAACACGAAGGAGTTCGAACAAGGCTGTTTCCACGCTGGTCAAAACCACACCTTCATCACGCATTTTCTGTAATCCGATGTCCCGGTTCTGCGGCGTTCGGGAAGAGACTGCATCTGCTGCCACATAAACATCATACTCTTCATTCAGTAGATCAATTGCCGTTTGATTCACACAGACATGAGTTTCAATACCGATCAGCAATACCTGTTGGCGGGATAGGGAGGTTAAAGCATTCATAAAGTCCTGGTTTCCACAGCAACTGAATGAGTTTTTCGTAAACGGCTTGATTGTCGACAACAACTCAGAAATCTCCTCTATGGTAGGCCCAATAGCCAATGGCGTTTGTTCCATCCACAGTATCGGAATACTCAGTATTTGAATACCCTGAATCAGTTTGCGTGCATTGCTGATGACGGATTCACTTTCATGCACGATTCGAGCTAATTTTCCCTGTATATCGATGATCAATAAAACCGTGTTTTCTTTATCAAGCATAGCCATACCCTTTCATGATTTGTCTTTAAAAATTGTTTCACCTTTCGTAAACCAACTTACACCGAATGCGAACACAATCAGCGCTTCAAGCCAAAAGACCGGCCTAAAATGTAGCATTTTTTGTTGGATAGCCGGGATACTGACGACTCCTATAACAACAAGACCAGTAACGATGGTATATCCGCAAATGGTATAGATTCGGTTTCGAATGATTTTCATTTTTCCTGGTTGTTTCTGATCGCTCAAACGGAATAAGACCAATGAAAAATATGCCAGAACAAGAAAAAAACCGCATGCAGATATACAATGAAGCGTTTCCAACAAGTTCTGGATCGGCGTTGCTTCAGTCTGTGGAGACACAGGAAACAACGCAACTCCAAGGCCCCAAATGCAGGCCAGGTTTCCAGCTACCGCATCACGAGCGTCATATCCGCGATAAGACCACATAAATACGGCGATAGCGAACAGGCTGCCGACAAACACATCCCGCATCGGTGTATGATAATAACTACTCAAAGATGTCTGTAATCCGGAACCTGTCAGAAGACCCCCGATAACCAGCACGAATGGCAACCCAATGCCGATTAGACCAATCGCTTGACGTAAATTCAGATAATTTCGCACATGCTGTCGGTCGGGGTACCCGCCGATATGCTCATGGCTCTGAGGTAAACGGGTATGTTTTGCTGCGCTTGTTTCCATTTCCAAAAACGCGATCATAACTTGAAACACCATAACCTTTTTTTTTCATGCTGTCACTTGAAAGCGGACTTTTGGTCGTCTATCGCTGCCGCCGATATCCAAACCAACAATCCGATGGCCGCCGCGACGCACCCAGCCAAAATCAGGCCGACCCATCGGCATTTTTGCAAAGGTTGAATAGCTGGGTCATCAGGGATTCCGCCTGCTTGCTGAGGAGTGTCCGACCAGCCAAAACGGATCGAAACCGGTGATCCGATTAGCTCCATGTTGTGCATAAGCGCTGAAAACACCGTCACACAACAAAATGATCCTAACCCGTCCGGCCAACTGAATTCCGGTATAATTTCCAGCGTTGTCACAGACTCGGCAGGCAAATCCATCGTTTTCCAACCTAATGCTGAAGGGTACCTGTTCCATTTCGGATGAAACCAGAATTCATCTGTTCCAACATGTATCGCTGTAAAAACCTGAACACGTGTTAACGCCTGCCCGGGATTGACTACATGAAGATTTAAATAATAGGGCGATCCCGAATATAAAACTGTCGTAGGCATACTGAGTTCAAGCGTTGGAGTTTCAGCATATGCCAGAGGCAAAAGAATGCTGACACAAAAAATTTGAAACAAAACAGGTATCTTCATGGAAGCTCCGTTTCAAACTCAGCTTCGGGCGCAATCCTGGCTTTCAAGTTTTTATCTGATGCTAAAAATTGAGGATGTCTCCAATCACGAATCCGCTCCGGATTTTGATCGATATTCGGATAAATATTCCACCAATAGGTGGCTGGGGTATACAGACCTTGTACAGAGTGTATCCAGAACGCAATTATTCCGGTCACTAAAAAAACAATATTGAAAAATATTTTGGTTTTTTCGGTAGTATTAGAAAGAACCAGAACGGTAAGCAAAAAAAACGCCGGCAAACAGTCCGTCAGCAGTCTCGGCCCGTAGGAGTATCCGCCCCACCAGTGAAACATGGACGATACCATGACAAGATGAGCGATAATCCAAGCGGATGTGAATAAAATCAGAGTTTTTTCACGTTTAAAACAGAGAATTGCACCGACAACACTGAGCAGTAAAAAGGGTGAGAAAATAAAGAGACCTCGCGAAGGACTGAGCAGCAAGCCCGAAAGAGCGCTAAAAGATATGCCAGAGCTATCGATTCGTGAGAAGGCGTAATACGGTGGCAGCAATAATCCATATTCGTAATAACTAAACAGCATGAACATGGCGAAACCAGCAAAAAAAGCCGATAAAAATGCAGACAAATCAACAAGTCGTCTTTTCAGAATCAGGAGCAAAGCAATTGCGGCGATAAAAGTAAGCGTTGTTGGGCGGGACAGATAGGCCAAAAAGCCGATCAGTCCAATTAGACTGGACAGCAACGGCTGTGAGCCGGGAGATTTCGTTGAAAACTGTAAAAGATGTAAAGCTGTTAGGATAAAAAGAATTTGATAGTTGAAACTCCACAGCGCTGTTCCGCACGTACTGGTCAACGAAGAGCCTCCAATGAATAGCAGCGTCAAGATAAAAGCCGCCCCGGGTGGGATGCGTGATCGAGCCAAATAGTAGCTAAGCACGGCAATCAATGCCACCGTCAACGCTGCCAGAAAACGTTGAAGCGCCCAATTCGTGGCGCTCACCGTCATATCCATCCCCATCACATGATAGGCCGCGGCAGCAGCGGGAAGCGATATAAGCGCTGACCCTATGGGAAACATGCTGTAGAGGTGATTGTTATGCAGTCGAACTTGCCACATGTAAAGCGTCAAGACATCTTCCGGAACCTCTGCTTTTCGAGCGCCTATTGCATGAAGAAACAGCTCCATCGGCCGGTCACGATCCTGTAGGTGGTAGGCGTCAAGTTTAATTGTTCCATATTCCAATAGGCTTTGTGCGGTCAATAACGTCCCATGCGGATCACTGCGACAATAGTAAGCCTCTTGTAAAATTGTCGATTGATATACCAACAGAAAAAATCCAACAAATAAAACCAGACTAAAATACAAATCTTTCTTTAACAAAAAAGATTTCGCGCTCGTGTTCATCTCAGTTTCAGAATGTTATAGAGCCATTGCAACGCTGAATGATTGCGTCGATCAATTGTTTTCTTGACATCATTTGGCGCTGATACGTCCGCTTCCGTGAATGACACGGTTTTTGATTTCCGGTGACCCGCTATAGAAGATTTCGCCACTTCCCCGCACTTCCGCAGACAACTGTTTAGTGACATATAACTTCATTTCGCCGCTGCCGTTGACGACCGCCTCGCCAGTTTCCACCTCCAAGGCAGCAGCGTCAATATCACCGGATCCATTGATCACCGCCTTTAAAAACACGGCTTTACCAATAGCAGTGATATCGCCGGATCCATTGAGCGTCAACTCAATCATATCCTTCGTGATATCTTGTAGTTTGACATTGCCGGACCCATTGATTTTAACCTTCGTTATCAAAGGAGAAGTAATCTCCATGGTTATTTTCCCAGTAAAAGAAAAGCTGTTCCTCAGAGAGATAGACAATATTTGGTTATTACATTCAGTCACTATCAACGGAATGAGATCATGATCTGCAGTGATCGAACAGGTATATTCATCACCTTTTTTTATCGTGACATCCGCCGATATATTCAGAACGACCTGATCAAAAGGGGGTAGCTCCCGTTTCTCTGTAATCGTTTTTCGTCCACTTTGGGAGACTGGAATATTGAATGCCCATACACATGCCAGTGTTACAAATAAAACAAATCTCCTTAAATGTTTCATTGTATTTTCCTTTCATCGATTTCTTTCAAATCCGTTTTCTATGCTCCAACTGTTTGTACTTTGGCCAAGATTCACTAAAAAAGCAAGGAATGATAGAAACTGTTGATATCTTCTTGATATCATTTTATTGATCAGTTATGGTAATATTCAAATAAGCTCTAGCAGGACAATTGAGCGTTTGTTGGATAACTATTAACTTGGAGGATTTAGCATGAAAAATTTTATTGACTCAAAGACTCTGATGAGCGTTTTTGCAGCGTTTCTTCTGTTTCCGTTAAGCGGCATCTGTTATGGTGAAGGCACACTGTCTTCAGGCCTTTTTATATCCTCTTCAGCTTCGACCGGTCAGCCGGTTTCCCCGATGAAATCCGGGGCAAATCCGGCGACGTTGCTTGCCGATGTCGAGTTGATTGTTGATGACGGATCAGCAGAAAACGGCGTTGGAATTGGAGGAACTTGGGAGTTCATATGGCTGAATCGCTTTACTCCGGATGCCGGTGACTTTCCCTTTAATTTAAATACCATCAGTGTTTATTTTGACACTACCGGCATGGTCAATGTCGGTGATCAGATAAAACTGGTTGTCTATGAAAACACATCAGGCAGCACTGATCCGGCAGTCGGTTCAAACTATCTGGCATCTTTTTCCAAAACAGTTCTAAGTCTCAACTCCTGGAACGATTATGACATCACGCCCATCTTGTTGGAAGGGCCCGGTGATGTGTTGATCGGCGTCATCGGCATGGAAGTTACTGGAACCGACTACTGGCCGGCAGCGATTGATGAAGACGCAACCCAGCAACGCTCCTGGGCCGGGTGGTGGACAGTTCAACCTCCGCCCGATCCGCCGATACTACCGCCGGATGATGACTGGGTTTTAATCGATGCTTATTTCCCAGGCAACTGGCTGGTGCGTGGATACGGCGATTACGCCGCACCGCAACCAACAGCGACACCGACCGAAACACCAACACCTGATTGTATCAATAACGGTGATGTCAACCAGGACGGCTTGATCTCGTCTGCAGACTCCCAAATCGCTTTCTTGATCACCCTGGGTCAGTATTCGCCTTCTTACGAAGAAGAATGCGCTGCAGATTGTAACGGCGATTCCCAAGTGTCATCCGCCGACGCACAACTCATTTTCGAAGCAGGACTCGGAACAGCAAACTGTGTTGACCCTTTGTAATAAGAGAATCCTTGTTTGGTGAATTCTTTTTAAAATCAGTAACAGCGTCAAAATAGTCAACGATTGACTGCTGTTACCAAATACGATGTATTAGAATGGTTCCGCTGTGTGATATTCCCTGTCATACAGCGGTTTTTATATAGAAATAAAATCAACGTCCAATATATTAGATTAATAAAATTCCTTGCTTGAAACTGAATAAAAGTATTTGTTGACCTGGTTATCTTGCTGCTTTTCCTAGACATAATTTTCCTTGACAAATCCTAATAATTATGCTTGCTTTTGCGCGAGAAATAAGAGTGTGAAAGAATTTTAATTGAGGTTATAGGAAGATAATTTCGTTGAATTTGTCTAACGGCATTAAACTCAGGAGAGGGAATGGAGGAATTATTTTATGAAAAAAACATTGATACTAGGCTTTTTCGTATTGTTTTTCTGTAGTTTTATTTCTGCGGAAGCCAATTTTGTCGCCACAAAAACAAGAACGACATCGTTTGATATGATCGGTGGTAAAATCAAAATAGACATGAATCAAACAGGATCGTGTACAGAGCGTCCTGATTCGGCATCAGTCAACCTTATCAAATCCGGCACGAATGAAAAGAGTTACCGGCAGAGCAAAATTGAGTCGTTTATCGATGCCGGCGCTGCGGTGAACACCCAGGTGAACACCCAGATGAATCCGACGTTTAATAGACGCGGATGCCCTGGTGTGGCAGCTTACATAAATACCACGTCTTCGTATGCTTATAATCCTGGCGCCGCTATCGCCGTGGCCGATGACATCGAATTAGCTGTTGATGGCGGAGGTGATCTCTGTTGCTATGAAATAGCGTTTCTTTTCGATGAATATGAGAGTCCGACTATTGTCACGGCTGTTCTGTATGATGGAGCTCCAAATGCCGGTGGGCAGGAAATTACAGGCACGCAGATGTCATGGGAGTTTGTCTCCGATGATGAAACCGGCGGTTATGTACTCACCGCTAATTTAGAGAATTCGGTTACGATCCCGGAAAAGGTATATTTAAGTATTTCAAAAACCTGTACAAATAATAGGTTTATCCTTACTGGTGAAGCATATTTGGGATATACAGACGATATTTTTTGCATCAAAGATCCGGACTGGAATTGCAATTATTCGTTTTCCGGTGATCCTTGGGCAGGTTTTTATGCAGCGTTGTATTTAGAGGGCGAAGAACCGGATATTTGCTCCGGTGTATTGGCTTATAGCAATCCCAACAATATAAGTTGGTTCAAACCTGGCGCCGGCGTTTACATAGCTGATGATATAGCGCTGGGTCTTCCCGGCGAAGGCGAACTTTGCTGCTATGAAATCAAGTTCAATTACAGACAATACTTTGAACCCAGTGTTACTGTCAGCGCATCTTTATACGATGCTCCTCCGAATGCCGGTGGACAGGAGATATCGGGTACAGCTTTTACCTGGGAATTTGATTCCACTGATCTGACCGGCTTAGTTTATAGGCTTTACGGTGAACTGTCGAATCCCGTTCCGATTCCACAAACGGTCTATCTTGTCATGCAAACAAGTCATGATGAAAACGGATTTATAATTTCCGGGGAATCCGTTTTTGGTTTTACTGCAAACAAGTTTTGTAAGAAAGCGCCTGATTGGAATTGCAATTATTGGTTTGGAGGTGAGCCTTGGGCCGGGTTTTACGCCAAGCTATATTTGGATTCTGTGCCGCCAACCCCGACTCCGACGAATACGCCGACACAAACACCGACGAATACGCCGACACATACGCCGACCAATACGCCGACGCCTACCAATACACCGACACAAACCCCAACCAATACTCCCATACCCACTGCGCCGCCGATACCGACGAATACGCCGACACCCACAGCCACGCAATGTATCAATAACGGTGATGTCAACCAGGACGGCCTAATCACGGCTGCGGACGCTCAATTGGCTTTCTTGGTCACGTTGGGACAGTATTCACCTTCTCTCGTAGAAGAGTGTTCGGCTGATTGTAATGGAGATTCACAAGTGACGGCCGCTGATGCCCAACTCATTTTCCTGGCCGGGCTAGGAACAGCAAACTGTGTGGATCCTTTGTAAGAAATAAGCATTACCTATCGCTTTAATTTAAAGCTTTGCCTTTTTCACTTGTGCTTCTAGGCAGGTTTTGTTTCGAGGATAGTTCAGGCGTCTTTTTATTTTTGTTTTCGTCTTTTCCGATTGTTGCGACGCACGAACAGATCGTATAAGACCGGCATGACTATCAGTGTCAGAACACCGGATATCAGGATGCCTCCCATCGACGCGATTCCGGCGACATTGCGTAGTTCCGCGCCGATCGATCGGCTCACCGCCATCGGCAGCATACCCAGCACAGCCGCCAGCGTGATCATGACGACCGGTCTGAACCTGTCAATCGATGCCTGAATCATCGCGCGTGAGCGCCGATAGCCTTCAGCAACATATATATTGAACTGGTCCATGATCAAAATGGCATTGTTAACGACAATTCCAATCATCATGACCCCGCTCATCATGACAAAAACTTCCATACTGTTGCCTGTCAGCGCCAATGACCAAGCGACACCGATAACCGTGAGCGGCAGGGTGATCAGGATTAAAAATGGCTGTTTGAAAGACTCTAAAATAGCTGCCAGAGTCAACGTGACCAGGATGATCGCTATCAATCCGGCCTCAACCATTTCCTTCTGGATTTCGCCCAAAAATTCAAACATGCCACCAAAACGATAGCGATATCCCTCGGGGAAATACCCCTGTCGATCGATTTCAGATGAAATCTGCGTAACCGCCGAACCCAGCGGCAGGTCGCTCGATAGGTTCGCGTTGATCGTTGCGACACGTTCCTTGTTCTTGCGAATGATCTGCAAAGGCGCTCGATGCTCTTCGATCTTGGAAAAACTCTCCAGCATCAGCGGCCGCCCCGGAGCGCCCGGAAAAGCAAATTCACGCAGTTGAGCCACGCCTTCTTTTTGATCCATTTTGACTTTGATTTCATAATTGCGTGATCCCATCTTGAAAGTGCCTGCTTCGATACCTTCAAGGTTTCCACGCAATATCATCCCCAAATCAAACGGTGACAAACCCAGATCAGAAAGAATCGGGCGAATGGGTTCAACCCGCAATTGCGGTTTTCCCGGCCTCGATGACGTGTCTGTATCACTGACTCCTGCAATACCAGCCGTGATTTCCTCCGTTTTTATGGCCAGCGCATCCAATTGATCAAAATCCGTGCCGACGATCTCAAGATCTAGGTCCCAGCGCTGACCCCCCATTCCACCGGGAATATACAAAGTGATCCTGGCATCCGGAAAATTCTCTACACGCTCTCTGACAATATCCATCAAATCCCCGATCGTCTCTTTCCGCTCCGTCCGTTCATTGAATTTTAGCTTAATTTCTGCCAGGTACACACCCTCGGTAAACGCGCCTCCAACCTTGCCGATACTGCTCAAAATGTGCTTTACATGAGGTATGCCATCCAGGTTTTGTTGAATAATAGAAACTTGTTCTCGAGTTTTGTCCAGAGAATAGTGTGACGGAAACTCCAACCTGACCCCGACTTCAGCCATGTCCATTTCCGATCCTGTGGACGTGCCCATATTACCGATCAGCGCAAGGGAGTGCAGGAAAATCAACAGAACTCCCAGCATCAGCAGCAGAGCCATAGAGCGACGCCGTTCAAGATAGACCAGAATCGCTCGATATCGCCTTAAAAATTTATCGAAGCCTTTATTCCAACGGGTCTCCATTCGATCAAGAACACCTTTTCGTTCTTTTGAGCGTGGTTTCAAGAGAATCGAACACATCAGCGGTGTCAGAGTAAACGACACAAACAGCGATACCGCTGTCAGAACCAGTGTTGTCAAAGCAAAATATCGAATGATAATCCCAAACATACTGCCCAAAATAGACAGGGGGAACAGCACGACTATGTTTGTGCCTGCGCTGGCCAATACCGGAATGAACGCTTCGGCAGCGCCTTTTCTAGAAGCTTCGACAGGATCGTTTGTGAGATCGAGATGTTTGATGATCGATTCCAGGACAACAATGGAATTAGTGACCAGAACACCGACCGACATACCGATAGCCATCAACGTCGGCGCATTCAAACTGAAATTGAGGGAGTGGAGAAAAAACAGTCCTATGATGATCGTCAGAGGCATAGTAACGGCGACAATGATCAGGGTTCGCACGTTGTAAAGGAAAAAAAACAGGATGCCGGCGGTTATCAGAACACCTTCCAACACATTCATCCACGCGCCGTTATTCATGCTTTCAGTGAACACTTTCTCGTCGGAAACCAGCACAAGGTCCATACCCTCCGGCATCTCTCGACGAAAAGTATCAAGTTGTTGTTCCACGCGCTTGATGACGTCCACAGTATTCGCATCGGCTCTTTTGACAATATTGATCGCTATCGCCGGTTGCCCGTTCAGTTCGGATATCTGCCGCAACTCCGCGGTGCCCATCACCGCGCGGCCGACATCGCGCAGATACACACGCTGACCGTTCTGATTGGCAATTTCCAGGTTTTCGATATCGGCAATCGAGTCATATTCCGCTCGAAACGTGACACCGTATTCGGCTTCACCGTGTAACACGCGCCCGGATGGAATAGTGACGACACCGGTTTGAAGCGCGCCTACAACGCCGACCGACGTCAATCCACGCGCTGCAAGCTCTTCCCTGTCCAGAAGAATCTGCACCTCGCGTTCCGCCCCACCGATAAGCGTCACATCCGCCACACCGCGCACAGCGCTTAGACGATCTCGCAACTGATTATCGGCATAATCATACATTTCATCGACTCCGAGTCTTCCGGTCAGCGCTAGAGTGGCTATCGGCATAGCTCCGATATCCAGCTTCATGATGATGGGGTCCTGAGCGTTGCCGGGTAGTTTTGCACGCACCAAATCGATTTTTTCGCGCACGTCCATTGCAGCGACATCAACGCTCACCGCCAAGTCGAACTCGAGAATAACCATACAGACATTTTCCATACTGTATGAGTTGATATTTTTCAATCCATCGATGGATGCAACGGCATCCTCGATACGACGGGCAATATCGATTTCAATTTCTTCCGGCGAAGCGCCTGGATAAACGGTTGTTATCGTGACGTATGGGATATCGATTCGGGGCATGAGTTCCTTGCTCATTTTCCTGAATGAATTCAGTCCCAGCAGGCTCAAGGCGATGATCAGGCATCCCATCGCCACCGGTCTTTTGATCGAGGCATCAGAAAGAAACATGCGATGCCTCCTGACCGGTAACCGTCACAGTGGCGCCATCTTTGACCAAGTTTTGGCCGGCGCTGATGACATGAGTATAACGATCGTCCAGACCTTCGAGAATTTCGGTTTTACCGTTTGTCAAATACCCGGTTTTGACCTCTAGCGCCACCGCTCGGCCATCCTTGTAGCCGAACAAAAGCGTTCTTCCTGCGCGTTGCACCAAGGCTCCGGATGGCACAGCCAACCCCCGACGATGATCGATCACCACTTCAGCATGAGCCATCATCCCCGGCACAACAGTATCAGGCGGATTCACCCAGAGACACTTGATTTCAAACGTTCGGAGCGTTTCATGCACCGTCGGAGCACGATACGTCACCGTCAACTCTTTGACCGTCTCATCGCCCAATTCCAACCGCACCCGGGTTTTGCCGACAGTGATCATCGGAAAATAACGCTCGGCAAGAAACGCCGTGAACTCAATAGTCTCAAGGTTGTCAATGCGAAATAATGCGTTGCCGCCGCCCACCATTTCACCGGGTTCATAAAATCTTCGGCTGATAACACCATCGATCGGCGCCCTTACCACCGTGTCACGAAAATCACGCTCGGCTATCGCCAACGCAGACTCAGCTTGAGAAACCTGCGCTTCCGTCAGAGCAACCTGAGCACGCGCCACTTTGTCAGCGGCTTGGGCGGCTTTCCATGCTGTCGCCGCCTGCTCAGCCATCTGTTCCGATACAGCCTGCTCTTCCCGTAACGCTTGAAAACGACGATGATCGTTTCCTGCTCGTTCCATTTCCGCTTGGACACTATCGCTTTGCGCTTGTGCCACCGTCATCGCGTTTCTGGCCACCAGAACATCCTGTCGGCGCAGCTCTACAGCGTGTCCCAGTTGCTCGGAATCAATATGAGCCAGCTTTGTGCCTTGGGTCACCAATGCCCCATCCTCAACCAGCAACTCTTTCAATGTGCCGCCTATTCGAGCCGGAACCATGGCGAATTCTTTGGCGGACAGGGTGCCTTGAACGCCGACTGAATGTTCGAAATCATCCATTTCGATAGGTGAAATCATAACTTGAATGGAATCGGTTTTTGTGTCTGCTGTTTTGTCTTTACCGCAACCGATTGCAATCATGCTGAGTATCACCAGAAGCAATCCGTAAATTTTGATCTGTATAAAAGCGTTGTGGTTCTGATGAGTCATATATTTATTCTCCCCTATTTTTCAACGGGTTACAGTTCTTTATTCAACCTGTGACTCGCTCGATCGATCCTGTGCCAAAATTCCCATGGCAAGTTCCCAGCCACGACGCGCCATGGTGTGTTGGTAAACTGCCGCCGCATATTGACGACGCGCATCGGTCAAAGCTACCTGCGCGGTAATCACGTCGATCTGAGCTTGCACACCTTGTTCATATGCTCGCTGAACCAGGCGCAAGGCTTCCTCAGCTTCCGTGATATTTTGCCTAAAAGCTTCGACAAGATTGCCGCTTGAAATGATATCGGCTTCCGCGCCGGCAATTTCAAGTTTTACCTGAGCAATAAGATTTTCATACTGGTATTCTGATTGCCGCAATCGCGCCTTTTCTTGCATCACTTTACCCCGGGTTTCATTGCCATCGAATAATGAAATCCCAAGCCGAAGCCCCACCAACCATGATGATTCCCATTCCGTCTGATAAAACGTGTCCGGGTTGGCGTATTTATATTGGCCAAACGCCGCCAAATTCGGCATATACCCACTTCTCATGATCTTGACGGCTTGTTCTTGCGCCGCATGAAACCGTTGTGCCGCATCCAGATCAGGCCGGTTTTTCAATGCTATCGTGACGGCATCGAGGGCATCCAGCTGGACAGGTCTAAATTGCAATGTTCCAATAATTTCACGCGGATCATCCAGCGGTAAATTCAACAGGTTAAGCAAGGCCAACTTCGTCATATGACAGGCATTTTCCGCTGCAATGCATTCCGCTTTGCTTTGGCTGACTCGACCTTCAGCGCGCAACTTGTCAAAATTCGTGGCAACCCCCTGGCGCAACAATGCTTTGACGTCATGCAACGTTTTTTCTGCATATTCCACGGCTTCCCGCGCAACCGCAAGCTGCTCTTTTGCCAGCAGAACCTGGTTAAAAGCCGCATGAACTGCATACGCCGTTTTCTGGCGCACGGTTTCAACCTGGGCATCGACCCCGTCGGCATACTCTTGGGCTAATTTCAACGCCGCTCGAACACCACCACCCGCATAGATCACCTGCGAGAGTTCCGCCAAAGCTTCATAATTATTCAAATGACCAACGATTGTCGCATTTTCTCCGGAACCGGATATGATCTCTTCACCAAGGCGAACATATTGACCGCTGAGACTTATATGAGGATATACGATAGCGCGAGCCTGCATCACCTGGCCTCTGGCAGCCGATTTTTCCTGGCGGGCGCTATTCAGGAGCAGGTTTTGATCGTCTGCTAATCGCAAGGCCTCTTGTAGTGTCAGCTCATTTTCTGTTTCCATGACTGCTCGAAGAGCGCCGCTGGAGGCAATCAGCATGATTATGCAAAGAAGATGAAAGCGGCTGTTGATGACGTGTTTTAAAACCATGACAGTCTCCCATTTTCCGTTTTTTTCACCCCAGATTTCCTCCCCTAGATTCAGAAGAACCGTGTGCTGTTTACCAAGTTCGTGCGCGATATGCAAGGGGATTGGAAAACTGAGCCATGAAAGGTAATCAGTCCATCGAATCCTAATTTTGAATAGAATAATTCATTTTTCATCATTCTGAAATAACGCATCTACAGTTTGAGTTCGATCAAATTCTTTGGTGGTAATTAGCTTTTAAAAAACCGCTAAATTTTTTCTTGACTTAGTGTGTCAATATCCGCACACTAGGCGCAAGTGATCCATAGACGTTGGTTTTAGCTATTGTTCCGACGAAAAACCTTTCTTGGGAGTGAAGATCGATAATGAACGGATGGCCCGACATGGTATGGTCTCGTAGTCCTTTCGACACCTCTATCCATTCAGCTTTTTATTTTCAATTCGGATGCAGGTTCGCATCTCAACACATGATACAGACTGATTTTATTCATTCGATGGAACATGCCCTGTTTCATTGGATTTAAACCTTAAACGTCTTTTTTGGGAGGAATTTTGCAATGAGGAAGCTTTTCACAATTTCACTGCTGATGGTTCTGATCTGGGGTTCTGCTATTGCAGAAACAGAGCCAGGCGAAGCGCTGATCAAGCGCATTTCGAACGAACGGATTTTGGAGAACACTGAATTCACGCGGAACTGCTTACCAGTGGAGAGTGTTTATCTTGGATCCGCTTTAACACAAACCCAGGATGAACTGCTCGAGGCGGGTATACAGAAAGATATTCGGCCGTTGGGTCGCTCATCACGTGGTCACGGAAGCGTGGCGGCGTATGACAATTCAAACCTAACAGAATATTATCTGGGAGCGCCTGCCAATCACCAATACGCTGATGACATGCAACTATCCGTGTCAGGTGGCGGGGTTATGACGGCTTATGAGATCGGCTTTTATACGGATGAGGCGGCATCATTCCCGGTGACAGTCACCGCATCGATGTACAATGGGCCTCCAAGCAGCGGCTCGGTAATTCTAGGCACGACAAAATCCTGGACGATTACTGAAGAGGGGGCCAATATCTGGCTTTTGACGCATGAACTGGCCACGCCGATCACTATTCCGCAAACTGTTTATCTGGTCGTCTCATCGAATAAAGCCGAGACCGGCTGGATGATATCAGGGCAAGCCAACCTGGGTTACACCGACGATTTTTATTGTGAAAAATTTTGGAATATCGTATGGCTATGTAGTTATGACTTCGATGGCGATCCTTGGGCCGGGTTTTATGCGACGATTTACCTCGATATGGAACTCGATCCCTGTGTAGAGTGTCCACCGGAAGGTATTTTGGAGGGAGAACCACCCTGTGGAACAGGTTATGTCGATACTTATAACGGTGGCTGTAATAGTTCGCCGGCAGTTTTTCAGCCGATCACCAACGGTGACATCATTTGCGGTCAGACCGGGACATACGGGGTTGCTTCTGAAAGCTATCGTGACACCGATTGGTATGTCTTTACACTGACGGAAACCTCCATGGTCGAATGGCAAGCCTATGGTGAAGCGCCGATGCACGTCGCTTTGATCAAACCAGGAACAGCGATCCCGGACGGTTGCGCCAATCTGGAAGCCTTGGCAGGCGCGACTTCTTATTACTGTGAACCGGCTCTAGTCGAATACTTATTGGATCCTGGAACATACTGGGCTTTTGTGTCGATCAAACTAAACTCTTTTGGATACCCTTGTGAAATTCCCTATGTCGCAACGCTCAACTGGGGACCTGCGGCTCCGGAGACTTGCAGTGATGGGAACATTTTTTCTCAACCTTTGGTCGGTGAAAAAACCTTTGTCACCTCCGATGGCAATATCGGTTATGTCGCTGCCGATGATTTTTCCGGCGTGACGGAACCGATTGTCGCGGTAGAATGGTGGGGCGGCAATCTGAATTCCCATCCCAGTTGGCACGCTTGTACCAAGCTCAACACGAATTTTATTATAACGTTTTACCAGCCGGGCACTTTGCCTGGAGCCGTGGCACGCCAGGAAACGGTGTCAGCCACCCGTAGCGCTACCGGTCAGTACATATTCGGGAATGATGGCTATGGATATAGTTACAAGCACAGGGCCGAACTCGACACACCACTTTCTTTATCCTCGGGCTGGATATCCATCACCGCAATCGATAGCGGCATATGCTGGTTTATGTGGGGTGACGCCGGAGCGCCGCCGGTAAGTGGCAGCCCCTATGTTCAGAACACAGGCTCTGGATGGGCGATAAACACAGACCCGGATTACCAAGTCGATCTGGCGTTCTGCTTGCTTGAGGAAGTCGTGATTCCGACGGCAACCCCAACCGAGGTTCCGACGGATACGCCGACAGAAGTTCCAACGGATACACCAACTGAGGTTCCCACTGATACGCCGACTGAAGTCCCAACGGATACGCCTCCGACCGGACCCCCGACAGAAACACCGGCACCGCCGCCTATTCCAACCACATCGCCTACCGGTCTATTTTTAGCATTGCTGGCAATAGGCGCTTTGATCGTATTACCGGTTTTGAGAAAAACGGTTTAAAGGGTGCATAGTGTTTGGATCAACATGGATAGTTTCGGTTTTTCAAAACGAGAATATCGATGAGTGATTTACATCTACGATAATTTGTTGATGTAACAGCCAATTAAGTGTGATGCCGCAGCATGATATCAAACGATATTGTGCTGCGGTTTTTTTTTAAACAACAGCGTTCTTCAAGGGCTGAGTGATGAGGACTGAGTTGTAAGTTTTTCAGTTGATTTCGGTTAGGTGAGTTTTCTGATTAAATTTGGAAAGCTATAAGTATTGAAGTCGAATACTTGGAAATTGCTTTCGGATATTGACTTCGCATTCCTAATGACTGTTTGAACACGATTTCAAAGATTACAAAGATGGGCACGATTAGATCACGAGAAAGAAAAGACTAATCCTGTTAATCCTTTAATCCCGTAATCGTGTTCAGACAAAAAAGGACAGTGGCGCTCTGCGAGCGGCATTCCGCTGATGCGGCATGCGGTTCCTAAAATTGGAAGTCTGTCCCCTGACAGTATTTGTGTTTATCCGTGTTCATTTGTGGTTCTTCCCCCAAAATCTTTTAATACTCAATTCCAACACTTGGTGACTGGTTATTGACCTCACATCCCGAATGACTGTTTGAACACGATTTCAAAGATTACAAAGATGGGCACGATTAGATTACGAGAAAGAAAAGACTAATCCTGTTAATCCTTTAATCCCGTAATCGTGTTCAGACAAAAAAGGACAGTGGCGCTCTGCGAGCGGCATTCCGCTGATGCGGCATGCGGTTCCTAAAATTGGAAGTCTGTCCCCTGACAGTATTTGTGTTTATCCGTGTCCATTTGTGGTTCTTCCCCCAAAATCTTTTAATACTCAATTCCAACACTTGGCTATTGGATATTGGGCATTGGATATTGAAAACTCCCACCCCTCACCTCTTTTTTTATTTCACTTCTTGACAAATTCATTTCCTTCTGATAATAGATAGTTTTGCTGTCAACAAATTTTGTAGTGTGGCTGCGGTTATGTAATTAGGGGATAAGAGTGAAGGGAAACGGTGATTTGATCAGGTGAATGGATTGACGCCACAAGCAGTATCCTTAAAAGAGCAAATTCCGGTCTCCGCTGGATGGGTGTATCCGATGTGGAGACTATTTTTTATGTCCATAACATATGGAACAGGACCTGTTTCATTGTACTCAACAAACCGTGTAATGCGGAAGGGAGGATTTTTTCTATGAAGAAAGTGTTAATGTTAGGTTTTATTGTGCTGTTTTTCTGTAGCTATGTCGCTGCAGAAACCGGCCAACTGCAAGCGAATACGCGGATAACGCAGCTCGGCAAGGTCGAAAAGAACCTGGTGAGCAACAAGGTTTCTGCGAATCGCAGCCAGTCACTGCCGACACATCTGGCTAAATCCGACATGTCGATCGAGAATTCCAACGTGAATAATCTGAACACCATTCAGACCGAGAAAACCAATGTGATCAAGCAGACCACACCATCTATCAAGGCCGCCAAAAAACTTGAAGCGCAGGCAATTCAGCAGCGAAACGGTCATCGAAGTTGCCCAGGCACTGTGGTCTATAGTAACACCCAAGAAGGTAACGTCAACTACTACACGCCTGGCGAGGGTGTCGCTATAGCTGATGATATTATTTTTAGCGTTGAGGACGGTGGACCTCTTTTATGTTACGAAATCGGCTACGTTTACCTTGAGTTTCAGACCCCGTATGTGACTGTTAATGCAGCTCTTTATGACGATTTTCCGGATGACGGCGGACAGTTGATCCCCGGCACTGAAGCGACTTGGATAATTGATGATGAAGTCGAAGAAGGATACCTTTATATTCTTACTGCTGAACTAGCCCAATCTGTTATGATCAACCAAAATTACGTTTTTCTTGTCATGGAAACAGATAATGGTGATGAGAACGGATTTCCACTTGCCGGTGAAGCGGAAATTGGTTATACCAATGATTGGTTTTGTGACAAAGATCCTGACTGGCTCTGCGGCTGGTATTTCGGTGGCGATCCCTGGTCCGGATTTTGGGCGGAACTCTATATGGCTTTAGACCTGGACCCCTGCGTGACGTGTCCTCCCGGCGGTATACTGGAAGGCGAACCGGCTTGTGGTCCGAATTATGATGACACTTACAATGGCGGTTGTAACAGCGATGTCCCGGTATTCCAGGCTATCAACAGCGGTGATGTCATCTGTGGTCAGACCGGTGTGTTTGATTATTACGGAGATACCTATCGTGATACGGATTGGTTCTCATTCACACTTGGCGAAGAGAAGATCGTCGAAATTGAAGTATATGGTGAATTGCCGCTGTTTGTCGCAGTAGCCGCGCCAGGACCAAACGGATGTGATGACTTTGATATACTCGGTGGAGACTCCACACTGTATTGTGAACCGATCGAACTCTATGGAATCCTTCCGCCGGGGACATATTGGCTTGTCATATTACCCGATGACTTTTCAACATATTGGGAATGTGAAATACCCTATATTGCAACTTTCAATACCATCGATTTGGACCCCTGCGTGACCTGTCCTCCAGGCGGTATTCCTGAAGGCGAGCCGGCTTGCGGACCGGATTATATCGACACATTCAATGGCGGCTGTAACAGCAGTCCGTCCGTATTCCAACCCATCAACAACGGTGACGTCATTTGCGGTCAGACCGGTGTCTTCGTAAATAGTGATGATACTGTCAGCCGCGACACAGACTGGTTTGTTTTCCAGGTTGCTGAATACAGCTTGGTTGAATGGGAAGCCTACGGTGAATCTCCATTGTATTTGGCTCTACTCAAACCGGGGACGGCTATACCCGACGGTTGCGCCAACTTGTCATCTGTTGGTGCAGCAGAGTCAGATTATTGCGAAACAGCGACACTTAGAGTCTTAGTAGAACCTGGAACGTATTGGGCTTTCGTATCCGTTGCCGAATTCAATGAATACTATGAATGCGAAGTTCCTTACGTTGCCACCATCAATTGGGAATCTGCCGATCCGGAAGGCTGTGGACCTGACTCCATTTTCTCTCAACCCTTTGCGGCAGAAGTCGTCTACGTCAACTCTGATCAAAATTCCGGGATCATTGTTGCAGACGATTTTTCAGGTCTGACAGATGCGATCACTGCAGTCGAGTGGTGGGGTGGTAACGTGACCTACACCACTGGATGGCAAGCATGCAGCAAGCCTAATTCGAATTTCATCATCACTTTCTATGAACCCGGCACACTTCCCGGTAATGTCGTTTATCAGAAAACCGTCGCAGCGACAAAAATCCAGACACCTCAGTTTGTCTTTGGTCAACAAGCTTTAGGTAATGTCATGAGATATAAAGCTGTGCTGCCGACACCGGTCACCATTTCCGCCGGATGGATTTCCATTCAAGCTGTTGACAGCGGAACATGTTGGTTCATGTGGGCTGATGCCGGCGAGCCCCCAGCTACTGGTAGCGCTTTTGTTAGGATGACAGAGGATGAACCACAATGGCAACTCGACGACGATGCTGATAATCATGTCGATCTGGCTTTTTGCCTGATCGGCGGTGAGTCTGAACCGAAACCCATTCCTGCCACATCACCCGTTGGTATCAGCATTGCACTGCTTGTCATTGGAATCATGATCGCTCTGCCGATGCTGAGAAAATCTCTGTAAGTTTATCGTAGAATCCGCAACACGGCCGCAAGGATTACCCTGTTGCGGATTCTTTTTATCCACTAATTTTAAACCCTGTCGATAATCTAAAATCCTTCATCTAGTTCGCCTATATCTCCAGCCACTTGTCTTATCAGTGATTTCACTCGTTTAATCTTTTAAAATAATTAATTTATCTGAATAGTCTCTGCTAAAGATTGAATGGCTCATCGATTTACGCTAATCTTCTACCTAGGAGACGACACATAGATTGCCTTGCAAAGGAGGATTAGAATGAAAAGCTTGTTTCGATACGCGTTACTGTCAGTGGTGATTTTCAGCTTCTCCCCTGTTTTTGCCCAGAACTGGGTCGAAGTCACTAATGAATTGGGGCTGGCTGGAACACCGTCCTTTCGGATTTCGATCGTCGATCTGAATGGCGATGACTATCCGGACTTGGTGGTTCATGACGCTTTCGATCATGGCAATTGGGATGTCATGAACAAAATGTATGTTTACTTGAATGTGGAAGGCGATACACCGGGCACTCGCAAGTTCATCGATTTCACTGAAGAATCCGGTATTCGTGCAAACAGACGTGGCACCAAAGACGGTCGTCACTCCGACTTGGCGATTTTTGGTGATATCAACAATGACGGTTATCCGGACTACTTTGCCGGCGTGTACTATCACCGCCACTCGTTCATACCTGAGGATATCGAATGGGTTGACACCAGCGAAGTTTTTTTGAACGACGGTACAGGCCGTTTCACAATGGTTCCGGATAAACTGTTTTTTGATGGTGGCCTGACCAATGTTTCAAGCGCTGTTTTCGCTGATTTTGACCGTGACGGCAACCTGGACCTTTTAGTCGGCAATTGGTTTACCAAATATTTTGGTGGATCAGGTGATGTGTTTGCTCCCGATCAACTTTTTAGGGGGAACGGTGACGGAACATTTCAAGATATGTCGGCGACATCCGGCATACAGAACCCGGAGGTTCTGCAGCCGACCTACGGCGCCGCCGTAGCTGATGTCGATGGGGATGGATACCCTGATATTTTCTTGGGCAATTACTGTCGCGACAAATCTAAACACCTTCGAAACAACGGTGACTGGACATTTACTGAAATTCATGAATCGTCGAATTACGGCCAATATGTCGGTCCCGGCAACTGTGCTTCCCACACGTGTTCATGGGGTTCCATGCCGCGGGATTTCAACAATGACGGTCACATCGATCTATTCACGATCCTTGTTCACGGCTGTAAAAAAGTGATGTCTGCGCCTTTGATCAACGACGGCGCCGGCGTTTTCACCTGGGATTTCGACTGTATAATTAGCCGTTTGGACGATGACCCAGCCAAATTGCACCATGGTGATCATTTTGCGACATGGGTTGATTGGAACAACGACGGTCTTGTCGATCTTCTACTTTCTGAAAATGGTTATGACAACAACCGTTTTTATATTTTTCGCCATGAACCGGATCACACGCTTCAAGTCATAACACCGTCAACAGCGATGAATATTTTGAACACTGAGGATATCCCCATACACAATGTTTCCGTGTTTGATTTCGACTTGGACGGTGATGATGACATCATCATCGGCTCCGGTGACGGCGGACCGCTCCGTGTGTTCAGGAACGATATCGGAAACGCCAAAAATCACCTCGCAGCCACATTGGTCGGAGCCGGCAAGCCGGGATTCAGCAACGTATCGGCTATCGGCGCTAAAATTCAAGTGACATACGGAGACACGACAATCACCCGCGTAGTGCACGCCGGCGACGGTCACTTTGGCCCCCAAGTCCCGTTCAGACTAAATTTCGGCCTAAATACTGCTGCCAAAGCTGACCTAGTTACGATCACCTGGCCTAATCTTACCCAGGATATCTACAAACTTAAAAACATATCTGCCAATACCCATATACGAATTTATGAGAATCCCGATCCGATTGAAAACGCTCACGGTACCCGTTTATTTATCCCGACCCCTCATGTCTCATCGGGTGATCGCTTCAGTGTATGGAGTTATTTATACAATAATTCCACGCAAACTATGAAAAATGTCCCTTTTATGGCAATTTTGGAAGTTGCAGGCATGTATTGGTTCTGGAATACCTGGTCGGAAGATGTTGGATTCGATGTCATCGACGTCGATCCCGGCGTGACCGTGGTAAACATTCTACCGGAGTTCCACTGGCCGGATACCGGGGACGGATCCTTTGACGGTATCAGGTTTTATGCCGCCATGCTGAACAGCGCCATGGACGATATTATCGGCGGATTGGATGGTCTGGGATTAGCTGAATTTGGGTACGGCCCGAAATAATAGTTATTCTGAAAAGCCAATCAGTCAATACTGACTGTCGCTTTCCTAAATAGTCTTTTATGCGACATTGCATTCACTATAAGAAAGGATTCTTATGAAACGTCTTATATTTGTCGGTGTTATTTTCGGATTAATGTCTTCATCATTGAGTTTTGCGCTGTTTCCACGTGTGGAATTCACAAAACCGTCGTTTCCAGAAATCCGCGATTGTGATCGTTGGAATCTATTAGTTGTCAAATTTCGTGAAGATACCGGGATACGCTTACGTCACAATGATTTTATCTCAAAAAACAACAGTGATTTGACTGAACTTTCAGAGCTTTTATCACGGTATCCCTCAGTTCGATATGAACGTCTTTTTCGTCGTCCTGAATTGACTTATGAAGAAGAAAAACGGCTTGGAGAGCAACGGATTGGCCGTCAGCTAGCAGATTTGAACCTGTATTTCGCTTTTGGGCCACCCGATAAAGAAACAGCAAAACAGTTATTGGTTGATTTGAATGGGTTGGATATCGTGGAATGCGTCTATCCAGAACCGATTCCTCAGCTTGCCTTTATGCCATCATCGATTCAGCACAGCATTCAACCTCCTTCTTATGTTCAATACCAGGGATATTTGAATGCATCCCCGGTTGGTGTCGATATTGCCGCTGCTCGATCCTACCCGGGCGGTCGCGGAGAAAACGTCCGAATGATTGATGTGGAGCTGGCTTGGCGCTGGACTCATAACGATCTGCCGACACCTTTTTATCAGGGCGGCGTTCAGTCACAATGGCAAGACTACCGCGATCATGGAACTGCCGTCATGGGTATAATAGCTGGTGTTGAAAATGCTTATGGTATAACAGGGATTGCGCCTTTAACCGAGGTCGGCAGTCAGGCGATAGATGAAGATGACTGGCCTGATGCAGTCGGTCCTTATTTTGACACAGCATCCGCCGCCCTCGAGCCTGGGGATATCTGGCTGATCGAGTTGCATGCTCCGGGTCCCGGCGGCGATTACATCCCTATGGAATGGTGGCAGGCAAATTATGATGCCATTGCCAATTCAACCGCACAAGGACGCATCTGTGTTGAAGCCGGTGGAAACGGTTCGACCAACCTCGATGCTCAGATCTACCAGGGCAAATTCGATCGATCCAGCAGAGATTCTTTGGCTATTATGGTTGGAGCTGGAACTCCGAACACCATGAATCCTGAGTGGTTCACGAATTACGGTTCACGTATGGATGCGAACGGTTGGGGTTCTGAAATCACTACAACCGGCTACGGGGATCTTTATTCAGCAAGCGGCGAAGATTATTATTATACGTCTGATTTCGGTGGCACATCAGGAGCATCGCCTATCGTGGTAGGTGTTTGCTGTCTCGCCCAGTCTATTTATAAAGAACTGACAGGAGGAGATGTTCTTGATCCCATTACACTACGAGCCGCCATAACTGAAACCGGCGCTCCTCAACCGAGTCCCGTCACTAAATACATCGGTCCACGACCGAACCTGGCTGAATTATTGCTTCACGATATTTTCCAGCTCGAGCCGACGCCGACCCCCGTCCCGAGTAATACCCCGACACCCGATTGCATCAATGATGGCGATGTCAATTTTGACGGCGCCGTATCAACTGCGGATGCACAATTAACTTTTCTGATTGCAATCGCTCAATACTCCCCAACTTATCTTGAAGAGTGTGCCGCGGACTGCAACGGCGACGGTATGGTCTCATCAGAAGATGCGCAACAAATTTTCTTGACAAGTTTAGGCGCGGCGACCTGTGTGGATTAGCGCCTATCGACTTCTTCATCGATATCGATACATCTAATGACATCCTTTTGGATTTCTTGGTATCTTAAACCGCTTTCAGGACAGACCATGATTCCATCATTATCTGGTATTGACAGTGGCAGGCCGTGTCGGCCGACCCAGCCTGTTCTAATTCCCGGTACACCGATAATTAATGCGTAATCGGGCACATCGCGTGTTACAACAGCTCCAGCAGCCACAAATGCATATCGCCCTATGGCGATCCCACAGATAATCGTCGCATTGGCGCCGATAGTACAGCCTTTTTTCAACAAAATTTTCTCAAAATGATCATGTCTGCTTATTTTTGACCTGGGGTAAGTGACATTGGTCAGCACACACGAAGGCCCCAAAAACACGTCATCTTCAATGACGGTACCTGTATAAATCGAGACATTATTCTGCACTTTGACATGGGATCCGATTTGTACATTTGATGCAACGAAGCAGTTTTGGCCGAAAACACAGTTTTCACCGATAACGACGTCGCGCATGATATGGGTGAAATGCCAGATTTTCGTTCCCTTACCAATCAGACAGGGTTCATCGACGTACGCGCTTTCGTGTTTAAAATACACCTAAAATTTCACACCATCTTCTTCGGGCATTTCCGGTAGAATCCTGAAGGCAACCATCATGCCATAACCACTTTTCAAAGTCAGGCACATCGCTTCAATATTTGCCGACGACGGAGCTGTTTCAGGACGATATATGAAGCGTTATTGTTTATTAATAATTATCTTAAATAACCCGGTAGAAACACATCATAAACAGGATCGAGTTCAAGATTTCCATTCTTCTCCCCAAGTTTACCGACAAAGGCCGTCACATAACCCGTGCCTCCGTACATCGACATATATTTTTGGTGGTCATAATTTTGGGGGTTCCGCAGTTGCACCATCATAAAATCAGGAGTCAAGGCGCCTTCGCCAAAAATAATATTCAGGCTGGCATTATCATTGAAAGGATTGGGATTGGTTAGAGCGGCAAAATAGATATATTTATCTTTAGCGACTTCCAAAAACAGCTTCACTCGTTCATCTTTGTTTTTGATATCTCCTGCTATTATTTTCTCGATAATGGGAGCGCTCTCAACAAAGCCCTTTGCCTCGGGTATCTCCTTCTCGATAACGGCACGTTTTTCAGGTGTCACTCTCCAGTCCATACCACTGGTTTTCTTAAAGACATCCCCTTCCTTTGGCTTTTCTTCTACTCCACCTTTTACGGCAACATCCGAAGTCAATTCCATTTTGTCGGTTTTTGTTAGTGATGCAACATCCGAGACAGATTTTTGGGTCTTGGATAAATCTGCTTTTTCTCTCATTGCTTCATCTCTTTTCAGTGTGTCTACAGGCTTTTCTTTTTGAACCTCATCCTGCTTGCTAACAGTTTTCTGCTCACTAGGACCACAACCCATACCGATCATACTGACGATCACCGCTATAAAAACTAGTTTTGCGAAACTTTTCATTGTTATCTCCTTCCTTTATCCTTGTTTTTCACTTAATCCATTATCGTTTTTCATCTTCGATAGAATTATAGCCATAAAACCTTAGGATGCAATATCGATCTTTACAGCCTCTTTGCAAGTCTCAACACAGGTCTTCTTTATATGCAGTGGTTATATTTTTTGTGTTTTGAATAGCGAGTGTTTCAAAGTCTCCAATGCGTAAAATTGAATTTTTTTGCATCTTTCTTTTTAAAAAGACTTTTGACATCAACCAACACTGGCCCTATTCGGCAACAAATAGTCGCAAGGTTTTCTAAAGACCACTGTTGAATAACTTTTTTATGTTTTACCGCAATGATAACGGCATCATACGGAGCTTTCTCTTCAGGTGTTTCAATCAGATCAAGATGATACTCCTTTTTGACATCATCTCTGTCTGCATGAGGGTCCCAAACGGTGACATCAGTTTCATATTCACGTAATTCTTTAACAATATCGATGACTCGTGAATTCCTGATATCATTTATATTTTCTTTGAACGTCAAACCCATAATCAGGATTTTACTTCCTTGAACGGCTTTTCCGGCTTGTATGAGAAGCTTAACGGTTTTTTCCGCTATGAATTTCCCCATTGAATCGTTGATACGTCGGCCGGCGAGTATGACCTCCGGGCGATATCCAAGGCTTTCCGCTTTATAAGTCAGATAGTAAGGATCGACACCGATACAATGACCTCCGACAAGGCCTGGTTCGAACCGTATAAAATTCCACTTAGTGGCCGCTGCATCCAAAACATCGTGAGTATCGATGCCCATCATACCAAAAATCAACGCTAATTCATTCATAAGGGCAATATTTAAATCCCGCTGTGTGTTTTCTATGACTTTTGCCGCTTCGGCAGTTTTAATATCCGGCGAATAATGAATACCGGCCGTTATCACTCGGCCATAGACTTCGGCCAAGAATTTACAGGTTTCCGGCGTGTCACCAGACACAACTTTGATAATTTTATCAATCGTATGCAGCTTATCTCCCGGATTCACTCGTTCCGGCGAATAGCCAACAAAAAAATCCGTTAAATGCTGAAGCCCACTTTCCTGTTCAAGAATCGGAACACACTCATCTTCCGTCACACCAGGATAAACAGTCGATTCGTACACGATTACACTGTTTTTCATCATATTTTGACCGACAACCCGTGTGGCTGATAGCACCGGCGAAAGATCCGGTAATTTAAACGAATTAATAGGGGTTGGAACCGTGATGATAACAAGACGACAATAGGAGATAACAGACGAGTCTGATGAAAACATGATCGGAGCATTTTGCAGGCTTTCCGTGTCTATCTCCCCTGTAATATCTTTTCCTTCCAGAAGCCCGGCTATCCGCTCTCGATCGGAATCATATCCGACAACGCTGTAATGCTCACTAAGATGTATGGCTAAAGGTAAACCCACATACCCAAGACCGACAACACAAATTTTTTCTTCTCTCGCCAAGAGGCGATTGTATAAATCTTTCCATTCCATCGTCGCGAAATTCCTTCCTGTTCTACTGGACCGGAACATTTTTTTACCGATTTTCGATCGCATCACTGTAATATGAGTCGTCGATCGGCGTCCTTTTGCCCAAATATCATAGATTATAATCATTCATAAGCGCAACGGAGGATGCTCGCGGGAGATTCCAATTTCCGATATCCAATCACCAAGTGTTAGATTTCAGTATTTAGAGTTTTTGGGGAAGAACCCCGAATGAACGCGAACAGGGAACCGTGCTCGAAGATCGCGCTTTGCTTTAAGCTGACTCGAAAAACAAGAGCGAAATAAATTTATTGGGGCTATAAGCTTGAGCCCACTATCCGCTCATGATATTGTTTTTAAGCTGTTTAAACGCTGTTTATACAAAGGAGCCACTCGATGCAGACAGATTTTTACATGGTTACCACGACGGTCGGTAGCGAAACACTAGCAGCGGAACTCGCCCGTCGGATCGTCGAATCCCGATTGGGACGATGCGTTCAAATCGTGCCGAAAATTCGATCTATTTACCATTGGGACGGCGAAATCTGCGATGATGATGAATGTCTGCTGATTATCAAAACAGCCCGAAGCAACCTTGACCACCTTTTACAGATTTTACCTACTTTACACCCTTATGACGTGCCGGAAATCCTGGTCACACCTGTAACAGGCGGCCATGAACCTTATTTGAAATGGCTGAATGAGTGGGTTTACAAAGATAAGCTATGAGCGGTCGAATTATTACTGAAAACAAAAAAGCGCGTCGTAATTACGATATCGAAACAACTTGGGAGGCTGGTATTGCCCTGGTTGGCACTGAAGTAAAATCGTTGCGTGCCGGAGGCGTTAATTTGAAAGATTCTTATGCCAGGATCATTCGAGGTGAATTATTCCTGGTCGGCTGCCATATCGCCCCTTATTCTCATGGTAATCAGATGAATCATGACCCTGAACGGCCGCGTAAACTGCTGATGAAAAAATCGGAAATTCGTCGTTTGATCGGCAAAATCAATGAGCGAGGATATACTTTGGTGCCTTTGAAATTATATTTCAATGACCGAGGCATCGCGAAGGCGCTATTAGGACTAGGCAAGGGCCGAACGCATTCGGACAAGCGCAGTTTAATTCGTGAGCGTGACATCCAGCGCGACATGGCTCGTGAACTCCGCAAATACTAAAATGACTCGCAAATCAGCATTAAATTTCCGGATTTTTTGTCCTCGAGCCGGTTTTTTCCAGCATAGACATCATTGATGAATCCGATTACACTGTGTCCTGACCAAGACAAGGTTGAACAGCCTGTTTTTTCGGCGAATTCAACGGGTGATTTGATACCGTTTAACCAGGGAGGTTTGTATGACCGGTAAGCGAAGCATGGATGATTTGAATATGACGGGTAAGCGTGTTTTTATGCGGGTGGATTTCAATGTTCCAATCCAAAACGGGCAAGTTGCCGATGACAAACGTATTCAAGCGGCATTACCTTCGATTCGTGCGGTTATTGAGAACAACGGAAAGTTGATACTCGCGTCTCATCTTGGTGATCCAAAAAATGGACCGAATCCGGCATTCAGCCTCAAACCCATAGCTGAACGTCTTTCCCTATTGATCGATCGACCGGTTGTCCTGGCTCCTGACTGTATAGGAGAATCCGTTGGTCTGTTGATATCCCAAATGCAAAACGGCGATGTTCTCCTATTAGAAAACCTGCGCTTTCATGCAGGAGAAAAAAAGAATGATCCGGTATTCGCAAAGGCTCTTGCAGAACATATCGATGTCTATATCAATAATGCCTTTGGAGCTTGCCATAGAGCTCATGCGTCTATTGTCGGCCTGCCGGCGCTCGTTCCTGAATCTGCTGCCGGCCACCTCATTTTAAAGGAAGTGGAATACCTCGATACGGCCATCCAATTTCCACGCAGACCACTTTACGCACTGCTAGGAGGCGCTAAAGTGTCCGGAAAGCTTGCGTTGATAAAAAACTTTCTCCCCAAAGTCGATGGCATTCTGATCGGCGGCGCTATGTCCTATACCTTCATGAAAGCTCTGGGTAACGAAATAGGAAAATCACCTGTTGAATATGACCTAATCGAAACCGCGCTCGAAATACTTCTGCTGGCGGAAGAAAACGACAAGCTGTTTCAACTTCCGTTAGACACTGTCATAGCTCCGTTTCCTGAACCTGGAGTTCCTCATCGGATTGTCGAAGCCGGTACTATTCCCCCTGATATGGAAGGATTCGATATCGGACCGGAAACCATCAAACTCTATAGCCATTATTTGCAAAAAGCGGGAACAGTGATCTGGAACGGGCCGATGGGCATGTTCGAAATTCCTGAGTTTTCCACGGGAACGTTCACGCTGGCTCGTGTGTTAGCAGAATCCGATGCAATCAGCATTGTCGGCGGCGGTGATTCAGCGTCAGCGATGAGAAAAGCAGGTGTGGCCGACAAAATGACCCATATTTCCACCGGTGGAGGGGCCAGTTTAGAATATCTTGAGGGTAAAGAACTCCCCGGTATTGCAGCGCTCCCAAATACTTAAGACCTGCGTTGTGATTTCAAGCTCACGCTTTACGACCCGGTCAAAGCTGATCGTGCCGCAAGATAAATCTGTTTCAACGGTATTCCATGCTCCAGGGCAATTTTGCGACAATCTTCGTATTCCGGAGAAATCGTTTTGCCGGCACACGTAACCCGCACCGATCCCCACGGAGTGTCAACCGTTTTAACGTCTCTTGGGACACTCGTGCGCAACACTCGAAATTCCCGAACTCCCAATGTTCTGGTTTCAGCAAACAAAATCGTCCGAGCATTTTTGACGGCTTTATCTTTACACAAAACTCGCAACAGATGACCTGGACGACCCTTTTTACGCAGTGTTGCCAGTATCGTGACATCCAGAACACCATCAACCGCCAGCAGTTTTTCAAAGCTGTATCCCAGAATTTCCGGCGTATCATCATCGATATCAGTCTCCAACATGATCAATGATTCCTCGTTTAAATCGCATGCGCCGCTTTCTGCGTCAACAACGCCGATTATCGCCCGCAACACATTAGCTCGATCACCATCGTCTCTGGCGCCAGCGCCATGACCTATTTGAATCGGAACCAGATTTCCAGGCGGATCGAAAGAGTCTATAAACTCTGCTGCCAGAGCTGCCCCTGTCGGCGTGGTGCGTTCACCCGGCAAGCCATCGACCATGACCGGGATATCTTTCAGAATCAGCGCAGTCGCCGGCGCAGGCACCGGGACGACTCCGTGCGAAAAAGTCACTGTACCGGAACCGGTATTCAAAGGCGTTGAATAGATTTTTTCAATTCCCAATTCATCCAATCCCCAGGCAACACCCAACAAATCAACAATGGTATCCAAGCCGCTCACTTCGTGAAGGTGAACGTTTTCCATGGACACACCATGCACCTGCGCTTCTGCCGCCACAATTCGTTCAAAAGCCGATAACGCTCTTTTTATGACAGTTTCTTTCAATCCGGAATTTGAAATGGCATCCCGAATATCCGACACGTGTAAATGACGATGCGCATGTGGTGTAACCGTAACATATGTTGCGGCAATGCCTTTTTTGACAGTTTTTTCAATATTGACTTCATCATCAGCAATACCTGCCGACCGAAGCATATTTCTGAATTTGGATAAATCCAATCCGGCATCCAATAACGCCCCTAAAAACATATCTCCACTGATTCCGGCTTGGCACTGCAAATAGAGTATTTTCATGTGTACTTCCTCCATCACGCTTGTTTGATGCTTTATATCATTCTAAACTATTATTTAAAGGTTGTGAGACCACATAGGTTTTCACAGGCTCAGAATAATGAAAGTTCGGGTAAACGCAATGACAAAAATTCGGATGTCGATTTTGCTGATGATAATCACGTTGGCTTTCGCACCCAGCGTTGCCACGAAATCTCCAGCCTTCCAGACCCAATCTTCACTACCCATCCCATCATCGGAAAGTGAGTTGTTGTCAGTTCTAAAGACATTGGACACCTTTATCCGATCTGTTCACGACCAACTACACGACATCCCCGCATTCAATGAAAACCAATTATTTGATGACCTTGCATCGTTCAAAAAGCAGTTCGATCGAGAAACTGCTAAACAGGCTTTACCCTCAATTACTGGAATCGCTATTTTTACAGAAACAGGAGGCTGGTCAGCCTGGGCCGGGACCATAGTTGACCTGCCGTTGGACTGGATGGAATATATTGTGTTCTCCGAAGCGCCTGACGGTTTAGCCGTTTTATATGAAACCCCCGGCAAAGTTTCAGTTGTTCATCTGACTAAAAGCGATTATCGGATTGCAATGACCCAGATAAGCCTAATCGATCGAGCCTTGGAAGGTAGTCATCCAGACATACTAACGATGGGGAGAAAGCATCAAAAATATGCGTTCAGGTATCTATCACCCTTTGAGAGTCTTCCTGGTATTCTGCAATTAGGTTTTGATTTAGGGCAATCGAATTTACCTGACTTTTTTCTTTCCATCGATGACCACACAACAAGTCAGTTGGTTTATGGACTTGATTATGTGCCGGAATGGTTGTTTCCATTATTCGATCCACATTTTTTTGCAGGTGGTTTTTTAGGGCTGCATTCTGCAATTATGCTGCTGATAGCAGGGTTATTCGTTTGGATTCTGACCTACCGTCTTGTTCCGTTTAAAATAGGAAACTATCAAAAAATATTTGGCGTAGCTTTAATTGCTGTATCAGCGCTACTAACCCCTTTTTTAGTTAATCGCCTAGTGCGTTCGTTGATCACCGATACCGCTTTTGCGTGGTGGCCGGATTTTCCTGTCAAGCAGACTCTTGTCCTTCCGCTTTCAGCTCTTTTGTTGATCGGCGCTTGGATACGCTGGCTGTTTTTTCTGCTACAAACACTTTTGCTCTCTGGATCAAAATCTCATACTCGTTACCAAAAGCGCCGTATACCCGGTTGGTTATGTCAAGTGTCGGCGATTGTCCTTTTGATTCCTTGTCTAATTACACAAACAGGCACAGCGGTTCGACAGAATATTTCCAGTCGTCTCCAGAACTGGATCAATGAACGTGAACACCTTCTACCGCTTGCGCTGGAAAGTAACCTTAAACACCTAACAACAGACGACATACACTTGCATTTTGACGATGATATTCTTCACAACGGCGCTGCATTTCAGCTATGGCGCACAAGTGATCTTCATGTGTTTGAAGCCGATTTCGCCATACAGATACTTGATCAAAATGGTTTTATTTTGGAACAGTTTTCGCCGTTCTTCATTCCAGATGCCTTACACCCCGAAACATTGCATCAAGTCATTGCCGCCGATACAAAACATTTGATCATATCGCCACAACTCCACTATCACTCCATCCATTCGCCTCTAATTGGCATTACTGCTTTTGAAACTGATCAAAACTCGTTTGGATTCCTTGTCATCCAGATCGCAATAGAACCCGATGCAATAAAGCCTCTTCCCCATGAATGGGGCAATGCCATCGATATTTATGTCGCCCGACATCAAGATTCATCAGAATTACACCGTAACATACCGGCTGTTATGCAAGCAGGATGGTTGGATACTCTGCCTTCGAATCCGAAGTGGACACAAGATGAATCCGAACGTTTCGAAGTGCTATTGTACCGGTTGCCTTATTCTGATCCAACACAGCCCGAAGTCTTGGTTGGTTTACTCCCTCGCATACCTTTCGAGTCTCATTTAGCAGGCGTTGCCCGACTCGCTATATTAGCTCTATGTATATTGATGCCTGGTTTAGCTTATCAGGAGATCAAACACCTTATCCGGGCTCGTAAAGAAAAAACCTATGGATCATTCACACGGCAATTATTAGGTGCATTTCTGTTACCGGCACTCATCTTACCGTTGATATTCGCTGCCACTCTTCATCGCGTTATCGATGATTCTGAAACTGAATTCCAAAAATCGCAAATGAAGCAGTTGCTCCAGCAGACCCAAACCCAATTGAAAGCACACGTTATAGAGTTGGCCAAAGTCCAACGCTCAAACGTTGAATATCATTTTTTCGATGAAACCATCCCGGATTTCCTTGGAGTGATGAGTGGGTCATGGCTGATTTTGGATGAATTCGGGCAAGAAGCCATGTCCGGAACGACCTCCTTATCTCATGATTTACCGCTTGAATCGATCAGTCGTGTTTTTCAAGATACGTATTATCGTGGTCGCCCTATAGATGAAGTTATCTTCCAATCTGTTGCTCCGGGTGAACTTATGGCGCAGGTGATTTTGGCTTTTCCACAGTTCTCTGCCTTAAATTCGAACAATGACATTTTTCAAGGCACTTTTGTGTGTGAAATACCGATTACCAACGAAATTTTTAGTTCGCTCGATGAATTTTCCGACCTTTTGATTACGATATACAGCAGAGGCTCGGTTGCAGCATCAAACAGACCGGAATTATTTCAAACAGGTTTAATAGAGAATCGATTCGATGCTTCTCAATATCGCGCCTTGACTTTTCACAAGCAGGATACTCTTTTGGAATTTGATCGCACACACAATCGTTTTTCTATTACAGGAACACTCCATTCAGAATTTAGCCGTGTCATAGGCGCTATAACACTATCTTTTATCCGTTTTCCTTTTAAGGCTCCACAATCGAAAGCACATGAATGGCTTTTCCCGACAACCGTATTTTTGCTTATTTCAGGAATACTCTTTTCACTTTATTTCGGTCGGAGAATCGCTCGACCGGTTCAGATACTGACAGACAGCGCACAGAAAGTGTCGACAGGAAACTTCGATGTTACCGTTCCAGAACACGGTGTTGGCGAAATTCGGTTGTTGACGCAAACATTCAACGTCATGCTGCATGATCTGAAAACACAACGGATTGACCTGCAGGAGCGACACGCCTTTATTAACGCCTTGTTGGCAAAAATGTCCTCAGCCATTTTAGCGGTCGATGACTCGGGTACGATTTTAACTTGGAATGGAGCATTCAACGATCTTTTTCCAACCGTCGACACCGAAGTCGAGAATCAAAAAATAGATCGTGTTTTCATTGATATAGGGATTCCAGAACTGAAAACAACTTTCGATGATTATGTCGCTGGATCTCCCGGTGATCGGCATATATTCCGGTTTTTTAAGGAAGGTCAAATCGTGTTTTTGGCGGTAACGTTTGCCAAATTGGAATCTCCAGTTGGATTGGCAGGAACATTGATTGTGATGGACAATATCACTGATGCAGTTCAATCCTCAAAGCTTCAAGCATATAGCGAAATGGCCGGACGCATCGCACATGAAGTCAAGAATCCTCTGACTCCCATCCAATTGTCCATCGAGCACCTTCGTCAGGCATGGGAAGATGGAGCTGCTGATTTTCCAGCTATTTTCAATCAATGTCTGTCAATGGTCTTGGATGAAGTGAAGAGTCTTGAACAGATTTCATCGGAGTTCAGTCGATTTGCCCGATTTCCCAAGCCATCTTTTCAATTAAATGATATACGGAGTTTGATTACCGAAGTGGTCGCCATGTATCCAGCCACATCGACCGGCACGACCTTTATGGTAGATTTGCCGGCAGACCCACTTATTTGCCGTTATGACCATGATCAGATAAAACGTGTGTTAATAAATCTGCTACAGAACGCGCTTCAGGCTATGGACAACACAGGTGTTCTTACGATAAAGAGTGTTCGTAACGACAATTTGATTCAAACCGAGGTCACGGATACAGGACCTGGTATGGATAATGAGACATTAATGAACCTTTTCGAGCCATATTTCAGCACTAAGAAAGAAGGCGCTGGATTGGGTCTTGTGATTACTAAGGCCGTGATCGATGCTCATGATGGGATTATCCAGGTATCAAGTGTGCCAGGTAAAGGCACGACGTTTACGTTCAGCCTGGCAGCAGTCGATCAGGATAATCCTATAAAAACAGAAAATGGAGGGTCCGGTGCAGAATAAAACGATACTTGTAATCGATGATGAAATGGGAATTCGTCGAAGTCTTCGAATGATTTTGGAATATTCTGGATATGCTGTTGAAGAAGCGGAAGATGGCGAATCGGGTCTTTTTGCTGCACGAAAACATAGGCCGGATTGTGTTTTGTTGGATATCAAGATGCCGGGCATGGATGGCTTGGAAGTGTTGGAAATATTGATGCAAGATTACCCCAATCTTCCGGTTATCATTTTATCCGGCCATGGCACAATCGAAACCGCTGTCAAAGCTACTCGAATAGGCGCTTATGATTTTCTGGAAAAGCCCCCAAAAAAAGACCGTATTTTACTCGCTATCAGAAATGCTTTGAATATGAGTAATCTCGAAGCGCGTGTTAGCGCCGCTAATGGTGATATCTCAGATACGCTGATCGTTGGTGAATCAAAAGCTATTCATGCTGTTTTGAATCTGGTCGAACGCGTTGCCCCGTCTCCCCTTCCCGTATTGATCCAGGGTGAAAGCGGCACGGGGAAAGAGTTGATCGCTCGAGCTATTCATGAAAAATCGCAGCGTCGGCAAGGCCCTTATATCCAAGTTAATTGTGCTGCTATCCCTGAAAATCTGATCGAAAACGAGCTTTTCGGACACGAAAAAGGCGCTTTTACCGGAGCTGGAGAGCGTCGAATCGGTAAATTTGAAAAAGCTCATCAGGGTACAATTTTCCTTGATGAAATTGGTGATATGTCTTTGAAGACACAAGCCAAAGTTTTACGTGCTCTTCAGGAAGGTGAATACCAGCGTGTCGGCGGAAACAGAACACTTCATGCGGATGTTCGTGTGATTGCCGCTACCAATCAAAATTTGGAAGCCATGATTCAAGAAGGGTTATTTCGAGCAGATCTATTCCATCGAATAAACGGTGTTCCCATCAGGGTCCCTGCCTTACGCGAGCGAATAGAAGATATTCCGCTTCTAGTTAAATACTTTGCAGACCGTTTTGTTCTAGCCAACGGAATCCGTGGGACTGGATACACTCAAGATGCTGTTGAGTGGCTCAAAAAACAGCCCTGGAAAGGCAACATCCGAGAATTGAAGAATTTTGTCGAGCGTCATCTGATCCTGTGTACGGACGCACAAATCGATGCCAAATATCTGAATCGCTTGAATGATCATTCCCAGGCAAATACCGATTCCGGTAATGACGTCGCTCCACACCAACATTCTTCTTTACAAGATTTCAAGGAAGCCGCAGAAAAAATGTTTTTGATACAAAAGCTTCAGGAACATAACTGGAATGTCAAAGCAACAGCCGAATCAATTGGCACGCCACGCTCGAATCTATACAAACGAATGCAGCATTTTGGGATTGAACGATCCTCTTAAAAATCGATAAGTGACACCCGGGTCGTTACAACTTTTTTCGGATCTATCCACTTTTCAAAATGTTTCAGCCACCACAATGTGATAGCTCGTCGGCATTTCCAAGCTGTTCGCCGGACACCTACAAAATAGCCCCAATAAACCATATAAAACAAAAACTTACCCCATAAATTATGTCGGTTGTCAAGTACGTAACGGATAACCGATCCCGGGGTTTTCGGAGTCGCTCTCATCAAACGATTCAACAAGGTAGGTTGATACCTAAAAAACTCTTCGTTATAGAGTTTGTCATTCCCCTCCGAAACTAGACCATCTTCAACAGCACGCTCTTCCAGACGCGTTTTCGGATAGAAAATCAAGCTGACTATCCCAACAAAAAATGGTTTTTTCAGATAAGACAATACCCGAACGGTTTCTGCCGACTCTTCCTCTGTTTCATAAGGATTGTCTGTGATGACGTCGACACGGATATCGACAATGTGTTTTCGGTTTTGATGCAAAATAGTCATACATTCAAAAAACTGTTTGTGGCTGACCTTACGTTGATAGACCTCTTCAGAAACTCTCAAACTTCCCGATTCAAGACCGACATGAACTCCAACCAGTCCGGCAGGCGCAAGCTTTTCGATACGCTCTCGCGTCACAGCGACAGGATTCGCCCAACAATAAAACGGAAGCCCGACATGCCTTTTGTAGAGGTCGGAAAATGATGCAAACCATTCTCGATCCCCATAAAAAAACGAATCGTCCATAAACACGAAACCTTTTAAATCAGGAAATCGCTTTTTTATTTGGACCATCTCATTGACAAAATGTTCAGGCGACCGCCGTCGCAGATAAGGTCCACCCGCTACGATGCGCAAAGCGGAGTTGCAACAGTAAGTGCAATTATGTGGGCAGCCTCTACTGGACATAACATAATGAGTATCCATAAAGCCGGGAATAAAGGAGCGCCAGATTTCTTTGGTTACAGATTGCATTTGCTTAGCATGAAAAACCGTGTGTGTATCCAAATCATGATCCGGAAATGGCAAATCGCTAAGGTTGTTCTCCCTGTCTGCAGGTGGATTTTTGATGATTTCGCCCGAGACTGTTCGAACCCATATACCAGGAACAGTCAGGAAAGAGTCTCCTGATGACATAGCTTTGGCCAGGGCGCACATCGGTTTTTCACCCTCGCCAATACAGACCATATCTGCGTAATCAAGACATTCCTCAGGAGCCAGAGTTGGATGTATCCCACCCCAGATAATTGGAGTGTTACAGGTTTTTCGAATCGCACTATGGATAGACAGCGCCCGTCTCCAATGACTACTCATCAAACTGAACCCGATTAGATCGGGTTTTTTATCGGCAACCCATACTGAAATATCGTTCAATTCCTGTTCTGTTTCCAATTGATCGAATTCTTTTGGAATAAAAAGAATCTGAACATCATATCCTTCACGCTTCAAAACAGCAGAAATCATTCGGACGCCAAAACAGACCAGAGTATTTTCAACACTAATCAGCAAAATTTTCATCAATTTCGTCTCCTAAACGGTTCAACACGGAATTCTCCTAGTAAAGCTCGCAGAATAGAACGTTCTGACAACTGTTTTCTTTGCTGAAATCGTGTTGTATCCACTGGAATAATCACAAGATGATCCAATGCCGCTCGAGGGAATTTTTCCGCCAATTCAGTATCCAACCATAACAGACCAGCCACGGTAATCGGTCTCAACAGACGTTTTTTCCATGCGGCTTGATGGTCATATTTTCCCAATAACATGTGATGGATCGCCTCTCTTGACACGTGTCCAAGTTCTGTCGTCTCAACAGTGAATTCGTAATAAGATTGACGCTGAATCAAAGAGCTGTCGTCAGCCCATGCCAACCTATTCAAGACTGAGTTCACCAGTCGTGTTCTGGCGCCTCTATAGATACAATGAGATCCACATAAAATCTGTATGTCTTTATCAGTAAAGAAATGGATATGTGCATGTGGTTCATTGGGATCCAGCATCTTGAAGTGACGTTCTTTCGCTGCTTCGTCACCAGCACGCGGTGTGCTCAACACAACATATTTCCTGGCTACTCGCACAAGTTCTCTGATAACGGCAGCGGGATCGACAACATGTTCCAACACTTCAGAACATAAACAAACGTCCATTGATTTATCACGAAAGGGCAATTGATGAGCATCTGATGCCACTCCAACACCATTAAATATCTCATAGCTGCGAACCAGAGCACGATCGGAAAGGTCTGTTCCAAACAAGTCAGCTCCAAATAGGTTATGAATCAAAGCAGGGCCATAGCCATCTGCACTTCCGACATCGAGCAAAGATTTAAATGAGAGTCGATTCAGCGTCTTCAATACAGCAAACATCCGTGCATATTCTTCCAGTCTAAAAGCTGTGGCATTGAACCCATAGGCTGGTTGATTGGGGATATAGACGCCCTTCTGATCAAACAAATCAAAGCGTTTATTCAGCCATGCGCGGGTTTCGCGAGTATATTTTCGTGTCTCTATTTCACTCAACGATTCAACCTCCCAATCATGATAGTGACCTTCAAACAGTTTGTCACCTTTCTACATGAGAGTGGTTTTAACTAAAAACAGGCTTTGATTCCATTCAAATTTGTAAATTAATTTGTTAGAATAGGTACTTTCGAGGATAAGGAGGAAATCCCCGTGAATGACCACGCCAATACAGCACAAGACTTTCCATTTTTTCAATCCATTGTGGACAGCATCGACAACTTGCCGGGGCGCCGAATTCTTGTTCTGGGTGATATCATGGTCGATGAGTACATTTGGGGTGAAGTCGTACGGATCAGCCCGGAGGCTCCCGTTCCGGTGGTTCATGTTCAAAATGTAACCATGCAATTGGGCGGCGCCGCAAATGTCGTACATAATTTAAGGTCGCTGGATGCCGACGTTGAGTTAGTGGGTGTGATAGGCTCGGATGATCTTTCGCGAAGAGTTCTAGCCACTTTGGACCGGCTTCAGATTGGACACTCGGGAATCAGATTGATCCAGAATCGTGACACGATTCGAAAAACTCGCATTATTGCACACAATCAACAAGTGGTGCGTGTTGACCATGAAAAAATTCTACCTCTAGAGCCTGAAGTAGAGACATTTCTAATTGAGTATTGCCTGCACCGTCTTAAAGAAGTTGAAGCCGTGATTATTTCGGATTATGCAAAAGGAACACTGACAAAAAAGCTGGTTCAATCTGTTATTCAAGCCTGTAGAAAAATGGGAAAAATCTGTGCAGTCGATCCACGTGTAAAAAACCATGACTATTATGTTGGCTGCTCAGTCATCACGCCAAACCATCTTGAAGCGGCTTTGATGACTGGTGTCTCGCTGGATTCGAACTGGGAAAAGGCGCTACAGCAAGCAGGAAATCTTCTGTTATCAACCCTTGCAACCGACGCGGTCTTAGTCACGTGCGGTGAAAGAGGAATGGCGATTTTTTTACCGAATGAATCTGTACAACATATCGATACGGTTGCTCAAAGCGTGTTTGATGTTACCGGCGCCGGTGATACGGTTATCAGCGCTTTGACGCTTGGTCTGACGGGGGGTTTAAGTTATTCCGAAGCGGCTATTCTTGCAAACTTTGCTGCTGGTATCGTTGTCGGAAAAGTCGGAACGGCAACCGTAACACTCAACGAGATAAAAAAAGCGGTTCGTATATATGCACGTTGCTGATATGAAATCCAAGTCTGTTCTGGTCATTCCTGCTCGCTATGCATCGACCCGCTTTCCCGGAAAACCGCTGGCGCTTATCGACGGAATACCGATGATAATACGTGTCCTGAATCAAGCGAAAAAAGTTAAGCATATATCCGAAATTATTGTTGCTACAGACCATGAGGACATTCGATCAGTCGTAGAAAAAGCGGGCGGACACGCTGTCATGACATCGCCGGATATTGCCAGCGGCACCGATAGAGTAGCTGCGGCCATCAGGGATATAGACTGCGATATCGTCGTCAATTTACAAGGTGATGAGCCATTGATAAACCCGGAGCATGTATCCAAAGCTATTGAAGCCATCCAGTCGAATCCAAAAGCCGATATGGCGACTTTGGCGACCCCGATCGATGACCCGGCGGATATTCATAATCCCAATGTTGTCAAAGTAATCATCAACGATCTAAGTTATGCCGTCTATTTTTCCAGGGCGCCTATCCCCTACGCAATGAATTCAGCGCCAATAGACTGGAAATTATATCTCAGACATATTGGACTGTACGTTTATAATCGATCTTATCTCAATAAATTTGTGTCCTTACAGCAGGCCTGGAGTGAAAAAGTTGAAAAGCTGGAACAGCTCCGTGCTCTGCATCACGGTGGAATTATCCACGTATCTCGGGTCGATTCGATTAGTCCGGGAGTGGATAAGCCGGAAGATATCGCTATAATAGAAAAATTATTGTGCGAACAAGATGAACTCTAAATGCCAGGAGTATCGTGGAATGGAAACCAAGTATATTTTTGTAACCGGAGGTGTTGTATCATCGTTGGGCAAAGGAATTGCCTCGGCAAGTATCGGAGCGTTGCTTGAAAGCAGAGGCTTTCGCGTCACTCATTTAAAATTCGATCCTTACCTGAATGTCGATCCAGGAACGATGAGCCCATTACAACACGGCGAAGTTTTCGTTACGGATGATGGCGCAGAAACCGATCTTGATCTGGGTCATTATGAACGGTTTACGCAATCAATTATGAAACAAGCAAATAATGTTACAGCCGGTGCAATTTACAATACGATCCTCAGGAAAGAACGTCGAGGTGATTTTCATGGCGGAACCGTTCAAGTGGTGCCACATGTCACAGATGAGATCAAAACACGAATAACAAAACTGGCGCCGGGATTCGATGTCGTTATAGTTGAATTGGGTGGAACGGTAGGAGACATTGAAAGTTTGCCGTTTTTGGAAGCGATCCGACAGTTCCGATATGATGTCGGCCCGGATAACACGCTCTATGTTCATTTGACGTTGGTGCCCTATATTCGAGCAGCTCGTGAAATCAAAACCAAACCCACTCAACATAGTGTAAAAGAATTACGAGAAATTGGAATTCAACCCGAAATACTGCTCTGCAGAACAGAAATGCCTCTCAGCGACCAAATAAAACGAAAAATATCGCTGTTTTGTAACGTTGACACACGGGCTGTCATTGCGGCGCCGGATGTCCCCAATATCTACCAGGTTCCTCTGGAATATGCGCGAGAAGAACTGGATGACTTGGTTATTGAAAAGTTACATTTACCGGATTTGCCACCCAATCTGGACGAATGGAAGTCGATTGTTCACACGCTGAATTACCCTAAACATAAGGTGCGTATAGCTGTTGTCGGTAAATATGTGCTTTTGAAAGACTCTTATAAAAGCTTGGCCGAAGCCTTTATCCATGGGGGTATCGCGAATGAAACACAAGTAGATTTGAATTGGATTGACTCCAGCCAATTTGAAAAACACGGGCCGGAAACTCTTTTGAAAGATCACAGTGGCATCCTGGTTCCGGGGGGGTTTGGAGACAGGGGTATCGAGGGTAAAATTCTTGCCGTCCAATATGCTCGTGAAAAGCGGATACCCTATTTTGGCATCTGTTTGGGTATGCAGGTAGCCATTATCGAATTTTGTAGAAATATCTGTGGCATTGAGGATGCCAATAGTACAGAATTCTCAGAACATACATCGAATCCGGTTATCGACCTACCATCCGGCCACGATAAATTGGTAAAAACGAATGGCGCACTTCGTTTGGGAGCATATTTCTGCCAGCTTATGGAAAACACAATAGTGCGCAAAGCGTATGGCTGTGAAACCATCTCTGAACGTCATCGACATCGTTATGAATTCAACAACGCCTACAGACAACAAATAGAGAAGCATGGTATGATTATCAGCGGTGTTTCTCCTGATAAAAGCTTGGTGGAAATAGTTGAAATCAAGGATCATCCTTGGTTTGTCGCTGTTCAATACCGTCCGGAATTCAAGTCATCTCCTAGAAAACCACACCCGCTATTCGTCGCTTTTGTCAAAGCAGCATTGGAACAGAGTGAATGCCAAGACTGAAGTCGTTATGGAAAACGATCAAACATTGGTTAATAGGAATTATTGTTCCCCCGGTTGTGTATATTATCGCCAGGCTCCCGCAAAAATATTCTGATAAATTAGCTGAGTTTCTAGGAAAAGCCGTGTATCACTTATCTGGAAAAACACGCAAACGAATTTTGCACAATCTTGCCCTGGTTTATGGCGAATCGAAAGATGATCGTTCACGCCAAGAAATGGCGCTTAAAATTTGTAGAAACCTTGTGCTTCATGTTGTTGAATCATCTCGTCTTATAATCATGACACCAGAAATCGTGCGTATGATCGTTGATGATAATCAGGTCGAAGATAAACTGAAATTATATCTTGATGCAGGCAAAAGCATTATGATTATTACAGCCCATTATGGGAACTGGGAACTTTTTGCCGCCAGAATGGCTCAAATTGCACCATTGACGGTTCTGGCAAGAAAAAATGACAACCCACGCATCGAATCCATGATCGCCCATATCAGAATAAAACACTCTGTCAGAGTACTGGATAGAAGCGATTCCGGAACACCCCGGGAAATGATGCGGATGGGACGGGAAGGCGGCCATATTGTTGGAATCCTAGTCGATCAGGATACGATAAAAGTTCAAGGGGTTTTCTCAGAGTTTATGGGCTTGCCGGCATTGACACCAAGCGGTCCGGCCGCAATCGCTCTTCGGGGATTCTTCACAACTTTTATAGGAGTTTTGAAACCGATGGATAACCATAAACACAAGATTATCCTGAAGGGTCCGATCTCTATCCCTGAAGATGGGAACAGAGAACAAAACATTCAGCATCTCACAGATGTATTCAATCAGCATTTAAGTGATATTATCCTTGAGGAACCTCTATACTGGGTCTGGAATCACCGGCGATGGCGACACAGGCCGGAAACAAGTGGAAACTGATTATGCCGTGGTTGGTTTCAATAGCTCTTTTTTTGGGAATAATGCTAGGCATTATCATTGGTTATAAATGGAATTCCAGTAGTAAAACTCTGGCTCTACAAGATGAAGCGAACAAATACATGGGCACAGCCTTGCTGGCGCTTGTCAACCACAACCGCGACAAAGCGATGGAGCAATTGTCTTTCTTGATCGGCAAGACAACTGAAAACATAGAAGCTTACATTGCTTTGAGTAATCTCTATCGTGATAAAGGATGGTTTCATCGCGCGATAGACATCAGGAGACGTCTGCTAGCCCGTGCAATCATTACGCCCGAACAACGTCGCGCAATCATGCTGGGAATAGTCTTTGATTACCAGAGAGCAGGCTTGACCGGCCGAGCTATTGACGCAATGAAAACGATTGTCGACATAACGGAGCCGACTCAGGAAGATTACGAAATTCTTGCTGGCCTATACGAATTGTCCGGCAGACTGCAGGACTCGGCTGAAGCCTGGCGTAAAGTTGGGCATGATGAAAATTATGCTTATGTTAGAACTGAGCTGGCTCGTATGATGATTCAAAACGGAGACTTATCAGGAGCTAAAAAACATCTGGTTCACACGCTGAAAGCGCATCGGAACAATCCGGCAGCTTTGTTGCTTTTGGCTGATTTAAACGCTCGATCAGGTAAAACAGCCCAAGCGGAAAGACTATTTAACCGTCTTCAGAAAATTCGTCCCGATTTGACCGGGGTCATTGCAGATAATTTGGAAAAAATAGCCTCTGAAACAAATCATGCAAAAACTCAAGCATTTTTCTTGCACTTGTTGGAAACACAAAAATCCAGACCTCGAGTTGCTGTACGATATGCAGCCTATCTGGTTAAGCTGGGTCATTTGGAAGAGGCGCATCAAATAATTGAAAATATTAAAACAGATGAACTTGCACCTGAAACAATGGCTCGACTTGTATTGGTTGCCTATCAAAGCGGCGCTGTCGAACCAGCGGCTCGGTATGGGTTAGAAACTATTCAACGATACTTTGATAACAAAGCCTTTGTTTGCCACGCTTGCAAGGAACTTGTCTATATTTTTGAATGGAAATGTCCAAAATGCGGACGCTGGGGAACCATTCGAAGCCGACGATCTTATTCTAAACAAACGTAAGAGGGAGGTTTAAATGACATCGACATTTTTTTTAAGAAAGGCTGTTATTTTCCTGGTCTTTTTTTGCCTTCCAACATACGCAGCCTTTTTACCCTCCACAGTAACTTCCGAACAATGGCAGGACAGCTATCTTGCAAAATGGCAGTCTGGAAATGAAAATGATAAAATCGATGCAATCGAACAACTCTCCGCGCTGCTTCTTATATTGCCGACTTCGGATCCGATGAGTTCGATTAGCAATGACTTACTTGAACGTTTTATACGAGTCTCACCAGATGCACTTATGGCTCAAGCCCTGTATCTTCTTCAAAGCGGATACCCACAAATCGCCTCACAACGCCTGTTGGACCTTATCCTAAGTTACCCGGATGATCCTCGAATCAATCGCTTTCGAATCGCTCTTGCACGCGCTTTCAAAGAAGAAGGAAAACACGATCTTGCTGTCGCTCAATTGGATCCTTTGATGAATACGATGACAATAGATGGAAAATGGGCAACACTGGAAAAGGCGATTTTGCTACATGAAACAGGTGATTTCAAAAGCGCAGTACAAATATTAAAGTCATTGACCTCTGTCGTAGAAGGAAATAGTTACCTTGAGTTTCGTGTCAAACAAACTTTGGCCTCCGCTGGTACCGAACACATGATGCGACTTCAAATGGAGACTGAATGACAGCTATTAGTTCTTCACAAACGCCTATGATGCGGCAGTACAGAGAGCTGAAAGCCAAGTACCCTGACGCCATCCTATTTTATCGAATGGGAGATTTCTATGAAATGTTTGGCGATGACGCCATCAAAGCTGCTCCAATTTTGGATGTGGTACTGACATCCAGAGATAAAAGCAGCGATGAAAAAATTCCGATGTGCGGAGTCCCCTGGCACTCAGCGGATACGTACATTGCAAAGCTAATTGAACATAATCATAAAGTTGCTATCTGTGAACAATTGGAAGACCCCAAACAGGCTAAAGGTATCGTCAAACGCGGTGTGGTTAGAATCATAACACCGGGAACAGTTTTAGAAGATAACCTGCTCTCATCTAAAGAAAATAATTATCTTGCATGCTTAGCCACTGTTTCTAATCGTATTGGAATAGCCCTTCTGGATGTTTCAACAGGCGATTTCAGAGCCACTGAGATCGTTGGTGAAAAGGATTCGTATGCGTATCAAGACGAGCTCAGGCGGTGGCCGATCAGAGAATTACTGCATCCTGAATCGTTTAAGCTTACCGGTATCGATAGAAGTATTCGGACAAATTCTCTTGAAGACTGGGTTTTCTCAAAAGATTACGCTGTTGGACGCATACGTGAACATTTTGGAATTATGCACTTGGAAGGATTTGGACTCCAGGAACTGCCTGCCGCCACCCTTGCGGTCGGAGCCTTGCTGGATTACCTCAAATCGACCCAATTGGCTGATTTAAAGCATATATCAAACCTTCAAACTTATCATAACAACCAATTCGTATTTCTTGACAGCGCCAGCCAACGCAATCTGGAACTGTCAAGGACCATGATGGATAACCGTCGAGAAGGCAGTCTGCTTCACTTCTTGGACGAAACGTGTACGGCAATGGGCAGCCGGCTGTTGAAGCAGAGATTAGAACAACCCTTGCGTGATCCCGATGCTGTTAACAAAAGACTTGAAGAAGTCGATGGTTTCTATGACGACAGTGAATTTCGAATGTATGTCAGAGATGAGCTGGCCAAAATCGCAGATCTGGAACGGCTGGTAAGTCGTATTACTGCAAAAATAGCCACGCCTCGAGACTTGTCAACCTTACGATTTAGTTTACATCGTTTGCCGACTCTAAAATCAATGGTTACCAAATCCAATAATACGCGCCTCCAAACTTTAGGTGAGAGCATTGATCCTGTGGACTTTATCCGTGATCTCTTGGATCGATCTATCCAGGATAATCCACCTGCTACATTAAAAGATGGTGGTGTCATTCGAGATGGGTTTAACGAGGATTTAGATTCATGGCGTGCGGCAGCAAAAGATGGAAAAAAATGGATTGCACAGCTTCAAAAACAGGAAATGGAAGCAACAGCAATTCCTTCTTTAAAAATTCGTTATAACAAATTGTTCGGTTTTTTTATCGAGGTCACAAAAACTCATTTAGACAAAGTGCCGGACAGATACATCCGTCGCCAGACATTAGTTAACTCCGAGCGGTTTATCACGGACGAATTAAAGAAGATGGAAGAGAAAATCCTTGGCGCAGAAGAGAAAATGTTGGAATTGGAAGTTAAACTCTTCAATGAACTTAGAGACACCGTCAGCGAAGTGGTTGCTCGGATACAACAAACAGCAAGAACTATAGCGGAATTGGATGTCGCTGCAACCGCCGCCGAATTGGCCATAACCTATCGCTATCGCCGTCCAGAGATTCGTGCAGGCAACGATTTAATTATTATGGGAGGCCGTCATCCTGTTGTAGAGAGGATGTCGTTGGATGGAGGTTTTGTATCTAATGACACCTATTTAAATGGTGAAGAAAGTCGTCTTGTCATTCTGACAGGCCCGAATATGGCAGGTAAAAGCACTTATATTAGACAGGTAGCTTTGATTGTGTTGATGGCACAAGCAGGTTTCTATGTTCCGGCGGATAGCGCCGTGATCGGCGCTGTAGATCGAATCTTTACACGTGTTGGGGCATCAGATAATCTCGCCGCCGGTCAGTCAACATTTATGGTTGAAATGAGTGAGGCGGCAAATATATTGAACAATGCAACAAATCAAAGCCTTGTAATCTTGGATGAAATTGGTCGAGGCACATCGACATTCGATGGGCTATCTATCGCGTGGGCTGTCGCAGAATACCTTCACGAAGTAAAATGCCGAACATTGTTTGCTACACATTATCATGAATTGACCGATCTATCGGAGAGACTTGGCGGAGTAAAAAACTTCAATGTTGTCGTCAAAGAATGGAAAGACCAAGTTATGTTCTTGCGAAAAGTGGCGCCTGGAGCGGTAGATAAATCGTACGGTATCCAAGTCGCTCGACTGGCCGGTCTGCCGACCCAAGTAATCGAACGCTCTAAGGAAGTACTGGAAGCGCTTGAATTGAAAGAAAGTGGAAGAGTGCCGGAAACTAATGAAACGAAAAAAAACCGTTATATCCAGCCAAGCCTCTTTATGGAAGCGGACACACCACTTCAACAAGCCTTGAACACAATTGATATACAGAATCTCACACCATTGGACGCATTGAACTTATTGGCCAAATGGAAAGAAGAATACGGACAAAAAAAACAGTGATGGTTTACCCTGAAATCTTTTTTTTCTGTTCAAAAACAGTATTAAGCTGAGGATTATCTTTTAGAAAATTGATCATTTGATATCGGTTACGACCTTTAAAGCCAAAAGATTCGTATAAGTGAACCGCAGCAGGATTATCCATATCCGTTAATAGATCGATTCGCACTGTGCCGGAGGCTTCAGCAAAGTCCAAAAATTTCTGCATCAAGATTTTTCCGAGACCTTTACCACGATATTCAGGTAGGATATAAACCAGGTCCAGCATCGTGACAATATCAGATGATGACATGGATATCCTATCGTATGCTCTGATATATCCGGCAGGAATCTGTTCTACCAGTAAAATCAATGGATGATAGATGGTTTTATTGACGCGATAAAACTCCATTTGAGTATGCCAAGCATTTGTATCATGGCTCAAACCGTATTCAAGGCCATAAATTCGATGAATCTCAAATAGATAATCACGATCTTCCGGAAAAACCATTTTTCGAAATATCATTTCGTTGCCCATATGTTCTTTTCCTGCTTTCATCTCTTATCTCCCCTGCTTCTTTTCAGTTTTTTCACCACCTGATTCAAGCCATAAATCGATATACAATTCCTCTGTTCGACGAATCATTTCATCCAGAGAAAAAGAACGTGCTATCTTAACAGATTCTTGCCCCATACGACGACCAATTGTCGGATCGTTCACAAATTGTCTCAATGCTTCGATAAAAGCCCCACTGTCTGAAGGGGGTACCAACAAGCCATTTATATCGTGTTGTACGGCCTCGGGGTTGCCACCGACAGCGGTTGCAACAACAGGTAAGCCACATGCCATGGCCTCGATCAACGCATTTGAAAAGCCTTCTTTCAGCGACGAGATAGCAAATAAATCCAAAGCTCGATAGAAATTAAGCATCTCATTTGTTAATCCCAGGAGATGAAAATAATCCGAAGCGCCGATATTTTGAGCGCATTCCAACAGGTCTTGTTTCAAGGGTCCATCCCCGGCAACATAAAAATGTACTCCTGCTTTTTGAAACTCAGGATCGGCTGCCGCCTCAACTAAAATATGAAGAGCTTTTATCGGCATCAAGCGAGCTGCACATCCCACTTTCAGGTTACCGTCAAATCGAAACGTATTGTCATCTTTTCCAGGACAAAAATACTGGGTGTCTACCCCGTTATAGATAACTTTTTGGCAGGATTCCGACAGCCTAACACGTTCGATATAATTCTGTTTGACGCTTTCAGATACAAAAAGTGTACAATGTCTAAGCTTCCCGACTAGTCTATCGGTAAAGACTTGGCCGGTATCATCCCAGCCATCAACAGTATGTATGTTGCCGATGATGACAGGTGTTCCAGCCAACCTGGCAGCCACAGTTCCGGACACGTTTGCTCGGTACATATGTGTGTGAACTATATCGATTTGCTGATTTTTAAGATACCGGCTGAGTTTCCATAGTCCTTTAGGAGACCAGCGAGATGAAATCGGTTTTTCGATTACTGGAATACCTTTTTGAATAAGTTCCGGAGCTAGTTCGCCAGCAGATTTTAAACAAATAACCTGAGCTTCAAAACGGGATTTATCTAACAACGGTAAAAGCGTTGTGATTTTTTTCTCCACTCCGCCCGGCCACAACCCGCTGATAATCCGTGCTATTTTTAATGGTCTTGTGGGTTCTTTCATGCCAAGCTGACTGTTTCATTCAACAGGCTTTTATACACTGCTGCTGTCTTGCGAACCGTTTCACGAATATCGAACATAGCTTCCACGCGTTTCCGGCTCTCTACACCCATGATACGCCGTTGCTCGGTGTTCTCTATCAATTCTGCAATTTTATTTGCCATAGCTGACGGATTTTGAATTGAGACAAGCCAACCTGTCACTCCATTATCGACAACCTCCGGAATTCCACCGGCAGATGTCGCAACAACTGGTTTTGCCATAGCCATGGCATCCAGTATCGATGTACAAAGGCCTTCTGTTTTTGAACTCATACAGAAAATATCGCTTGCTGCAAGTATCTGTTTGATATCTTTTCTAAATCCGAGCATCAGAAAACGATCTTTAAAAGGCGCTGTTTGAACAACACCTTGCAGATCATGCCATAGCTCACCGGCTCCCACTAATAGAAAAACCGTTTGAGGATACGTGTCAAGCAATTGTTCAGATGCTTTAAGAAAAGTGAAAGGATCTTTGTGAGGCGCCAGAGCAGCTACCATAGTTATCACGATTTTTTCAGGACCCAACCCTAATTCCATTCGCACAGCTTGGCCACTATCTGTTGGTTGAAACGCACTGATATCGATTCCGCTGTAAATAGTTTCAATTCTAGATGCTGGAACTCCATCGGAAATCAAAACATTTTTTATGGCATTGGAAACAGCAAGAATTTTATCAGTTCCGAAAATGTATTTCTTTGTAGAAATACTCATAAACTTTGTTTTTAACTGAAAATCTGTTCGTCTCGAGTAAACCACTTTTAAAGAATGTCCACTGAAGAATTTGGCCAGCGCAGCGGAAATCAAGCCATGAGACGTATGCACATGAAAAATATCTGCTTTGTAGGTGCGGGCTCCTTTTCGAAGATCCTGATACTGTCGAATCGAAATTTCCCCGGTTGATCTAAGTGGAATCACTGGGATATCGGCAGATCGGGCCTTATCCATCAATGCACTTTTCATTGGTGCGGCAATAACAGACCGAATACCGAGTTCAGGAAGGTTACGAGCAAGGTGAAACACCTGCCCTTCGCCTCCCCTCCAGGTACGTTCGGTATCGACATGAATAACAGTGATCATTTATTGTTTTGGTTTTTCTTAGGTGAATCCAACTGTTTCGCCTCATCCTTCATCATGACGGGTATACCTTCGATTATCGGATACACCAATTCACAGGTATAGCAGATTAAACCATCTTCTTTCTCCGTTTGTTTTAATTCCCCTTTACATACAGGACAAACAAGAATATCCAGCAGTTCTTTATCTATTGCCATGTAAACCTCCATTTATCATCGACTTCAACCAATTGATTTCTTTTGCCAAGCCTTCTTTCAACGATGTTTTCGGCCTGTACCCAATAGCAGCGGCTGCTGCCGAAATATCTGCGGCTGTATGCCGCACATCACCTTTTTGAACGCCTTCTTTCTGCATTTTCAACGGGATGCCCAACAGATCTTCTATTGCACTGATCACATTGTTCAAACTGATCCTGGAACCTCCGCCGATATTTAAAATCTGCCCTGAAAGTCCCGGAATTATTCCAGCATTGTATGTTGCTTCTACGGCATCCGCTACATAAGTAAAATCACGTGTTTGATTACCATCACCATAAACAACTATACGTCTATTTTCTAATGCCGAACGAATAAATTTGTGGAATGCCATATCAGGCCGTTGACGCGGACCGTAAACAGTAAAATAACGCAAAGACACCGTTGAAAGGCCGTAATTTGCCGTATACAGAACGCACAGGTTTTCGCCGGCCAATTTACTAACGCCGTATGGTGAAACCGGCTTAGGATAAACAGATTCACTCATAGGAAAGGCATCGACATCACCATATACCGATGAAGACGACGCATAGACAAGGCGTTGAACATTTGCCGCTCGAGCTGCTTCTAATATACGTTGAGTGCCTAAAATATTATAGTCCGAGTATATGCTGAACTGACTACCCCAGCTAGACCTAACGCCGGCTTGTGCTGCAAGATGATATATAACATCAGCATCTTTGACGATGGAAAAAAGATCCTCATTTACAATATTGATAGGAAAAAAACTAAAGCGCTGATTTTCACGACAAATACGAAGGTTTTTCTCTTTGTATTTCCGAGGATAATAATCAGTAAAACAATCGATTCCTATGACATCATGCCTATCTGACAACGCTTTTTCCGCTAAATGTGATCCGATAAAACCTGCAACACCGGTAACCACAATTTTCATCTTTATTTCTCCAGATTCAATTTCCAGCCCGGACCTGAGCGGCTGATCAAATCGGCATGTAATGAGCCGATTCGAACTTTGATTTGCAGCTTCAATGGCACTGCAATCGCCTCATCCGATACCCAGAATACAACTTCACTACGCCTTTTCTCAAACATTCTCCCTTCCCACGTCGGGAGTGGTTTGCCTTTCAAAACTTGCCGATTGATCTTATCCGCCAGTGAAATGGGTGTGGTCGATGAAAAGGTTATTTCAACTGGATAGTTGCTTTTGCCTTCAGAATTACTGTTCATACGGACTACAGTGTTATCGCCCGGTTTAAATCTCCGCATGGCATAAACGCATGCTATAGGATCTTTGCTGTTAGGCGGTAAATCATGTTGATGTTCCCCTGTCCATGCCTTCCGTTGCTCTTGATCGTAACGAGTTTCTTGAAATTTTCTATATTTTCCTTCCCGAACATTCTTACTGTAATAAATAGAATTGAACGTTTCTGGATCCATGACACTTGTGAAAACATCTCTAACTTTGAAAAAGGTAGAGAATGTTTTGTTTGTTTCACCGGTAACAGTAACTTGATAAACCGCTTTTCCGTTATAGTCTGTTTGCACGTCCAGCTTCATTGTCAATGTACCAGCGTTTATCCCCATCCATGATACCTTGTATGTCAAAGTCTCCCCTTCAGTAAAAATAGGGTTTTCCTCACGATGATGAATATCTTTCCAGGTAAAAAAAGGATTCTCTTCCATGAATACCGGCATATCAAATGTATCCTCATCAACATTTATCTGTTCCATAGGGGTACTGTGATATTCTTCCATTAAATGTTCTAACTCACTGTTTTTATGATTGTCATCAACAGAAACTGTCTGGCTATCTTTTTCATTATGAGAATGACTCGTCTCAGATATATCTAAAGAGCTAAACTCAGCTCTTACAAAACCGAATCCTACGAAAAACCACATGGCAATTATCGTAAAAGACAACTTCAAAATATAGGATTTAATTTTAGAGTCCTTGTCGATGTAGAGCCCGAACACTGCGATTCCTTTCATTTAACCCGGGTATTGATCTGGATTTAAAATATCTATTCCCGGCCAGTTCCATTGTTTTACCGTTTACACAGCGCCGTTTCAACCGCACCTAACACTTCTTCAACTGAAATACTTGTCATACAGCGATGGTCTGTCGGACAAATTCGATGTTTACAAGGCCAGCAATCAACTTTGTGATGTAACACGATATGATGGTCTCCATAAGGTCTTGTAAATAATGGATTTGTCGGCCCAAAAAGAGCAATAGTCACAACTGATTTCAATGCTGCTGCAACATGCATCAACCCTGAGTCATTGGACACACATATTCCCGCTTTTTCGATAAGCGCTGCTTGCGCCATAATGGGATATTTCTGAACCATGCTAAATCCTTTTTCTGATGCACGCGCCAATATTTCGTTGCTACTGATTTTCTCTTGTTTTCCACCAAGAAAAACGACCCGAGCATTCCATTTTCGGACGGCTGCATCCAAGAAATCAGCGACAAGATTGGTCGGCCAACATTTCGCAGACCCAAAAGCTGCTCCCGCAGCAATCGGAAGTATCGGACCACCGCTAGGCAATTCCTGGATAAAAGCAATTGCTGCTTCTCTATCTTGATTTGTTGGAAAAACCTGTGGGCGGTAATTAGAATTTGGCGCTCCGACAACATACTGTGAAATAGCAAGATATTGTTCTACATGATGATGTTGAAGGATTTCCTTGGATAACAAAACAGGGTGATTCAATAAAAAACGTCTCAAATCATTCGGCCGACCGATCCGAATGGGTATTCCACCAGCAAAAGCCAATAAAGCGGATTCAAAATTAGACTGAAAAAGAACTGCAGCTGAATAGTCTTGTGATCTGATTTGCTTTACCATCCTGTAAAACGATTGAATCCGACCTGGAAATCGTCCAGGCGCATACTCAATCATTTCCGATACCGCAGGATGATTCTTGATGATATCTCGTACCCAGGGCTTCAGCAAAACAACTAACTTTAAATCAGGGCGATTGACATGAAGCATCTCCAAAGCTGCAGTTGCCATTACCGCATCACCAATCCAATTAGGCATCCGAACCAGAACTCGACTGCCTTCTTTTATTACTGAGTTCATTGTCCTTTCCATTGGTTTTGAATTGCTTCAGGGACTTTTGTCTTCCATCGCCGATGAAACCAGAAATACCAGTCAGGGTATTGGACGATTGCCTTCTCCAACTGATTCGCAAACGTTCCCATTACTATCCGAGTATCCTCCTCGACATCTCCCGTCAATTCACGCGTTAGCTTCGAAAAGTGAACTTCCCAAGTTCCATCCTTCTGTGGATAACAAAATGCTATGATAACCGCACAGCCTGTTTTTGAAGCAATCTGTCCCGGCCCCCTATAAAAAGACGTCGGTCGGTTGAAAAAAGGTAACCAAATGCCTCCACTACGTCCGTTTTGATCAACCAGCATCCCAATAATTTCATTTTCTTTTAAATGCCGAAAAATACGTCGAGCTGCTTGATGTCGCATAATTTCGCCAAAACCCATGTCGGCATGTATTTGGGTAAACCACCTATCCATTCGTTGATTTTTCAGCCTATTCCTAACGATTTTCAAAGGGGCTTTACCATGAATAGCCACTGCTAAAGCCAGAATCTCCCAGTGTCCAAAATGAGCTGAACAGACAATGACTCCCTTACCCTTTTGTAACGCGGTTTGGAAATTCTCAACACCAACGCATTTAACCTTTTTGGCAAAGGCCTGGGTGTCTTTCCGAATCGTAAGCCACTCCCCCTGCAGCCGGCCGAAATTGATATATATTTTTCTTATTAACCTTTGTCTCTGCTGTTTCGACATCTCAGGAAAGGCTATTTGGAGATTATTATCCACAACCTTGTATCTAATACGTAAGCGCCTAAGCATCGATCCTACAAACATGTAAAATCGATGGATCACAACCTCAGGCAACATATTAAACACATAAAAAATCATCAATATGGGAAGTGCTATTAACGTATCAAGGATAGTTGACCATCTTTTTTTCACGTTACCGCCTGTTTTTGATGACATTTAAGACTTGAGACATGAGTTCTTCTTCCCTATCGATTTCAATGGTCATATCTAAAACACAAACAGGTAAAGCAGCATCGAGATTTTTAGGATAACGAGATTCATCCTTTGCTGTTATTACCACGTGGGTGCAATCCATTTTTTTAGCGGTTTCGATTTCACAAAGCCATTCATTTTTTGTCAAAGCTTTGTGATCACGAAATGGTTTTTCATACTGAACATTCAGTCCGATTTTCTCAGCCGTACGTTTGAAGCCTGACGGAGAACCTATCGAGGAAATCAGTGCGATACACAAATTGTTATCCGACAAAGATATCTTTTGGTTGGTCCATACGTAACGAATGCCGACAGGAATATGGCCTGATAGAAATATCGAATGTGGATCCATTCGGCTATACAGCCATTCCAGATCCTCTGTTGATGGCGCTGAGATATCAGTATGCGAAAACACGATGATATCCGCTCTCTTTAGCCCGTCAATAGATTCACGAAGTCTCCCAAGAGGCAGTAATTTATCTTGTGTAAAGGGAAATCGCGAATCCAGCATAACGATATTGCAATCACGTGCAAGTCGTCGATGTTGAAAACCATCATCCAGTAGCAAACAATCGATGTTGTTTTGGTCAATAATCCAGTGAGCGCCTTTTAGGCGGTCTCGAGAAATAACGATAGGTGTTTTTATCAATATGCGGGCCATCAAAGTGGCTTCATCACCATATTCTTTAAAATCTGCATTTTCCGGCACCCTTTCTGGATACCGGCCTTTGATGCCGCCATAACCTCGGCTGAGAATAGCGGGTTGAAAGCCTGATTTAAGGATTGAATCTGCTATTTTTATTACCATAGGAGTTTTCCCTGTTCCTCCTACAGTCACGTTTCCAACACTGATTACCGGTTTTGTAACACTGGTTGTTTTGAAAAAAGATTTATCGTACATCCAGTTGCGAGATTTTATCGCGAGAGAATATACAGAGCTGATGGTTTTTGAGCATCGTAGCGGCAAAACATTTGTCACCGCTGTCACGGTATTATCTCTCCATTTTCGCTTTGATCTTCTATTCGATCCAGATTTAACGAATGCACTAACCTAAGAATATGCATTAAATGTCTTTTAACAGCGCCTCGGTTAGCTTCGACAACTGCCAATGCCTTTTCTCCGATTTGTGTTGTTAGGTTAGGGTTCAAAGAGAGTTCCATAATCGTTTCAGCAAGCTCCTGTGATGATTTCACACATCGACCTGCATTATGAGTGAGGAGTTGATTGACAGCATCGGCGAAATTAGCCGTATAGGGTCCAAATAGCACAGGTTTTCCCAATGCAGCCGGCTCCAGCACATTATGGCCTCCTATCGGCTGCAAGCTTCCTCCGACAAACGAGATCGATCCTGCTGAATACGCCTGGAAAAGCTCACCCATAACATCCAGCACAAGAACCTGATATTCCTCTGTCGAAATCTGATCTGTTCGCTCACAAGCTGAACTTAGAAGAGGTTTCAATCCAGCTTTTCGCACCAGATCACAAGCTTCATCAGCTCGATTTACATGTCGGGGCGCAAGTATCATTTTGTATTCGGGCAGTTGCTTTGAGATTCTCTTGAAAGCCTCACAGATTATTTTTTCCTCGTCTAGATGAGTGCTTCCGGCGACAAAAACTCTTGAAGGGTTGAGCCAATTCAAGGTTTTCATACATGACAAAACCATTGACTGAGTCAGTTCGGGTTTTTCCCTATCATATTTAACATTCCCTGCGTTGATAACCGTCGTTTCTTGTGCTCCCAAAGCTATAATTCTATCAGCATCCCGTGAACTTTGCATAATAAACGTGTTTATACGAGATAGCACGGGTTTGATAAACCATTTCAGCTTCAGGTATCGCGGAAATGAACAATCGGAGATTCGGCCATTGGCTATGACGATCGGAATATCTCGTTTATAACACATGGTGATCATATTCGGCCAAATTTCCGTTTCCATTAAGATGAGTAACGATGGATCGATAGCTGATATAAATCGATTGACAATCCAGGGTAGGTCAAAAGGAGTTTGGAATACAGCGTCTAAGCAATCGAACTGTTTTTGGGCGGTCTTAAACCCCGTATCGGTATTAGTAGTCAAATAAAACCTAACCGATGGTATCTGTCGATTAATTTCTTTAATAATCGGCTCTGCTGCCAACACTTCACCAACACTTGCTGCATGTATCCAGATTCTCAACTCGGATTCGCTGTATATTTGTTTGGAAATCAATCCGATACGTTCAAAAAAACCTCGTTTATATTTGCCATGATACAAAATCTGGTAGAGATACCAAGGCACTATCAATGGCAATAAAACGATCAGGGTAAGGGTATAGGCAAATTGAATCATCGGTCGTGTTCACTTTTTTTCAGAATTTTTGTGATAATAAAATTTACCGTAGTTTCAGCTGCTTTATCAGATGCATCGAAAGATCCGAATTGCATTCGAAGTTGAGCTAGGTTTTGTGTCATTTCCAGCAAAACATCCTTGTTTTCCAGAATACGCCGAGTTTCGGTCATTAAGCGATCACCAGAGAAATCTTTTTGAATCAATTCAGGTATTGCTTGTTTATTTAATATTAGATTTGTGAAACTAATATATTTGACATGGATCAGTATTTTAGCGAGCAGATATGAAAGGTAACTTGATTGATAGACAACGATATGAGGAATTTGCAGCAAAGCAGTTTCCAGAGCTGCTGTACCGGAGGTAACCCATGCGAAATCAGCGCTTTTCAATACATTGAGCGTATCGTTTTTGATTATTTTTATCGTGATGTCTTCTTGTGATAAAACAACAGGCAGCTTCTGCTCAGATATTGTGTCAGCCAAAGCGATAATTGTTTTAAAATTTTTCGGGTTATCCGGTCGAAACGGATACGTTTTTATCAATTTTTGCCGGGCTTCAAGAAAAAGTGGTAAAACACGATGAATTTCATTGTATCTACTGCCGGGGAGCAAAGCCAAGATAAAATCAGAATCGGTAAAACCCAGTTTTTGTCTACATACGCTTCTTTCAGGGACGGGGTTGATTCGATTTAAAACCGGATGTCCGACAAATTGCGCTTGGACTCCACGATGACGATACCACTCTTCTTCAAATGCAAACAACACCATCATTTGATCCACATATTTTTGAACCGCTTTTACCCGGCCGCTTCGCCATGCCCACATTTGTGGGCTGACATAATAAAGAACGGGTATATGGAGTTTTTTCAGTTTTTTGGCAAGCCGTAGATTAAAATCCGGATAATCGACAAGAATAGCCGCGATAGGTTTTTGTTCTTTTACCCTGCTCACAATTTGGTTCATTACACTCAGAATGCGAGGAATTTTGAAGGCTACTTCAGTTATTCCTGTTATACCGAGGTCATCGACTCTCTGCCATAAATCCACTCCTTCAGCCTGCATTGCCGAGCCGCCAATACCTTGAAAAATAGAATTTGGTAGAATCTTACGTATAGATCGCACAAGAGCAGCGCTTAATAGATCACCTGATAATTCACCGGCAACTATCAAAAAATTAAATATCTGTGTTAATTGGATTTCATTCATCTCAGTGATAAATTAGCATGGTTTCCTCAGCATAAAAAGGAATTATTTTTTAATTGACATGTTGCTAATCGCTAATTAGAGTTTCATGGATGTCGGGCCATTAGCTCAACCGGCAGAGCAGCGGACTCTTAATCCGAAGGTTGAAGGTTCGATTCCTTCATGGCCCATAAAAAATAATTATAAAGTGAAAGTTGTTGCTTAATCTCTTAACACTCTCATTGATTTTTATAATAAAATTCTAAGTTATCAATAGAATTGTTTAACCAAACAAGCAGGTTAAACGCTATTAAAAAATTTGTTGATCATCTAGTCCGACAGTCAAATCCGTTGACAGATTAGCAAAAATAAAGTTATAATTTATGTCGATTAGATCGTCTTTACTAATAAGGAGAAAATATAATGAAGCACAATTTACGTTTATTATATCTATTATCTTTCTTGCTTGTCTTCAATCTAAATGTTTTTGCTGATACTCAATGGATAGACATGGTAAGTCCTATAAACCATAGTCAGTGGAAGAGTATTGCTGTCGCTGATCTCGATACCGATGGTATTCCTGATATTGTTGCCGCAAATCCAGATGCCAATGAACAGTTTTCCGATTATTCCGGTTTACCGGTCTGGCTGGGTCAAATTTATAGTGGTTCTCAGGCTCCTTATTATTGGGGACTTTCCAGGGGTTATGAAATTTCAGGGACTAGTGTCAGCATGCCTGTGCCTGACCCGGAAAACAGCGCTTCTCCACATGTTTCATGTGCTTTTATCGGCAACACGTGTAATCTAATGGGTGAATGGACACTGGAAATTGCCGCGAAAGCTCAAATCAACGAGTTGTATGTTGTTTCAGGCGCTTCAAATTTCAGTGCCGCAATCCCTTCCAATGTATTCTGGCCGGATATTTATCACTTGGATTATGATACCTGGAAATTTACTCAGATTGGAAGTACTGATTCATTTAAAGTGGCCAGTGACATATACGGTCAACAAAGCTCGGATTTGATATTAGGGGTTCCCTACACCTCTGACAGGGGACAAATCACTATTTGGGTGACTCGCGCAACAAAAAGTAATACGCTTGACCAAGAAATATTCCATATCATAACGCAACCTGCTTTAGCGGAAGTATATACAGTGGATCGTAACAGTCACCCGAATAAGCGTTATTTAGTAGATAATACAGGTAATACAATGATAAAACCTGGAATCTTTTTTACGGATCGCTCATCATTGATGCAATTAAGATTTGATCCTAAACCTTTTGATGACCCTTTAACGGAAGGTCATAAATGGTATTTCCATACACCACATGGACCTAAAACCAATAAAGCATACAATTCAGTAAAGCTTTTCGATGTAAACAGAGATGGACAATTGGATATTGTTGCTGCAGGTCCTAATGGAATCGATGTCTTCCTTCAAGCGGGACCTTCTATGAGCGACTGGGGATTTCGGCCGGCTAATCCTCGAAACAGCGTTCCCAGTTGTAATTTAGAAGGCTATTTAGGCGATATATGGGAAAATATATATCCTAATCAAGTTAGAGATGATGTCTGGGTAGTCGAATATAAGGACGGCCGATTTTTTGCCTATGGGTTATTTACCAATGGAAGTGGTCCGAGCTTTTTGCCTCATGAACCAACATCGACTCATTGCCGCGAATTTACTATCAAAAAAATTGATGGAGGACCATTCACAAATGGGGATAAGTTCTATCTTTCGCTTAAACGTGTTAACTGGGATACAAGAACCGGTCCTTCTACATCAGCCGATTACACAGATATATTGGTCGACGATATTACTAGAAATGGCTATGCCGATATCATCGCGTCAAAAGCAGCTGGTGGGTTTGATTATTTCTCATTTAATGGAACCAGTTGGGTTAAAAAAGAGGGAATTTCATTTAGTAATGTTGTAACCAGTATGCTTTTAAAGGACATCGATAATGATGGTTGGCTCGACTTGATAGCATCTAGTAACCGAGGCGTTCATGTTTGGAGAAAATGGCCGGGTGGTGGCTGGGAAAACGATACCGGTCCGGCACAAGATAGATCATTTTTGGGAATTACTGCAGCGGATTTCAACAAAGATGGTTTTATGGACATCGCTGCAACGGAAGATCTCGGAGGCGATATTGGCGCTATTCAAGTTTGGTATTATGATCCTGTGAAAGGGTGGTTCCAGCGTTCACGAGCATCTGTCCCTGCTCCTGATCCCAATAATGTTGGGGATGGTATTATGAGTGTAGTTAAAGTTTCCCACATTCATACTATTCCTGAGACATGGTCGTTAACATGCGATGTGGCTATGGCTAACAGTGGTTTGTTTAAGGTTACAGGCAGCCGTTCGGGCATTCAGTCCAAGATGGCTAAAGTTGGAGAAACCTATATTGCTGATCGAGGTCAGGTTGAATTCACGATTTTTGATGGTCTTGTGGACTATGCCGTCAATGATAAGTTCACTTTTAGAACCGGAAGAGGTCCTTTAGAACTTCGAAAATTTGGCGCTATTGTTGCTTCCGATCTAAACAAAGACGGTAATATGGATATTTTTGCAACGTCACTGAACAATTTTGGTATCGGTATCTGGCTAGGTAACGGACATTATGGATGGCAGGCTGAAACACCACCTGAATCCAGCAGTTCCTGGCAAGCGCTTTCAGCAGACATCGATCTGAACTTCGATGGCCATCCGGATATCATTGCCGGAAGTTACTCACCTGGTGGAGGTATCCAGAATGGCATAAAAATATGGGCAGGAAAACATTCCTCCCCCAATGTTTGGAGAGATTGGATTTATAAACCGATTATCAATGGTAGATTTAATAAAATTGTTCATGCTGATTTCAACAATGATGGGAATCTTGATATTGCCCTGACAAGTGACGACCCGTCAAACGAAGGAATCTGGTTACTAGAAGGGAACGGGCAGGGAGATTTTGAAAAAATCGCCTCTCTAATAAGTACTGAAACCAACTATTTTTCTATTTGTGCCGGCGACTTCAATCAGGATGGATTATGTGATATCGCGGCGGGCAAAAAGGGTGGAGGATTCGATGTTTTTCTGAATGCTCCTGATTATACATGGAGTCCTAATACCAGCTCGATTACAATCGGTGAAATTTATGATATTACCGCTGCAGATATCGATCGAGACGGTCATCTGGATTTGATCATCGCCCAAAACTTTATCTCCCCAAAATACCCAGGAGTCGTCATTTATTTCAATGATGGAAACGGACATTTCAGCGATTCAGGATCGATGCCGTTGCCGGAAGCTGTTTACAGCCATTGGAGTGTTGAGGCCATTGATCTGGATAATAATGGAATCTTGGATATTATTACAACAAATACATCCGGCAATCCCGGAACCTATATATTTTATGGATTTCTGGACGATGACGGTAACCTCAAATATGATGTTTATACCGAAATAATCGATCCTCAGGGACATGACCACAACTATGGTTTGGCTGTCGCTGATTTTAACCTGGATGCTCAAAAAGAATTTGCAACAGGGAGTGATGGTCATGGTGGCTTAGGATTTGTAGGTTTTGGTAGCCATTTTGTAGAATGCAATTATATGCCGATCGGCCTTGGCTTTGGCAAAATACGCGATATGGCCGTTGCGGATATTACCAACACTGGATACCCGGATATCGTTATTTCTACTGAGCAAAACGGTGTTCAAGCCTATAAAACTGTTCCAGGATTTCCAGGGCAACATTCATTTTCGTTTGCCCCTCTAAAACATCCAGCAGGCACGGGTGATTATGTCGGCATAACAGCAGCGGATTTTACCAACGATGGTCTGGTTGATGTTATTGCGTCCAGAAATCAGAGTTCAGGCTTGTCAGGTTTGGATATGTGGGTCAGCTACAGAGATTTTTCTCTTCCGTTTATCACTAATACTCATCCCAAAAATAACAGCACTTTCAATGTTGGTGGAGATATGGATGTATATGTAAGTTTTTCGAAGCCGATGGATTCTTCGACTCTTACCTATGAAAACATTCAGATCACCCAAGATGGTAATCCCATCGGATATTCGATCGTCACATTAGATTCCAACCATACAGTACGGATCACCCCAAGTAGAATAGTTCGACATGCTCAGTATACAGTTACTATAGTCGGTGGTATTGAAGGTGTTCGCGATCAAAATGGTAATATGTTCGATGGAAATCGAGATGGACAGGCGCAGGAATCACCATACGATGATTACATTTTCAATTTTATAACCATCGACACGATTCCACCATCAGTGCCGACAGGCCTGATTGCAATTCCAGGGGATGCTGAAGTGACTCTTAGATGGCTCCCGAACAGCCATCCCATCCTGGATGCCGATCTGGAAGGTTATTATATCGTTTGGCAGGTTAGTGATCACTCAGAGCAGGAAAACTACAAGTTTTACCCTAAAGAAGAGCTTGGTGTCCCGCCACAGATCACCATTCGAGGTGTAAAGAACATGGTGGAAATAGAACTGTCGGTTGTATCTCGGGATTATGATTACAATGAATCCCTTTATAGTGAAAGAGTAAAAGCGCGTCCTTATCCGGAACGCCCACAGATTTGGTGGGGTGGGATGTATGATACTCTTGTCACGTCAAATGAAGGCGGCCATATGACACTGCTAGCATTTGTCGTAGACCCAAAAGGAACAGTTCAAAATGTCGAAATATACTATGAAGATATGCCGACTGGAGCTTATCTGATCGATGGCGGACATCCGGATTTTCCCGCCGGATTGGGATTGTTTGCACTCCATGGCTGGGTAAATCCTCTTTATACAGGCTATCTTGAAATTCCATTTCAAATGGTCGCGCATAGCACCAGCGGTTTAAGTAGCGCTATGTGGCCCTATCTGCATGTACAGCGCGATATTCCAGGCAGCGGCGGCGCCGCGATCGCTAAGCCCGGTTCACTTGAAAGGTACTTCGCTCTCAAACACCAACAGTTCATCCAGCAGACAGAAATACCTTTTGAGCGTCAACGACCTTCAACTTCACCAAATAGACCACAGATATTATGCGCAGGTTTAACAGCAAATCCCGAAGCGGATTTTGAATTTGGAGCCCGTAACTGGTTGACAGCCATAATCGTCGACCCAAATGACGCTGATGATTACAGTGATATCGAGAAGGTCGAGCTACTTTACCGTAATGAAAGATATCCATTTGTAAATATCGGTATAGCGAATTTTGGTTTTGCAGATGAATTAGAGTTGACACCGGTTATTTGGGGCCACGATATGACTTGGTTTGGCGAAGTAACAGATCCTGAAGGACCGAATGGAAGTCAACATTGGCAGGAAGGACCTCAGTTATTCAGGATTCAAGCTGTCGATTATGATGGAAATGCCAGTGATATATGGCCTCATTTTACCATAAACTAGCGGTTAACAAGATGTTCCCTGGAGCATGTTTCTTCGGGGAACATCCATAAATTGATGAGCATCGGACGAGATTTGGACCCAAAACAGAAAACTATTCGTGCATTTCTTGCCGTTCCAATAGATATCGCCGTCGTTGAACAAATTTATAAAGCTTCAGAAACACTCAAATCCACAGTTTTTCAAGAGGCTCGATGGGTTAAGCCGGAACACCTGCACATTACTCTAAAATTTTTTGCAGAGCTTCCACTTGTACATATCCCATCCATCAAGGACATCATGCAACTTTGCGCAGAAAACATGCGTGCCTATGTCTTACACCCAGCGGAACTCAATGCCTTTCCAAACAAAAAATTTCCTAAAGTCATCTGGTTAGGTGTAAAATCTGATACTGATGATCACAAAATATTAAGTTCTCTAATTCAAAAAGAATGCTCGCATTTAGGGTATCCAGCTGAAAACAAAAAGGATATTGCCCATATCACGCTGGCAAGAATTCGAAATCCCAGGCCTGGAAAATGGCCCGAACGCGATCTTATTGTTAAATTATTTGACAAAATACCATCTTTTAGTGTAAATTCATTAAAGCTGATTCAAAGTACGTTGTCTTCACAAGGAGTACAGTATAATCAATTGCATGAAGTGTTTTGGAATTAAACTTTTAAATGCTATTTGGAGGTTTCAGATATGGCAAAAAAAACAGTTAATGATTCGGGAAACCGTGAACAGGCATTGAGTAGCGCGGTATCTCAAATTGAGCGCCAGTTTGGGCGTGGGGCAATTATGCGTTTAGGGGATACAGGTCCTCGTTTTGATATACAGGTCATTTCAAGTGGAAGCATTACGCTTGATATTGCGACCGGTATTGGTGGTTATCCAAAAGGTCGAATTATTGAAATTTACGGGCCTGAATCCTCAGGTAAAACGACGTTGGCGTTACATGTCATCGCTCAAGCACAAAAAGCGAATGGCATTTGTGCGTTTATCGATGCAGAACATGCCTTGGATGCGGCTTATGCGAAACGTCTTGGTGTAAACACAGACGAATTGCTGATATCTCAACCGGATACAGGTGAACAAGCGTTGGAAATCGGTGAACTATTAGTTAGAAGCGCTGCGGTGGATGTGGTTGTAATCGACTCCGTTGCAGCCTTGGTTCCACGTGCTGAGCTTGAAGGTGACATGGGTGATATTCATGTTGGCCTACAAGCTCGTTTGATGTCGCAAGCTCTTAGAAAATTGGCAGCAGCTATATCAAAATCCAACACCTGTTTTATTTTTATTAATCAGATACGGGAAAAAGTTGGAGTGATGTTTGGAAACCCTGAAACAACTTCTGGAGGACGCGCACTAAAGTTCTATTCATCTATGCGAATTGAAGTAAGACGTGTATCACCGATTAAGGAAGGAACTGAGATTCTTGGAAATCGCACAGTGGCAAAAATTGTTAAAAACAAGCTATCAGCTCCGTTTAAAAAAGCTGAGTTCGATATTATTTATGGTGAAGGGATATCTCGCGAAGGAAGCCTGCTGGACATTGCGCTTTCACTGGACTTAGTATTAAAAAGTGGCGTCTGGTTTTCTTATGGTGAGACGCGATTAGGGCAAGGGCGAGAAAATGCCAAACGTTTTTTAAAAGAAAATAGTGACTTGGCCGATGAGATTGAATTAAAAATAATGCAATCTGGTGTCTTGTCCCACTGGAAGGCTTCAGAAGAAACGACTTCAGAGGCATTTGACGATATCTGATCCCCTATTTATTTTAAACATAACCAGCTATTTCATTCGATAGCTTGACTGTAATCAGTCTCAGTGCGTAAACTGTTTACTTGCGTGATGGATTAGCATCACTCGATTCTGGGAGGATACAGATCGATGGATCTTAAAGAGTTGTTGCGAATAGCAACAGAGCGTGGAGCATCTGATGTTCACATCAAAGTGGGACGGCAGCCTGTCTTGCGTATAAATGGCGTATTAGTCCCTATGCTGGAAAAGAAGAGGCTGATGCAGGAAGAAATCACCGCTGTTGCTTTTGAAATAATGAATGATTACCAGAAGGAAAAGTTCAAACGAAACAATGAGATTGATTTGGCTTATAGTGTTCCTGGATTGGGTCGATTTCGAGTGAACGTATTTAGACAGAGAGGTACTATTGGTCTGGTTTTCAGATTTATTCCAATGCGAATCAAATCTCTGGATGAACTGCACCTCCCCAAAATTCTTCAGAAAATAGCTCTGGAAGAACGCGGTTTGGTTTTATGTACTGGGACAACGGGAAGCGGAAAGTCAACAACATTGGCTGCTATGATAGACTGGGTCAACGAAAATCGCACAGTGCATGTAATGACAATTGAAGACCCGATTGAATACCTTCATCGTGATAAAAAAGCTATTATAAATCAAAGGGAATTGGGTACAGACACCTTTTCGTTTTCTGACGCGCTTCGTTCAGCGCTCAGGCAAGATCCTGACGTCATTCTTGTTGGTGAAATGCGAGACTTTGCGACAATTGAAACAGCTTTGGCTGCTGCAGAAACCGGTCACATAGTTTTTAGCACGTTACACACAACGGATGCTACTGAAACGATTCAACGTATTATTGCGTTTTATCCCCCATACCAACAACAACAAATTCGACTGCAACTGGCGTCTGTACTAAAAGCAGTTATTTCTCAACGTCTGGTACCAAGGGCAGATGAAAAGGGACGTGTGCCGGCAGTTGAAATTCTCCGTTCAACAGCTCTTATCCGTGACTGTATTATCGATCCCTTAAAAACGGTTGGTATCCGTGATGCTATTGAGCAGGGTGTGTCGCAATATCGAATGCAAAGTTTTGATCAGTCATTACGCATGCTGGTAAAAAGCGGTTTGATCACATACCAAGAAGCATTGCGACGGTGTTCAAATCCGGATGATTTTGCCTTGAAATTTAAAGGGATTACTACAACTGCCGACCTTGCCCTGGAAGATATGGAAGCTGTTATTAGAACGGAAATGCATCATGATGATGGTGATAGTTCCGAAAACATGACCCAGTCATCTGATTTCGATTTCTCCAACCAATTCAGCCCGTGAAATACCCTTGTCATTTCTATGTCGAATTACCTTTCATAAGGATGATCTCATGAAAACATCTTACGAAATTCGTTCTGAATTTATTGACTTCTTTCTAAAGCGTGGTCATTCATTTATCAGAAGCGCTCCATTATTTATCCCGGACGATCCAACATTGTTGTTTACCAATGCCGGAATGAACCAATTCAAACCTTATTTTTTGAATGTGTCGGAACCGGTAACCAAGCGAGCCGTCAATTCTCAACGATGTATCCGTGTAAGCGGTAAACATAATGATCTTGAAGAAGTTGGTATATCTCCCCACCATCACACACTATTTGAAATGCTCGGTAACTGGTCTTTTGGTGATTATTATAAAAAGGAAGCCATTAAATGGGCCTGGGAACTACTGACAGAAGTTTGGTCTTTACCTAGAGAAAAGTTGTGGGTAACGGTTTTCCGAGATGAAAAAGATGAGATACCTGAAGACACAGATGCTTATCAATTTTGGAAAAATGTTCCTGGAATAGATCCCGATAAAATTTGTTTTTTTGGTCGAAAAGATAATTTTTGGGAAATGGGTGAAACAGGACCCTGTGGCCCTTGTACAGAAATTCATATGGATCGAGGTCCCGGTTTTTGTGACAAACAGCGCCTGCCTGGACATGTTTGCTCTGTTAACGGCGATTGCAGACGCATTGTCGAGCTCTGGAATCTAGTATTTATTCAGTATAATCGAACGGGTGAAAACGAGTTGGAAGACCTTCCCAAACATCATGTTGACACAGGTATGGGTCTTGAACGAATTACTGCGGTTCTTCAAAATGCTCCAAGTAATTATGAAACCGATTTATTTTTACCCATCATGGACGAACTCCAAAAATTAGCCGGTCAGACTGACGAACAGCGAAAACAGGCTGTCACTGCCTATCGGGTTATAGCTGATCATATTCGTGCTGCATCTTTTCTACTGGCTGACGGAGTTATGCCATCCAATGAATGGCGTGGTTATGTGTTGCGAAGGATTATCCGCCGAGCTGTACGGTTTGGCACTAAGATTGGTTTTGACAAGCCTTTTCTATTTCGTGTTGCAGACTCGTTTATCAGGATCATGGCTCCTGTTTATTCTGAACTGAGCGATAGCTCTACGCACATTTCAAGCATGTTGAAATCGGAAGAACAACGTTTTTTCAAAACGTTGGAGCAGGGCCTTCCCCGTGTTACGGATGTTATTGAGTCTGCTCATAAATCAGGTTTGACGATGATACCGGGAGAAGAAATATTTAAGCTCTATGATACGTATGGATTTCCTGTTGATATCGCTAGAGAAATCGTGGAAGAAGCCGGAATGAAATTTGATGCGATTGGCTTTGAGAGTGCAATGGATGAACAGCGAAATCGTGCTCGAAGCGCATGGAAAAAGGATTCCGATATCTCAGAACATGATTTCTGGACAAGGTTACATGATAAGCTAGGACCTATTGCCTTTACGGGATATGATACTGTAAATGATACGGGAATTATCCTTGCTATTGTCGATTCCGAAGAACTTATCAACTCGGCATCACAATCCGATAAAGAATTCCTATTTATTGTCAACCCAACTCCATTTTATGCAGAATCCGGTGGTCAGGTGGGAGATACCGGAATTTTGGAAACGCCCTCGTCACGTATCAAGGTACTGGACACAATAATGATGAGTGGTGGTTTTCCGGTTTTAAAAGGTCAGATTTTGCAGGGTGATGTTAAGGTTGGAGAGTCAGTTACAGCATCTATTCACGCTATAAACAGAAAAGCGACTGCTCGTAACCACACTGCAACGCACCTTTTGCACCATGCTCTTCGACATGTTCTGGGTGAGCATGTCAAGCAAGCAGGCTCGCTTGTTTCGCCTGAACGTATGCGTTTCGATTTCACTCACTTCGCAGGTATTTCATCTGATGTCCTTATTGAGATCGAACAGGGAGTCAATGATGCCATTCTTGCTGATTTTCCTGTCATGACAGAGATCATGTCTCTTGATGAAGCGATAGCGGCTGGCGTTATAGCGCTTTTTGGTGAAAAATATGATGAAACTGTTCGTGTTGTTCGTGTTCAGGGGATATCGGCGGAACTTTGTGGAGGGACTCATGTCGCACGAACCGGCGAAATCGGCCTGTTTAAAATCTTATCAGAGTCCGGAATCTCTGCGGGTGTTCGACGTATAGAAGCTGTGACAGGAAATGAATCTCTTAGAAAATTCAACGAATGGGTATCAATTGTTCACAATGCTGCCGCGACATTAAAAACCCCGCCGGATGCTCTGATTGACCGGATTGAAAAAATGCAAAAACGCATGCGGGACTTGATGCGGGAAAACGAGCACACCAAGGAAGCTGCTACGAAACGTGAATTGGAATCGAAGTTAGACTCCCCCAAGATTATCGGTGGAGTGAAAACTGTCATTCATGCTGTCACCGGTCTCCAAGTCAACCAATTACGAGACGTTGCAGATCAAATCAAACAGCGTTTGGAATCCTGCATTGTCGTCTTAGGGTCTGTGGTCGATGAGCGTGCTTTTTTTATTGCAGCGGTAACCCCGGACCTCACTCAAACTGTTCATGCCGGCAAGCTAGTGGAAAAAATTGCTAAATTGGCTGGAGGTGGTGGTGGAGGCAAACCGGATATGGCTCAGGCTGGAAGCTCATATCCGGAGCGATTGGATGAGGCATTCAAGCAAGCTGATTCCATTATTGCATCATTTTTATCAGGAGGTTGATAAATGTCTGATCAAGGCTCTAAAAGTATTCCAGAAGATATTATCAAACGCATTGAAGAATATGATCGAAACCTGGAGGTGTGGTCATATTACGATTTGTTATACATTCCAAGAAACTCAGACAAAGCCGTCGTGAAAAAAGGATACTACAAGGTTGTTCAACTGATGCATCCTGATCGTTACGGCTTAGATCTCGAAGAAGATTACAAAGTTAAACTAGAACGTATTTTTAATGAAATTAATATCGCTTATAACACGTTGATGGACGATTCCCAAAAAGCGAAATATGATCAGTCGCTGTATTATGCTGAGGACCATGCTCAACCATTGAAAGTCAGCAACGATGTTGTTGTGGCAAGAGCTCAATATGCAAGAGGTGTCAATGCTTTAAAAGACCAAGAAATTGTTCCTGCTATCGAATTTTTTCGTTCGGCGGTTCAACTTGATCCTGACGTTTCTGAATATCATTCCAAGCTTGCATTTGCGCTATCCAAGCATAATCTACCACGCGTTCGAAAAGAAGCGATCGAACATTGCAAACAAGCTATTTCAATGCAAAATGAAAACCCGAATTATCACGCTTTGATGGGCTATATTTATCAAACACTTGGAGACCCCCAGGAAGCTAAAGTTCATTATAGAAGAGCTCTTTCTTGGGACCCTCAGCATCAACGAGCCAGAAAAGAAATTCAGAAAATCACTCAAGAAGAAAACGAGCAAAAAAAGCAAAGCAGCCTGAAGCATAAAATAGTGTCTTTTCTTCGCCCTCCACCTAAAAAGGATGTAGATCGAAAGAAAAATAGAAAACGGACCCGCTGATATGTGGCTCATGTAAATATATAGATTGTCAGCCTTTCAGTATGATCAAACTGGAAAATGTTCATAAATCATTTGGATGCACAGTTGTATTGGAGAAAATAAACCTTCATGTCGCAGACAATGAATCAGTTATCATCTGTGGTCCTGGAGGCAGTGGGAAGACCACTTTGTTAAAATTATGCCAGGGTCTTATCAAGCCCGATTCTGGTCGAGTCCTTATCAACAACAAAAATATTGGGATGATTTCAGATATCGAACTAATGGAAATTCGCAAGAATATCGGCATGCTCTTTCAATATTACGCTTTGTTTGATTCAATGACCGTCGCACAGAACGTCGGCTTTTATCTGGCCAATCATACTGATCTGACAGCAACAGAAATTGAACAGAGAGTTCGTGACAATTTAAAGCTCGTACGCCTTGAAGAATCCTATGATTTGATGCCGTCCGAACTGTCCGGAGGTATGCAGAAACGTGTCGGTATTGCTCGCGCTTTGACGCATAGACCAGGCATCATACTATATGATTCTCCTACCGATGGCCTGGATCCTGTCACTGCAGATGCCATAGTCGATATGATTCTATCGATCAATAAACAATTTGGTATCACCTCACTGATCGTTTCTAACGACATGAATACAATATTCCGGCTTGGGGATAGAATTGCCTTTTTATACAACGGCAACATACACGCTGTTGGAACGCCTGACGACATCATCCATTCAAAAGATCCGCATGTTTACCAATTTATTCGAGGTTTGGGGCAAGGTCCACTCTATGATGTGTAAAGAGCGCCAATTAAACAAAGATACATTTCAATACATTTGCATTGCCCCTGATTGACAAGATTTTTACCGCTTGTACATAACGCTTTTTAGTTTGAATGTTCAAACTTGTTCTGTAGCACAATCACTGATTATGTGAACGCTCATATTGAAAAAGGTTGACGGGTACCACTGTTTTTTATAAAGAACATATCGGAGAAGGATTCTCTGGCATTGGGGAGTATTAAAAGTGATGAATAATAAAAATGAAGAGCGCCGCCGTTCGGAAAGATTAAAAACCATCAATCTAATCTCCTTTAGAAGCAAGTCGGACACTGGGGAGACGAACGCCATCGGTTTAGCACAGACTGTCGATTTATCTGAGAATGGCGCATTAATCAAACTTCAGCAGCCGTTGAAAGACCCACATATAGCAGAATTCGAGCTTGCTATAGAAGATGAAATCATCCTGTTATCAGGCCACGTAATCGAGCAGGTGCAGACATCTGAAGGAGCTTGGATGATTCGTGTTGATTTCGGTGTTCTGCGGCCCGCAATACGACATAAACTGATTACATTCATGATGAATTTTCGTTGAATCAGCTTTTTATAACCACCATTTTTCATTGGTTGTCTTGTATCTAACTGTTGTTTTATTATAAAATAGCGTTTTATCTAGCTGGAAAGGCAGTGAGTAAAAATGAAAAAATATATTAACCATTTGTTAGTTTTATTATTGATTTCAGTATTTGTTTGCAACCCGGTAAAAGCTTTTTTTCGGTTTTCGTCTGGTAGAGTTGATCCACCTGAAATTACTTTTCCAGAAACAGGATCACGATATATTCCAGGCACTATTCCGCCTCGTATTGAGTGGACAAAAGTACCGGGAGCTGTCGAATACGAACTGCAATTTGCTCTGAGCAGTGATTTTGATGAATCGTTTTCAGTTTATTTAACCGAGTGTTTCTGGGACTTATCAGATCTGATTGATCAGGAAATATGGGACACCTTGAGTATCTATTTATTTTTTCAAGTTCGAGCCATTCAAAAAAATCAATTACCCACCGAGTGGTCTGAGCCGATAGAATTTTCGAAATCTGTTGCATTGGCTCCGGAAATCGTATCTCCTGTTGATGATGCTCGTTTTTTGCCTAAAAAGCCTATGCCTGTTTTCAAATGGACATCTGAACCTTTTATCCGTCGTTTTGCAATTGAATTTGCTTCCGACAAAGAATTCACTGAATCTTTCGGTTTTTATGAGATAGATTCTTCGGTTATCGACTGTAATATCATGGGCGATCAGAAATTATGGGACCCCTTTATCGGTACTTATTATTGGCGAGTCTGGGGATTGGAGAACGGTTGGGTGCCCACTCCAGCAACAGAAGCCCATAGTTTTACAAAGACAGTTATGAAACCACCGGTACTTTTGACTCCCCCAGACCAAAGCCGCTATCCTTCATCCAGTCCTCTACCAGTTTTTGAATGGAAACCGTTACCGCATCATCCTAACGAATACCATATTCAATTCGTCTATAACAATGAACCTTTTCCTGCTGGTGGAAGTTATATTCAAACAACTTTGCCGATATTCTCATTCGACTCTGTTGGGATTACTCAGGCTATCTGGGATTCCTTTTATGGCACCTTGTATTGGCGTGTGGCAGGTCCTGATGAATCTGGAAATCCGGGTGGCTTTAGTGACGCATTCCGTTTAACAAAAATCGCCGCTCTAAATTATATGGCTTTTGGTGACTCGATAACGGGAGGATACGGAGCATCTGACTTTGAAAACGGATATGCCGGTTATCCCCGTCAGTTACAGCGGATGCTACGAGAAACTCGATCAAGCCAGATAAATGTGTTTTGTGAGAAAGAAATTTCATGGTTTTCAGGTTGCCATACCTATACCGGCAGCTACCAAATAGGCAATGCAGTGAGAACACATGGGCCGCAATATTCTTTGATAATGCTTGGAGTAGTCGATATCGTCGATCCAGGAGCATCGGGTTGTGACGATAATGATTGTCATACGATTGAGTATTTGACAACGATTATCGATATTGTTCGAAGTTACTATTCGATCCCTTTCCTTGCAACATTGACACCTGTCAATCCCGCATCCAGACGTGCTCATCTTCAAGATGAAATCGATGAGTTGAATGATAAAATCCGCGATCTTGCTTTTTCAAAGGGTGTTATCCTGGTTGATCTTGGCGAAGCGTTTTTAGATGCACCTATGCCTCTTCCCAGTTATTTCACTTACGATTCAAAAACAAAAGAGCCGGACTGGGCACATTTCAATGATTCCGGCTATTTATTTATAGCGGAAACATGGTTGAACTATCTTTAAAAAAAGCAATGCATAAAGAGGAAAAGTCTGAGAGGTTTCGGGGACAAAGTTGAAAAAAAGCAAACATAAATCTAAAAACAACAGGACTCACTCGCCCAAGAAATCTTTATTACGTTCTTGTTTTGATACCTTTACTGCTTTTTTCAAATCGCGTCTTTTTTTTGAATCATTAGGTATTATCTTAATCAGCTTTAGTATATTTTTAGCTATCGGATTGGCAACCATCCAAATGGATGAGAGTCACGTTCCTGTTAGTAAATGTGGTCATGCCGGCGCCCTGTTGGCAAAATTTCTTATTGTCAGCTTAGGTCTCTTGTCCATATCCTTCCCCATTTTTCTTGCCGTCATAGGAATAGTTTTTTTCAGATTTAGACAGATTGAACACAAAGCGCTTCGACTAGTCGGAGTTATTTTCTTTTTGGTTGCCGGCACTGCATTGTCTGGTCACCTGCTTTCCAACTCCCCTTTTTGGAAAGATATTTCCCATTCGGCAGGAGGATGGCTAGGTGATAAATTTGTATCGCCCTTGAATCAGCACCTGGATAAGTTGGGCACCACTTTGACGTTGATAACGTCTATTTTAATCGCTGTCACCTTTTTAACCGGAATCTCATATTATCGTATCCTATCTCAGACTTGTTCAAAAATTGCCGGCGGTTTCAGCTCTGTTTATATTGGATTCAAACAGCGATTGACACTATGGTTAAAACACCGTAAAAAATCTCGACAACAAAAAATTGAACAAGAAATATCCCAGCCATCTCAAAAGACTAGTAAAACAGGCAAGCTAAAGCGTCAAACCGATGTTTTGGTCGAACCTTCAAAGTTGCCTGAAAAGCCTTTTGATATACCTGAAGATATGCAGTCATCGAGTCCGGCCGATGTTATACCGATACACATAAACGACTCATATTTCATGGTTTCACCAGAAACGGATTCAGAGTCCTTGGAAGAAGAATCCTCGGATGATCAGTCCATTGATTCAAAATCATCATTTACACGTGTCTTAGAGTATGAGTATCCGGATATAATGATGTTGAATAATCAGCCGGAAGCCTTCGAAAAAGAAACCTATGAAAAATTATTGGCTAAATCTGAAAAGCTGCTTGGAAAATTGAATGAATTCAGTATAGATGGTCGGATTACCGAGATTAGCCCCGGTCCAATCATTACTCGTTATGAGTTTGAGCCTGCACCTGGAATAAAAATTTCCAAAGTGATTTCTTTATCGGATGACCTGGCTTTGGGAATGCGCTCCCGTTTCGGTCTTCGTGTGATACCGATACCGGGAAAGTCGGCGCTTGGTATCGAGATTCCTAACCAGAACAGAGAGCTTGTCAATTTAAAAGAAATTTTATTATCTGAAGAGTTTCAAAAAGCAAAAGCTAAATCACTATTGAGTTTGCCTTTAGGTAGAGACACGGCAGGCAGGCCTTATATCAGTGATTTAAAGCGAATGCCGCATTTGTTGATCGCCGGTGCAACAGGTTCTGGTAAAAGCGTTTGTATCAGCACGATTCTTGCGGGCCTTCTGTTCATTACTCGGCCTAAGGAGCTAGAGTTGCTTTTAATCGATCCCAAAATGCTTGAATTAAGTGATTTCAACGGAATACCTCATTTACGAGAACCTGTCATTACCGATCCGAAAATTACACCTGATGCTTTAAATTGGGCTGTGTCTGAGATGGAGGAGCGTTATCGCTTACTTGCCAAAGAAAAAGTCAGAAACATCGATCAGTTCAATGCCAAAGTCGTTTCTCCGCAGTATGACGGTGAAAATAAAAACAATCCTCTTCCCTATCTGGTCATCGTTATCGATGAACTGGCGGATTTGATGCTGACGGCAGCATCTACAATTGAAGACGCGATACAGCGTCTGGCCCAAATGGCTAGAGCTGCAGGCATACACCTGATCATTGCTACTCAAAGACCTTCTGTTGACGTCATTACCGGCGTAATCAAAGCCAATTTGCCTTGTAGATTAGCATTTCAAGTTGCGTCAAAAGTTGATTCTCGCACCATTTTAGATACGGTTGGCGCTGAAAAACTAATTGGCCTGGGCGACTGTATTTTTATGCCTCCCGGCACGTCTCAATTGCTACGCCTTCACGGAGCTTTCATAAGTGAAACTGAGATAAAGCGTCTAGTTGAGCATTTAAGGCATCAACCCAAAGATGAACAGAAGGAGTCCATTTTCAAATCAACGATAAATCCGGATGATGACCTGGAAAATACAGATGACCCGCTTTATAACGATGCAGTAAGGCTTGTTTTGTCTTCTGGAGTCGCTTCAATCTCAATGCTTCAAAGACGCTTGAGAATCGGTCATAGCCGAGCATCCCGATTGATTGATTTTATGGAATTGTCCGGAATTGTAGGTCCACACATCGGATCGAAGACTCGAGACATCCTGGTAGAGCCGGATGAATACCTTGGACGCCTCGATGATATTGAGGAGTCTGGTATTTATGACTAAATCGTACCCTTTAAGAGCGCTCCTTCTTTTTTGTTCACTTTTTGTGTTTACAAAGACTGCACACCTGGAATCTTCACGGGACAAATTGAACGAACTTGTTGAAAAGCTTGATTCGAGCAATGATTATTATTTAATGTTTCAACAAGCCAATCAGCACATGGCGACCGGTATGGAAATACAGGCACAAGGAAGACTGCATATTCAAAAACCAGATCGTTTTGAATGGGTTTACACTAGCGAGCCTCAAAATAGAATAATTTGTGATGGACATCACATCATGATGCTGTTGCCGGATACCCAGCAGGCCATGGTCGATCTATCTGCAGAGCACGCAGTTATTTGGTCCCCTTTGGCTATTTTATCGCCTTCAAACTTGAACACCTATTTTCGTATTCTTCTATTGGAAGAAACAAACTCGGCCTCTAGATACAGATTATATCCACTTAGAGCTGACCAGCCTTATGAATATGTAGAAGTAATAATTCATAACGCACCCGATGAAAAATTTTTCACTCTGGTAATCATAGACCTTGTAGGCAGCGTCAATACGTTGGATTTCGGAGCTATGACCGTTTTAAAAGAGTCAAAACTTATTGTTTTACCTTCTATTCCCAAGACCTATGAAACAACGGATTTTTTTGGCAACCCGATAAATTTCAGGATATTATAAGGAGTCTAATCGGTGAAAAAACTGTTATCAAATCTTATTTTAATTTTCGCCTGTTCCTTGTCATTCATGCTGTCTGGTTGTATCAAACCCCGTTATTTTTCGACACCTCAGGATACGGTGTATCAGCTTGCTGACTATGAGATTGCATTACGTCATTGGAGTATGCATGATGAAATTCATCAACGATTCATTAGTCTTGCCGATGGACATGCGGTTTATTTGGGCTGGGAAGTACGCCAGGCGTTTATTAATGTAGTTCGTGACCGTTTGAACCCCACGCGCGATTCCCTTGATAGAATAATTGAACGAAATATCCGTCAATTTGAAAATGGCAATGAGTTTTATCTTTGTCTTTATTGTTATCAGAAGGATTGGTGCAAACTCACTGGTGAAAACCCTGTTTGGAACCTGACTTTGGAAAACAATCGGGGAGATAGTGTTCGCCCATTTTTAGTTGAAGAAATAGATATTTCTGCTGATCAAGTTTGGATGTTTCCTGAAGAAATGACAATTGGCAAGACAGTATTCAGAGTTGTTTTTCCAAAAACAGACCTAGAAGATCAGGTGATAATAGACTCACAGACAGATTTTTTTATGCTAAAATGTCATTCTTTGCTTGGTAAATTAGAATTTAAATGGATACTGGAGCCTATTCCAAATAGATTTAAATAGTAATTCTGAAAATTCAATTTTTAATGGTTTGACCATTGGTACCTATCAAACCATCTGCGTGGATGAAATAGTTTATAGTTTTTTTGGCCATTCAACATTTCAACACCAATAGACAACCCACGAAATTTCACATATAAAATGCCGGTTTTGGCCGTTTGAGAAAAGCTTAACTTGGCTTTGACCAGCAAATGTTCACCTTTCAAATCCATGTAATCTATTCCAAAACCCTTCTTGTTGAGAACAATAGCCCCTTCTCCGTCAATATTTTCAATCAGGAAAACATCGCCCAGCCAGCTAACAACTCGATTTTTATCCTCGAACACCGACAGTATCGGCCCTGTATCCCGCATTTTTAACTTCAATAATCCTGTAAACATAATTGGTTTTCTTATAATCAATTCGCCTTGAGCTACCTCGAAGCTCATCCACCAGTCTGGTTCAGTCCCCATCTCAATATCTTCCATGTGCTTTAGTGAAATCTCAGTATCTACAATATCAAAACGACCTGATAACACATCCTTAGTATCAAGAATTACACGAATTTCCGGATCACCTCTTAAATGCGTGTCCAATAGAGCAAACTCGGTCTTTTTTCCAGAAACAATCAAAAAAGATTTTCCAGCGCCATTTTTGATATCAACATCCACTTGAATCTGGCCGGTTGTTCCAGGAAAAATGGAAATCCCGGAATGTTTGGGTAGATACTCATTTATGATACTCAAATCTGGAATCGTTGACCTAGGAATATTGAATTTAATATGTAGATTAGAAAATCCATTATTCAAATCAGCTTGCGTGCTTGAAGAATAAACAGTGAAAGGTTCGATTCCAAAGCCTTTGGTGACTATTCCATCACCCGTAAACGTGACGTCTTGTAGTATCAAACCGGATGAATCCAACTGCAACTGTGCCCTACCTTGTAAATTTTCAAAATGAATTAAATCATCGAACCACTGAGTTTTATTTTTTAGAAATATATCCATTAAAGGTTGTGAGTGCGATAGGGCAATATGAATATCGCTGTTTAGGTTTATAACATCATCCCAGATCATTTCGGTATCTGAGACCGCTATTTCGGCGCTCCATAAATCTGATGACAATGTATTGGAAAGGGTGTGATACATGTTATCAATTCGAAGTTCGGCTTCTTTTAGTTGAATATGACGGAAAGCTGGATCGGTGGTTTCCAAGCTGGTTCTAAAACGGCAATTACCTTTGAACAATTCATTGCCAAGGTTCAGCCCGATTTCTTTGGCTTCTAAAGCTAATTCAGCTTGGCTTAGGTCATGCGTTAATTCTATATGAACCGCCAAAGATCCATATCCACCAGGAAGAATTTTGAAACCGGAATTTAATGGAAACAAACGATTATAAATACTTAAATCATTGACTGCCGTTTCCAGAATATCTATTTCTGCTGTTATTGGAGGAGTCTCATTGGTTAATTTAATATTTTTACCTTTAATCACCAGGTTAATATCTGGAAGAGAAACCATTCCATTATCTTGACAGCTGTTACAAAGAGTCACTTCTTTCAAGTTCAGTAGAAGAATGCTTTCCAGATCATCGCCGGTTTTCTTGACCTCTCCATCGATCATTCCCAAGCCCTTGAATGCCCACCCTTTCATGTCTACAGATAAATCGTTTGACTCTATGAATAGATGGCTTCTATCCGTTAAAAATCCTCGATCAAAATACAGATTTGCGTTGATCAGCCCATTTCCATGAACTGATAACCAATCGATGTTTTTCAGATAATAAGAAAGAAAATCAAAGTTTTTTATACCTCCTTCAACAGCAATATTGCCTACAAGGTAATCCATGAATGCTGCACCAGGATTTTTTCTAGGGATAAATGGACCGAGTTCTAAAGAGGTATGAATCTGAAAATTATCTGCAATGACTGTGTTTTGAAAACTGAGCTGCCCGTTTTTAAGATCCGTGTTCAATTGTCGAATAATCAGCTTATCACGGGTAATCATATCAAGTTGACCCTGGATCAGCCCGATTCCTTCCCATAGATACCCTTCGAATTTCATCGATCTGACAGTGTCAAACGTTGCATTCCTTATATCGATATGCCACTGAGGACGATTCGTTTTCAGATCTTGCGGATAGTGTTCTAACAGTTGTATCTCAGCAGGTTCCCTATTTTCTAGAGATTGAGTTTGGCGATGCTGTTCAGACAGGTTATGGATTTTCTCGATATTGGCCTCTACACCTGATGCTTTTAATTGATAGATACGAAAATCTCGAAATGGAAGAACCCACAAAGCTGTTCGGAAACGTGCCTTATCAATAGAAAGCGTCCACGCAATAGAACGCGACCGATTTTGCATTTGAAACGTTCTGACATATATTACTCCGGGAACGATACTCCAAGCATGAGTCCAAGTGTATTCATATTTTTCCGGTCGTCTATTCAATATATTTTTAAGAATTCCGGTTCCTAACATAACATTAGCCAAAATAAGATAAAGAGCCTCGACAATCAGGCAAATCATGACAAGCCGCCCAAGTCTAGCTCCAATCATGCTGATTTTTTCCCTTTTCCTTTCAAGTTTTACCATTTTGTCGCGTATCGTTGATTTTTCTAAGGAGAAATAATTATGTCTCCATGTATACTATATCATGTAGTTTTTTAATTCTGTAATACAATATTTTAAAGATTAACGCTTCCTTTTTATCAAAATCTAAATTCAGACCTATGAAAAAAAAGATAAAAAAAAGCTTGACTAGAAAATATAGTTATGGTAAAAATAGCTGATGATCTTTTTAAGAGGGAGGTTAAATATGAAGCGTGTTATGTTTTTTGTTCTAGGCGTAACAATATCGCTCTGTTCGCTATCTGCTGCAGTGAACATGCAACAACAGACGGTATTGTTAAGCAACCAAGACTACCAATTAAAGCTGTTGAATGCTGTTGAATCGATGTCGGTTCTCTATCGTGGACATGCCATTGGTGATTTTCTGAAAGCTCGTCGTTATTATATCAATCAGAAATTATCATCGGAAACTGCCTTATTGACCCCTGATAAATTGCAGGAGAATAAAGAGTTTTCATCCAATCGGAAATTACGGCCACCTTTAGCATGGGATTTGATATCAGTTCTTCCTGATGCCAGATTGTATTCCTTTTTCACATCAACCGATTTGGGTGGTTACGGTGAAAATGAGCCACCTTATGAGCCGGGTAATCCTCATCCAGCAGACGGGGCTACCGATATTGCGTTGACAGGTGTGATCTTGACCTGGACAGGTGGAGATCCTGATCCTGAAGATACCGTTGTGTATGACGTGTATTTTTCAACCGATGCGACACCTGTACTGGTGGCTGAAGATATTACCGATACGGAATATCCTCTTGGCGACCTTGTCCCTAGTGAACAGTACTTCTGGAAGATCGTTGCTCGTGATAACTGGGATGCTGAAACAGAAGGTCCGATTTGGAGCTTTACAACGATTGAAAACAATCCACCCTATGAACCGGTCAACCCAATACCTCCCGATGGCGCTACAGGCGTAGATATAAATGCTGTCCTTAACTGGGATTGTAATGATCCGAACCCAGGTGACACGCTAACCTTTGACGTGTATTTCGGAACAGTGAATCCGCCGCCATTGGTTGCCACTGATATTCCAGACGATACTTATGATCCAGGTGAAATGGATGAAGGTGTCGTGTATTTCTGGGCAATCACAGCGCGAGATAACTGGGGCGCTGAAACCGAAGGACCGATTTGGTCGTTTACAACATCTGACGAAGAAAATAATCCGCCCTATGCTCCTTCAAATCCATTCCCAGAAAATGGCGCTCCTGACGTTCCAATCAACACATCAGAACTGACCTGGGACGGTGGGGACCCTGATCCGGGCGACACTGTTAAATACGATGTTTATTTCGGACCATCCGCAACTCCCCCGTTAGTGGTTAGCGGCATTGAAGATACTTTTTATTCACTCTCAACTCTTGAGTATTCGACGACGTATTATTGGTACGTTATCGCAAAAGATGACGCATTCGCCCAAACAACCGGGCCTCTCTGGACATTTACAACAGAAGAAAGCCCCTATACACCGACACCCGTTCCAACCGAAACGCCAGTACCTGCTACACCCACTCCCTTCCCGACTGAACCACCAGAGCCGACTGAACCGCCAGAGCCGACTGAACCGCCAGAGCCGACTGAACCGCCAGAGCCGACCGAACCTCCTGTGCCAACCAATACACCCATACCGACTGAACCTCCAGCGACACCTACTCCCGATGATACCGACCCATGTGTCACATTCTCAGTTTTCCTGGATATGGGCAGCGACTATTTCTGCGGTGGGGACACCTGTTTCTTGACAGCAAAGATCTGTAACCCTGAGGCTTCACAGTATCTGCCCTTCTGGGTTATCCTTGAAGTAGAAGGTATGTTCTGGTTCGCTCCAAGCTGGACCGATACCGGAATAGACTACGATCTCTTGCTGCTACCTGAAGGCTGGTCAACAAAGCAGATCATCCCCGAGTTTACTTGGCCGAATGATATTGAAGGCTCTTACTACGGTGTCAACTTCTACGGCGCTCTTACGAACACGCAACTCAATGCAATCGTTGGTGATTACGATGTCATTACCTTCGGTTGGGGACCATGCCTGTAATCATATAAACTGAATAGATGCCTAAAGGCCGGCAAAATGCCGGCCTTTTTTATTGATGAACTGAATATCTCTATTCATTCTTTTTAAAACTATTCAGACAACAAGCAGTAAAATGCTTAATATTATGTTTTCTAACCGTCTCCAAAGCGTTATTAGCCAAATACAACCTTTTATCAGAGTTCGTCAATAAATGATCCAATGCTTTTGCCAAATCTATCGAATCGCCTGGCGTAAATAGTAATCCATTAAAATCAGACCTCAACACATCAGGCATTCCTCCACTTCGTGAGGCTATCACCGGAATTTTTGAAGCCATCAATTCCCATAAAATCATTGGCATCCCTTCTTGGCTGCCACGATTTGTAACAATAGATGGAACCACACCTATATCACTTATAATAAATAGTTCTTCCTTTGCTTTACCGAAAACTCGTCCATGAAAGACGACAGGAAGATTTGATAATTTGGCTGTTTGTTCAAGTCCATATAAAAGCGGTCCGTCACCAGCAATATGAACCAAACATTTATGCTGAATTTCCGCTATATGTTCAAGAGCTTTTAACAAAACATCAACTCCTTTCACAGCTATTAAGCGCCCCATGAACAGAATATTCAGAATTTGTCGATCTTCATCTTGGCATTTTAAACTCGATAGTGATGTCAATTTTTCTTTTTCTTCTTTTTTTCGACGAATACCATTAAACGTTTTGTTATCAATCGATATCGGCATAACTGTGATAGTCATTTTGGCTTTACTCGAGCTCATTTTTTTCAACCGTTGAGCGAGATTGTTTGAGACTGTAATTATACTGTTGGTATGATTCCAGATCTTATTCAAGACCATTCGCCTGAAAATCAAAGGCAAAAATTCAAGCGTCGTGATATCGCTTCCATGAGCAATAGCTAGATGCTGATTATTCTTTGAATACTTTGCAGCTATCCAAGAACTTGGAATCAGCCAATGGGTGAGAATCATGTCATTTTTCCGTATTTCTGCAGCAGCAACTGAACACATCGCCGCCAGGAAACCAGGCATTTGGAGTAAAATCGAAAAAGGATGCGCAAACAAATTCTCGATAATTCCATATCCATAGGCCAAGGAATTTTTCCCATCCCAACCTTTCCACCGAAACCTCCTTATAGACACTCCGGGGGGGGCCCAAACAGCGTCCGGATAATCCGGCGCAATCACCGTGACAGGAAGGTTTTTAGCTAATTCCGATGCTAATCCAGCAACAAAATTTCCAGCATGATCTGTTTCATATCGAGGGAACGACGTCGTCAACATAACGACACGCTCTTTTTTGTTGGATATCGGGCTAGGGTCTATCTTTCTTTTTAGAATATGAAAAAAGATTGAAGGTAGATCACGCCATGGCTTGATCCCTGATTTTTCATTTCTATAAACGGGTCTGACAGGCACTTCTGCTAAAGAAAATCCGGCCTTAGTCACGCTTAAAATCATGTCATTGGGAAATCCATATCGCTGAACCATCGAGTCTAGATTCAGAGTTTCCAATAGTTTTTTATCGGCAGCAGTGAAACCGCATTGAGAGTCTCCAAAATCATTTCGACCCGCAGCTAATTGAGTTATGAAGGTAAACAAACGGATTCCGATGTGTCGTAAAAACGGTATTTTATTTTCGCTCTTCAGACCAGCGTTGAATTTATCAGTTGTTTTATTATAGAGAAAACGGTTTCCTTTGACGTAATTTGCCCACCCTTTAACAACGGGGATAACAACGCGAGAAAGGTCTAGCGGGTCCATCTGTCCATCCCCACCCATCACCGCAACTACCTCTGAACCTAGACTCAAAGCTTTTTTATATCCTGTAATAAGAGCAGCGCCGGCCCCCATATTCGATCGATGTGCGACATATTGAATTCTGTGATCAGTTATAGATGCGATTATCTTTTGACTATCATCAGTACTGGCATCATCGACAACAATAATCCATTCCACCCATTCAGGAATACCTAGCAGAACGTTTTTTATAAATGGAGCTTCATTGTATACGGGTATGACTACAGCAATTTTGGCATGTTTCAGTTGATCCATTTCATATGAAGGTAAATTATCATGCCACATCACTGTCTTTAAACCACATCGTCCGTCAAACACATAATCCGACTACCAGCTCTTAAAAGATTAGGATATCTTTAGCATTGCTTATTTCTCAGCGCTGAACATTCAGCTAATACAACATAAATAGAATACCATTCCCAGGAATCCTAAGTATAGTAACAATATAAAGTTTCCTTGGGACTATTCGTAAACAAGTCCAGCCTTTTAAATACTCATAGGCTGCAAGCCGGATAGAAAATAATTAAAAGCGTTCAATTGTCTGCTCGAAACAGGTTTAAAGTATCTTTATCCAAGAAATATTATTGCTTTATTTCTTTTTCAGGCCTATTTTAAAAACGGTAACTTGAGGGGTACTTGATGATGAAAAACCTTGTTTTTATCAGCTTCATTTTTTCGTTATGCTTTATACCACCACTATCAGCTCAATTGTTTTTGGACGAAAATCTTGGGGCAATTCTTGCGGAGACTTATGATCTAGACCAAACCGATTCCATAGAAGAATTGGTGGCAACTTATCTGTCTCCTCCCGAAGACTTCAATGTGACCGCCTTTTGCGAAGATGGAGCCTTGTCTGTTTTTTTGAAATGGTCGGCGCCGACTGCAGAATTATCACCCTCCAACTACATTGTCGAGGCTCAAGGTGATGACGACATTTGGGAAATTATAGGAAAAACTGAATCAACAGAATGGTTTATTGATAATTTGGACCCAGATATTGAGTATCGATTTCGTGTTGCGGCTGTATATCAAGGTGATCTGGCATATTCTGAGATTATGGAACCCATATTGATTGAACGTTGGTTCAAATTCGACGAAATTCCGGTTTTAATCTCAATACTTTTATTTACAGCTTTTTTAATTGGATTTATATATGCAGCCAGAAGAGGAGCAAATTTATTTGTACGTCGTATTCCGGGCTTGACCGCTGTCGAAGACGCTATTGGCCGTGCAACAGAGATGGGGCGTCCGGTTTTATATGTACCAGGAATTGGATCTATCGAAGATGTAGCAACTCTTGCTGCGCTGAATATTTTAGGCGAAATCTGTCGTCGAACAGTCAACTACGATGTCAGGATCATTTGTCCAAACACTGATCCAATAGTATTCAGTATCGCTCAGGAAATTGTAAAAGAGGCCTATTCAGCGGAAGGTCGCCCAGACATGTATGATCCTAACCAAGTTTTTTATCTTGTTCCTGATCAGTTTGCCTATGCCGCCGGCGTAAACGGTATAATGGTTCGAGAAAAGCCGGCGACGATTTTTCTGTTGGGCTGGTTTATGGCTGAATCATTGATCATGGCTGAAACCGGCGCCATGACAGGAGCCATTCAAATTGGCGGCACGGATGAAGTATCGCAACTGCCCTTTTTTGTTACGGCCTGCGACTACACGCTTGTTGGCGAAGAACTCTACGCAGCTTCCGCTTACCTGGGACGTCAGCCAATGCTACTGGGAACTTTGAAAGCGCAAGATTATTCAAAGCTCGTTTTCTTGTTATTGATGGTTGTATTCTCAATTATCGCTTTGATAACCGGTTGGAACACCTCCGAATGGATTATGGTTAGATAATTAAAATATTCAGTTTTATATTTATTTCCAACCAAACTCCCAAAAATCGAATTCTCCAAATAACTCACTGATCGACTCATTTGTCATACCTGCATAAAAATACAATCCAGAAGCTTCTCCCACATTGTTCGGCCAATTAAACGGCGGGATGATGCTATAAACAGTTTCTCCAGGATAAATATCTTCCAGCATGTATGAAAAATCGTTGAACTCCGGCGCAAAAAACAACTGACCATAGACATCCAAGATCACAAAGATTGGAACACCGTTAAACACTTCTTTTTCCGGATTGCAAATTACAACATCACAATAGCACAGATCACCCGCTTTGTATTCTTTGAAAGGCATCTCAATCCGACATCCCAGTGATCCACAAGACGGTGTAGCTGTTGAAGTGGGTTCCGGCGTAAATGTCGGCTCAGGCGTATGACTGGGTTCCGACGTAAAGGTTGGTTCTGGCGTACTGCTCGGTTCCGGGGTATTGGTCGGAACAGCCGTATTCGTGGGTTCGGGTTCAGGAGTAAACGTTGGAGTGGGTGTTATCGTCGGCTCTGGCGTATTTGTCGGAGCTGACGTATGGGTAGGCTCAGGTGTAGAAGTTGGATTTTGTGTAGGAGTAAACGTTGGCGGTGGTGCGGGTGTATGGGTTGGAATCGGGGGCTGTGTAGGGGGAGTGGTCGGTGTAGCTGTTGGAACAGGCGTATATGTTGGAGTTGGTGTTGACGTTGGGATAGGTGATGGCGTCGCTGTAGGTATTGGTGATGGAGTATTGGTTGGTTGTGGTGATGGTTCCGGTTCTGTCGTCAATTCAATTGAGTAGGCGAATCCACCTGATCCTAATTCATTCGCATGAACGCGTTTTCCGCCCGCACCAACCCTAGTGCCGTCAGCATTTATTGCACATGCCATCAAAGATCCCGGGGTATCTCCCGGCATCCTATAAATTTCATTCCCGGCTATTGTGTCGATTGCAATCAGATCATACCCCGGCGCAGTTTCCGGCCGTGGGCCATAACCGGCGCCTGCAACAACAGTTCCATCAGCAGAAAAACTCACCATGACAACCATGCCACCCATATTTGATGATTTGAGCAGCGAGCTCGGACCAATCTCTGTGTCGAATAGGTAAATATAACCACTGATCACAGAAGCCTGATTAGACTGATAGCTCCCCATGGCAACCATTGACCCGTCACGGCTGACATCTAATCCAACGACCCAGGGATAGTAATAATCAGGAGGTATCGTATAAGACCATTTTTCAATGTATTGGGAGCGAAAACCTGTATTTTGCCATTGGTAAACACGTAAACGGCCATGCAGATCACCAACGGCTAGGATGGATCCATCAGCAGAAAACCCGATTTCAGTTTGCGGCGGACTGTTCATGATTGACCAGGAATCTCGCTCAGAATAATCGTCCAGATTCCAAACCATAACCAAGTGATCTGGATTTTCGTCCATACGAAAATCTGCTGCCAGGAGAGAGCCATCATAATTTAATTTCATATCATTTAAATAATAAAAATGTCCTTCCGGATCAGGAATTACAATACGATGCAACTCCTGACCTGCCCCATCTAGAATCGTTATAAAAATGGGTTCATAAATGGGATCACTTCGGAACCCATAGCTTACAATAGCCAGTCGAGAGCCATCGCCAGAGAGTGTAATAATACCAATTCGCTCACAATTTTCAGGTTCTTCCCCTGTAACAGGCGTAGTATAGCGCCATAATTCCGCTCCAGAATCAACGTCAAGACCGACAACAAAAGACTCCTTGCTATCTTCTCCAGATCGCTTTCTTTCGGTTACAGCGCCCACAAGTACCGACCCGTCATCACTCACTGCCATCTGCACATCACCGTCCACGTGATACTGATTGGATTCAAGTAAATCATACTCCCAAATCGGCAACCCATTTCCCTCAGCATTAAAAGCTGAGAAACGTTCATAATTCAGGTACCAACCGACATATACTCGATTTCCGTCCGCCGGAACAGCGATCGAACTTACGATCGCGCCGTAGTTGCCGTCCCAATCTTCGTATGACCATGTGATTGTTCCGCCTCTGCTGATACCTGTTGGCAGCTCTATATATTCTATGCCTTTTTGCGTATCACTACTCAAACTTGATTGATCCAATGCCATTCTTGGCTGGTATAGACAAGAGGAATATTCCCTTTTATGAGCAATAATGGTTTCGTTTCCTGGACAATCTTGATGGAACAAATCATCTGATTTGCATAACCCGATCTCTATAATCAACATATTTGAAACAGAAATCAGCAAGAAAACAACTAATGATTGGAGTGTACGCCTCATTGAAAACCTCCTTTGATTATTAGAAATAAATTGTTACTTCCGCCGCCTTTTGATTATTCCCAACCAAACTCCCAGATATCGATCTCGCCAAATAACTCGCTGATAGACTCATTTGTCATACCTGCATAAAACATCAACCCAGTTGCTTCACCCACACTATCCGGCCAGGGGAATGAGGGTATGATTTGGAACACGGTTTCTCCGGGATGTATATCTTCTAGATAATAGGAAAAATCGTTAAATTCAGGAGCAAAAAATAGCAAACCGTAGACATCGAGAATCATAAAGAACGGGACATTGGTAAACACATCATTCTCGGGATTACAGACTATGACATTACAAAAACACGTGTCGCCCGCTCTAAACATCTTTGACGGCATTTCTATTGTACAACCAAGAGTCTTGCAATGTGGTGTTGGGGTTTCAGTCGGTATAGGTGTATCGGTTGGCGTGGGAGATGGCGTTGGTTCCGGATCATTTATCAATGCGATGGAGTATGCGTATCCACCAGAGCCCATTTGGTAGGCATGAACATGTTTTCCACCTGCTGCGACGCGTAAACCATCCGCACTTAAAGCACATCCCATCAATGATCCGGGTGTATTACCAGGCATTTGATATATTTCACTTCCAGTTTCAGTATCCATGGCAATCAAATCATAGCCCGGCAGATTTTCCGGATAAGGACCGTAACTGATCCCTATAACGATCGCTCCATCAGCAGAAAATTTGACAGATTCAACCATCCCACCCATATCCGAGGATTTTATAAGAGAATCTGGTCCTTTTTCTGTCTCAAACAGATAAATATATCCATATGTCTGTGATTCTTCATTGCTTTGATAACTGCCCATGGCAACCTTTTTGCCATCACGACTGACATCTAAACCAACCACCCAGGGGATATAATAATCGGGTGGTATTTTATAAGACCATTTTTCAACATAATGAGCTTGAAAATCTGATTCTGTCCATTCATAGATACGTAAAATTCCTCGTAAATCCCCAACTGCCAGAATAGAGCCATCATCAGAAAAACCGATTTCAGTCTGCGGAGGGCTGTTATTAACTGACCAGGAATCTCGAAGAGTATAGTCAACCATATTCCAAACCATTATCTGATGAGTTGGATTTTTGTTCAATCGAAAATCCGCAACAAGGAGTGACCCGTCATGATTTAGACGAATTGCATTGAGATACATAATTTTCCCATCGGGATCGGAAATTTCGATCCGGTGAAGCTCTTGACCTGCATGGTCCAGTATCGTGATATAAATAGGTTCAAAAACAGGATCATTTCGATAGCCACTGCTTGTAACTGCGATTCGAGACCCATCACTGGAAAGTGTTATTTTTCCTATGCGCTCACCCGTATCAGGGTTTTCTCCAGTAGGCGGCATAGTATAGCGCCAGAGTTCATTGCCGGTGGTGATATCGAATCCCAATACAAACGATTCACCATTGTCAGTGCCTACAGGCTTTCTATCAGTTACACTGCCGACTAAAAGCTCTCCATCATCACTGATCGCTATTTGGGGGTCTCCGGAAATATAATATTTACCTGATTCGAGCAAGTCGAACTCCCATATCGGTGTTCCATCACCCTCAGCATCAAAGGCAGAAAAACGTTCTTTATTCAAAGACCACGCAGCATAAACCCTACTTCCATCAGCCGGGACAGCAAAGGAAGATGCAATAGCTCCACTAGATCCATTCCAGTCTTCATATACCCAGGTTATCGTGCCGCCTCTATCATTAGGTAATGAAAAGCTTTTTGAATTATCGATTCTGCTTTTATTCGAATGAAAAGTATTTGATTCTAAAAAAGTTTCAATTTGGCTCGTGAGTAGAGACTCCTCTGGCTCACAGAACACGGAAACACTCTTTCCGGGATGGACCGAGCAATCAGAAGAAATAAAAGCAGATGTTTCAGCATTGCACAAACCGATTCCCAAGATCATTAAAGCAAAAATAGCTCTTATTATGACATCCCCAGAACCTAATCCTAATTTAGATCTCATATCAACCTCTCCCCTGAATATACTATTCAACAAACGAAATAATGTCTGAGGCCCTCAGGCGCCTTGAATTTCAATATTTGTAATATAATCATAAAAGCAGAGATAAAACAAGGTTTTGCCTTCGTGTATCACGTCTTGTTTTCAATAGATTTATTTCTGAACAATCAATCCTGGGGTTCTCGCAGAAAAGCTTCAAACACAATGATTCTCAAAGAAAAAAGGATGCCGTAATCCCATGGTTTTTGATGATGAAAATAGTAGTCCAAACCCGGCTCGACCACGTATTCCATCCACTTTCTTGGGAATTTTCCAATGATTTGAAAACGACTAAATAACCTGTCATTGTCTAATTCACCTGGTGACACATTTTCGAAAATAGTATTTTTGTCTACCGGCCCATAATGCGGGTTGAAATCTGATCCAAGCTCTGTTGATAAGGCTAATTTTTCACTTATTGCACGTCGATATAATAATGCACATCTGAAATCAGCGCCATGTCTTAGCTCACCATATTCGCCCGATATCGCGTAACGTAAAAAGGAATTATCAGATATCAGATGGCTAATTTGAATGGATGTTCGAGATCCGAATTTTTCGTCACTGCGCCATAAAAGTTGTTCTTCAAAAAAAAACCGCAAGGGGTCCTTCTTGATTTCCAATCGGATAAATGGTCTGACACGCATCTGAGGTCCATTGTCTCGCCAGTAGGAATCTACCTTAACACCTGTTTTTGTATTTTTGCTCAATTCAAAGAGAAAACCAGATGTCAATGTTCGGTTATCGACCAACTCTTCTCCTGCCCCCCAAAGGGATTTTCGAGGATCAGTACTGGAACCGATTTGAAAGAAAAATTTAGCTTTTCGCTCTATGGCCGGTAACGGGACTCTGATCTTTACCGGACTTTTTATATCAAATCCATCTTTATAGTAATAGATGGGGTTTATATCTACTCTTACCTGAACAATTTCTTCTTCATCGCTAATACGTGATTCACCAAAAGCTCGATCTGTCGCATCGATTATATCCGCTAGGCCGCGACTCAGTGTCTGGCTGCGGTCTTCCCACGTATCCAGCATGGATCGAGTTGCAGCACATCCATTTAAAAATACTATCAAGATGACCGCTAATAGACTGATAAATAAATGAGAAATAATTTTTTTCTGTGTCATTCTAATCAGGTCATTTTTCAAATTGGCTATCTACTCTAACAATCTGTGCCAGGCGATGGGTGTTGATGAATAGGATTTGTATTTGCCTTTGAATCTGTTTCTGCCTGTTTTTGAACAGTCTTATAATAATTTATCAATCCATTTGTTGACGAATCATGTGAATTCACGTGATCCATCGTGTTTAATTCAGGTAATATTTGGGCAGCCAACTTCTTACCCAGCTCAACTCCCCATTGATCAAAACTGTTAATTCTCCAAATAATGCCCTGAACGAATATTTTATGCTCATATAACGCAATTAACCGACCCAAAGTCCTGGGATCCAATCGTGTAAACAGGAAAGAATTACTCGGCCGATTGCCAGGAAATACTCTATGAGCTGCTAGCGTTTGTACCTTATCAAGCGGAATATCCTGTTGTTGTAATTCTTCTTGTACATCCTCAAGGCTTCGTCCTTTCATCAAAGCCTCCGATTGCGCAAAATAATTTGCCAATAATAGCTGATGATGGTCACCAATAACCCAATATGGGAGAATTGGCGCCAGAAAATCTACAGGGACTAAACGTGTTCCTTGATGAATCAACTGAAAAAATGAATGTTGCCCATTCGTTCCGGGTTCACCCCAAATAATCGGCCCAGTTGAATAATCTGTAACCGGCATTCCATCCCAATCGATCCTCTTGCCATTCGATTCCATATCTCCTTGTTGAAAATAGGCAGGAAAACGGTGCATATACTGATAATAAGGAACGATTGCATGGGTATGCGCGTTAAAAAAATTGTGATACCAAATGCCTAAAAGGGCCATAATTACAGGGATATTCTTCTCAAAAGGCGTGAGTCTGAAATGCTCATCACTGTCATATGCGCCAGCCAATAGCTCTTCAAAAGCATCCATCCCTATCGTGCAGGCGATTGATAAGCCTATAGCTGACCATAGAGAATACCGCCCACATACCCAATCCTTAAACTCAAACATATTTTCCAGTTCAATCCCAAATGCTTCTACTCCGGAAGCGTTAGTTGACAAGGCGGCAAAATGGCGTGCAACAGCTTTTTCAGAACCCAACTTTTGCACAATCCATCGTTTAGCAGTCTCAGCATTTGCCAGAGTTTCACTGGTAGTAAACGTTTTACTGGCGATAATGAAGAAGGTCGTTTCAGGGTCACAGTTTTTCAATGTCTCGGTGATATGAGAACCATCTACATTGGAGACAAAGTAAGGAACTATTCCGGGAATCCAATAGGGACGCAGCGCTTCGGTAACCATAACCGGCCCTAAATCCGAACCACCAATTCCAATATTGACAATATATGTGATTTTTTTGCCGGTAAAACCGGTCAGAATCCCATTATGTAATCTTTCCGTAAATCGACGCATTTTCTTCAAAACAAGATTGACTTCCGGCATAACATCTTCGCCATCAACAAGAATGGGCCGGTTGGAGCGATTGCGCAGCGCAACATGAAGGACAGCTCTATCTTCCGTGAAATTGATTTTTTCACCACCGAACATCGCTTCGATCCACGTATTCAGTTGGGCTTCACGGGCTAAGGCCATTAGAAGCCCCATGCTTTCTTCGGTAATACGATTTTTAGAATAGTCGAATAATAGATCTTCCAACCGTAAAGAAAACTTCTCAAAGCGATCGGGGTCTTTTTCAAATAAACACCTCATATGCACCGATTCCATATCTTTTCGATGCTTAATCAGCGCTTTCCAAGCTGTCTGATGAGTCAATGGTTGCATTGAATATCTCCTGTTTTAACCGATAGTTACTTACCGGGAAAATGGTCCACCCATTTAATTGTAAAATCCGGAAAATGATCGACCAACTGAATGGTATAATCCGGAAAATGATCAACTAATTGCCATTTTCCAGGACCATCAGGAAAGTGATCGACGACCTTTACTCGTAGATCAGGAAAGTGATCGACGACTTTTACTTTGTAATCAGCAAAAGCTGTAACAATCTTAATTTTGCCATATATCTTGCTCACATCGGGTTTACCTTGTTTTCCTGAACGGGATTCTGAACTCGGTGTTCCTTTTGAGGATGAATTATTACTGCTAAAGACAAGACTGAAGTTCATAAAGCATATTATTATAACAGCCAAATAAAAAAACGTATTACGAAACAAATTATTATTAGCTCTTTTTTCTTTTACATCCACTTTTCTTGCTCCTGAAAAATGTTATCGAGTATTTATCTTTTCAAAACCTGCTGTGATTTCATGAAGTTATATCATTCAACCGTTTTTAATTGTAACGTACCACATCCCAAAACGGCAATAACCGTTTTCATCGAACAGTTGAACTTGTCAGTTGACGGTTGTCCAACTCTTTACAGGGGTTCTCGACTTTTAACGGCTTTTATCCTAAAGTAAATTTTGTTTGAATAATGGGACGATTCACTTATTCATTGAACAAAGCCGGCGAGTATGATGGTATAATGATATCGGGCAGAAATATCGTATTAATGTTGTTGGGGGTAGCATCGATCATAGTATCGGTTTGTTATTCGGGATACTGGCTGTTACATAACAGATCTCTGGATCTGCCTTCGTATTATGTTGCCGGTTTGCTGACATTAAATGGTCTCAATCCATATGATCCTGACGAATTATGTCTTACTGCCCAGCAACTTGGCCTTACCGGCCCTGTTTATCCTTATATTTATTTTCCGATCATCGCTTTAGTGTTCATGCCGTTAAGCCTGATAAAATACAATACCGTGCAACTATTATGGTTTGGGATATCACAGTTCTTTTTCTGGTTTTCCATCGCCCTTCTAGCCCAAATCACCTACCGATGCTTTCCATCTATTAAAACCTCTCTACCAATACGATTATTGTATCTTATACCACTCGCCTGTTTGTCTTATCCGCTGGTAATGAATTTTCAAAACGGACAGGTAAACACGATTATGCTTTTTTTAATCTGTGCTTTTCTATACCTGATCATGACAGGAGCTCATATTACAGCAGGTTTAGCCCTCGCCCTGGTCATCATGATAAAACCACAACCCGCCATCATCATTCCATATCTTTTATATAGAAAACATATTCGCTGTGCGGTTTCGTCCTTTATCGCACTGATAGTGGGAACAGGGCTGACGGCTTTGGTAGTTGGATGGGATAATTTTTGCTTCTATTTAACTGATGTTCTGCCCTCATTCAGTATGATAGAAACCCGATTTCCTCCAATCTATTTATTTGCGCCACCCAATCAATCCATCGCTGGAATCGTTTCCAGGATTTTTCAAAATACGATGTATACGCCTGGTATCATCGACAGAGCTGACCTTGTAAGACCGATTTCAAGTTTGTTGTTGATATCAGTTGTAACTATTGGATTTATTAGAGTCTTCACCTGGAATCAGCGTCGATCTAAATCAGACCATACACTCTTGCGGGATTGTTCTTATCTTTTAGTGATGTCCATCTTGCTGTCACCCATCACCTGGGATCACCACTTGATTATGACCTTTTCAGCAGGTGTATTCTTGATGTTCGATCGATCGATAAGTTATTGGAAAAGCTTTACTGGAATTGCCTTTGGGGTCTGCTGGGTTTTAATGGCGATCCCGCTTAATCCTTTTTATCGCTTATGGACTGTGAACGGCTTTTTTGCACTGGGAACCTCGCTTAAAGGGTTTGCTTTACTAGGGTTTTGGGGGTTGATGACTGTATCTTTTCCAGCAAATAAAATTATTTCCCTTAAAAATGATTAGCCTCTGAAAGATTCTGATTTATATTGAATAGACTACGTTGCTCTAGTAACATTTTTAAGAGATGGAGCTTGGAAAAGCCTTTGAAAAAATGGGTAGATTTAAGTGATTTCATGGACTAAGAAAATACTTATATTGACGCTTGGGTTAATTTCGATCATTTTATCTGTCTTTTATCCCGGCTGGTGGTTGCTTCACCATAGATCAGTGGATCTCCCGTCATATTTTGTTGCCGGTTATATGCTCAGACAAGGTGTCAATCCTTACCATCCGGATGAAATCAGGATAATGGCGCTGCAAGTAGGACTCTCTGATCCAATATATCCCTATGTTTACTTTCCTCTGGTTTCATTGGTATTCAAACCACTGAGCCTGCTTCGCTATCAAACGGTCCAGCTTTTATGGTTTGGTATATCGCTTGTTTTCTTCTGGTCTTCACTCTTGTTATTATATTTCATAATCCGGAGATGCTATCCATCTAGTTCCAATAGGTTTTTCTTACGATTTCTACTTTTAATTCCGATTACATGCTTATCTCACCCATTGATCGTAAATTTTCGACATGGGCAGATAAACGCTATCATTCTATTTTTTATTTGCGCTTTTATGTTCTTATTGATGACAGGCTCTGAAATACTAGCTGGTTTCGCTCTGGCTCTGGTTATTTCTATCAAACCTCAGCCTGCTATTATTCTACCCTATCTGTTGTTTAAAAAACGTGTACGATGCGTCAGCTCGACTATCATCTCATTTGTTATCATAACAATTCTGACGGTTTGTGCGTCGAGCTTGGATGACTTCAGGTTCTATCTACGCTTTATATTGCCATCTTTTGGCTTAACACCTAATCAATTTCAGCGTATCTTTTTATATGACCCACCCAATCAATCTCTTCAAGGAATCATATCCCGAATATTTCAGACAACTAAGTACAGTCGAGGTTTATGGGAAAAACCTGAATTGATCACTCTGGTATCCTGCATTGTTCTACCAACCATATTAGCTTTAGGGTTTTATAGATTGTACACCTGGAATAAAAATAAACCTGGTACAGACCGAGCATTGTTACGAGATTGTTCTTATTTATTGCTTACATCACTTTTAATATCGCCAATTACCTGGGATCATCACCTGGTCACCATTTATCCTATTGCCGCTTATTTACTTTTCGAAAAACCAAATAGATTCTGGAAGAGTTTTACCGGTATGATGATTCTTTTTTTCTGGATTCTTATGGTTATCCCGCTATTTGAATATAACCCAATATGGACATTGAACAGGTTGGCATCTTTAGGCATGTCTATGAAAGCGTTTGCCTTGTTGGGTTTCTGGAGCCTGTTCACTATCTTCGGTCGGCATTCCCTTTGAATTCCATCAACCAATCCTTTTGCAAGTTTTTAATAATTATCTGCAAAACAAACACGATTGTCGGTGAATAGAACAAAAGTCGGTAAGGAGTGGAAAAACGATCGACTACATCATCCATTAATGGAACATTTCCAAAGATATTGATAACCAATGTTGGCAGCGCAAGGAGCAGGAAAGCATCCTGTGCTCGATTTGCTTTTCTTGTTTCCGCCAAAATCCACCAGGCAATAAACCCTGCGTTGATTGTGTACGATGATATGCGAGCTACATCCCAAGCCACAGCATGCAATGCAAGAGGAATTAAAATTACGCTGTACAAAATAATAGAAAACAGACTGAGGGGGCGGATCCGGAAAGAAAGATGAACAAATACCAGAATAGTCAACAGTGTTGGACCAAGTGATGCCAGTACCGAGTCATCCAACAAACGCTCACCAAAAGCGACACGTTGCGATCGAAAAAAAGCCATGAAAGACATTGTTTCACACTCCCCAATCCAATCACCTCTAGTTGGTACGAAACCAAATGATCGCATTCTTTCGGCAATTTGACCTCCAAGGACTGCAGAATCCGTCGTCAGGCTCTGGCACAAAGGCATAAGCAAAAACACTACTAATGGAATAGCAATAACTAGAACACCTGGCATCCAGCGATTTTTACCTTTATTTTCCGCCTGAAACGTAACCAACGATGTGAGAAAAAGCATTGGAAGACCGATTAATAAATAGGATTCATGAATTAAGACAGCCACTGATGAAAAAAGCGCCGATAGAATTGGTCGTCTCCGTAGAAGCATCATCACTGATGCAATGGTCAAAATATAGAGAAAAGAATCGAGGTATCCAAAACAATGAGCGTTGATCACAATAAAGGGCGATGAGGCGAAAACGGCGCCTAACAACAATATTTCCGTTTCAGGCTGCTGTCGTCGAAGTGTTCGGACAAAGATGAAAAAATAAGCGCTAGAGATGATACAAAGCACTATACCTGAGAGAATAGCAATAATTGTCGGTGTTAAACGAAAATTTAATGCTTTTGTGAAAAGACTGCATACTGAGCCGACAAGTCCACGTTTTATAAAACCAAACCGATAATTCAGCAGCCAATGAGCTTCTGCAAAATCATTCGGCATCTGAAAGCCTCTGCTGATGCTGACTATAAATGTCCAGATGATGACAGCCAGGGCTAGTGTATGTCGTTCTTTAACGCTATTTTGTTTCTCGGCCATGTCGTATACCTTCTCAAAGCGCTTCTTTACAATACTCCATTTTTCTAGCCAACTCACCTCGTAGAAAATACCCTTAATTTATATGCCCATTACTCCCCATACCACTGTCTGCAACGGATATTTTGAAGTTGCCAAGGACTCTCAACATCCAGTTTTTCCGGGAAATATTTGCCGCGACCATCAAGAGGTGTCCAATCCGTAAACTCCCCAACCAATTTGCCAAGATAAGGCTCAGCTATAGCTAAACACTCCTCGTAATCCATCTGTTCGGGTTCAACTACTCCACATCGAGGATTATCAATAGCCCACATCGCTGCTGAGATAGCTCCTGCAGCTACCTGTAGAATTGTTGCATTTGCATATGGGACATGCCGACGAGCTTCTTCAATTGTCAACTGAGAACCATACCAATATGCATTTCGTTCGTGACCTGCCAATAAAACTCCAAGCTCATCCATGCCTTCCACAATATCCGTTCCCAAACGCCGCAAAGTTGGCTGCAGAGTCCAGCCCCGTCCCTCCAATTCTAAAGCAGACAGCATCGCATCATCACAAGGATGGTAAACAAACATAACGCTCGGCCGATAGAGAAATTTGCCATTTTTCCGTATTGAAAGGTAGTCAGCTATAGAAAACGCTTCGTCATGAGAAACCAACATACCTTGAAAGCCACCTATCAGGGGTGTCCAACTTCGTGCGAAGGTGCTGGCCCCAGGTCGTTCCAGATAAAAAGTTCCGGAGCCGGGGCGATGTTCGTGGGCTCTTTGCGGCCGTCGTTTTTCAAAGGTACCGAAAGACAATTCCGCCGGCTGCATCAATTCGTCTGCAAAGCCGTCTACTGACCATGTATTGATAAACTCTCCCTGGCGTTTTGGCCGTTGACCGGCTTGCGTATCGCGCTCAGATATCTGAATAGTCGTAATTCTCAAATCATGGGCTAGAGTGGCCCAATCTTCACGAGTTACAGGTCTTTTATTTTCATTTCGAAGAGTCTTATTTAGATCAAGAAGTGCGCGTTTGACAAAGTGGGATACAAGACCTGGGTTGGCTCCATGATCGACCACAGCTGTAGGCGCTTCAGCGCCCAATTCTTTAGCGAGATCCAAAATTCTAGCACGGATGGCAAAGTTCGTTCTCCGTCGCAGGTCCAACATTGGATTATCAAATACTCCAGGCCATGGTTCAATGGATGTATCGACATAAAGAACGCCTCGTTCTGAACATAATCTAGCCAGGTCTATACTGGAAATATCGATCGACATATTTAACATCAAATCGCCATTATTTAGTTGTTTTTTCAAGACGGCACGATAATTACCCGGAGTTAAATTGCAATGGATAAATTGTGCTCCACACTTTTCAGCTATTCGACGACCGGATTCATCGGCAGATAAAACAACTGTTTTATGATAAACATCTCCAAGATGCAGGCCAATAAGTGGTAAAACGACCTGCCCTACACTTCCACAGCCAATCATGATGATACGGCCATCAAACGGTGTTAACTTCTGTTTTATTTTATCCTGAAGCGTCATTTTTCTTCCTTGTAATAAATTAAAATTCTCATGAAAGTCCCATCAATAACAAGAACCACCAATAAAATCTATGAAGCCTTTAAGCATTCCAGCATCAACAATCATGACGTCTAAAGGTAGAAATAAAATCGCTTTTAGCCAAAATGCAACGCCCTCTTCTTTATAAAGATATTTCAACCACGCACTATTGACAGCCCACAATCCTATTAACAGCAGAATAGCTGTTATCCACCAGACAGGGCTCGCAACAATTGCAAGTAAAATGCTTATCCAGATAAGAATCATAAAAATTGAACCCATCATAAAACTGGTGGGAACGGATGTTTTTTCTGAGCCTGAACCATGACCTGTCAGCAAATTTCGCAAAACATATTTCACCAAAGCCGCCGATCTCTTGAAATCTGTTTTTAGCACCGATCCCAATGAATAGGCTTTAACATGTTCAACCTCAAAACCTGGACAAGGATAAATATGAGCGCCCATTCTGCCTAATACCGCTCCAAACGCTGTATCTTCAATGCTTGGCAAAATATAAGATTCGTCAAAGCCCCCTGAGCGAAGAAACACGTCTTTTCGAATAGCTGCACACGACGTATAGAAGAGATGTACAGTACCTTTCAGACGCTGATACGTAAACCGCATCCAATGATTTTTCCATCGACTGAAAAAATCGATAAATCTCAGGTTTGCACTCTGAACGCCAACTATGCCATCACAGTCAGAAAATTTGGTAAACATATCCAGGATCAATCGAGTCGATCCAGGACTTAGCGCCACATCCGTATCGATAAAAAGAATTATATCTCCTTCGGATACCTTTGCTCCAGTATTTCGTGCTGCAGAAACACCTTTTGATGTGTTTTTAACAATTTTCAGAGGATGTTCGGCACTGAAACGTTCAGCTATAGAATAGGCTTTTGAATCCATAGCATCGTCCACCAGGATCACTTCATAAGGAGGTGGCTCCTGAGTGAATAACGACCTCAATACCTCTTCAAAAACGTCAGGTGCAGCGGCTGATGGAATAACAACTGACAGACGATTTTCCTGAGTCAAACAAATCACTGTTTCTTTTCAATGAAACGAATATCCAATGACGCCAGTTCATCCAGAATCGGTTTATAGATTTCTTCAGAGACAGGTATCTGCACACCTTTTGCATCTATCTTACCTTGTAGAATCAGTTTTGCTCCAATAGCTACCGGTAGACTCACTGTTCTAGCCATAGCTGAATGGCCGCCAGGAATACCATATTCAATTAATGTACTGGTTAGAGTTTCTTCTTTATCAGGATACTTTGCTTGGAAAACATGGTGCAAGACAACCAAATCTCTTTCCATTGGTCCATACTGCATTTTTTTCAGGCATATCCCAGCTAATTGGTCCAGGATAGTTTTCTGAGATGGATCAATGGGATCGTCACTGAACAGACCCAACCAATTCATGGTTTCGATCGCTGGATCAGAAATTGCCAGGCCTGTTTTATCAGCTATTGCCGCGCGGGGATCACCTGTTTCTTTTCCTGCCAACATTCTGGTGAGTTCTGCGTATGTTTTAACTGGGAGCTTCTTTTCGGTTTGATCCAAGTAGCCAACCTCGACCAAGGTACGCATGGCATGGCTCCAGCCGGGGTAACGTAGCGTTCCTCTGTACATCGTTTGGACGTTTTTCAGTCCGTACAAATCAGCATAAGGCATGGAATTCCGATTGGGATATGCTTCAAAAACAAATCCTTCCAGAGGCAATGATTCAAAGGATTTAAAAAGGTCTTTTCCAGGGAGATTAATTAATTTACCATTCCATAGATATCGAGCATCATTCGTTGTCGCAGTCAGAACACCTCGCGGCGCCCATGAAAATTTGTATCCTAAAGGATTGGTATTGGCTTCAGGCGCCGGCAATCCGCCGCAGTATGAGCGAAAACCGGTGATCGTCCCGCCTTCGCTTTGAACGTCTTCGATTATTTTCATTGCCGACATATGATCGATTCCAGGATCCAGGCCAAGCTCGTTTAAAAATAAAAGGCCGGCTTTTTGTGCATCCTTATCAAATGCCTGCATGGCTGGTCCTGCATAAGAGGCAGTGACCAAATCTTTACCTTGCTTTAGACAAAGGCGCGCGACCCCAGGATGCATTGGCGCCGGCAACAAACTGATCACAATATCATGTTTGCTGACCAAGGACTCAAGATCATCCGAATTTGTTGCATCCATGAAAACAGCCTGAGCTTTCGAATGGCCTTTAATCATGGCTTCTGCTTTTTCTTTTTCTAGTGTAGCAATCGTCAGTTCTACATCTTCCTGCTTCAACATGTATTCAACAAAAGGCTCTGTTACCAGGCCTGAACCCAAAAGCAAAACTTTTTTCGACATCAACCTATCCTCCATCAAGCATGCTCACGCAAGCTTTTTTCAATATATTCGTAATTTGGCGTCAATTTCCCGTTCAATGCAATCACAGCGCCTTTGATTTCTTCTGGTAGGCCAATTTTATCAAGAGGTTTAGAAAAATCTGCATATTGCATTCCCAAGAACAATTCTTTCAACACACTTGAAAACCCTGATGATGATTCAATTGGAATTTCACAAGGAAGATTCTCAATCGACATGATCGTTGGACCATTTCCAATAAAACCTTTAATTGCGGAATCCTTGTCAACATCATAAACAAAACAGGGTTCATCCAAATCAGTCGCTATAATGGTAGCTTCCACAGAGCCTTCCATATCGCAGGAAATGTCCCCAATGACTTTTAAGCGGGAATCGGATGATTTATATAGTTTGCGTATATCTTGTTTTGTCAACAACCGTGGATAAGCTTCAGCCCAATAGATACAGTTAACCATAAGTGACAGCAACGGCGCCACTTCAACGAAAGTGCTTTCATATCTCTCAGGATGGTTAAAGTATTCTTGTAAATCAAATGCTTTGGTTGCATCTTTGAGTCGATACATATCTTTTTCTTTAAATATTACTTTATACATTCCTGTTTTTGACTCGGGTAAATTTTTCAATCCTTTTCGCAGTTGATCCGGCGTAATTTCTTTGAAAGGTAAAAGTTCAGCAATCTCTTGAGCGCCAATGGACACATTGCCATAGCCGGTGATACCACAAATAAAAGGTTTCATTTCAGCCGGCAAGCCGTTTGCCAGTATTTCCGCATTCACTTCTTTTAATTTATCGATACATTCCGCCAACGAAGCATACCGGTAAGGTTGTTCAATTTTTGCTAAAGGGTTATCGACACCTTCTAGGGCAAGCCTTTTTCCATACGCACTAAGTGATTCTATCAAACCCGCAATACCTGCGTACCGGCCAAAAAAGATCAGCCTTTTTCCATCTGCAGACACAATCTTTTCGTAATCTATCAATGTACAGTTCTTTTCCAGCATCGTTTTCAGCATGGGCATATTGTAAGGTTGCCCCTTTATTACGTGAGCAAAAAACATATATGCCTTGTTGGGCATGAATTTTTCTTCTGGTATTTCTTTTACAGCAATAATGATATCAGCTTCTGACAGATCTTCGTTAATTTCAGCTCCAGCCGCAAGATAATGACTATCCGGAAAAGCTCGATGATTCATAGCCGGCTGAACAATAATCCTAAAGCCATGACCACGTATTAATTCCGCTGCATCATCTGGAATCAATGGAACTCGTGTTTCCCACTTGTTTTTATCTTCTCTGCGTATTCCTATTACAATTTTCTTCATAACTTTTGCCTCCTAATCTGACGTTATGCGCCTCAATCTTATTGCACAAAATTCAAATAAAGTCAACGATTCCGGACAATTCTCAATGATCGAACCGAAGCTTGCGTTTCTTTTCAAATTTCATATATCTTGTTTAATGATCGATGTCGTTCATTTCATTTCGATGTTTGAAAATAATCGAATAAGTGGATGAGAGCGAAATCAAATATTGCTATTATTAGGAGGTTGGCATGGAACAAATCACGTATGCAGATTTTCAAAAACTCGATATTCGGATCGGTAAAGTTCTAACAGCAGAATCAGTTCCAAATACAGATAAATTGATTCATTTAACGGTTGATATTGGCCAAGATGAAGTGCGTCATTTGGTTGCAGGAATGAAAGAGTATTACCAACCTGAGGAAATGGTTGGAAAATTGATAGTGGTTCTTGCCAATCTCGAGCCACGGAAAATGCGAGGTATAACCAGTAATGGCATGCTCCTTGCCGCTTCAACCGAAAATTTTGAAACCGTTAAATTATTGACGGTTGATTCAGAAATGCCACCAGGTTCAAAAATATCTTAATATCCTCTCAGTTTAGCCTTTCAATACGCCCATAGGTTGTAATTCTGCAACAATTCGAGCAATGCCGGTTTTTTCCACTACGTTGATGACATCTGCTATGTTTTTATAAGCATCCGGCATCTCTTCCATGATCGTTCGTTTACTGTCCGCTTTAACGTAGATACCTCTTTCCTGCAATTCTTTTCGTATTGAGCGCTTTCCCGCCTGCCTCATCGCAGCTTTTCTGGAAAGCACCCTACCCGCGCCATGGCAAGCGCTCCCAAAGGTTTCATTCATGGCGACTTCAGTCCCTGCCAAAACATAAGACGCTGTTCCCATATCCCCGGGGATTAGTACAGGTTGCCCTGTCAAGCGGAAGCTCTCGGGTAATTCAGAGTGGCCTGGTCCGAACGCTCGTGTAGCGCCTTTGCGATGCACGGCTAATTTTCTTTTACGTCCATCAATCGTATGTGTTTCAAATTTAACAATGTTATGAGCAACATCATAAACCAAGTTCGATGATTCCATGTCAATTCCGAAAGACTTTTTAAATTCTTCTCTTACAAAATGAGTTAAACATTGACGATTAGCCCATGCAAAATTTGCTGCCGCTTGTACAGCGCCAATACATTGTTTGCCTTCAGGTGAATTCACGGGTACACAAGCCAGTTGTTTATCGGGAACCGAGATAGAATACTTTGGCATCGATCGAACCATTGTTTTGATATAATCCGTACAGACCTGATGCCCTAATCCTCTGGATCCTGAATGAATCATCACCACCACTTGGTCTTTTTCAATTCCAAAAGCTGACGCTGTTTTGGAATCGAATAGTTTTGTGACACGTTGAATTTCAATGAAATGGTTACCAGAACCCAGGGTTCCAAGCTGGTTTTTTCCTCTCTCTAAGGCCTTCGCGCTGACAGCATCAGGATCCGCTCCTGGTAGAGCGCCTGATGCTTCGCAAAACTCCACATCTCGACTAAACCCATATCCCGCATCGACCGCCCACTGAGCGCCATGCATTAACACTGAACGTAATTCTTGAGTTTTCAGCTGCACTTTTCCTTCTCTACCTACGCCGCTTGGTATATTTTGATACAGTCGATTCACCAGGTTTTCCAACTCCGGAACAATGCGACTATATTTAATTGGAAAAGTGATTACTCTTACACCACAATTGATGTCATAGCCTACCCCTCCTGGAGTAACACAGCCATCATCACCATCAGTCGCTATGACGCCACCGATCGGCAACCCATAGCCAAAATGTATATCCGGCATAGCAATCACTGCCTTTACGACGCCAGGCAGCGTAGTAGCATTGGCCAGTTGCTGTAACGATCCATCGTTTTTGACGGCTTGTATCATTGTTTCATCGGCATATAGTAGACCCGGAACACGCATTCCAGGAATCGTGCCCATAGGCAAACGCCAACGATATCTGTCTAACCGTTCTACATTCATATATTTGCTCCTGTTCTAGAGCTATTAAACATCAAAGATTATTCGAGCTCTATATAGATCATTGAGTTTTTTTACTGACAGTCCATGCCATGTTACAGCTTTTACATCATGACGAAACACATGGGTTTCTCTGCTGACTTTGTCTCCGTACATTTCAACAGAAAAACTGGTGTCAGTAATAATTATATCAAACTTAGAAAAAATTAGTTTTTGTGTTTCAAAAAGAAACAGCAATTCAGATAACCAATCGACCATCATCATGGTCAAGTCATCCGATTGAAAGCTTAACGTATGAAGTATTTTGGGTTCAACTGTCTTTATATTCGTCAACAAATTGCCCAATGCCCATCCAGCTGTTGAAAACAAAGTCGCAAGGTTAGTTGCTTTTATCGATATTGCAATATCCGCCATGGTACCAATTTCTACTATTTTTCCATAGGGACTGTTTATAACACTTTTCATTTTTTTCCTACGTTTTCTGAAGCGTTCAATTGAAAAACGAAGTATAAAATACCCCGTTGTACTTAAACATATTCCCAATATCGTGCACCCAAAGAAGAGCTGCTTTATAAGTGTCATCATCTCCTTGGTTCCTCGAATGTAAGCAATATCAAATTTCATTATTTTGTTAATCGTGTCTGTTAAAACTGCACGGGAAATATGTTCTGTAGTCGGAATTAAAAATTTTCCTATTCGATAGCCGGCATAGTAAACAAAAGGCATAATAAGAGGCATTGTCAGCCAAGCCCCGATCAAGGCTGTAATAAGATTAAATTGAAAAATGGAAACAAGAATTAGAACTACTATAGTATGGATACCATAAAAGGGTGTTGTGCCAATAAAAAGGCCTACTGCAAATGATAGCGCTAGCCAATGTGCATCACCTTTCAATGATAATATAAATATAATTTTTTGCTTGAAAGTTTTGCCGGTAAACAGCTTTTTTATATCTTTTACAGGAGAGAAAAAAGATTTCAGCATTGGAAGGATTCCATCAACGGCTCAATTGAATTTTTCTTAGCATTCGCTTGGCTTTGATATTATTTGGTTCCTGTTTCAATGCTTGTTTCAAAACTCTTATAGCGAAGCCTGAGAGGTCGAGTTGATAAACCAAGTCTGCAACCTCAATCAAGATATCTGTATTGTCTGGAGCCAAGTGGTATGCACGGTGAAAAAAGCGAATCGCTTGTTTTCGCCATTTGACATTTTCAGCAAGCAATTTCGCCATTTCATGGTAGTACAAAGCATTTTCGGGATCCAAACTGATACTACCCCGGACAAATCGCATCGCCAACATTTTGTCACCTCGACGATTAGCGATTTTTGCAGATAAAAGATGCTGCTCTGCAAGTAGCTTTTTCTTTTTTTGAACTTCAACGGCCATCTTCTCTCTAGCTTGCAACTCTTCATCGTATACTTTTCTTTTTTCGACATCAGAAAGGGTGGAATGAGCATTCTGCATCATTTCAACGACTTGAGCTATTTGAGGCGCCATCGATGAGAATTCACGTATAAAAGTATCATCAGGTAACAAATGAGTTTGCCATTGTATATAAGCTTCTTCTATTTCTTCTTGAGACGCATCCCGTTCGATACGAAGAAGCTCATAATATGTCATAATTTGCATCCGTCGATGAATTGCGAACATCTCTCGCTTCTTTTTTCGAATGACATCCTGAAACTCTACATTTTGCTTTTTCAGTTCATTTAAAAGCTTATCTTTTGCTTTTTCATCGGCCTCAGCTTTTAGTCGCGCTTCCATTTCATCGATCTTGTGCTGCAAAGTAGATAATTCAGCTGTGTTTTCAACCCAATCCGACCAAGTGCTCGTCCAATCTTTGTCAAAGTCACGAGATAATTCTTCTTCAGAAATCATCCACAGATTCCACTGTTCTTCTTCATCTTCGATTTCCAAGATATCTCGCGTCAAATCTGCACCAAACAGTTCAGATTCACCATCGACGACTTTCCCATCGATGATGAACGCTATTCGGTCATCATCTTCTAAACTACTTAAATAATCTCCATCTGCGCCTATCCTTGCCAAGCTATCGACATCAACTCCACCCGATTGAGCATCCACAAATTTATCGCCACGCTGATAGGAAATATCCACATCATAACCGACGTCTTCCGGCCCTTTTTCTTGTTGGAAGTGCAAGGCTTTCGCCAAATCCAGAAAATCGCTGTCAAGATTCTTCGCTAGTTTTCGTAACTCCACTAACTCCTCATCCGTCAATACAACCTCATCTGTCACATATATCAGAGCTGACTCGGTATCACTGCTTTCTTCTGTTATTACCTGATCATCACTATTATCATCTGTGGATAATTGTTCGTCTTGTTGTTGCTTTTCTTGATAAATCTTCTGTTCTTGTTCGGCAAGGTGTTGCTGATATTTTTTTTCAGATTCAGGTTCGTGTATCAGGCACCCCTTCAGTAACAGCTGCGCTAAACGTCCGGCCATTTCCCGTTTTTTGCCGCCCCCCATCGCCAAAACATCCCTAATATTTAATTTTCCATCTATTCGCGACAGGTAAAACCCATCTTCAGGGGTTAATGATTGTTGGTTAATTTTGGTGAAGCCTTCTGTATTTATAGCTAGAACCCTATGATATCCTCCAATAAGATTAACAAAGACATCAATATTTTGAATACGATCCAGCAAGCTGAGTAATAATTTCAACGTGTTCATATTCGCTATAGGAAATCTGTCGGAGGGCGCCTCAGCTCTAGTAAAAGAATAGTCTCCATCAAACCAATCAAAAAGCGTCAATAAAAACTCTCGAATGAGAATACGCAAATGCCATTTTTGTGTTGACTGATCGACAACTGTTTCCACTTTCTCATCGTTCCAACCATATTTTTTGACAAGCTCTGTAACGTTATCCAGGTCATCATCCTCAATAAGCCCGCCATGGTATAGCAAATCAATCAAGTCTTTATCCGTATGATCGGATTCGACTGTTATTAACGAGCCTTCTATAAAATAGATTTTAAGTGTTTGTTCGCCCCTGGTGAAGGTCAAACAACCTGATTTTTTCTGGTCATAAATGTGTTTAAAAAGACTCAGAATTGGTGTCTGGTGAAGTGTACCTTTCTCTAAATTAATTTGAAACACAAAGCTTTCTCCAAGAAAAATGCGGCCTACCCTCTCAACTCAAACTGAATTGACCGCGTATAGACTTATTATATAAGATTTCTGGCCAGGTCTTCAACATCAACGAGCCCTTCAATCACTTTTTGCAGGCCATCCTCTAAAATAGTTTTCATTCCATCACGTCTAGCTAGTTGAAAAAGCTCGCTCGTACTGATTTTTGCCTGTAAGGCCTCCTTCAAACGTTGTGAAGGTTGAAGAAGCTCAAAAACACCTATTCGTCCTTTGTAACCTTTGTAATCACACTTGTCGCATCCACGACCACGAACAAATCGAATTTTTTCTTCAGGTCGAATCCCTAATATTTTTAATGTATTCAATGACGGTACTATTGGCTCTAGACAATGAGGACAATTTCGCCGTAATAGTCGCTGAGATAGTATTCCGGTTATTGATGATGCAACAAGGAACGGTTCAATTCCCATTTCGATCAACCTGTTAAAAACGCCGACAGCTGAGTCTGCATGAATTGTGGATATAACAAGGTGGCCCGTCAATCCGGCCTGTGTACAAATTTCGGCTGTTTCACGATCTCGTATTTCACCAACCACAATCACATCCGGATCCTGCCTCAAGATCGAACGCAGCCCATTTGCAAACGTTAAATCGCGCTTAGGATTGACTTGAGTCTGGTTCACACCAAATATTTCTCGTTCAACAGGGTCTTCTATTGTCACTATATTCGTTGTATCTCCACGGTTTTGAATAATATAGCGAATAGCTGAATAAATCGTCGTTGTCTTGCCGCTACCCGTCGGACCTGTCAGCATCACTGTTCCCTGTGTATTCAACAGTAATGACGAAAACCTGTCCAACACATCTGGAGATAGCCCCAAATTTTTTAGGTTAAAATCATGTTCACCTGCTTCAAACAGCCGGATAACAATTTTATCCCCATGCAATGTTGGCAAGAAAGATAACCTGAAATCATAATTTTTATTATTCCATCTGATTTCAATACGGCCATCCTGGGGTGTCCCTTTTTCATAAATTGTCAGATTTGCTAAAACACGTAGCCTAGAACTCACGCGAGCCATCAAGTGTTTCGGAATTTGTCCCACCTCGTTTAAAACACCATCCATACGATACTTTATAATTGCCTTGATCGATGATGGTTCGATGTGAATATCACTGGTACGATTCATTATGGCATAACAAATTATCCCATCGACAAGATCCGGAACAGCCTTATCCCCTCGCCGACTTAACTGTGCCAGCCTGGCCGGAACAGCATTCAACCGTACATTACTGAAATCAGCTGAATGGCTATCTAGGTTGTATACACGAATTGGCAGGATGACGTCTTCATAACGCTGCCGTAATCTTTCTTTGGCTGCCTTTTTTGTTTTAAGCGCCTGGAAAATTGCCGCTAAGGTAGCTATGGTCGCTGTTGTTAATAAAAAAGCAAGTATTATACGAACAAAAAAATGGGATAGAACTGCATGAATTTTCCCAATCCAAGAGATTGAGGATAAATCAGTATGCAGAAAAGCAAATCCTAAACCTAAAGCCAGCGCTAAAACGCTTATAAGCAATGCAGGGATACTGTTCCTGGATGATTTTTGTGAAGAACGCATTTAAAACAGTCACGAAAGAGGTCTAAATTACTTTTATTTACGCTCGCTCAACTTATCTTCGACCTCAAAATTACCGCATAAAAACGCCCCTTCGGCAATATCGATACGAGACGTCTTAACATCACACAATACTTTACCTGTCGATTGAATCGTTATCTTTGACTCGGCATCGATACTCCCTCTAACCTCACCGGCAACTAATACTTCTTTTACTATAATGTCACCTTCGACATATCCCATCTGATCAATCGTCATTGTGCCGTTTTTAATAAGCACTTGTCCTTCAATGCATCCCGCAATATTGATGTCCCCATCTCCGGTAATATTGCCATTAATGATCAAACCATTAGCGATTACGCTGACTCCATTGACCCGGTTTGCCATGATACCCTCCAAAACTCTGTTAAATTGTTTTCCGTCAAGGAACTTCACCTGATGCTCAAGTATAGACACCTATCCTGATTTCAGCAAGAAAAATCACTTGATGAGCATGGAGTTAATCCTAGTCTTGACCCTGGATAAGCAGAATACTATGATTTTCTAGACTTTCAATTCATGACCTGAAGGAGAATAGTATTGAACGACCAGATATTTGATGTCGATTTAACAGTTAAGCTGGGTTCTTTAGCGCTACAAAACCCGGTAACTACAGCCTCTGGAACTTTTGGCTACGGGGTAGAATATGCTCCTTATTGCAATGTTGGAAGATTAGGAGCAGTTATGGTCAAAGGCATAAATCTGGAACCTCGAGTAGGGCATCCACAGCCAAGACTAGCGGAAACAGCATGCGGCCTCTTAAACTGTATCGGCCTGCAAAATGTGGGTGTAGATGCCTTTGTAAAAGACATGCTCCCCTTCTTCAATAATTTGAAAACAGCGTGTATCGTAAATGTCAATGGAAGCGCGATACAAGAATATGTTACGGTTGCCGAGAAACTCTCTGCTCACTCAGCAGTGGCAGCTTTGGAAATCAACGTTTCCTGCCCTAACGTATCTCAAGGCGGAATCACCTTCGGTATTGATCCTTTTATGACAGAAAAAGTGACTCGTGAAGTCCGAAACCATACCCATCTCCCTCTTATCGTAAAACTCAGCCCCAACGTCACAGATATAACAGAAATAGCTCGAGCTGCAGTTGACGGTGGAGCAGATATTCTTTCGCTGATAAACACGCTGCTCGGCATGGCTATCGATCCCATCTCTCGAAAATCAAAACTGTCGAATATGACCGGAGGATTGTCCGGACCAGCAATCAAACCCATAGCTCTTCGTTGTGTCTGGCAGGTTTACAAAGCCGTGTCAATACCCATTATCGGTATGGGAGGCATCTGCTCAGCTTCCGATGCTATCGAATTCATGCTTGCAGGAGCTTCAGCCATTTCAATAGGAACTGCAAATTTCACAGACCCAGCGATTTCGACAAAAATACTGGATGGGATTTATGCATACTGTCAACAACATAAAATAAAAAAAATTGAATCTCTGGTAGGTCAACTACAAGAAGCTTAACACGAACAAATGAAGGAAAAGATATGACATCAAATGATTTAATCACTCTATTTAAAAATGCTCGAGCGCTTTTAGAAGGCCATTTTAAGCTGAGTTCAGGTAGACATTCAGATAAATACCTCCAATGTGCCCGCATCCTTCAATATCCTGAACATGCCCGAACTCTATGCTCGGAATTAGCAAAGAGCTTTAGCTCTATTCCTGTCTCTGGCGTGATCGCTCCAGCAGTTGGAGGAATTATTGTCGCTCATGAAGTTGCGGCATCATTAGGCGTTCGAGCGATCTTCGGTGAAAGGGTCGATGGTGTCATGAGGTTGCGACGTGGATTCGAAATCCGAAAATCTGAATCCTTCATCGTTGTGGAAGATGTGATAACAACAGGAAAATCCACACGTGAAATCGTTGATCTGGTTACCTTTCACGAAGGTAGAGTTGCCGGAATTGGATGCCTTGCAGATCGTTCCAGCCAGAATCTAAACTTACCTTATGAGCCGGTGTCTTTGTTAAAGCTGAGCTGTAATAGCTGGGAACCCTCCGAATGCCCACTATGTCAGAAAAATATTCCCCTAGAAACACCAGGTTCTCGTTTCAAATAAGTATTGTTGACAAAAGCATTGCTTATTATAACTAGAGTAGCAATCTCAAGCTTTTCATTTTGGAGTTTACAGTTGCCCGTCGAGCTTATACGAATTATCGCTACAGCGCTCAAACATGAAAACAACGCGAAAGTCACGGTATTTGAATATACACCGCATTTAATCTTTAGACGATATTTGATGAATAGATCTACCAAACCCATTAAACATTTAACTTTTAAATCGAATTTGTATTCTCATCCGTGTAAACTATATTGAGTTATGATTGTTTGGAAGGTGCCCTATGCCGAAAAGTACAAAAAAAACTAAGAATATCTCAAGGATTCGTGGCAACTTACTTCGTGGAATTGCTGTTCTGATTCCTTTTTATCTAACAATACTTATCCTGAAATTTCTGGCCCAGATGATTTCAACGCCTTTGAGTAGGCCAATCCGCTGGATTTCCCGGCTGTTTACCCTCGATATACAAAAATATCCATTTCTTGAAAACATTTTAGTTGTAGGGGTATCCCTAACACTAATGTTGTTGTTCATCTTTTTCGTTGGAGCTATTGTCCAACGGGTTTTCGGGCACCGATTGATGAGGCTCTTTGAGCGAACATTTGAAGGTCTTCCATTGGTGAATACCATTTATCGTACATTCAGAGAGTTTACTCGTATTTTGACTGGGGAATCCGTAGAAAAATACAGAAATGTCATCATGGTTTCACTTCCTGGCAGCAAAGGAAAAATGCTGGGGTTTGTTACCGGCAAAACAACGCTTGAAGATAACCAACCTTACCTTACTGTGTTCGTGCCGACAGTGCCGAACATCAGCACTGGTTTTCTACTTTTTCTACCAAAAGATGAAGTGACTGAGACTTCTCTGACAACAGAGGAAGCAATAAAAATGATTGTATCAATTGGAATTTTAAATCCACCAAACTCAAAAGAATCTTTAGATAGCAAAGAAGTGACAGATACATGAAAGTTTTATTTTTCATTTCTATATTGTTGATAGCATTGATTTCTTCAACGATACAGACATCTTCAGCTTCAAATCTGGAAGCAAGTGAAATGAGACAGCCTATCTGGAACGATAATCAAGAACTTTTATCCCTCACTCCTGGATATAATGCGTCTGACGGCTATAAGGATTTGGTTTGCAAAGGTTTAATGACGTTTTATTCAACGACTTTACGTCCTGTCATCAGTTCAGGTTGTTATTGTTATCCTTCCTGTTCAGAGTATATGGCACAAGCCATCCAATTGCATGGATTACCTATCGGTTTAACTTTGGGATTGGAAAGATTGCTTCATGAATACGGTGAATATCAATATGGAACTCTTTTTATGACATCCGAAGGCTGGCGTATATATGATCCGGTTCACAATAACACATTCTGGTGGAGCAAGCTTCATGTCGATTAAAAAGCATCTTGTCTATGCATGTATATTTTTACTGGTTACAGTGATAATTGTCCCGAACTTTACCTCCGCATATTTTGACGGACCGGAAGCTTTGTTTGCCTTTGCCGATCACCTCGAAAGCACAGGTGATTACTATAGAGCTATCACGGAATATCGCCGTTTAGTATTTTACTGGTCTGATCATCCTTTGGCATTTGAAAGTCGATACCGAATTGGACGTTCCTATTTACTGGGAAAGGACCCTGACCGGGCAATAGTGGAGTTTCAAGATTTATTAACGGAAAACCTGGAAAATATCGACGCTTCCCGTACGCATTACGCTCTGGCAAAAGCTCTATTTTATAGTGAAAAATGGCTACTGGCAGATAATCAGTTGGAACGTATGCGTATTAATCCTCAAATAGCCTATTCTCGTCTCTGGTGTTATTTAAAACCTAGAAATATTGAATCTGCACTATCTATATGGGAGAACCTGTCGCTCGAGGTTTTAGCAGATGATATTCCCGCTAACATGCAACCTATTTTACAAGATCTTCACTCTTTGAGAGCATTACCCCAAAAGAATCCACGACTGTCTGGAGTTCTTTCAGCTATTGTTCCAGGGCTTGGGCAAGCATATTCCGGCCGTCCTCGAAATGCGCTCACTTCATTTCTGCTAAATGGTCTTTTCATCGGCGCCATCGCAGTTGCAATCGATCAAAAGCATTATGAGACGGCAGCAGTGATCGGTTTCTTTGAGCTCGGATTCTATTCCGCCAATATCTATAATGCTGTAAATGATGCCCATAAAGTCAATCAAATCGCTTACGAAAAATTTTTACATCGATTCGAATCGACATACGGCGCTCCCTTTAACTGACAAGATCTCTCATTCAATCCTTGACCCTTTCCAATCGAATCTCTAGACTCTTCCACGATGACGCGTGTTCTATTTTTACAAAGAATTTTAACTGAAAACTTAGGACCAATGTATTTATCTGCGATAGCCAAACAACATGGTCATGATTGTCTTTTGCAGATAGAGGATGGAAAAGCCGATAACCGTATTTTCGATTCTTATCGACCGGATATCGTAGCTTTTTCCGTTACAACAGGTATTCATCAGTGGGCTTTAAAGCGCGCAGCCGAGATTAAAAAGCATTACAATGTTAAAGTGATTATCGGTGGTCCGCACGCAACCTTTTTCCCTGAGGTTGTTGCTAATCCAGCGGTTGATGTCATTTTTCGTGGAGAAGCCGAACACTCTTTTATTCAGTATCTCGAAGCGCCACAATCCGAATCGTCTTTAAGTAAAATTCCGAATATCTGGTACAAAGAGGGCACGGAAATCGTTAAAAACGATTTAGGAACGCTTGTTGAAGATATGGATACCCTGCCAAGTCCTGACAGAGCCTTGTATTATGATCGCTATCCATACTTTAAAAAGAATGAAAACAAACCTTTTATCTCTGGAAGAGGCTGTCCTTATTCCTGTACTTATTGTTCAATTGCCGGTCTCCGTGAGCTGTATAGGGGGAAAGGCCGCTTCGTTCGCTTTCATTCTCCGGAAAGAGTCATTGATGAGATAATCACCGTTCGTGATAAATATGGTTTGCGCTCGGTTATATTTCAGGATGACACGTTTATCTTGGGACCTGAGAGACTGGATAAGCTTTTAACACTCTATGAAAAACGGGTTAAACTTCCCTTTATCTGTCATATTAGAGCGGATTTATTGACTCATGATATCGCCCGTCACTTGAAGAGCGCAGGGTGTCACAGTGTTGATTTCGGTGTTGAGACGGGTGATGAAGAATTACGACAAACTCTTCTAGGAAAAGGGATCACGGATGCCCATTTAAAACAAGCTGCAGCCATTCTTCATGAGGTTGGTATCCCCTTTCGAACGACCAATATGTTTGGACTGCCTGGCGAAACGTATGAACAGGCATTAAAAACATTTAAGATCAATCAGGAACTTAAAACAAATTTTCCCAGCGCTTCCGTTTACCAGCCTTATCCAAGAACTGCTTTAGGTGATCACGTCATTCAATCCGGTTTGGCCGGCGAAAATTACTCGGTCGATGCTATTGGATCATCTTTCTTTCGAACTAGTCTATTAAATAAAAAAGACATGCATAAGTTTATCAACTTGCAAAAGTTTTTCTGGCTCGGCGTTCGGTTTCCAAAACTTATGCCTTTGATCAAGATTCTCGTCAAAGCTCCACCTAATTTTATTTACGAAGGCATATTTTTGCTCTGCTATGCCATTAACTATACTTTGAGTGAAAAAGTATCGGTAAGACATGTTCTTAACATTGGCAGGCGTACTGCCAAAACCGTCTTTTTTGGAAAAATGTAACCGATGAATAACCGCCCCATTGCGCTCCTGTTGAACCCTCCCTCAAAAGACATTGCCATACGTGATAACTTTTGTTCAAAGATATCTCAGGCATCCTATATCAACCATCCTATTGATCTACTTTTTCAGAGTGGTTTTCTTTCACAGTCATTCCGTGTTGTCCTGATCGATGCGGTCGTTGAAAAACTATCAATTGAAAACTGTTTGAAAAAAATTGCCGATTATAAGCCTCAGTTAATTTATACCCTTGCAGGTAATGCTACCTGGCCGGAAGATATCGCTTTTTTTAACTCAATCCGCCGGATGCTCCCACTAGTCAAGCTGATATGTTCCGGCGATGTTTTTCTTGAAAAACCACTTGAAATTCTTCAAGAGTATTCATCTATCGATGCAATTTTAGATGATTTTACAACGGATGGTTTGGCGCGATATGCGCTTGGTGAAAAGGGACATTATCCGGGTCTTGTCTTCAAAGATGCCGATGGCTTTCATGACAACAGGGAAGAACGTAAACGGTCCGGCATTTTTGATCCTCCAGTTCCCCGTCATGAACTATTTTTACCATTGCCCTACCGGTATCCATTCATAAAAAACCGACGTTTTGCCACTGTTATGACTGAGTTTGGTTGTCCTTTTACATGTTCTTTCTGTGTAATGGGCACGTTAGGTTGTAAAAGGCGACCTTTGGAATCATTACTCGAAGAATTAAAAACACTCAAAAAACAAGGAATACGAGACGTTTTTTTCTTGGATCAATCATTTGGATCTGATCCGGACAGAAATGAAACGATGTGTAAAATGTTTATAGAATACTTCCCTGATCTTCGTTGGCTATGTTTTTCACGGGTTGATCTTGTCAATGAAAACCGTTTGAAATTGATGAAACAAGCTGGGTGTCACACCATCATATTTGGCGTTGAAACTGCCGATGAAAACTTGTTGAAGCGCTATCGAAAAGGCTATACGCGACAGGATGTGCAGACTATTCTTGCGCTTACAGATACGATCGGCATACGAACAGTCGCCACTTTTTTGCTTGGGCTCCCAGGCGAAACCTGGGAGTCGGCTCTGGAAACCATAGAATTTGCCCGTTCTCTTCCCTGCACATACGCTTCTTTAAATGTGGCCGTTCCCAGAATGGGCACAGAAATGAGACACCAGGCATTGGAAAAGGGATATATTGACTCTTCGCTACAACACTTCGATCAAAGTGGATCACAGGTTGTCATGCAAACGGAAAACTTGTCACGATCTGAGTTAAAACGTTTGAAACAGCTTGCCGTTCGCAAATTGTATCTGAATCCGACGAAGTTGCTTCGTATGATCCGTTCCATTCAGACTTACGATGAATTGATTATACACCTTCAAGAAGGTTACCAGCTGATAAAACGTTATCTAAAGAATGCATTTAACTAAGATGAATCATTTTAGAGATTTGAAATTAATTGTTGTGCCCATAATTTTTTTGGTTGCTGTATTTTTACGGCTGGCCTTTCTGGATGCTGACCCACCTAGTACTGTTGACTTGCAATTCATTTCTGACGAAGGCTGGTGGGTGCACAACGCAAGGAATAAGCAATTATTCGATACCTGGATCATGGACGATTTTAATCAATCACTACTCGCTTCTCCCCCATTCTGTATAGCAACCTACAGCGCATATTCGTTATTTGGAGTTGGTTTTGGCGCTTCCAGATTAGTTCCGGTTATTTGTGGCCTACTGACACTTTTATTGTTCTCCGGTATTCTACACGCACATATGTCATCAAAAAACGCCGCACTCGCCACTTTCCTATTTGGATGCAATTTTGCCTATACATCAATGAACAGAACTGCTTATGTCGAGTCGATGGCTTTGATGTTTTTATTTCTTTCTTGGTGGTTGATCGATAGACTTTCACATCGGGTTTGGGCTGTTTTTTTAGCCGGAATGAGCTTTGCCCTTTCCGTTTTGACGAAATCATATATGTTTTCCGTTCTTGTGCCGGTCGGAGCGGTCATATTGCTTCGATGGCATACTAAAAAAAGTAAAGTCAAATGGGGATTGGCGCTACTGAATAGTATCCTTTTTGCCTGCGGTATATTTGCTGTTTATATGCTCTGGAGAAAATACCTGTACATTCCTTTTCATGATGACTATCGGTTGATGTACTCCCTTTGGCAAGACGGCAATTTCCCTAAAACAATCGGAGAAGCTTTAAGGAATATTCCCTCATTTTTTATCGGTCACCAGGGAAAAACCATGATACCAGCCCGATTTTTCGGTTTGAATGCGACCTTATTAATTCTAGCGGCTTATCGAATACATCGACTGGCTTGCATAGAATCCGACTCATTGAAAGTTCTGTGGAAAAACATCCCGGATATCGATCGTGAATGCCTTATTTTTTTGGTACTGTTAACACTGCAGATCGCTCCATTGACTGCCAAACCATTTAGGCGCTATCTATTGTTTTATATTCCTCTGGTAATTCTTGCATCACGCAGTGTACTGGATCACCGGAATAAACCTTTGCCAAATCAGGTAACGCTCCACATGCGGCTGGTTCAAATGCTTGTTCCTCTGCTCATAACCAGTATTCTAATTCCACCTTTCTTAATTCGATGGCTTCCTATACCCTTGACCGGAACAGTCAGCTATATTGCCGCCATCAGTCTGGTTGCAATCTGCACCTATTTGATAATTCGAATATTAAAATCCTTTAATTTTTCCTTCGTTATGAAGCTCTCAACAGCCCTGTTGCTTTTCTTCATCATAGACGGTGGATTTTTCATTCATGCTTGTTTGACTAAATCCTATACACTTCGAGATACTTCCCGCAAACTTGGTGATACCTACTTTACCGCGGGTTCAGGCGTCTTAGGTGGCATCGCGCATTCACTGAGCCTGGAAAACCAAGCGCGTGCAATAGCTATTTGGGGGCGTGAAGAGGCTCCCCGTGTATTGAATCAGGATCCTATACGCCGTTTTTCACCGGACTACGTCATTGTTTTACGAAAGTTGGATGGTATGGATTGGGCTCGAGAGTATCGATATGAACGTTATGTCCATCCAGACAATTTTTTAGAAACGATTTATCTTTTGCCTTCAGGGCAGGGATTTCGTGTTGAGATGGAGCTTTACCGAACTCCAAAACACGAGATGAATTCACAATCAGATCGATTTCTAAGCATTTAAATTAAATCCATTTGAAGCAAGGTAAAAAGAAAATTCTTCATCTGCTGCATAGAAAAGATTATCGAAATTTAATCTAACGATGAGAGACATTTTGGTTCACGCCATAAAAAAAACCGCAATCTAGCTATACATGATAACCAGATTGCGGTTTAAAAATGATTACAATACTTTTCTGAGCATAGGCAATCCGATGATCAATCCAATGATCAGTAGAGTCAGTCCGATACCTCGTGGAGAGGTTGAAGGAATGGGCGGCGGTGGAACTGGAGTAGCCGTTGGTGTCGGTGTCGCTTCATAGCAGTAATCGTACACAAGAACATCATCGATGAACACCATTGGTTCGCTGTTGTCACCAGGTTGAGGATCGACGGTTGTTACGGGAAAATATGTCAACAGTTTGATTGCCACATGTTTGGAGCCGGCAAATGGCTGAAGCGATGTTCGGTAATGGAAATACTTACCAACCGGCACATCACCGTAAACGAATTGATCGACTATTCTGTGATTGTGTTCGTCAGTGATTTCAATCGTAAACATATCATAGGGATGTTGAATGTCTCTTCCTCCGGTTCCGCTCTTCTGAGGTGCAATAAACCCTTTTATCATCATATAAAATTCCAGAGCTGCCCCGGGGCGGATAGGATCTGAAAAATCCAACATCTTGAGCATAACAGCTTCGTTCGTTCCTAATCCACCAGGCGATCCTGCAGGACAACCGGCAAAGAAACCAAAATACTCACCACTATGAGCATAATTGGCGTTTCTATAGATTTTCACACCAGAATTCGGTTCATGGTAATCCCATTCCTGAAAACTCCCCGATTCAAAATCGTCATACATTAGGGTTTCAGGAGCACATGTCGGAGTTAGGGTGGGAGTAGGCGTAGCGGTAGGTGTCGGTGTGTCGGCATCACAATCACCGGTGGTAAAACCTGGATCGACAATTTCAAATGCTCTTGGTGTGCCTAGATAGTCGAAATAGTTGACTTCTGATTCCGGGCACTCAATCAACAAGCCGCCGGTATCTAGCGGCACATCGTCAGTCACCATCATTTGAAATGTAATTTCGATTTCATCCCCGATAAGCAATTCGGAAAAATCCCATGTATAACGATAGTTTTGATCGGGATCTCCTGGCGCAGGCGGAATTATCGTTGGAGGATAATTCCACGAATTCGGTACTATCTCAGTATAAGATTCCGCTCCCCCAGGGCACATACCATCGAAGGAAGGAACTATTTCCAGGATATGAATTTCACTGCCGGCAACATTCGATATGATGTGCCCGGCTATTGCTTCAAACGTATCGATCAGATCATTCTCCGTAAGCGCCCAGGCAAAAAATCCGGCGTGTGAGTTTTCCGGACGGGATTGACCTCCCCAATAAGCCGGATCCCAGGGATCGGCAAGCTGATTCATCAATAAAGTATCGACTTGAGAGCCAAGGCCGAGAGTATAGATCGTCGTATCCCAATACTGTGGATAATTTCTATTTGGACCATCGTTCAGTGGTCCTGCAAGAGACGAACGTCTGGCAATTTCTATCGCATGCATATAATAAATATACGAGGCGCTACCAGTGGTGGGCCACTTGGGCTGCTCCGATGGTCTCGGTGTCCAGTATTCGTTGGGCCGTCCATCGCTCATCATCAACATAAAATTTGGTCGGGTCTTGTCCGGCATAGCCCCAATGATATCACGGGCTACCTGCATGCCAGGCCCCATCGCTGTATTACCACCTACAGACTCCCTTGCTAAATGGTTATGCCACCAAAAAGTTTTGTGGCTGTATGAATAGGGATCTGAGTGGCGTTGAATGTCTGTCGGGGTCCGGACGGGGTAGTTACCAGGAACATTGCTTGCATAGCCATACCAAACCAAACCACCGTGGTCCTGAGTGCCCACAACAGGCGAATTGAAGCAGAAATATTCATAAAACTTCCAAGCCGCCCAAATAGTCTGAACATAAGGCGTAGAATGTGATCCCGTATATCCCGGTGTACCAGCTGGCGCGTAGGGAGGTTCCATGTATTCATTGTATCGAATACTGCCTCCCCAAGTCATCGAACCACTTTTATCAATGACTACGACCGCGTTGACTGGTTCGCGCAAATACGCCGTTGACCCCGATCCACTCAAGCGAATCGTGACATCTAAAATCGCTCCCGGACAGATTTCTTCTCCGGTTTCCTGCAACTCTTTTGTAATTTGTATATGTGGCGGTGTCTGCGCCCATACCGATACCGATAACATCGCCATTAAAATAACCATCAACATGTCTTTGGTTTTCAATTTTCAACCTCCTGCAGTATGTCATTTCTTCATCGTTAACGATCTGCCGGATATAATTATAATTTATAATCCTGTTATTCGTCAAGAAACAGCTTGCATAACTCGTGAAAATAAATCACTATGACCAGCAAATTTCATCAATTTTCCATTGACAGAGGATGCGCTGTTCGATAGCGTAAAGGTCTCTATTTTCAGGAGGAGCCACAATGAATCACAGCGACAAAATTCTTTATGAAGCTTTGACTTTTGATGACGTGTACCTTTTACCCGCTGAATCGGACATCATTCCGAAAGATGTATCTGTGATTAGCCGCTTGACACCCAATATTGCGCTGAATATCCCCATTCTATCAGCTGCTATGGATACCGTTACCGAATCCAGAATGGCAATCGCCCTTGCCCAGGAAGGCGGTATCGGTTTCATCCACAAAAATCTCACTATTGAAGAACAAGCCATTGAAGTCGACAAAGTTAAACGCTCGGAAAGCGGAATGATCGTCGATCCAATCACCCTTTCACCAGATGCCAGCCTGGAAGATGCTCTGGAGTTAATGTCAAAATACAGAATTTCAGGTATACCAATTACCGAAAAAGGGAAACTCGTTGGAATTCTAACAAACCGTGACCTGCGATTTGTCACAGAAACCAATCATCCTATTCGATCCTTAATGACCTCAGAAGGCCTGATCACCGCACGTGAAGGGGTGTCACTCGAAGATGCAAAAAAAATTCTTCATGCCAACCGTATCGAAAAACTTCTGGTCGTCGATGAAAATTTTGCTCTTCGTGGATTGATAACAGTTAAAGATATCAAAAAGCGTGAAACCTTTCCGCATGCCTGCAAAGATGAGCTTGGTCGACTTCGAGTTGGAGCCGCTGTCGGCATCGGCGCCGATTTATTCGATCGGGTTGCTGCTTTGGTGGAATCCAAAGTCGATATTATTGCAGTAGATACGGCTCATGGCCATTCACGAGGCGTTCTTCGAGCTGTGGAGAAAATCAAAACAACCTGGCCTTCAATCACGTTGATGTCGGGAAATATTGCGACCAGCGAAGGCGCAAAAGCTTTGATCGGAGCTGGAAGCGATATCATAAAGGTCGGCATTGGCCCCGGATCGATCTGTACAACGCGTGTCGTTTCCGGCGTTGGAGTTCCTCAACTCACCGCTGTTTTGAATGTAGCCGCCTCTGCAGCCGGAACCGGATGCACAGTAGTTGCTGACGGCGGGATGAGATACTCAGGTGATGTGTCGAAAGCGCTTGCTGCTGGAGCCCACGCCGTTATGCTGGGATCCCTGCTTGCCGGCTGCGACGAGGCTCCCGGAGAAACAGTGATCTACCAAGGACGCTCTTTTAAAGTCTATCGCGGAATGGGTTCATTAGGTGCGATGAAAGCCGGAGCGGCCGATCGCTATTTTCAGGATGAAACCGATACCCCCAAATTGGTTCCGGAAGGTATTGAAGGTCGAGTTCCCTATAAAGGTTCCGTTTCTGCTACTATTCATCAACTGATTGGAGGTTTGCGTTCGGGTATGGGCTATTGCGGATGTGCTGATTTGGAATCTTTTCGAAATAAAGCCAAATTTGTCAAAATCACACTTGCCGGCAGCCGAGAAGGCCATCCTCACAGCATCATCATCACTAAAGAAGCGCCAAATTATCAAATACACTGATGGTAACGCGATGAAAATCCCTTTTTCAAAACTCCATGGTCTCGGGAACGATTATCTGTTTTTAGATGCACTTCATAATCCGGAGCTTGCGAAGATCGATTTTGTAAAACTTGCCATCGATATGAGCCATCGACGTCTGGGACCGGGAGCTGATGGTATCGTCATCATCCTGCCTTCTGTAACCGATGCTTTTGCTATGCGTATTTTTAACTGCGACGGATCGGAAGCCGAAATGTGTGGAAACGCCTTACGCTGTGTCGCAAGGCTGTGCCGAGAACGAAAATATGTATCCGACAATTGTTTTACCATTGAAATCGGAGAACGCTCGGTAGGAGTCTGTCTTGACCCGGCAGATATCACTTATCAACAAGTGAGCATCAACATAGGAACTCCATGCTTTCAAAAGTTCTGTCTGCCGATGATTGGAGAGGGCTCAGCTCAAAAGATCATATTGTCTGTAGATAATAGAGATTTCGATGCTACGTGTGTAAGCATTGGAAACCCGCATTGTGTGATCTTTCTAGATGAAATTCAAATAGATGATGTCCTGAGGTATGGACCTCAAATTGAGACCCATTCATTGTTCCCCCAAAAAATAAATGTAGGCTTTTGTAGCGTTCAATCCAGGTCTCAAATTGAGCTTATAGTCTGGGAACGTGGTGCAGGTATGACCGGAGCATGCGGCAGCGGCGCAGCGGCAGCATTTGCGGCCAGTCGCCTTAGACATTTGGTTGATCCACATTGCTCAGTGAAAATGCCGGGTGGAATTCTAGATTTTCATCAAAACACACAAGGTGAGCTTCAAATGGTCGGCCCGGCCATACATGTTTATGACGGCATTTGGTTCACCGACGGCACGTACTGATTTACTCGTATAAAATCTTTATTGCCTTTAAAGTGACTGAAGTGAAATGTTTAGGTGTCTGACTCGTCCAACTCCCCGTTATCTGTTTTCTGAATAGGATCCATAAATACATCAAAGCTGATGCTGCTGTTAGCTGATACTCTGAAGTTTGATCCTCCTCTGTGCTCGTATCCTTCGTGTTCTGCTGCGAGAATGTAATCGCCCGGGCTGATGCTGACAAATCGGAAAACACCCCTTTTATTGCTGATCACTTCTTTATTTGGGTTTCGTCCTTCAATGCTGATCAGTGATACGCGAACACCGGCAATAGGTTCGCCACTGTTATCGATGACTTTTCCGGATACAACACCGGTTATTGCAGATTGAACCGGTGTAAGTGTCAACCCCACCCATATAACGATAAAACCCAATAAACTCACTATGATCTGTTTCATATCAACTTTTTTTTCGATCATTATTGTACCCTCCGATCGATTCCAGACAGTTTTTCTATATTACGAGTGTTTTTATTTTTCAAGTATAAAAGTTCTTCGTTTTTTACGGTTTCTTGACAATAAAGAGTTTATTCAAATATGATTATCACTGCTTTCTTTTCAAATATATTCTATTTAGCTGATTGGAGGGTGTTGACATGGCAAGAATATTTATCGTGGATGATGACCCGGATGTTGTCGATGTATGTACTCTCATTTTAGAGAGTGAAGGTCATGAAGTTACCGCTGCTTATAATCGAGCTGAAGGCATGCAATTGCTTGCGCAATCCACGCCTGACCTGTTGATCCTGGATGTCATGATGGAACAACCGGATGACGGCATCGCAATGGCCCAAGAATTACGAAGAAACAAGTTTGCCGCTCCGATTCTTATGCTTACAAGTATTGCTAAAGCCACAGGGTTTAAAATTGGTCAGGACGAAGACATTGTTCCAGTGGATGCGTTTGAAGAAAAGCCGCTTGAGCCGAGAAAATTAGTGAGTGTTGTCAATACGTTACTTTCAAAATAATAATATTGGAGAACAGTTATGCTGGTGACGGAAAATGAGCGGCTTCGTCAGAATATCACAGATTGGGCTGACGAGCTGGGTCGAAATAGAAGTGCATTGATTCCTCTTCTGCAAAAAATTCAAAAAAGATATAAATCTATCTCCAGTTTTGCTATGCAGGTACTGGCAGATTTGCTTGGGATTCATCCGGTGGAAGTTTATAGTGTTGTCACGTTTTATAGTTTTTTAAACCATTCACCTAAAGGCCGCTTCATCATACGTCTTTGTCGAACGATTTCGTGCGAAATGGCCGGTAAGGACCGCGTAGCCCGCCAACTTGAAAATGAATTGGGAATAAAATTCGGGGAAACGACACCGGACGGAAAATTTTCACTTGAGTATACCAATTGCCTTGGTATGTGCGATCAAGGGCCGGCCATGCTTGTCAATGACCACGTCATAACGATGGTTACGCCCGAAAAAGTGCATGACATCATTGAAAAGTGTCGCCAAACCTTTGGTATGTTTTCATTACAGAATCAGGAGAACATGTTTTTATCATGAAAGCCAGATATCAAGGAGAATTAACATTTGGGTCAATCGAACCCTTCGTTGGTATGCGGCGGGCGCTCGACTTAAAACGCAGCGAAATCATAGCAGAAATTGCTGCTTCCCGTATGCGAGGTCGTGGTGGAGCAGGTTTTCCGACTTCGACGAAATGGAACCTTGCCGCTGCAGCTCAATCGGAAAAAAAGTATATTGTTTGTAACGCAGATGAAGGCGAGCCAGGCACATTCAAGGATAGGGTCATACTCCAAGAATTTCCTGACCTTGTCTTTGATGGAATGACAATTGCCGGAAAGGCTATCGGCTCCAGCGAGGGCATATTATATCTTCGAGCAGAATACACCTATTTGCTTTCACATCTGGAATCCGTTCTGGCACAAAGGCGAAAAGATGGTTTGTTAGGCTTGTCTGTATCTGGTAAGGAAGGCTTCAACTTTGATATTACGATTCAAATGGGCTCCGGAGCCTATATTTGTGGTGAAGAAACTGCGTTGATCGAATCGATGGAAGGATTTCGCGGTGAACCCCGTAATCGTCCTCCTTATCCTGTCGATACCGGTTTTTACAACAATCCTACTGTTGTCAATAACGTAGAGACATTCGCTTGGGCAGCATGCATCATGACAAAAGGGGGAGATTGGTTTGCAAAAGTCGGAACAGATAAATCCAGCGGTTACAAGCTCTTTAGTATTAGCGGGGATGTAGAAAGGCCTGGCGTTTACGAGTTTCCATTGGGGATCACTATCGCTGAGCTTTTAAAGGTAGTCGGCGGAACGGAGGCCAAAGCTGTGCAAATTGGAGGAGCGTCGGGTCACTGCATTCCAGCGGTTGATTTTGGTCGAACCTGTGCCTTTGAAGATATTTCCACCGGAGGCTCAGTAATTGTTTTTGGACCGGACCGTGACATGTTGCGTATCGCTGAAAATTTTCTGGAATTCTTTGTCGAAGAATCCTGTGGTCAGTGCACTCCCTGCAGAATCGGGAATGGGAAACTGCTTGAAGGTGTTAGAATGCTCAGGGAAGGCACGTGTTCAATGACATATTTAAAAGAACTCATGTCGCTGGGTAAAACCATGCAGATTGCATCGAAATGCGGCCTTGGCCAATCGAGCCCCAATGCATTTTTATCTATCGTTCAACATTTTAAACATGAAATTATGGGCCGAACCAACTTCAGCTTCTCGTAAAAAGGAAATAGATTATGACAAAACCCCTTGAAAGTACCACAACCTGCCGCTCACCCAAGAGCACAAGGCCCTATGGTGTTAAAAAGCAGGATACTTTTGAAAAAGTTGGTGGGTTAGTAAGTATCACTATTGACGGAAAAACAATCAAGGTACCGTTGGGAACAACTATTTTAGAAGCTTCACGTCAGCTCAATATCAGGATACCAACCCTGTGTTATCATGACGATTTATGTGTTGCGGGAGTCTGTCGGATATGCGTAGTTGAAGTGGAAAAAATGTCCACGTTACAAGCTGCCTGTGCATTTCCAATCACAGCTCCAATCATCGTTCATACCCATTCTCAACGCGTCCGGCAAACCCGCCGACATATCCTTGACCTGATGTTATCGGAGCATTACGGGGAATGCTATTCCTGTAATCGGAACGGAAATTGTGAATTACAAGCCCTCGCAGAAGAGTACGGTGTCGATTTTTATCGTTTCGGTCATCCAACTCAATCTCGTCACACCATCGATCAGTCCAGCCATTCGTTGATTCGTGATCTTGATAAGTGCATTTTATGTCGACGATGTGTCAGAACCTGTATCGATTTACAGGAAGTCGGTGTTCTTGAAGCGATCAACCGGGGTGACCAAGTCAAAATTTCCACCTTTATGGAAAAAGATCTGGCGGATGTTATTTGTATTTATTGCGGCCAATGTATCAACCGATGTCCGACTGCGGCGTTAAAAGCAAATGATCAAACAGACGACGTCTGGGCCGCAATCGATGATCCCGACAAACATGTTGTGATACAAACAGCCCCGAGTCCTCGTGCTGCCATTGCTGAATGTTTTGGGCTGGAGCCTGGGATACCACTGACTTGGGAAATGAATACAGCGCTTCGTGAATGCGGATTCGATGCCGTTTTTGACACAAATTTTTCTGCAGATTTGACTGTTGTCGAAGGAGTGACTGAATTACTTTTACGTCTCTATAAAGCTCTAGTACAAAATGATCAAAAAGTCGCCGACTCACTCCCGCAGTTCACGTCCTGTTCACCCGGATGGGTAAAGTATATTGAACATTTTTACCCCGATTATTTACACCACTTGTCCAGCGTAAAAAGCCCTCAACAGATGTTTGGTGCATTGATCAAGACCTACTATGCACAAAAACAGAAGATAAACCCAGCGAATATTGTAAGTGTTGCATTGATGCCGTGCTCAGCAAAAAAATTCGAGTGCAATCGGCCTGAAATGACAGGCAGCGGGTTTAAGGATGTCGATTATGGCCTGACAACTCGTGAACTCGCTAAAATGATTAAAGAAGCAGGCATCGATCTGCCCAAATGTGACAAATCAGATTTTGACGATCCTTTCGGCACTGCAACCGGCTCTGGCGTTATTTTTGGTGCGACCGGCGGCGTCATGGAATCAGCTTTACGTTGCGTGATTGAACTGGTAACCGGCGAACCCGTTGAAAATATCTACAAAAACGCAAACATCATTTCGGTTCGAGGTTTTGAAGGCACCCGCCTTGTCTCGTTGACAATCGATAAGGTAGGGCCTGTTCCCGAGCTGTTGAAACACCTTGTTCCGAACTGGGACTGGTTGAAAGGCGTCACGCTCCAGCTAGGTATATGCCACGGAACTGCCAATGCAAAAAAAGTCATGGATGATATCATCGCAGAAGGTATCTTCAGCAAATGCCATTTCATCGAATTCATGGCGTGTCCGGGTGGCTGCTTGGGCGGCGGAGGCCAGCCAATCCCAACCAATGAAGCAATACGGGAGGCAAGAGCCAAAGCGATTTATACCGAAGATTCACGATCAGAGGTTCGTAAGTCACATCTAAACCCCGCCATAACAGATATTTACAAAGAATTCTTAACCGATGGACCATGCGGTAAAAAAGCTCATAAATTGTTACATACTCATTTTGTCCATCGCGACAAATATATTGTATGATACCAAATCTATATTTGGCTTGATTTGGTGAGCTATTTATCGAAACTAAATACGAATCAACCAAACCCTTTATTGATGGAAAAGGGAAATTGAGAACAGGAGTGATGTCAACATCATTCAATAACGAGTGTTAGATGATAAGCGAGATTAATTTTCAGAAAATTCCTGAAAAATATATGAATGATTCAAACATCGTCTTTATTCACCCGGAAACCGCCATGAACGATGATGCTCCACTCGATGCCGGCGCTCGTGCCGTCTTGGAGCGAATCAATCGACAAATAGGTTCTGCCGGCTATTCGCCCCATGATATTCTGGCATTTGTTTTCAACGAATCCCGCTCCCTTTTCCAGTGCAACAGGCTTGCCTTGGCATTTCTTACCGATGGTGACGAAAGAATCAAATCATATTCAGTTGTGGCAGATTATGAACCGTTGCGCTTGAAATCAGGCTACAGTGAAGAAATCCAGAACAGTTCTTTAGAATTTGTATTGAAAAATCGATGTCCAAGAATTATCCATGATTTATCTGTTTATTTAAAACGTCACCCCACAAGCCGCTCGACTAAATTAATGCTTCATGAGGGAATTCGATCCAGCATGACGTGCCCGTTAAGCCTAGACAATCGAATCGTTGGATTGTTTTTTCGAAGCTCCATTCACCCTCATATTTATAATCTGGACCATATTCGTTTTCATCTTGCTATAGCGGAAAGAATGAGCCAAGTCATAGAGAAAGTCTATCGTATCGAACAGCTTACCACTGCAATGAAAAACTATGATGAGATGTTGGGGTTTATCAGCCATGAAATCAAAAGTCCAATAGCGACAACGATCATGGAAAGCAAGCTGATGCTGAGTGATTACTTGGGTGAATTGAGTCCCGGTGTTCGTGAAAGACTTGAGCGGATAGTTGGCCGTAATGAGCGTCTTTTGGAAATGATCCGTGATTATCTGGATATTTCCCGTCTTGAGGGAGGCGAATTACGGGTAAACTTAACAAAAAACGTCGACATCGCTTTTTTAGTCATTAAGCCGATAATCGATATTATGCGAAGTGACGCTGAGCAGAAACGCATTGGTATCATCCAAAAATTACCTGAAAAAAAAGTATTGGCGGAGATTGATCCTGATTTGATCAGAATCGTCTTAGCAAACCTGATTAGTAATGCCATTAAATATGGTAATGAAGATTCTGAAATTCTAGTTGAGCTGGAGAGTTCATCAGATGGTTTTCGTATTATCGTCACAAACGAAGGTCCCGGTTTTCCCAAAACAGAAATTCCTAATCTCTTTAAAAAATATTCAAGGTTACAGACGCCTGAATTAATCCGGCAGAAAGGAACCGGTCTTGGCCTTTATACGGTTTGGCGAATAGTCAAGCTACACCGAGGTCACATTTACGCTGAATCCGAACAAGGCTCTTGGGCACGTTTTACAATTGATATTCCTTGGACGAAAACGGAATGAAAACATCATATCTTCCTCTATTGCTCGTCGATGATGAAATAAACATGCTTCGTGTCATGGAAGCAATGCTTCGACGTGAAGGTTATACAACGCTTCTTGCAGAAGACGGAAAGAAAGCGTTAGCTATTTTACAAAACACATCCGTTCAAGTGATTGTTACAGATTTAAAAATGCCCGGTATCGATGGGATGACGCTTTTAAGGGAATGCAGCGTGCATTATCCTGATATTCCCGTAATTATGGTGACCGCCCACGGCACGATTGAAACGGCTGTAGAGGCTATGAAAATCGGCGCATTTGACTACATCACCAAACCCTTCGATATCTCTGAAATCCGTACGACCCTTCAGAAAGCCACTGCCCGATTCGCTCGAAATATCACAGCTTATCGTGCTCCGGAGGGTTCCGGAGCAGCCTCGATTAGTTCCGTATCAGACTCAGTTGATTCATTTAAAGGCATTGTTTCTGAAAGTCGACAAATGCAGGTGATACTTGATCTGGTAGATCGCATCGCTGACAGTCCATCAACCGTTCTGATAACCGGCGAAAGCGGCACAGGCAAGGAGCTTATCGCCGATTTAATACACCAAAAATCAAAACGGTCTCAGTTCCCCTTCATCAAAGTCAACTGCGCAGCAATTCCCGAAACATTGATGGAAAGCGAATTTTTTGGCCATGAACGAGGAGCTTTCACGGGCGCGATTACATCCAAACCCGGCCGATTTGAGCTTGCAGATAAGGGCACCCTTTTGCTGGATGAGATCAGTGAGATTTCCTCTGAATTACAGGTGAAATTGTTGAGGGTAATCCAAGAACGCGAGTTCGAAAGGGTTGGAGGTATTCGTACAATTCAGGTCGATGTCAGATTGATTGCCGCCTCCAACTTGGACCTTCAAGCCGAGGTGGCTACAGGCAAGTTTCGGCAGGATCTCTTTTATCGCCTCAACGTTATCCCGATTCATCTGCCCCCGTTACGGGACAGGCCGGATGATATACCTCTCCTGGTTCGATACTTCATCCAACAGATGAATCTGAGACTCAAGAAAAATATCCAGTCAATTTCGCCGAACACATTGAACCAATTGATGAAGCGCCCTTGGTATGGAAATATTCGGGAGTTGGAAAACGTAATTGAACGGGCTGTTTTGTTATGTGATAAAGCCGAGTTGACGTTAACTGATTTTGATCTTGACGGCGCCTTATCAGACCCCGGTAATCAGACTTTTACCTCACAATATAATACTTCTGATGAGTTGATAGATCTGAAGACGATACTAAAAGAGCAAATAGATCCTATTGAAAAAGATATTATTTTAAATGCCTTGAAAAGAACGCATGGTAACGTATCCAGAGCAGCAATATTGCTTGGGTTATCACGCAAAGGCCTGCAATTGAAACTACGCAAACACGCCATCGATCCGGGAAAGATTGCAGAAAACTGACCATTATTACGGAATTCTTCTTGACTTAAATACGATTTTTAATAAGCTTAAAGGCGTCTATTGGTCAGTGTTTTGAGCATCCTGAGAACATGTTTACATGATCAGCTCTTTTAGTGAATAAGGAAAGTTAGTATGTCGATTTTATCACGCTTTTCCAATGATCTCGCTATTGACCTAGGAACAGCTAACACGTTGGTTTTCGCGAAAAATCACGGGGTTGTCCTTGATGAACCATCAATTGTAGCTATAGAAAAAACGCGAGGAACCGTTTTAGCTGTAGGGCAAGAAGCAAAAAACATGGTAGGTAAGACACCGGAAAATATCGTTGCGATCAAACCAATGAAAGATGGTGTCATTGCAGATTTTGAAATAACAGAAAAGATGTTGCGTTATTTTATACGTAAAGCCCATAACCGACGTTTGTTTTTGCGGCCTCGGATCATTATTTGTGTCCCATCCAGCATTACTCCAGTTGAAAAAAAAGCTGTTCGAGATTCAGCATTACAAGCTAGAGCCAGCCAGGTTTTTCTTGTCGAAGAACCGATGGCAGCCGCTATCGGCGCCGGTTTACCGGTTGCCGAACCATCTGGAAATATGATTGTAGATATCGGAGGTGGGACAACAGAGGTTGCTGTTATTTCGTTGGCAGGGATCGTTTATGCTCGATCACTTCGTGTCGGCGGCGCTGAGATGGACATGGCAATTATGCGCTATATTCAAAGAAAATACAGTTTGTTGATTGGGGAGCGAACTGCTGAAAATATTAAGATGAAGATAGGTTCAGCAGCGCCTTTAGAAGAAGAAATCACAATGGAAATCAAAGGAAGAGACCTGGTCAATGGAATCCCCAAAGTCGTCGTGATCAAGTCTGAAGAAGTTCGAGATGCATTAAAAGAATCCATTCAATCAATCGTTGATATTGTGCGGACTGCGCTTGAACATACACCCCCGGAATTGTCTGCCGATATTGTAGACAAAGGTATAGTGCTCTCAGGAGGATGCGCGCTGCTACAAAAATTGGATGTTCGTCTTCGGGAAGAAACATTTCTTCCTGTGACTCTCGCAGATGATCCTCTCCGCTGTGTCTGCCTGGGAACCGGTAAGATGTTGGATGAAATCGATCTGTTATCCAAAGTTTCAGTTCGGTAATCTGGATGTTAAATGAAATTGTTAAATGCCACTTATCGGCCATGGGTTGTCTATACGGCGTTATCGCTGATCTCATTAGGTATTATGACATCAAATCTACAGGGAGGCTACGTTGCCGACTTGATAGAATCGACGGCTCTGAGCATTTTTTCACCGATCTATAAAACAGTTGAAACCCTGTTTAACTTCGCCCAAAAAATATGGGATGATTATTTTTACCTGGTCGATCTTCAATCCGAGAACAGAAATTTAAAACTGATAATTCAAAAGCTTCAAGAAGAACAGCTTGCTTTTCAAGACAATGCTTTGTCAATCAACAGACTGGAATCCTTGATCGGAGCATCGATCAATGCGCCGGTCGCCACAATTTCTGCAAACGTTATTCGGCGCAGTAACGCGCTGCTCAACCCGATAATCCTGATTGACCGCGGGTCATCCGATGGGATTCGGGAAGGGATGGGTGTTGCAACAGCAAATGGAGCTTTGGGACAGATTATCTATACCACTTCCGGCACATCCAAAGTACTCACTTTACATCATGTCGATGCCGGTATAGGCGCTATGTTACAGAGCAGCAGAATTCAGGGGGTCGTGTCTGGAACAGGTAAAGGCATATCTGTTATGCGGTTCATCAGCCGTTTTGATCCCATCGTGTTAGGTGAACAGGTAGTGACATCCGGATTGGATGGCGCCTTTCCTAAAGGTATTCCGATTGGTAAAGTCTCAGCTATAAAACGTGATGCATCAGAAATGTTCCAGACAATTGAAATCGTGACCCATGTCAACATGAATACAATTGAAGAAGTCATTGTTTTTCTGATGCCGGAATCAAGCAATATCAATTTAGACATCTCAACTGATGATGATGACAACCCAAACTCTATCAACGCTGAACAATCCTTTTCGGAGAAAAATCCGTGAACAAATTCAACCGCGGAACATTCATCGTTGTGCTGATTATCATCCAATTCTCCATCTTACCTCGTTTTTTGAACATATTTTTCGAGCCGGATTTATTACTGGCGGTTATTGTGCTTTTCAGTCTGCATAGATCCCCTGAATTATCCTGTACACTCGCTTTTTTCCTCGGCTTAATTATGGATATCCATACAGGGGAAATTCTTGGCGGCAACGCTTTTATTTTTACTCAGACTGCTATGCTCAATGCATCGATCAGAAAATATCTCGTATACGACAGTATACCTGTTCAACTATCTATTACGGCGACCAGCTACTTACTAGCCGGCTGTATCCAATTCATACTTCTGCGTTTTACCACTATAGACGAACCAGGCAGCTATTATTTTTTACTGATATTATCCCAAGCAATAATAACTGCTGTTTTTGCTCTTCCATTGTCCTTGTTGATGTCTCGTTTAGGCTTTTTCACAGGCAAAGCCAATGCATAATCAGCCGTTTCTTACCCGGATAAACTGGTTGGTAGTTGTATTTCCTATATTCATTTTCCTTCTGGCTATTCGCTTATTCAACCTGCAAGTCGTTCAGCATATACGTTATTTGGAAGAAGCCAATTCGAATCGGACTCGTTTGGTACGAGATCGCGCTCAACGCGGCAGAATGGTCGATAGAAATGGTGTTCTTCTTACGGGCGCGAAACCCAGCTTCAGTTTGTACATTACACCCGAAGATTTTCCTACTAAAAGGCGAAAGCAGGTCTTTGAGAGGCTCGGTATGATCCTTTCCATGCCTCCGGAAAGGATCCAAAACCGATATAATGAGATTAAAGGGTCAAGATTTCGTCCACGAAAAATCGTCGGAAATCTGACTGCGGAACACCTGGTACGAATTGAGACCAATCGTTATCACCTACCAGGAATATCAATTGCTGCAGAACAAGTCCGCTCATACCCGTTCAATAGCACTTTATGTCATGTATTGGGTTATGTCGGTGAAATCTCTTCTTCTCAGCTAGGCCAGCCGGAATATTCCGCATATCGCATTGGGGATACCATTGGCCGAAGCGGTCTAGAAAAAACATACGAATCATTTCTTAAAGGTCAGGATGGCTCTCGATGGGTGGAAGTTGACGCAGCAGGCAGACAAGGGTTTACTCTCCGCTATCCCCAGCCTGTTCCGGCAATTATTGGAGCAGATCTTCATGTAACCATCGACTTGGAATTACAGCTGGCCTGCGAAGAATACCTTGAACCCTGGAAAGGTTGCATTATCGTTTTGGATCCTCGGAACGGTGATATTTTAGCAATGGTTTCACGCCCTGGATTTAATCCAAACAGTTTTTCATCAGGTATTTCCCACCAAGAATGGCAATCAATAAGCGCCGATCCAGATGTTCCATTGTTAAACCGAGCTATACAATTTGAAGCTCCACCTGGTTCAGTATTTAAAGTAGTAACCTCGATTGCCGCTTTAAAAAACCCCTTGTTTAATAAGAGTTCAACATACCACTGTTCAGGACAATACAATTTTTCCAAACACATTTTTCGTTGCTGGAAAAGCTCCGGACATGGATCGATTAATCTAATTGCAGCCATGGAAAATTCGTGTAATGTTTACTTTTATCAGGTTGGTGTAAACACCGGTATTGATATCATTGCTCAAACAGCTAAAAGTCTGGGTTTAGGGTCACTAACCGGAATAGATCTTTCGGATGAAAAATCAGGACTAATACCTGATCGTGAATGGAAACAAAACAAATACAATGAAGAATGGTGGCCGGGCGAAACCATCTCCGTTTCGATAGGACAAGGTGGAGTCATCGTCACCCCTGTTCAACTGGCCCAATTAATGGCGATTGTCGCCAATCGTGGAACACTTTACAAACCTCGACTTGTCAACGGTTATACTGGCCAATCAGCTCGTGATTCTGAGCATTTTGAACCTAAACTCCAGACAAAAATCACTGATTTTCAGAACTGGGATACGGTACAGGAAGCGCTTCACAGAGTTGTGTTTGGAAGTATGGGGACAGCACGTAGAGTTAGGATCCCTGAAATGAGCTTTGCTGGAAAAACTGGTACTGCACAAGTAATAAGTCAGCAAGCGCAAAATCAATTGGGGTTTTTAACTGAGGCTTCAATGCCCCAACGTTTTAGATCACATAACTGGTTTGTCGGCTTTGGGCCAGTTGAAAACCCTGAAGTGGTGGTGGTTGTTCTAATAGAAAACGGTGGAGCTGTGGGTTCAACCGAAAAATTTACAGTCGCTAAAAAAACGATACAAAAATGGTATGCATTAACGCATCCGGGATATTTTGGTCCTGAGCCGGAAGAGTTCGATGAGAGGGCGTTAAATGGCCTTTAAACGATACTTTGAACAGTTTGATTTTTCTCTTTTGATTATCACTCTTTTAATTTCTACTTTAGGACTTATAACAATATACAGTATCAGTGGCGATGAACCGGCAGTGAATGATTTTCAGAAACAATTAATCTGGATAGGTATCTCATTTGTCCTTTTGATTGCGATACAATTTATTGAACTTACCTTAATAAGAAAATTAGGTCCAATCTTATATTTTTTCACTCTTCTTATTCTGCTTTATCTGGTTCTGGCAAATCATTTTGAACTTGGAATTCAACGCTGGATGCTTATTCCTATTCTCAATATGCGTCTTCAACCCAGCGAATTTGCAAAACTTTTCTCCGTCCTCACCCTGGCCGGATGGATGGAAAAATGGGGTAACAAACAGCCTGGAATACTTCAGTTGATTGTTCCAATAACCATTATTGGAATACCATTGATACTAATTCTCAAACAACCCGATCTGGGTACCGCTCTTATTCTGCCCCTGGTGCTGTTAATCATGATTTTTATCGCAGGATTTAGGATAAGAACACTTCTGATTTTGGGTTTATGTATCATGATTCCAGGGTATTTTGTTGGCCGAGAAGTTATCAAACCTTATCAAATGAAAAGAATTACAAGTTTCCTAAATCCTGAAGCTGATCCATTGGGAGCCGGATATCAAGTGATACAATCAAAGATTGCTATCGGCTCAGGAGGATTGGTAGGAAAAGGTTTCCAACAGGGATCCCAGAGCCACCTGAATTTTTTGCCGGTGCAAAGCACAGATTTTATCTTTGCTGTATGGTCGGAAGAACGCGGTTTTATCGGCGTAATAATCTTGCTGAGTTTATATATATTACTTATTCTTAGATGCCTTAAAGCTGCCAAAAAAGCTGATACGCATTTCGGCATGTATACCTGTGTCGGCGTCACCGGAATTTTAATTTCGCAGATCGTTATAAATATCTCCATGATTACCGGTATGCTCCCGGTTACTGGTCTGCCTTTGCCATTGATGAGCTATGGTGGGTCGGCCTGTTTGACCGTATTTATTTCATTGGCCATCGTTTTGAATATCGGTATGCGCAGTTTTCCCAAATACTGAAACACCAATTGGACTTAAACAAGGAAAAATAAACGTTATGAACACTTCTCCAAGCCAAAATGTACAGATCAGGCGTCCGGGAAGATATATCGGGCGGGAATGGAATTTGACATCATCAAAACCGAACCCGACATTACGAATCGCTCTATGTTATCCGGACGTCTATGAAATTGGGATGTCATATCCTGGATTACAGATTTTGATGCATGCTATGCAATCGATACCACACGTGTCTGTTGAGCGTGTGTTTTCTCCTTGGCCCGATAAAGAAGCCGAAATGCGTTCAACTCAATCTCCCCTGACAACACTCGAAACAGCTCTGCCGGTCGCATCTACGGATGTGCTTTGTTTTTCTATCCCCCATGAACTCGCCTGTACAAATATACTCAACATTTTAGATTTGAGTGGAATCCCTCTTCGAAGCAAGGATCGCGATTCAACTTCTCCGTTTATATTAGGAGGTGGTATTGCCACGCTGAACCCTGCCCCTCTCGCACCTTTTTTTGATGGCTTTTTCATTGGGGAAGTTGAAGATCAACTACAGGAAATCATAAACACTTTTACAGAAAACCCACGGCATCTAATTGCAGAAAAATTATCTCGAATACCAGGAATTTATATCCCATCGTTATCAAACACAGAAAACCATACTGTCCAAAGGCAGTATGTTAATGACCTCGATACTGCACCCTTACCTGACCCACCACTTGTTCCCTGGTGCCGTCCAGTTCATGAACGTGTGGTTATAGAAGCTTCTCGCGGATGTCCTCGTTCCTGTCGTTTTTGCCAGGCCAGATCCTATTATAAGCCGGTTCGAGCTCGTTCAGACGATGTCATTCTGAAAGCGGCAAAGCTGCAACTAAAACAAACCGGATATGAAGAGCTGTCTTTACTTTCATTGAATATCGCTGATCACCCTGGTATTGAAAATCTATTGGCCGACCTGATCATTCATACTGTAGATAAAAATGTTTCGATTTCTCTACCATCGCTACGACCGGAAAAGCTGACCCCGGCAATTATCGATTTGATCAAAAATGTTAGGAAAACCGGGTTTACTCTTGCACCGGAAGCCGGCACAGAACGATTAAGAAATATTATCAGTAAGCCTTTTTCAACAGACAAACTGCTTGAAACGACGGAGACTATTTTTCAATCCGGCTGGCATTTGCTTAAACTTTATTTCATGATCGGTCTTCCCTTTGAAACCGATGATGATGTTCATGCCATCAACCAACTGGTTCGCGCCATCTTGAAAATTGGTCGTCGAATTGTCGGCGGAAAAGCTGCTGTACACGTATCGGCAGCAACATTTATCCCCAAACCACATACGCCGTTTCAATGGTATGGGCAAGCCAAAGCACAAGATATTTTACGTCGACAGAATATTTTGAAAAAAGGGTGTAGAATTCCCGGGGTCAAGCTGTCCGTCAGTGATTTTTTGCCGGCACGACTTGAAGCTTTTTTGTCCAGAGGCGATTCCAAAACACCGGATATTATTGAAGATGCTTTCAAAAATGGCTGTCGAATGGATGCTTGGAACGAATTTTTCAAGGTAGAAATCTGGCAAAAAGTGTTTGATTCACATGGTGTGTCATTGGAAGCTGAAGCTACTCGTCATTATATCCCAGGTAAAGCACAACTCCCTTGGTCATTTATCGATACCGGAACACCTGAAAAAGACTTGATTTTGCATTACGAAAAGGCAGCAATGAGCGCTCAAGAACCTTCAACTCAACCAACCTTTTTTTTACATACTCCGCTAAAACAAAAAAATAAACCTTCTCCACGACCTGATCAACAGTCACAGGCGACCGTTTACGCTTATGCAGCATTATTCCAGGTTCTTTCCGATTATCGACTATTCACTCATATGGAAGCCGTGCAAGGAATAATCAGAGCCATGCGTCGAGCCAATCTACCCTTAGTCTATAGCAAAGGATATAATCCACGTCCCAAAATCACTTGGCCAAAGCCCGTTCCTCTGGGATTTGAACGATGGGCAGATCCTGTCATTTTTCACCTGTCGGAACCACTCACAGAAACACATATTTTGGATCAACTCAATAGACAACTACCACCAGAATGTGCTTTTTTGAAACTATGCGATCCTGAAAAGACTAAACGTGTTTTGCAGAACGATATTTCGATAATTGCGTTAAGAATGGATTCCGACCTTCAGGAACTCAGGGAGCATTATAAGCAAAACTCTCTGATTACGATCATTGAAACCAATCAATTAGGGGAGGAAACAGAAAACAGATTGTATGAACTCGGTCTGAATTTTGTTTTTGTATTGAAAGGGATAGACTCAAATGGCTCTTCATTGAAAGATATTTTGTTCACATGTTTTGGTTCTACGGAAATTCCACTCTACCCTATTTCAGGAGCTAGAGTCGGCTGGTCATATCTTGGACACAGTGATAAAATCGTTTATGGAATGGAGGCATCTGATTGACCTCGATTAGCAGAAAAATACTGATAAATATTGCTCCCTGTTTTACCAGAATTGCCGTTATTGAAAATGGCAAATTGTCTGAACTACATATCGAAAGTAAGTCTCGAAGACGGTTACTAGGAAATATTTACCTGGGACGAGTCACCAATATATTACCAGGAATTCAAGCAGCTTTTGTCGATATTGGTCTCAAACGCGATGCTTTTTTGTTTTTTAACGACATCATAAACCCATCCGAGAATATTTTTTCTGATCAGGAAGATGATTTTCTTCATGAGCCGGACACAAGCTGTATTGGGATAGAAACACCTTCTGAATTACAATTGGACCCGATAAAAATTACTGATTTGGTTCAACCTGGTCAAAGGCTGCTAGTACAACTGACTCGTGAGCCCATGGAAATGAAAGGTGCGCGCGTAACAACTCACATCTCACTTCCTGGTAGATATTTTGTTTTGATGTCGGCATCTCAGCATACAGGGATATCGAAACGGATTGAATCAGATGATGAGCGTGATCGATTGCGTACCATTCTGGATCAGAATCGCCCGGATAACATTGGATTGATCGTTCGAACGGCGGCAGCAGGTATTTCAGAAGAAGCTTTACAAGGGGATATAACCTATTTGAATAATCTTTGGCGAAAGATACTCCTCGATGCAAAAACGCAGTCGGTACCTTATCTGATTTACCAGGATTTGGATATTGTTACACAAGTTATGCGGGATTGTTTAGACTATTCTGTCGAAATTGTTTTAATTGATTCGGAAAGTGAATTTGTCAGTTGCAGAAATTTTGTGGATGAGTTCTCCCCCACCTTAATCGACCGAATTTCCTTATATAATGGCGCTGTTCCGTTATTTAAGCGGTTTGAACTTGAAAACAAGATACAAATCGCATTGAACCGACGAGTTGATTTGCCATCTGGTGGTTATCTGGTTTTCGATGCGACAGAGGCCATGATGGTTATTGATGTAAACACCGGTCGTTTTGCCGGCAAAAATAGCCTTGAAGAAACATTGCTGAAAACCAATATCGAAGCGGCGGAAGTCATAGCTCAACAAGTTAGACTAAGGGATATTGGTGGCCTTATCGTCATTGATTTTATCGATATGGATAATCCAACTAATCGAAATGAGGTTTTAACCTGTTTAAGAGCAGCCTTTTCCTTTGATCGCAGCAAAGTAAATATTTCAGATTTTTCACCTATGGGCCTGGTCGAAATCACCCGAAAAAGAATTAAGCGCAGTTTGGCCAACACCTTTTTGCAGACCTGTCCTGTTTGCTCAGGAAGAGGAAAGATACCGCATCCCCAAGCTGTCGCAGCACGCGTAATCGATGAAGTGTTGCAAACCACACCGCCTAAATTGGCAACAGGTTTGGAAATTTTAATCCACTCATCGGTAAAACCTTTTTTGGATATGTGTGGTGCAAAGATATACGACCATTTTCAAAGTATGGGAATTAATGTGAGAATCACTGAAGATAAAACTTATAAGCATGATCATTTCCAGTTTGTCTGGTTGTGATCAGATTATCTTTTGGGAACTTTTATATCCGTTTGCAAGTTATTAGGTATGAGCGCCGATGCTTGGTAATGACAAGTCAAACCGGGAAGTAAATCGTGTAATGCCGTTATCAGATGATGATTTAATGTGTCGATTTCAGGATGGAGATGAATCAGGATTTCTCCGTTTGTTGGAGCGTTATCAGGATAGAATTTTGAACTATATTTATCGAATGGTAAGTGATCGTCATCTCGCTGAAGATTTAACTCAGGAGGTGTTTGTGCGTATATACGTAAACGCCGGCCGCTATTATCCGGGAAGCCGCTTTGCGCCCTGGTTGTATCGGATAGCTTCCAACCTTGCGATCAATGAGTTGAGAAGACGAAAACGGTGGCGTTATGTCACGATCACCAGTCATCCATCTGAAGAAGACCGAAATGTCATCACCGATATAAAAGATGAGAGTACGATTGATCCCGAGCAGTCAGTTTCACAAAGAGAAGCATCGGAAGAAATATCGAAAGCTTTCGAAAAAATTCCTGAAAAATACAGAATCCCGCTGATTCTTCGTGAGCTTGAAGGATATGATTATGCGGAAATCGCTCAAATTCTGGATATCCCGCGTGGAACTGTTAAGTCTCGTTTGAATAGAGGGCGCTCATTATTAGAAACAATATTAAAGCGTTCGCGCACAGCGAACGAAGTGGCGCTATGATCATGGAGGAAAGATGAATTGTCATCAAGTTTTGGAAAATCTATCGGCATTTATAGACAATGAGTTGGGTGCGGATCAAACCAACGCTGTTAAAGCACACTTGATTCGATGCTCTTCCTGCCGTCATAAACGAGATACTATGGATGAGTTAAGCAGACGGATCAGGCGCCTGCCTCCAATAACGGCTCCGCAAGACTTTCAGTTCAAAGTCTATGCCGGTATACGCAAATATGAATCAAGGAGGGCACGGCGTCGATTTTGGCATTGGCAAACAATTGCTGTATCCGGCACAACACTGCTTATTGGCCTCGTTATCGGCCTTTCATCGTATTCTTTGTTGAATCACCCCGCTCCAGTACCAATGATTGCAGATACAAATCATCCTGATATTCAGGAGCTGCCGATCACTATAACCGTTACTGACGATGGGATAATCTATGATTATTCATTGGATAGATATATCCATGGTTCGCTTGTCCCTGTCACTGTTGACACGATTCCCGAAACGGCTGATTTGATGGGTGAAAGTAATCGTGGCTCCTTAACAACTAATGAAAACCAAACATATTCACAATCCCAATACGTTCTTGACAATATACCGATGAGAGTCAACTATGAGCGTACGATCTATTAAACTGTTATTTATATCGATTTTGCTGCCCGCAATATCATCATCTATTCATCAGATTCAAGCCTTTGAATCCGATGATATTATGGTTCCACTTATTCAAAAAGCCCGGCAGGGAATCGTCAATATAGAAGCCAAAATGCCGGTGACCGACAAGATGGGTCGGTTTGGACAAGCTCTTCAATCGCATTTTGAAGAAAGCCGGGGCTCGAACCCTAAGTGGTATGTATCGATGGGATCAGGTGTTATCTGGAATAATGATGGTTATATCGTCACCACTAAAAGTGTCATCAAAACTGCCAACAATATTACAGTTCGCTTTCTGAATGGTGAAACACACCTCGCCCAGCTAATAGGAACCGATGACATCACCAATATCGCCGTTCTACACTTAAATGCAAAACTGCCTGAAAATACCCGCCCGCTCATTCATAGAGCAAAAAAATTATATGAAGGGTCAAGCTTACTTCTGATGGGTTATGGCTATGGTGGTATTCCCACTATTTCCGCTGGTTTGGCAGGTATGCCGCCCGAAGATTTCGACCCGAGTCGCCACTGGTTCCAATTTACAGCGCCTCTCAGGCCGGGTAATTCCGGTAGCGCTCTGATCGACTCGAATGGCAATCTTGCTGGAATTGCTCTTGGAAGAGAAGAAGATCTTGGATTTAATGCAGTAATAAAGATGTTGACGAGTCAAAAAGAATCAAGTGTTTCACAATCTCAAATAATGCCATATTCCAGCCTGGGTATAGGCATACCGATCACTTATGCAGCTCGAGTTATTGAACAAATCATTCAAACGGGCAAGGTAGTTCGAGGTTGGATCGGAATCAGCGTGCGCACTATTTTACTTAATGATACCGATAGTGAACACTCTTTACAGATCGTCCGAATTATTCCTGGAAGCCCTGCTGAAGCAGCCGGCCTTCAAATCGGCGATACTATTTACAATGTCGATGAAGTTATCGTAAAAGATCCTGAAAACCTGGGAAGAATTATTCGGGATTATTTACCTGGAACACGCATCAATATCGATTTTTCAAGAAACAACGAAAACCATCGTGCCGAGCTGATTGTTGTGGAACGGCCAGAGCTAAAAGAATAATAAAGCAAGATAAGTAATAGGTTCGATTCGTAGTCAACTTTTTCAAGTGATTGTTTAGATACGAATTTGTTCTACCGCTTATACAAAATCCTTGTGTTCGTGCTTCATTACAAATGAAACATAACATCCGGTTTGACGGAGTTTATGGATTAAAAAATCAGAAACTTAAGACCAGACACCCGGGATAGCCGTATTGCATTCAGTACACCGGCCATCTTTCAAATTTTCCAATACACTGCGATAGCCTGTTCGGCGAATGACGACAGATTTGCAGTTCGGGCAATAGGTGTGTGTTCCGGGATGTTGAGGCACGTTGCCGACATACACATATTTAAGCCCTGTTTCCAAGGCGATATCACGAGCTCGCGTCAATGTTTCGACAGGCGTAGGGCTCAACCGTTGCAGCTTATACATCGGCGTAAAACGCGAAAAATGCAATGGGACATCATCACCTACATGTTCTTTTATCCATTGAGCCATCTCCCGCAATTCTTTTTCACTATCGTTCAACGTCGGCACAACCAGGTTAACCAATTCCAACCAAACACCGGCTTTTCGAACGGCAATGATATTGTCCAAAATAGGTTTTAGCTCGCCATCACACACATCCCTGTAATAATCAGGTTTGATCGATTTTAGATCGATTTTTATGGCTTTCACCCGAGTTAAAAGTTGTTTCAATACATTCGGCGCCCATGTTCCATTGCTGATGACAAGTGATCCGATCCCTCGTTTCAACCCGGCATCGGCACAATCCAATACGTATTCTGACCAGACCGTCGGCTCGGAATACGTATAGGAAATCGTTTTACACCCGGATTTAGTGACACTTCCCGCAACTTCCTCAGGTGTCAGCGATTGAACCCTCAGACTTCCTGATCTGGCATGAGCGATCTGCCAATTCTGACAAAATTTACAATCGATATTACATCCGATCAAAGCAACAGAATACGTCAGCGTTCCTGGTAAAACATGACTGAACGGTTTTTTTTCAACCGGATCGATATTGACGGCGCCTGGATTTCCGTAGGACATTGTCATCAATCGACCGTTCCGATTTATGCGGATACGACACCGGCCAGCTTCCCCAGGCGCTATCATACACTGCCGAAAACACTGAGTGCATTGAACAATCTTGCCTTCTATAGACTCAAAAAAACGCGCATCGGTTTCTGTAGTCGGCCCGTAAACATCCTGTTTAAAGCCTTTGCTGCCATGCGCCGTCAGGGAGCAGAGCACTAGTCCGAGGCCTTTTAAAAACGTTCGCCTATCCAATAAATCAATAAAGCTATTACTGGTAACGCTGCAGCTTTGTGGAGATTTCAAACATTGGTTATTCATCGCAATGATTATAGCAGAAATATGCCGGACATCAAACGCTCATGTCCGCTGGAAGAATGAAATTACCTGCATTTTTATAATCAGTGAGCACTTTTTGAACATAGAAATAGCCGTTTTGGACCGCCTCATCCAGTGGTCGACCACGCGCTAACATGCTGGCAATACTCGAGGCTAAATGACAACCCGTACCTCGGACAGTATAGGCGTGTCGTTTTCCTTGGAATGTATTTTTCAATTCGCCTTTCCAAAAGAAAAAATCTTTAGGGTCACCTTTAAAATGACCTCCTTTGACGAGTATCGCTTGGAATCCCTTTCGCGTTAAGGCTTTGACTGCTGGAAAAACATCTTTTTCTGTTGCTATATTCTGTCCTGTCAATCGTCTGAGTTCGTCTTTATTCGGCGTTAAAAGTGTAATGTATGGAGCGATTTTCAACATTGCATCGATCATGTTTTCAGCCATTAGCGCCCCACCAGAAGACGCTTGCATGACAGGGTCTAAAACAGAAGGTAACCGAGTTTTTAACAGGAATTCGCCGATAACTTGTGTGTTTTTGATGCTTCCCAGCATACCGATCTTTACTGCTGCAGGCTTAAATGATGTGTAAACCAATTCAAGTTGATCTGCTAAAAAGCTCGATTTTACGGGCTCATAACGGGCGGTACGATTAGGGCCTTGTAATGTATTCGCCGTTATTAAAGGTGAAATGCGAACTCCTGCCGCCGCCAATGCTCGAATATCCGCCAATAACCCCGCTCCCCCTGTCGGGTCCAGGCCGGATAGCACGATAACCAGAGGAGGAATCGACATAAATCAGCTTTTCTCAGTATCTTGCCAGCCCTTGATAGCACAAAATTGTCCACACATCGAACAGACATCTTCATCCATCGGGGGAGCTGATCGTCTGATACGTGCAGCCGTTTGGGGATCGATAGCAGCGGCAATTTGAGCATCCCAATCAAGATCTCGGCGCGCATAAGCCATCTTGCGATCTTGTTCAAACGCATCCTTGTTACCTTTAGCGATATCCGCTGCATGAGCGGCTATTTTCGAAGCGATGACACCTTCTCGCACATCGTCAAGGGTAGGTAAACGAAGATGTTCAGCCGGGGTGACATAACACAGAAAATCTGCTCCTGACCAAGCAGCAAGAGCGCCTCCGATAGCAGAGGTAATGTGATCGTAGCCAGGCGCGATATCGGTGACCAACGGGCCGAGAACATAAAATGGCGCTCCTTTACAAAGCGCTTTTTGTATTTCCATGTTTGTTCGAATCTGATGCATCGGCACATGTCCAGGCCCTTCTATCATCACCTGGACTCCTGCCGCCCAAGCTCTATCGGTCAATTCACCCAAGGTGATCAGTTCCTGTATCTGAGCCCTATCAGTCGCATCCGCCAAACATCCCGGCCTCAACCCATCACCCAGGCTGAGAGCCATATCGTATTCGCGGGCGATTTCCAGCAGTCTGTCATAATGTTCATACAGAGGATTTTCCGCTTTGTTTCTAACCATCCATTGTGCCAACAAAGAGCCGCCACGGCTGACAATACGGGTTATTCTCCCCTGTCGGTTGAGACGCTCGATCGATTGAGTCGTGACGCCGCAGTGCACCGTTATGAAGTCAACTCCATCTTCCCCATGTCTTTCAATGACTTTAAACAATTGATCAGCTGTCATCTCATTGAGCGGCTTATTATTACATATAAGTTCTGCTGCAGCTTCATAAATCGGTACTGTGCCAAGTGGAACTGGACATTTTTTACGAATTTGCCGTCTAATATCTCGAATATCCCCACCTGTTGAAAGGTCCATGACCGCATCGGCTCCGGCTTCGACGGCCGTCACGATTTTTTGTATTTCCATATCAACATCATTTAGATCAGGGGACGTACCAATGTTTGCATTGACCTTGACAGTGAAACCAGCGCCGATGATTCTTGGGGATTCCAAAACATGGCGATTATTTACCGGAAGACACGCCGTCCCATCAGCTAGACGTTCCCGAACGGTTTCTACGGGTACCTTTTCATTCAAGGCCACCAATTCCATTTCACGTGTAATGATCTTTTTTTGCGCTGATTCGCGCTGTGTTTTAATTGAATTCATATTTATAACCTCCGTAGAGTCGGAATACCACCTCCTCACAATGATTATACACCAACATCGCTATTTATAAAATTTTGTCGCTCGCCGACTAATCGAAAGCCGATGAGCACAACTTTGTGTATATACAGCAAACGACCCGAAAAGGATATCCAATTCGGGTCGTTAATTATCAGTTTTACCAGTTGTCGATCGATTTCTCGTTTGAATCTTGCTAAAACGTCATCAGTTTATAAATTTTACAGCAAACCGACAACTCAGGTTTTTGAATTATTATTTTGCCTCTGAGCCGCGCACGTAAATCCACCAGTAAACGACGCCGGTGAAAAGAGCGCCACCAATAAAGTTTCCTAGGGTCACCCAGGTCAGATTGTAAATAAAACCGGTAACATTGAGTGCTTCTAAAGCATTCGCGGATATGTTGCCGGTGGCATTTGCAAAGCCTTTTGAGAAAATGCCTGCAGGAATAAAATACATATTGGCAATGCTGTGCTCAAAACCGGAAGAAACGAATGCCATGATCGGGAAGAAAATCCCTAGAACTTTTCCGGCAATATCTTGTGCCGCAATCGCCATCATGACAGCCAAACAAACCAGCCAGTTACAGCCGATACCTCGAAATATAAGCTCAGTCGCCGTTGCCGTGCATTTTCCGCTGGCGATAGTGATCGCATTGGCGCCAACCGGCCCATTCGTCAAACCGCTCATTTTGGCCACAATCCAAGCCAAGAAAATGGAGCCTATCAAATTTCCAATATAAACAAATACCCAGTTTTTCAGCATAGCGCCAAGAGTAATCTTTTTGTCCATTAAAGCAACAGTCATCAAATTGTTACCAGTCCAAAGCTCAGAGCCGGGAATAACAACAAGCATAAGGCCGACAGTAAAGACTGCTCCAGTAAAAAATCGTTTCAATCCATACCACTCACACTCACCTGTCGATACCGTTGTTGCCAGGTGTGCCGCAAACCCAATAAACACACCAGCCAGAATACCCAAAACAATCATTCTGCCGATATCAAGCGATGCTTTTTTTTGCCCAACTGAAACCAACGTTTTTGATAAATCAGCGGGAGCTAAAAAATTGGCCATGACTTCCTCCTTGTTAAAGAAATAAAAAAAATATTACCTAAAACCTTATGGTTACAGTGGTTAACCTACAAATAAATCCGTTAACCACGAAGAGACAAATCATTGTTTTTCGTCTTTATTGATAAACACCTCACAAAACGGGTAGCCTATCATGAGTTATCAAAATGGGCAACAAAAAAATGGCGCTATAATTCTATTGAGTTGGTTTCATCCGCTGCAAAGCACTTAATCGATGACCTGATCATCTCTGCCTTCTGATAATCAGCAGGATGATTGATATTGAACAAGACTTGTTTCCAATATTCGTTGTAATCCACATCGATAAAACGTGCATAGACAAGATGGTAAAATCCGAATATTTTTTTGAATCCAGATTTTAAATATTTTTCAATGGCCGGTACGCAGCTGTTTTTATAGACTCCAAATAATGGATGGAAACCATCATCGGTTTTAAATATCGTTACGTCATAATCGTGTGAATGTCCCAATAGAAAATTAACAGAATCACCCGTGATAAACGGCATATCTGCAGCAAACACAACAGCTTTGTCATAAGAAATGGATTTAAGCCCGATTAAAAGTCCATTAAGGGCTCCTGTTCTTTCTTTATCTTCTATAAATCGAACATTTCGTTCTTCTGTCAAATGCCTGACCGACTTATCCCCAACAACACAGATTTCTGAAAACAATGAGTCGGCAATATCAAGACTGTTTGAAAACAGTGTGCCATCGCCCCAGGGGAGCAACAGTTTGTTTTTTCCCATCCGTTTGCTGCCGCCACCGGCTAAGATTATGGATGAACAAGGGTGCTTCATTTCATACCGACGCGTTCAAAATGCGAATAGATGTTGCAACTATCTTGTCTGGCAAAACCTATGAGCGTCAAACCATGTTTCTGTGCAATCCGGATGGCCAACCCCATAGGAGCCGATCGTGAAACATAGACTTGTATTCCAGCACGCACAACCTTGTTGACGATTTCACTACTGATTCTCCCCGTCGACACCAGCGCTGCCGTTTCAGGTATCGGCCACAAATCCTGAAGCGCTCGACCAATCACCTTGTCAACTGAATTATGGCGGCCAACATCGTCATAAGCCCACAAAAAACGATTGTCCATCCATAAACCACTTGAATGTACACCTCCAGTAGCTCGAAACAATTCAGAAGCACAACTCAACTGATTCGCTGCGTTTAACAAAGAAGAAATATGATGGATAGGATTTGACTCAGTTAGAATGTTTTGAAAATTCTTTTCTCTCTGTAAATGGGGTTCACTTCTACTATCTAATTCTTTGAATGGCTTCGTTGTAGCAGAGGCATTTATCTCAGGGGAGTTGAAAAGATCGACTGATACGACTCCTAATTCCAGATTGGAGTGAATAGATCGTATGGCTGACATACTGTTGATATAACCTTCCGAAAATAGGTAACCGATCGCCAAGACATCGATCGCGTCCGGCAACGCCATCAATCTGATCGTTTGATCACTGCCGACCTGAATCTTGATACACATTTCTGTGACAATCGTGTCATTTTGGGAGATTGTCTGACCATTTACATACCGTTTTATTGGAATTGTTTTAAAAATTGTGTTTACCTCCCGATAAAATATCTGCTTGCTCAACATAATTTGTACCATTGCCATCAACCTGTTTCAAGCGTTCTGAATACACCGAATTTTTTTCGAGTTAGATTGAATTTCATTGATCATAGCGTATAATAGGAGTTGTCGACTTGTTCCAGCATACTCAAGGTAGACTTTTTAACAATTTATTTTTTTTTAGTTTCGAGGAAACTGTTTTATTTTTTGATGATATAGGTTATTTTTAAATTTGGCCGGTTCACGGTTAGAAAGGAGATTTATTGAGTATGAGTTACACCATATTGGTAGTGGACGATGATCCTGATATTGTCGAGATAAACCGTATTTATCTTGAACAAGAGGGATACAAGGTGATTTCAGCAGGGGACCGTGTCGAAGCCCGTGAAGTCATCCAAAAGCAAAAACCGGACTTGATTTTATTAGATGTCATGATGGCGACACCGACAGATGGTTTCGATCTAGCCTATGAATTGATGGAGAAACCTGAGACAAAGGATATACCGATTATCATGATGACTGCCATGTTAGGGACAAGCGGTTATGTTGAGACGTTCCAGCACATTACTGAGCGTCCTTGGCCTGTCAGTGTTTTTCTTGAGAAACCGGTTTCTCCGGAAAAATTGATTGCTACAGTTCGCAAGTTTTTGAAATAATTTTTTTTTAATAAGAATCTAAATAGTCGTTTTAAGGGGGAAATAATGGCTACTGTAAAAATTGTTTTAAATGGCAAGGAGGTGGAATGCGAGCGGGGTAAAACGATTCTTGAAGTGTGTGAATCGCTTAATATCCGCGTGCCGACACTATGTTATCACCCATCGATCACCCGTACTGGAGCTTGTCGTTTGTGTGTTGTCAGAGTGAACCGAACCATGTTCAAAACAGCATGTACCGAACCCGTCAACGAAGGTATGAATGTGGTTACAGATGACGAAGAGCTACATTATTTACGAAAAAGTCTGTTGATGCAGTTATTGATGGAAGGCGATCATAATTGCCTGTTTTGCGATGCAAACGGTGATTGTGAACTGCAGAAACTATGTAATGAATATGAGATTGATATTGCGCCTCAAAGCAGTGTTCGAAATGTTCGCACACGCGATGTGACATCCAGCGAAGGGCTGCGTCGGGAAGAAAACCGATGTGTTCTTTGTGGTCGCTGTGTCAAGGCGTGTGGTGAGATTCAATTGAGCCGTGTGTGGCAATTTGCGGGCCGTGGCAGCCACGCTCATCTGACAACACATATTCATGATGTGTTGGGCGAATCCGACTGTGTTCAATGTGGCCAATGTGTTCAGTTATGCCCAACCGGAGCTCTGTCATTTCAGACCGTTCTGGGCCGAGGTCTGGCGTGGGAACTGAAGAAAAAAACCAGCATCTGTATTTATTGCGGTGTTGGTTGCAAAATTGAGTTCAGTGTCAACCCAGAGGGCCTATTAGTGCGAGCTGATGGGGCGTATGACGGTCCCAACAAAGGTCATTTATGCGTCAAAGGTCGCTTCGGCTTTGATTTTGTGCAGAGCCCCGATCGAATAACACAACCCTATATTCGTAAAAACGGTGAGTTGACCCCTTCAACATGGGATGAGGCCTTGGAGTTGGTTTCCAGCAAATTGATGCAGATCAAAAAAGATCACGGTCCAGATTCCATTATGGCCTTTTCATCTGCAAAATGTTCAAACGAAGAAAATTACCTGATGCAAAAATTCATGCGCGCGGTTATCGGCACAAACAATGTCGATCACTGCGCCCGGCTCTGACACAGCTCAACAGTCGCCGGTCTGGCGGCTACACTGGGCTCAGGAGCCATGACGAATTCCATCAGGGAAATTCCTCTTTCAGACGCTTTTCTGATTATCGGATCCAATACCACTGAAAACCATCCTGTTATCGGCTCGATGATTAAAAAAGCTGTGATACTCGGTGGTAAAAAACTGGTTGTCATCGATCCAAGAAAAATCGAACTGGCAAAATACGCTGATGTTTTCCTTCAGATTTTACCGGGAACGAATATCGCCATTTTAAACGGTTTGATGCATGTGATCATCAAAGAAAATCTGCATGCTAAACAGTATATCGCAGATCGCTGCGAAGGCTACGATGATATGGCCAGAGTGCTGGATAAATATACTCCGGAATTTGTCGCGGGTATTTGTGGAATCGATGATCCGGAACTGATACGGAAAGCTGCAAGAATTCTGGGTACGGCGAAACCCCTGGCGGCATACTATTGCATGGGTATCACCCAATTTAAATCCGGTGTCAACGGCGTTAAATCCGTCGCCAATCTACAGATGCTGCTAGGTAATCTGGGGGTTGCAGGCGGCGGTGTCAATCCGTTGAGAGGGCAGAATAACGTCCAAGGAGCCTGCGATATGGGCGCTCTTCCAAACGTGTTCACAGCCTATCAGCCTGTCACTAACCCGGACGCGTTGCAAAAATTTCAAAACGCTTGGAACGTGCCGTCTCTGCCTGATAAACCCGGTCTCACAGTCGTCGAATCCTTAAACAAAGCTATCGAAGGCCAAGTAAAAGCCCTGTATGTTTTTGGAGAAAATCCCGCCATGTCGGATCCTAACCAAAACCATGTGATAGAAGCGCTTGAAAGTCTAGACTTCCTTATTGTTCAGGATATCGTCATGAGTGAAACTGCAAAGTATGCTGATGTCGTATTACCAGGATGCGCTTTCCTGGAAAAAGAAGGAACGATCTCCAATACCGAACGGCGTGTTCAGGTTATGCGTAAGGTCGTCGAACCCAAGGGCGAAACCCGTGATGACTGGTGGATAATTGCCGAAATAGCGCGTCGATGTGGTTTTGAATGGAATTACGATAAAGCGGAAGACATTTTTGAGGAAATGCGAACCGTTACCCCATCCTATGCCGGTATGACGTTTCATCGCCTGGAAACTGAATTACTCCAATGGCCATGTCCGACACCCGGCCACCCCGGTACCCAATACCTTCACAAAGAACGATTTGCCAGAGGCCTCGGTCTTTTCACCGCTATCGAATATACCCCTCCAGCCGAAGAAGTCGATCCCGAATATCCCCTTGTGCTAACTACCGGACGTATTCTGGAACACTTCCATACGGGAACAATGAGTCGACGATCTAAAATTTTAGACACTATCGTTTCAGAACCCTATGTGGAAATCCATCCTATCGATGCAAGTAATTATAATGTTACCAACGGTGAAATCGTCTCTATTTCAACACGTAGAGGATCTATTCGTTTGAAAGCATTCGTTACATCACGGCCCAAGCCGAATGTGCTATTCGTCCCTTTCCACTTCCATGAGGCGTGTGCAAATGTGCTAACAATTGATGCCTTAGACCCTATATGCAAAATACCTGAATTCAAGGTATGTGCATCCAAGCTTGAAAAAGTGTATCCGTAAGGAGTCAAAGATCATGATGAATCAACAACAAATTAAAGAAATAGTAGATACATTTGGAAACGCTCGGGAAAATCTTTTACTGATTTTACGTGAAATAGAAGATCGTTCAGGACAAAACTATTTAGATACATCTCTTCTGACCACTCTCGCGGATGTCATGAAATTGCCCTCAAGCTCTATAGCCGGTTTTATTGATTTTTACACAATGTTCAAAATGAAACCACGTGCCAAATATGTCATTCGTGTATGTAAATCTACACCATGTCATACCATGGGTGCAATTTCCATATTTGATTCCATCACATCGATTTTGGGTATAAAAGAAGGTGAAGCCACGGATGATGGCCTGTTTTATCTGGAACGATGCGAATGTCTCGGAGCCTGTGCATCTGCACCCGCGATGATGATCAACTATGACCTTCACGGCAAATTAACCCACGATAAAATCGATAAAATCCTGAAAAAGTATAAATCTCTTCCACCAGCGGATAGCAGCGGATCGGGTAAAGAGATTTCTGTTGAAAAAACACTTCTTCCCAAAGAAGGCCAAGCGATTCGACTGCTGGAGCATATCGGTAAAATCGATCCTGAAAATATTGAAGATTATATTAAGGGTGGAGGTTATACAGGTATCAAGAGAGCGCTGGCAATCAAGCCCAGCGAAGTCGTCAATATGGTTAGAGACTCCGGTTTGCGTGGTCGGGGAGGCGCCGGCTTCCCGGCAGGCCTGAAATGGTCGTTCGTTGTCAAAGGCGATATGCAGAAATATGTTATCTGTAATGCTGATGAAGGTGAACCCGGGACATTCAAAGATCGAATTTTGATGGAAGGAAATCCACATCTTCTTCTTGAAGGCATGGCCATCTGTGGTTACGCGACCAATGCGACAATCGGATATATCTATGTTAGAGGAGAATACCGTCGCTCAATCACCAGGTTACAAACAGCCATAGACCAAGCCCGTCAAAAAGGTTTCTTGGGAAAAAATATTTTTGGATCATCTTTCGACTTTGACGTTCTGATCAAAGAAGGCGGAGGCGCATACGTCTGCGGTGAAGAAACATCGTTGATCAATTCAATGGAAGGCCTTCGCGGTTATCCTCGATTCAAACCGCCATTCCCAGGACAGGCTGGTTTTCATGAGAAACCATCAACAGTCAATAATGTTGAAACACTCATGAGTGTGCCAATGATTTTGAATCGTGGTCCTTTATGGTTCAAGGATATCGGCACTCTTACCTGTGCCGGCACCAAACTTTTTTGCCTTTCAGGTAAACTGAATCGTACCGGTTTGGTAGAACTTCCTATGGGGGTCACTTTAAAAGATATTATTGACGTGCATGGCAAAGGAATTGTCAACGACGGCCAATTTAAATTTGCCCAGGTCGGTGGAAGCGCCGGCGGCATTGTCGGACCGGATATGCTGGATGTTGAAATGGATATCGACTCGTTGATGAGACATGGAGCCACATTGGGATCAGGGGTCGTATTGGTCTGTGACCAGAATACCTGCCCGGTTGATTTCATGTTACATACGCTGTCGTTTTTCAAACATGAATCTTGTGGCCAATGCACTCCCTGTCGAATCGGCTGTGCGCAACTAGAAGACCTGGCAGTCAAAATTGCAGGCAGAAAAGCCGATCCTTCCGCACCCGATCAATTGTTGTCTATCTCCAGACTAATGCAAAAAACTTCCCTTTGCGCGCTGGGACAATCACCGATAATGCCCATAACGACAATGTTGAAATATTTTCGAGAAGATTTCGACAAACATTGTCAGCCCGATTATGAATGCTCAGCATGCGACGCATCGCTTGCACATTATTGGGCGGATCGATAGCAGAGAATTTTTGCAATCTCTAACAGGTCAAAAAACAGGGGCGGTTCGTATGGAACCGCCCTTCAATTATCAACGGCTAAAAATAGTTCAGCGAAAAACGATCGGGCTCGAAACAGAAATGATAAAAAACTCCACAGAGAGAAATATTCAGATTCTGTCGATCAACCACCTGAAGTTTGAGTAAACTCTGTATTGGCATATAGATACTCAACTTTTTCCTTATGCTTGAGTTCCTCAGCCGCAATCTGCAACAGCATCGATTTCAATTCACCTTCCGGCTGAATCCCTGCCAAACCTGTATAAAACAGATAGGAATTCCACTCACGATGTGCCGCTACCAGATAAACCTCCGAGGTAGTCATATCTTTTTTAATATCCGGCATCGATACATATTGTGCGATTTTATAATCGACAGTAGAGGGAACGGTTTTTCCCAGTGAGCTTTTAATCCCCATCAGAAATTTTTCCAAAAAGTCTTTGTGTTTTAGCTCTTCAGCAGCCAAAAATTCAAGGGCTTCCTTTGCAACCGGGTCTGCTACGGTATGATAAAGACTCATATAAAATAGATGAGCATCTTCTTCATTTTTGATCGCCCGGTCAATCACCGTTTTCATTGAAAGTTGGTCCATTGATTCGATCCCCCTATTAAAAAATTTTATCCAACAGAAAACTCAATTCCGGTTTCCCTAAATATCACCATAATTTTAGCGTATTTTTCAATGATTGAAAAGTTCGCAGCACATCGAGTACTGTTTTTTCACCGAAGAATTCTTCTTTTTGCGTCGTGATATCTTGATCCCGCTCATCGAACACTATCGATTTACAGCCTGCTGGAAGGTCCCAGTTTTTCAGATTAGCAGCTAATCGATCGACATCTTCTTCTTTGAGGGCAAAAAATGAAATTACTGATTCCCCGGAGGTCACTGGCGAACTGCGAATTTCCCAGTCCCCCACTTTTATCCACTCATCCGGCAAATCAAACCAATCTGCATAACACACGGCAATCACGGCATCGCCTTCAACAGCCATTTTTCGGATTCCATCCGACGTCTCATGTTCTTTCTGCCTATCCTTCGCTTCCGGATCACTCAATCCCAGTAAATCGACAATTTTTACATTCGCATAAAAGCCTATAGTACCTATATCATGACAAACAACCGCTTGGTTATCATAGTTTTCAGCTAGAAATCGTCCTACCTGGTAAGCCTGATCGTATATGTTTTCTGAAGCGACTGGACCCGCCGCAACCCCTATATATGAACGAATCGACATAGAAGCCACCATGACCAGCATCATCACAATAAAAGCCGAACGGCTGAACAGCCCGCCGACTTTCCAAATTGCTTTCACGCTATAATGATAAAAAAGCGCTGTCGACAATAAAAACAAGGCATAAAGATAGGCTTCATAGCGAATATACCATCCAATTCGTCCCAGCAACAAGTGAATGATGATGGTCCCGAAGACAATCGCATTGAGAATGATAGACAAGTGTTTTAGATTGCGGGAGCGGTAGGTGCAGATCAATGAAAATACGGCTAAAAAAACAAGCATGATAATAAAATCCGGATGCTTTTTAAGAAGTGAGATCAACCCATACGCCCAATTGAAAACCTCTCGGAGACTCAAACCCGGTGAACGACCTTTAACCAACAATGGATTCGGTAAAAATTTATACCCCTTTTGTATGGATATTACGCCCATTATTGCCAGCGGTAAAAAACCGGAAATTCCCAGGATCAGTGTTTCTATATACCGCCGGTTTAAGAGCATGACAACGCCAATCGCGGCTGTTATAAACAGGGCTTCAAAGCGTACGGAAACGGCAATAAAAGCGATAACATATATCGACCATGTTTTTGAAAAACGTAAATTTTCAGGTGATCTAGACAGAGACCTCGCTGCATACCAGACCAATAAAACTGTTATCAGAATCTGGATAACGTGCTCCATACAGATAAACATCATCACCGGTATCGGTATCAGTAGGGCCATCACCAGCAAAAATACTGAAGACTCAAGTTTTTTCATCCCGATTTTATATAAGATATCGCTCAGGACCCACAGCAAAATGAAGCCGAAAATAAGGTTCAACACAAAGGGGATTATCTCTTCAGGCCCGAAAATACGGATAGTCAAGGCTAACAACAGCGGATACAAAATAGATGATGTGGAATACGAAAAGGTCTCTTTTTGAACACCCCAAACCCCGTTTTCCGCCAAATTTCTAGATATAGCCATATGGATATAAGGGTCATCCATCGGATAAACATAAACATTATCCGTTCTATGAAGAGCCAAAATCAGCGTGATGAACACAATGGCCAGAGAGATCAGTAAGGCAGGAATTATTTCCAACGGAATGTGAAAAGATTTCTTCATTTTTAAACTGTTATCAGTACCTGATTGAAAGACCATCACCACCCATTGTTACACGGCAAAAAAGTCGTCATAAAAAGATAACCGACACTGCTTTTGTTTTCAATTAATGCAAAAAAACGCCATTTTCTTTTACAGTGTTGATAACGCGCTAAATACTGTTATCCAACAACTGCTTCAGAACTATCGCTTCATTGTGAAATGTGTCTTTAGCTGCATACACAAGCGTGATATCTTCCTGGCTTGCATGATTTTTCAGCTCCAGAAATGCAGGGTTACCAGCCAACTCTTCGCGGTAACGATTTACAAATTCCGGCCATTTATCAGGATCATGTCCGAACCATTTTCGTAGTTCAGTCGATGGCGCCACCTCTTTGAGCCAAAGATCGATCTTAGCTCTGTCTTTCGAAACGCCTCTCGGCCAGAGCCTGTCGACCAGAATCCGCTTTCCATCACTATCTTCCGGGTGATCATACGCTCGTTTTAATGCAACCTTCCCCATTATTTCCGCCAGTAATTATTTGCCGCCGCTATCGTTTGAAAATTGATAGCCACAACCTGAGAAGCAGCGGTAAGAGAATCGGCATTAGTCGAATAAACCGGTCGAAGTTTTTTCAACACTTCCGCATCGGGTTGCGTATATTTGACGCCTCGTCGACTCAAGGTAATAGCCAGCTCAAAACCCTCTTGCGGCGTAGCTGTAATTAGTGAGGTCAACCAAATGTCTGCCATGATGACATCCTCCATAAAAAATTTGATTCATTCCGTTACAAGTGCATTTTTACTATCGATGCTCCGCACTTTCTGAGCATCACTACGATAATAACAAGTACATTTCGCCTCGGCAAAAGCATTTTGACTGAGCAGCGTTCCGCCAATGCGGAACGCGGTTCCTGGTTTCTAGTTGAATGTTCACGTTCATCAACGATTCCGGCAATTAATCACGTCCGTAGGGGTGGGTTTCAAACCAACCTAAACTATTTGAAAATAAAGAATAATATGTTCTAATTGCCAACACCTGGTGATTGGTTATTGAAAGTTGTGCGTGCATCCCTGATGCCTGTTTGAACACGATTCCAAAGATTACAAAGATGGCCAGGATTGGTTTCCGAGAAAGCAAAGACTAATCCTGGTAATCCTTTAATCCCGTAATCGTGTTCAGACAATAAAAGTACAGATGTCTGTCCCCCGAAAAACAACCCTCCTTCTCCAGCAATGGCGAAGAGGCCGGGGGATGAGGTCTCTCAGCTTTTTGTTCGAACGATTTGGTTTTTCACGTGTTATAGCTTAAGATCGCCTACGCTGCAGGTCGATAGGTGTTATCGCTTTGCTCATGATAAGGTTTTATTTCATATCACACCATAACGCATGCGCTTATATAAGTCACCACCTGAGATTACCGAAAATAGCAAAATGTGATGCCACAAATACCATAGAATTTATCTATCGATTGATAGTGGAGAAAATATGCAAGCTTTTGATCATCAGCAAAACTGGACAACCCATTTTTTTGAGGTTCCTCCACCGACGGAGAAAAAGAAAAAATTTCCAACGCCTGTTCTTCTTTTTGCTATTACGGTGCTGACCACTATCTGGGCCGGCTGTTTGCACCAGGGTGTAAATATCTTCGTTGAACCATGGAAATTTTATAAAGGCCTCCCCTTTGCCATCACCCTTCTATTGATTCTAGGTATTCATGAATCCGGCCATTATTTTTTATGTAAAATGCACCGGATACCTGCAACTGTTCCCTATTTTATTCCTATGCCGAACATACTTGGCACCATGGGGGCTTTCATCAAAATAAAAGGAGCCATCACCAATCGCCGAGCCTTGCTGGATATAGGCATGGCAGGGCCGTTGGCAGGTTTTATCATTGCGTTACCCGCAACCATTATTGGGTATATCCTTTCACCGATAGTCCCGACACCTTTGGAGGAAGGATTGGTTTTAGGCAACTCGATTCTGACCTGGATTTTGGAAAAGATACTTATTCCCATACCGGAACCCGGATATGGAATCATGTTACATCCTATTGGATTTGCAGGTTATATCGGTCTATTCGTCACTGCGATGAACCTGCTTCCCGTCGGTCAGCTTGACGGCAGTCACGTCATCACGGCTCTGTTAGGCGAAAAACAGCATCTGATCGCCAAAATAACGCTTGTCCTTTTGGTTTTCAGCGGCATGTTTTGGAGCGGTTGGTGGTTATGGGTGGTTTTACTTTTAATAACCGGTATCAAACATCCGGTGATACGCTATGATGCCCGCGGTTTAGATTCGACACGAAAGATACTTGCCTGGATCACCATCGCTATTTTCATTCTGACGTTTGTCCCTGTTCCTTTTTCATTCACTGAGTTTACCCCGTAATTCGTCCGCCACCGAGTCAAAAAGCTCCAATAATTCATCCAGCAATTGGGATTCCTTTACTTTGCGAACGATTTTACCCTTTCGAAATAAAAGTCCTTCCCCGTCACCACCGGCAACACCCAAATCTGCTTCGCGTGCTTCACCCGGCCCGTTGACAGCGCACCCCATCACTGCAACGGTTAACGGCTCTATACGGTTTTCCAGCAATTTTTCTACTGACTCAGCCAAGCCGACAACATCGATCTTCGTTCGACCACATGTCGGACATGCTATGACCGTCGGCCCACGCTTTTCGATACCCAAAGCCTCCAGAATGCGGTAGGCGACACGGATTTCTTCTATCGGATCTGCTGCAAGGGATACTCTCAAGGTATCACCGATACCGAGCGCCAACAGGATACCGAGCCCAACCGATGAGCGGACAGCGCCGGTCCAGCGTGTACCGGATTCAGTTATACCAATATGCAGCGGATAGTCACATTGGCCGGCTATCTGCCGATAGGCTTCGACCGTGATCGGAACATCACTCCCCTTGATAGATACTACCACGTCTTTGAAACCCTGGTTTTCCAGTATAGACACATTTCGCAACGCACTTTCAACAAGCGCCTCAGCGCAAGGGGAACCATATCGTTTCAACAGGTCCGACTCCAAAGACCCGGCATTGACTCCAACTCGGATAGAGACATCACGCGCAGCAGCTTCGGATATAACAGCGCGTATCTTGTCCTGACTGCCGATATTACCTGGATTGATTCGAATCTTATGAACACCCGCTTCCATTGCTCCCAACGCCAAGCGGTAATCAAAATGTATATCCGCTACAATCGGCGTTGGGGAATGCAAAACAATGTGTCGTAATGAGGGAAGAACGTCCGCATCTGGAACGGCAACACGCATTATCCGAGCTCCCGCAACTGCCGCCTGTGTAATCTGCGCCAGTGTCGCCGTTGCATCCCGTGTATCGGTATTGGTCATGGATTGAACCACCGGAAGCGCACCCCCGCCAATCACGACATCGCCGACTTGGACAGGACGTCGAGGGGGATATTCGGACAACCTCAATCGTTTCATAGGTTCCATTCTGATCGGATCACGTCCTGAGTCCATTCGTCAACAGCAGCGATGACATCGATCCCTGTCAATGGTTTAACGGTGTGTTTCTCCATCGCAAATGCTATGACCCGAGAGATATCGGTAAAGGTTATTTTACCGTCACAGAAAGCTTTGACCGCAATCTCATCAGCAGTATTCAAGACAGCCGGCATGGTGCCGCCTTCCCGCAAAGCGATGCGAGCTAAATTCAAACAAGGAAACCGTTCCGTATCTGGTTTTGCAAACGTCAGTGTCCTGATCGAGGGCAGATCCAGCTTCGGCAAATCAGCTTTTGGATGACGTCCGCCTGTCAGCGCATACAGTATTGGATGACGCATATCGGGAATACTCAACTGAGCGAGCATGGAGCCATCCAACGTTTCAACCAACGAATGCACGATACTTTGAGGATGAATCACGACATCGATACGTTCTTGAGGTATATCGAACAACCAACGAGCCTCGATTATTTCCAGACCTTTATTCATCAGTGTAGCGGAGTCTATCGTGATTTTTCTGCCCATATCCCAGGTCGGATGAGCTAGAGCGTGCTCCGGAGTGATTGTGTTCAAATCCAAATCCGGCTGAGAGCTGAATGGACCTCCGGAACAGGTAAGAATCAGTCGGCTCACATCATTTCGATTAAGGCTTTGCAGGCATTGATAAATGGCTGAATGTTCCGAATCCACCGGAATAATTCGGCTGCCTGTCCGGCTGCGGAGCGTCATGACCCATTCGCCTCCGGTGACAAGAGTTTCCTTGTTGGCCAGAGCCACATCGATACCCGCCTCGATAGCGGCAACGGTTGGAATGATTCCCGAGGTTCCGGACTGAGCCGATACGACAAGATCGACTTCACACATTTTACCGCCGGCCAAAGCTACTGAAGCCAGGCGGCCAAGACCAAAATTTTTTATGCCTGGTAGAGTCTTTATGCGTTCAGCACAACCGGCATCATCCACGACGACAGCTTTTGGTTTGAAACGCCGGATAATGTGTTCAAGACGGTCAGGATATGTTCCGCGAGCGCTGATTCCCGTCACTTGAAATTGATCTGGAAACATCGCGATGATTTCCAAGGTCTGGGTTCCTATAGATCCGGTACATCCCAGAATGACTATTTTTTTCATATAATGAAAGCCTTGATGTAGATATACATCATTGGCGCGGTCAACAATAGATTATCAAATCTGTCCAAGAATCCACCATGACCGGGGATAAGTCGGCCTGAATCCTTAACACCGGCGATACGTTTGGTCATAGAAGCTGTTAGATCACCCACATGAGCCAACAAAACGGTTATCGGCACCAGAAAATAGATATGCCAACGAGGACTATCAAACACCAATAAATGATGTAGAATGACACCAAAGACCAGTGATATCAGCATACCGCCGATCAGCCCTTCAACAGTTTTTTTGGGGCTGATTATCGGTGTCAATTTATGTTTTCCAAACCATTTTCCAAAATGCATGGCGCCGGCATCACCGCCCCAGGTCATCGCAAACAGTAGAAGTATCCAATATCTGCCATCCGGTACCGCGTTCGTTTCTCTGATTAAGATCAATGAGCCGCCACCCCAAGCACACAGCAGCAAACCCATCACCATAGCGCTGCCGCCTAATAATTTCTGTTTGATATCGTGACGAAGGTTTATTATGCCGAATATAGCGCTTCCTAAAATGATTAGAAGCATTGAGATATATAGGTAAAGACCATCATTAGATACAGCAAAACCCCAGATGCCGCTCAGCAGCAGCAAGCACATAGCCACGCCAAGAAACGTCGGTGCGGCAAGCTTCATGCTTCGAATCAGCCCTTGCCATTCCAGATGGACAATAAGCATGACCACGGTGACAAATAGGTTGAACATCCAAGATGGCGCTGATACCAACAGCAGGACGATCAATGGTATGGCAATGACCGCCACCAGGTATCGTAACAACATATTTTTCATTTGTGTGATCCGGTTTTTGTCAATCCGCCGAAGCGTCTATCCCTTGATTGATAGGCCAAAATAGCTTTGATCAGTTCTTTCCGATCAAAATCCGGCCAAAAACAATCCGTGAAATACAGTTCTGAATACGATGACTGCCACAGCAAAAAATTTGAAATTCGGTATTCACCGCTGGTGCGTATGATCAGGTCCGGATCCGGCAGACCACGAGTTGACAAGTAATTCGAAAAAATCTCTTCATCGATATCTTCCGGTTTGATATCGCCTTGAACGGATTGACGGGCAAGAGATTGTGCAGCTTTTATGATTTCGCCCCGCCCCGAATATCCCAGCGCCAAGTTTAATATCATTGTTGAACACTGTTCGGTTGCCGCCAGGGTTGCATTCAATTCATTTTTAACGGTATCAGGAAAATTTGAAATGTCGCCGCTCAGGCGAAGTTTGACATCGTTATCAATCATTTTTTTACGTTTATTCAGCAGATTTTTATACAACAGCTCCATTAATGCCGACACTTCTTTTTTCGGTCGTTTCCAATTTTCAGTTGAAAAAGTATACAAGGTCAGCACTTTTATACCAAGAGATACCGCATCTTCCATGACTCTATCGACAGTTTTTACACCGGCGCGGTGACCGGCAACACGCGGAAGACCTCGTTTTTCCGCCCATCTGCCATTTCCATCCATAATCATGGCAATATGCTTCGGTAAGAAATTTTTATCGATTACGTTTTCTTCTGGATGATTAATTTTCGTTGACATGCCCATATATCCGGATGTCAGATTTCCATCAATTCTTTTTCTTTTGCTTCACCGAGCTTATCCATTTTTTCGATAAATTCATCGGTGAGTTTTTGTATCCGATCGTGGCCTTCACGAGATTCATCTTCAGAGATATCTTTATCTTTCAGGAATCCTTTCAGAGTCTCATTAGCATCTCGTCGAATATTGCGTATAGCGATCCGGCCTTCCTCCGTCATTTTTTTGACTATCTTTACCAGGCCAATTCTTTTTTCTTCAGTCAAAATAGGTATATTCAAGCGAATAATTTTGCCATCAGAGTTTGGCACCAAACCGATATCTGATATTTGGATCGCCTTTTCAATACTGGTGAGAGCGCCGGCATCCCATGGTTGGATCACGATCAGATTCGATTCAGGGATAGCGATTTTGGCAATCTGTTTCAGAGGTGTTTGGACACCGTAATAATCGACCCTGATATTTTCGACTAGGCCGGGTGAGGCACGTCCTGTTCGCACGGTAGAAAACTGGCGTTTATAATGTTCTATAGAATCTTGCATACGAGTTTTAGCGTCGTTAGTTACATCATCGATCATGGTTTTATCCTCCATCTGTGATAATGGTGCCGATGGATTCCCCCGAAAGTAGTTTTACCAGGTTACCCGTTTTTAGCAAATTGAATACCAAAATAGGCAGATGATTATCACGACAAAGCGCGACCGAAGTTGCGTCCATCACTCTGAGCCTGTCATTCAGAACAGTGTCATAGCTCAATTTTTCATAGCGTCGAGCATCGGGGTATTTCACAGGGTCTTTATCATAGACTCCATCCACCTTGGTGGCTTTGATCAACACATCAGCCTGTATTTGCAATGCGCGCAAAGCAGCTGCCGTATCCGTTGAAAAATACGGCAGGCCGGTGCCGCCCGCAAAAATCAAGACCATGTTCTGCTGCAGCAATTCTCTTGCTTGTTGAGCACAAAAAGCGTCGACTACGCCTTGAATAGGGTAAGCGCCCATAACGACTGAAGGTATATCTCTGCTACAGAAAAACTCTTTGAGCGCCAGGGCATTGATTGTAGTGGCCAACATACCCATCGCATCTGCTGTTGTTCGATCGATCGCTTTATCGGCTTGAATACCTCGAAAAATATTTCCGCCTCCACTGACCAAGGCGATTTGGTGGCCTTTTTGGTAAACCGATACAATTTCCTGCACGAATCCAGCTACAGCGGATGAATCAATACCGCTTTGGCCGCCGCCAAGAGCTTCGCCGGATATTTTGAGCAGAATTCGCTTTAGTTTTGGCTGCCGCAAGTCAGGATCCATGGGTGTGTCTCCTGTACAGATGAGAACTTATTCCTCACCCAAGGCAATTCGTGAAAACCGTTTAATAACGATATTTTCACCGAGTTTAGCGATTTTTCCCTTTAACAATTCTTGAACCGTGATCTTATCGTCTTTAACAAATGCTTGTTCCAGCAGGCATACCTGCGAATAAAATTTTGTTAGTTTGCCTTGAACAATTTTATCGACAATATTTTCCGGTTTATTGCCCATTTCAAGTACTTGTCCTTTATAGATTTCTTTTTCGCGTTCCAGAACGTCTTCCGGAATATCTTCAGGCGATACATAACTAGGATTCATCGATGCAATATGCATAGCGACATCCCGGGAAAATTCTTCGAATTCTTCCGTTTTGGCAACAAAATCTGTTTCACATTGTATTTCAACCAGCACACCAAGCTTTCCGGAATGGTGAATATAGGACCCAATTCTTCCTTCAGTTGTTGCCCGATGAGCTTTTTTGGATGCATCAGCCAGGCCTTTTTTCCGTAAGTAGTCAATGGCTTCCTCAATATTTCCGTTGGTAGCCTTAAGAGCTTCTTTACATTTCATAATGCCGAGGCCGGTTTTGCTTCGCAATTGCTGAATTAGCGTTGCGGTAATTTCCATGATTCAATCTCCCTGATAAATACAAGTAATTTATTTTAAATCTTTAATAACAAAGATTATTCGCCGTCGTCATCCTTGTCGGCTTTAGCAGATGATTTTCGAGTAGCTGGTTTCTTTGTTTGAGGAACCTTCTTTTTTATTTTTTCCTGCACATCCGGCTCTTCATCATCAGAAACCTGGTCAGGCGATTCTTCAAGCATTTCCACCGATTCGATAACCTCTTTTGAGGTCATCGCTGTTTTTCTCTCATCTCGTTTAGCGCGAACCGGTATTGGCTTTGTGTCCATTTCTTCCTGCTTTTCTGCCGGTTCAGCAGCGCTGGTCTTTTCTTCAAACGAACGTTTATAATGGATTTCTTTTCCCTGTATGACCGCTTCGGCTATTTGTTGGGTGATCAGTCGAATAGAGCTGATAGCGTCATCGTTTCCTGGAATAGGGTAGTCGATTCCGTCGGTATCGGAATTTGTATCGAGAATTGCAACAATGGGTATACCAAGTTTTCTGGCTTCATTTACAGCAATATACTCTTTTTTGGTATCCACAATAAACACGGCGCCCGGCAAGCTTTCCATGGAACGAATACCCAATAAGTTTCGTTCGAGTTTTATACGTTCTTTTTCCAAGCCAAGCACTTCTTTTTTGCCCAGATAATCATAGGATCCGTCAGTGCGCATTGTATCCAAACGTTCCCATCGTTCAACAGATTTTTTGATCGTCACATAGTTTGTCAGCATGCCTCCGAGCCATCGGTGATTGACAAAGAACATGCCGGCTCGTGTCGCTTCTTCTTCGATTACCTGTCGAGCTTGTTTTTTGGTGCCGACGAACAACACGGTTTTTCCTTGTGCACAGGTTTCTTGAATGAATGCGCACGCATCTTTAAAACACTGCATCGTTTTCTGTAAGTTGATGATATAGATTCCGTTGCGCTCCCCAAAGATATATTTCTTCATCTTCGGGTTCCAGCGCTTTGTCTGGTGACCGAAATGGACATTGCTCTCGATGAGCTGTCTCATTGTGACTCCTGTTGTCATACCTTAAAACCTCCCTGGGTTATTCCTTGGTGCATTTCATCGCCGCTTCGCAACCTTTTTGATCAGGCACCCATGAGCAGCATCCACACACCTGTTAATTAATCAAAGACGGAGTATCCGTCGAAGAAATCGTTTAACGTTTCGAGAACTGGAACCGGCCTCGAGCGCCTTTCTGGCCGTATTTCTTTCTTTCCACAGTCCTGGGATCACGCGTCAACAGGCCGGCGCGTTTCAGCGCCGGTCTAAGATTGATATCGTAATCGACAAGAGCGCGGGAAATGCCGTGCCTTAAAGCCCCGGCCTGCCCGGAATTACCTCCACCACAGACATTTGCCATGACGTCGAATTTACCGGCCATTTCCGTAATTTCAAACGGCTGATTGATGATCATTCGAAGCGTTGCACGTTTGAAATGCGTTTCCAATTCTCGTCCATTTATCTGGTATCTTCCACTTCCCGGCTTGATCCGAACTCTAGCTACGGATTCTTTTCGTCGCCCAGTGCCGTAATAAACTTCCTGAGACATTTGTTCAAAACCTCCCACTATTTAGCTGCTTTTATAAATTTTTCTTCTGAAACATGGATTGCCACAGGCATTTGGGCCTCATGCTGATGATTCGGCCCGGCATACACACGCAATTTTCCACAGAGTTTTCTACCAAGTCTTGTTTTAGGCAACATGCCCTTGACAGCATTCTCTACGATGCGTTCCGGATATTTCGTCAGGAGTTCCTTAGCGGTTTCCTCGCGAAGACTTCCAATATAACCGGAGTGCCTGTAGTATTTTTTTGTCTCCCATTTATCACCAGTGAAAACAACCTTTTCAGCGTTGATGATGACAACATGGTCTCCCATATCAACGTGCGGAGTGTAATCCGGTCGATGTTTACCGCGTAACAACAGCGCCGCCATCGATGCCAGACGTCCGACTGTCTGACCTTCGGCATCCAGCAGATACCAGTTGTTGGTTGCATCTTCTTTTCGAACAAATTGAGTTGTTTTCATACCCTCTTTTTCTCCCAATAATTCATACCTTTATTCATTTCATCCGCTAGCGCCGGACAAGGCGGAAATATTACCCGCCTTATTGCCTTCATGTCAAGCATATTCACAGTATTTCGACATGAACCCACCAGAAACCAACTTTAATTATCTGAATAGCGAACACGTGTCAAGTACAAGCCATGCGGCGGCGCTGTCGGCCCTGCTACTCGCCTGTCTTTGGCATCGATGACTTCGCTAAACATTTCCGCCGTCATCCTGCCCCTTCCAACTGACAGGAGCGTGCCGACTATAATACGAACCATATGCTGAAGAAAAGAACTTCCTTCAAAAAAAAGCGCCAGAACCTCGCCACGAACATCGATCCCTGCTTCTATTATCCGCCGAACCGAATGATCCGACGCATCATGACTACACCTGAAACTAGAAAAATCCTTCTCCCCCGGTAAATAGCGACACGCTTTCCGAATCGCCTCACTATCAATCGAATACGGAACATGCAATGCAAAACGACGATTAAATACCGAACGAAGCGGTCTCGGATCGATGAAATATTCGTAACGACGTGAACGCGCTGAAAACCGTGCATGGAAATCATCCGGAACAATTTCTATCCGTTTGATAGCGATATCGCCCGGTAAAATCGAATTCAAGCCTTTCATCATTCGATCGATGGCTAAACCGCTCTCGGTGTGAAAATTCGCCACCTGCCCCAATGCATGAACCCCGGTATCCGTCCGACCAGCGCTGTAAACCGTGACCGCTCTATCAGTGATCACCGATAGCGCTTTTTCCAATTCACCTTGAACCGTTCTGCCCTCACGTTGACGCTGATAACCAAAAAAATCCGTTCCGTCATACTCAAACGTCAATTTGATATTGCGCACCTTTATCGACACCTCCACCGGCTCACACTATCGATACAGTAATTCAAACTTATTCGGTATCGATTCCAAAACCTCATTCCTCTACTTCTCCAAAGCACGCCGATATACCTCCAGCGTTGCCTTTGCCGCCTTGACCCACGAAAATTCCCCGGCTCGTCGTATCGCCCGACGCCGCAACTCGATTTGTCTGTCGGAGTCGGTTAAAAATTCATTCATAACGGTCGCCATCGATTCAATATCATATGGGTCGAAATATAATGCCGCATCCGCACCAATTTCCGGCAACGATCCAGCATTGGAGCACATAACCGGTGTTCCACAGGCCATACTTTCCAGTACCGGCAAGCCGAAACCTTCGTAAATCGATGGAACCAAAACCGCTTCCGCCCCCTGGATGATCTCAACCAAATCCGATTGTTCCAGATAACCGGTCAAAACAACCTTTTTCTGAACTTCTTTTACTTGTAAAAAGCGCTCCAGACTCTTGTTTTTCCAGCCCATCGCGCCGGCCATGACCAACTTGATGTCCGGATCGAGGCGAGCCGGCCCATGCATAAACGCCTGAACACATCGTTCCAAGTTTTTTCGAGGTTCATATTTTGCCGCCGTTAAAAAATAGGGCTTACGCACACCGAGCGATTCCAATCTTTCCGTAGTCGGCTGACCCGGAACAAAACAGGCTGCTGCAGCTTCAGGCGCCACATCGATCCGATTTTCAGAATTCGGAAATAAATCGATGATATCGTTTCGTGTAAATTCTGAAACAGCAATGATTCTATCCGCACGTTTGATGGCTGAACGCGTCATAAACTTCCAATACAAGCCATATTTCAGTGTATTGGTTTCCGGAAATCTAAAAGGAGCCAAGTCATGAATCGTCACCACATAAGCGGCTCGAGATCGTTTTAGAGGTAATTGATAGGAGGGATCATGAAACACATCGATGCCCGAACGACCCAGCAAACGGGGCAACGTTATATGTTTCCAATAATCTCCGGCCAGATGGTTTTCTACCGGCCACGGCGCCTCGATACAATTGACGCGATCGGTTGGAAAAGCTGCCGCACGCCGTGATTCCGGCGTAATGAACACTGTGAGTTCGTCTTTTTCCAGTTGTATTTCATCTGCCAGCGCCGTCATTATCTGCAGAGTGTAAGTGCCTAGCCCGGACATACCCGGTTGTATCCGACGGCAATCCAGAGCGATTTTCACCTGCCGACCTCTTTTTGATTTGCTGCTCGCTTTGGCCCGTATTCACTGATTGTATTTTTTATGCAGTCAATCCACTGTTGATAAGAATTTTCACTGTCATAGTGTTTTGCATGCTCCCGTGCTGCCGATCCAAGCTGTCCGCGGAGCGTTTTATCCAGCGCCGCTTTTCGCAAAACGACGGTGAAAGAATCAGTATTTCCCGAATCAAAAAGCAAACCGTTCACACCATGTTCCACTAAGTTACGGTGAGCATCGATATCGGAGGCAATCACGGTGCGCCCTGCAGCCATCCCCTCCAAGATAGACAAGCCAAACGACTCTGCTCGTGAAGCGGATACGACGATGTCACTTTCCCGAATCAGGTCCGCAATATTATCGACATATCCGGTCAGAGAAATGCGATTTTCCATGCCGGACCCAGCAATCATTTCGTGCAGTTTGTGTGTATAGGAGTTCTGCTTTTCATTTGCCGTCACCTTCGCAGTCATCTCTTCGCCACTGATCAGCAAGTGAATGTCCAATCCCTCTTTTAACAACGGCAGCAGCGCATCGATCACCGTATGCTGACCCTTGTCAGGGCTCAACCGCCCTGCTGTCAGTATCACGACAGCATCCGATGAAATAATTAATTTTTCCCGCCAGGGTCCGCTACGAACAATAGCGGACGATTCCGGGATCGTTACGCCGTTTGGTATCACCTGGATATTTTGACGACCAACTTTCAGCGATTCAATTTGTGAGGCCAATGATTCAGAAACGGTGATCCATCGAGTCACATGGCGCATCATCCTTTTGCCCATCACTGAAAAAACCATTTTTTTGATTGGCTTTTCCGGGCTGATATCAGCATGAATTGCACAGATGACAGGAATACCACACATGTAGAAAAACCGATTGACGACCACCGCTGACCAAGCGGAATTACACAGAACCACATCCGGCTGTACGCCTTTCGATATAGTATCCAAAGCTTTCAGTATTTTTTGTCTGGCAAAAGGCTTCAACCACTGTTTTTTCAAGCCGTATATGTCAACGATATGCTCACGACAACAGGGTATTTTAGCGGCTGTATCGACCAATATTCCTGGTTTACTGGTGACTAGGTGCAGCTTCCATTTGTCGGTTTCAGGATGATGACGGATAGCGCGACAGAGATCGAGGATGACATGCTCTGCTCCACCGACCAACGGAAAATCATTGATGACCAGCAATCGAATCTTGTTCATTTGACCTTTTTACATCCATGAACCATGTGTAAAATGTCGGCGAACAACCGCCAATCCGATTCAAAAATGGCTTCGCCATAACCTTTTCCAGCCATTTCTCCGTAGCTTCGGTGTTTGTTCAATCCTTCGACGATGGTGCGACAGTAGTCCGATACGGCGTTCTGAGTTTCAAAGCATGCGACGGCTTGTCGTTTCAGGTCGATGGTATCGGTTATATCCATAATTTTATTCGGCAGCAGCGGAATGATGCTTTCATATCCTCGCACAAGCGGTGGGTGATCCAGGTTTTGAAGAGCTTTGACCACGATTTCAGTGGCGGCGATATGGTCGAAATGGTAGTCGATCGGAAAAGGCGTATAGATGATATCCGGGCGAATCCGCTGAATGGTTTCGATCAAGAAATCGACATTTTTGGAGTCCGCTTTCAACTGCCCATCCGCTTCGTTTTTAAAATCGACTGAGCTCAACCCCAGTGCCGATGCTGCATTTTCAACTTCTTTTCGCCGAATCTGCTGCAGCGTTTGAATGGGTTTTGAGGGGTCAACCGTGCCCCGCACACCGTCTGTCCAAACAATTGAATGTACGTCTCCCCCGGCGATGATGTGACCGGCTAACGTGCCGCCGACTGCCAGGATATCGTCATCCGGATGCGGTGACATACTGATGACGTTTTTTTTCTCGTTCGCTTTGATGACAACGGGGCGAAATTCCGGGGATCCGGTAAATTTCCAGGCCCTGTTCAAACGGCTGACAGCACGGGTTATCGCCGTATAACGGATGGTTTCGAAAAATTTTGCCGGCCAAGACTTTTCCATAAAGTAATAAATTAATTAAACCTTTCAGACGCAATCCGAATCGCCGGAACTCAAGCGCCAGCGTCGAGCGTCGTATAGTATCCGGTTGAATTCCGGTTCCCGGAATGACCGGATTACATGATAGTTCATCGCATTTCGATTAAAAAAACCTCTATCGGCCAGAAAACGCGCCTCTTCACTTCCCGCCAATGCCCAGGCACGGAGCGTGGTGCATGCTGTTTTCCGGGCATACGTCGCGATATGCCTCAATAAAGCCGTGCCAGCGGCTTCGTTTCCAGGTGTATAGATGAATTCCGCCAGATTGGCCCGACTGGTTCCGTCGATTCCCAACACGGCGGCTGCCTTTATCTGATTGTTCGATGATCGAGCGGAAAAAAACGTGTAATTCTGTTCCGGGCATTGTTGATACCGCCAAACCAAATAGTCCAAATCGCGAACAAAAGTTATCCCGGACGGGTCAGGTGAACCGTGCAGCGTCGATGCAAATGATTCATCGATCCGGCTCAATTCGATGATATTCCCTGTCCAGTTCGACGATAATTTAGTGCGGTTATAGTGACTCATGAGCATATCGACGGCCTGGGAAACCCCGGGCAGTGTCAACGCCTTTTTCGTCTGCACGGCGGACGGTTTTAACAACATGGTCCACAATGGTATCTGTTCGATCGCCTTCCAGCCCAAAATTCTTTTGCCGGCGGGAAGCGATGTGGTATTCGGAAAGCCAAATGTGAACGGGTGCCCCTGATCGATCAAGCGGGAATAGGTTTCCCTGCCCAAGCGTTTGAAAAGGCCGCCTTGAGCATACTCTGGATCGACCATCAAGTCGGTTTCCTGAAACGCGATCATGTCTTTACCGGTCAGGATGACTTTTCGCGGCGCCAAGCCGTAAAAACCGACGATAAGACATGAATGTCCGTTTTCAGCGTTTTTTGAATTCGGGTTGCCGGAGTCGGGATGCTGATCACCCTCCGTTTGCGGGGCCAAAGCAACGGTGGCGATTGCGGTACCGTGAGGATTTTTCTCATATTTCCATATCCAGGTATCGAGTGATCGAGAACTGCCGAACGCCTTTTCGAACAGCGTGCTCAAGCCGGGGTAGTCATTTTTCTCCAAGGGTTTTAGAACCGGTAATGCGTCCATATAAACCTCACTAATTTCAGGACAACTGTATCAGGAAGCTGCTGATATTCGCAAGATTCTGTTAATGACAACCGGATATGCTCGGTTTCAGGCGTCGAGTCTTTCAATTTATCGGTTTCGATGCTACATTTTGAACGATATCAGCCGGAACACGGCATTCATCTTGATGCTTGAAAGGATTTTTTTGTATGCGCATCGCTATCGTCGGCCCCAGCCCTGTCCCGTTCGGTCGGGGTGGTATCGAGAATTTTATGGCTGGATTGCATCGAGCCATCAACGACCTGACACCCCATTCGGCTGAGCTGATCAAAATCCCGATCAAAGAAAATACCGCTTGGAAAATCGCCAAAGCCTATTACACGTTTTACCGAACTCGACTGGACCATTTCGATCTGGTGATCAGCGTGAAATATCCTGCCTGGAACATCCGGCATCGTAACCATGTCATCTATCTCGGGCATCGCCTGAGAGGTTTGTATGACACCTATCCGATTCCGCCCGAAAAAGATAAATTGACGAAAGCGTGGCCGCTGGATTTTCCCGGTCCGTGGATCAAACGATTGGTGCATTGGCTGGATAATCGCGCTATTCGGCCGGAAACGATCGCGCACGCTTTCTGCACCTCGAAAACCATCGCCTCCCGAAACGGCTACTTCCATCCCGATCTGCCGCCGACTGTCGTCTATCACTCGACAGCTCACGAAAATTACCGCCGGAAACCCGGTCGTTATCTGTTCACCGTCAACCGACTGGATGCGCCTAAACGAGTCGATCTGATGATTCAAGCCTATATGATGACGCAGACCTCCGTGCCGTTTCTGATTGCCGGAACCGGACCCCATGAACCCTATTTGCGATCATTGGCGGATAACGATTCAAGGATACAATTTCTCGGAGATGTCTCGGAAGAAAAATTGATCGATTTATATGCCGAATCTTTGGCGGTTTTATACACCCCATATCAGGAAGACTACGGGCTGATCACCGTCGAGGCTATGAAAAGCGGTAAACCGGTAATCACGACCACCGACTCGGGTGGACCACTGGAATTCGTCGTTCATGACGTCACCGGCTGGATAGCCGATCCGGATCCGGCGGATCTGGCACGCATTATCACCGATGCTCTTAGTGACACCGAGAAAATCGAAACAATGGGCGATGCGGCGGAAGAAACTGTGGCTCATATTTCGTGGCGAAACACGGTCAAAAACATTTTGGCGCCTTATGCTTTTTGGCCGGAACCCGGTCCTAAAAAACGAAATGAACGTCGAAGAGTGACCATCCTGACGCCCTATCCGATCTATCCTCCCCGCAGCGGCGGCCAGAAACGCGTGGTCGGATTGGCGGAACAATTGGCGACCGTGTACGATGTCTTTCTATTGTCATTGGGACGATTCAACACACCTTATGAATCGCTGGAGATCACGCCGTGGCTTCATGAAATACGGATTCCGATGTCGCCGGCGCATGCCCGTGAACAATGGGAATTCGAAAAAGAGATCGGTGAGGCGATCTCCGATGCTGCATTGGATCTTTTACTGCAAAAAACGCCGAATTATATCCGTGCTCTCCGTCATTTCGAAGCCTGTTCGGATATCATCATTTCAGAACAACCCTATATGCACCGCTTTATACAGCGGAGTCCACGAACCCGATTGATCGTGCACAGCTCACAAAACGTCGAAACCCGATTGAAACAAGACCTGGACTTTGGTACCCGTAAAAGTAAATTTTTATTTGACCGTGTTCAAGCCGTCGAAGCCGCCGCCGTCACTCAAAGCGATCTCGTGTTTGCTACCTCCCTGCTCGAATGCGCCGACTTTTTTGATCTCTACGGCCGCCAGGTTCACCTTTTGCCAAATGGCATCGACACATCAACCATCAGACCGGCGGAACAAAGCGATCGTGAACGCGCGCGAGCGTTGCTAAAGATTGACCCGACACTCACTGTCTGCCTGTTTGTGGCGGCATGGCATCCACCGAATCTGGACGCATTTTATTTTCTATTGAATGACGTTGTACCACACTTACCTGAGGCGCTTTTCCTGGTTGTCGGCAGCATCCGGGATCATTTTGTCGCCCAGGGTGGAGACATCGATGCGCTGCCGCCGAATATACGCTTGATGGGGGAAGTTGAGGAAGAGGTCAAAAACGCTGCTCTTGCCGCTGCAGATATCGCTTTGAACCCGATGCTGTCCGGGGCCGGGACCAATTTGAAAGTATTGGAATATGCCGCTTCCGGTATTCCGATCGTCACAACGCAATACGGGATACGCGGGTTGGAGTTCGAACCGGGAAAAAGCGTGTTCGCGTTCGTACCGGAAAGAGTGTTTGGGCCCGAACTCACCGGTTATGTCGAGATGGTGAAAAAAGCGATCGCGGATCCCGACGCTCGCGTAATAATTGCCGCTGAAGCGCGACGAGTCGTCGTCGAGCGGTACGACTGGAAATCGATAGGCCCGGATATGATCGACGCAATCGAATCGGCGTTGCCGGTTGTCGGACCGGGACATATCGATATGCACTCTTCCGACCCGTTCCTGGCCGGTTGGCATTACGCTGAAAAATGGGAAGACACCGGTTCGGGTCCGAGCTGGGTGCGCTGGACCTCGGGTCGAGGCGACGTGCGCATACCGTCACCGCGACAGAAAACAAAACTCCGCATCGGCCTTCAAGGAGGTTTCGACCAGCAAAAACTCACCGTATTTTTGGACGCCGAAAAAGTTATTGAATGTTCGTTAACGACATCTTGGCAAACGATCGAGATTCTCGTTGAACCGGTTCCAGGGTGTGATGAACGGCGGCTTGTGATTGAAAGCGATACGTGGAGCCCGTCGGATAAAGGGTCGCCGGATAAGCGGATTTTGGGCGTGGCGGTGGCGGAAATCGACCTGCGATTATAGTTCCGGAAAAAGGCGTTTGCTGCAGCAAAACAGAAGGGTAAATACCTGTTTCGATCACATTTAAACCGGCTTATCGCCAGTGAGAGTGTTATCAGCGCTAATTCATTGAAATATTGACAGATATAGACAAATAAAACGCGTGTTTTATTCACGATAAACCCTGTCAAATGGATCTTGGGAACGCCCAAAATTTCTTGAGCCGTCGCTTGATTTTTTTTTGTCTTGTCGGTATATAAAAGTGTGAGACTGACCTTTAACCGACCTGAAGTCTCAGTGTTATTTAGTCTTTCAATGATGATGATTTTTATTTTGTAATCCGGGACACGAGTTTCTGTTCAAATCATGCTGTCGTGTGCCGACAAAAATTTTCAAGGGAGGAAGAGAAGATATGAAAAAATTTTTAGGAACGGCTCTGGCGCTGCTTGTTGCGGCGACCGGGATCACCTGGGGCCAGGGCTTGGAAACGTTTGACAATTTTACCTATTCACTGGCGACTTATGTCAGTGGTGACTTTTTAGGTCAAGATGGATCCACCTGGACGTATAATCAGTGTCGAGGAGATTTTGATATCACTGGAGAAGCAATTACACTGGGGCGAAATCGTCCCACTCTACCAGAAGTATCCTCTGGTATAATCAGTGGTGGTATTGGGGAACTTAATTTCAATTTTATGCAGGCTTTTACGAATAATGTAAACATGAACATCCTAGTCAACGATGTTTTCGTTATCAACATAACGACCTCCGGAGAAACCGGCATAATAAAAAATTCGGGAACGATCGCGATCAATGTAGATGGTGATTTCGTTATCAAGTTTATCAATGTTAATAGTACTGCTGGACAAGTAACCATAGACGACATCGAGTGGACCGGTTATGGCGCTCCTCCTGATCCGACGGCGACGCCGACGTCACCTCCTCCCCCGGTGCCTGTTTCAATTTATGATATTCAATACACGACGGATCCGTCTGGTGACTCCCCGTACATGGGTCTTTTCGTTACCACTACCGGAATCGTTACGGCAGCTAAAGCAGGATTTAATACCATCTTTATTCAGGACGGCGCCGGGCCGTGGAACGGCATACAGGTATATGGCGTGTCCGGCAGTGACTACGTCGAAGGCGATGAAGTGGAAATAACCGGAAAAGTCATCGAATATTTAGGCATGACGGAAATCAACCCTGTCACCAACATCGATTTACTGAGTCAAGGCAATCCGTTGCCGGCTTTTGCGGTGATAACCACCGATGAAGTCAATCAGGAACAGTATGAGGGCGTGCTGTGTCGAGTTGAAGATGTCACCGTCACGAATCCGAGTTTAGGTTACAACGAATGGGAGATTGACGATGGTTCCGGTCCGGCGGTTGTAAACGATCTGTTTTATCTTCATGTTCCCGAATTGAACGATATATATGCTTTCGTCCAGGGACCCGTGGAATACGCGAACAACGCATTTAAAATTGAACCGCGCTATGCTGAAGATATCGATGCCGCTCCCCCACCGACGCCAACGCCGGTTCCGACGATGCCTTGCGAAGAGGAATTATTGTGGAACGAGGGTTTCGAAGATTGGAGCGCCGGGCCGAACGCGCCGCCGGATTATTGGTTGCCGACTTCGGGTAACAGTGTTCTATTTGAACAGACAACCGATTATGTTCATGCCGGCGCTTATGCCGTCAAAGCAACGAAAAACACCACGGGTACGGTTCATTTTGAGCAGCTTGTCCCATATCAAGTCAATGAGGACTCCGAATACACGTTTTCGTTCTATGTTATCGATAACGACGGTGTTTCCAACAATCGCTGCCGCGGCTGGATCAATTGGTATTCAGATCCGGCAGGCCTTAACTATATCGGTCAGACAATTCAAAATATTTATACTTTAGATGATCCCGATTGGCAATTATATACGTGTACCGGAGAGGTATTAGAGGGCGCTGTTGCAGCCAGAGTGCGTATCGCCTTTTATGGGGCTGCCGGTGTGGATTATTATATCGATTCCGCCTCGTTGATAGAAATTTGCGGGTCTGAACCGACGGCAACGCCTGAACCTACTGAAACCCCCGAACCGACAGAAACACCCGAACCACCAACTGAGACCCCCGAACCGACCGAAACGCCGCCTACAGGGACACCGTCCGAAACACCCGTGCCGCCGCCTATTCCAGCAACCGGTCCAGCGGGAATCGGTCTGTTGTTGATTGGTCTTGGCGCATTGATCGGGTTTTCCCGTGTTCGTCGAAACGATTAATCGTTAAGCTATTTTACTGAATCAAAAACGCTCCTTTTTAGGGGCGTTTTTTTTGGTTTGGAAATTGGTTATTGGATATTAATCTCGTATCCTCAATGACTATCTGAACACGATTACAAAGATTACGGGAAGTACAGATGTCTGTCCCCCTAATCAAATCAAGCGCTTCGGTAATCAAGCGCTTCAGTGGCTGTCTGAACACGATTACAAAGATTACGGGATGGGCACAAAATTGGAAGTCTGTCCCCTGAAAGTACGAAAAAGTACGAAAGTACGAAAGTACAGATGTCCCCCGAAAAAGTACACAAAAAAGTACACATGTCTGTCCTTAATTAAGTACTAAGTCCTGAGCACTGAGTTGAGTGATTTTCAGTTAATTGTGCTCTGTTAGTTTGCTGTCCAAAACTAGAGAACAATAAATTCTGAATTCTAATACTTGGAAATTGGTTATTGGACATTGGATGTTGGATATTGAAGCTCACCCTTCACCCCTTCCGCCTTCCTGCTTCTGCAATCAGCGTTGATAGATATAATTTGAAATAGTAAGCTATAATGTACTTGTTGGAATTTTGTGTTCGGAGGAGACAGATTTATGAGATGGTTTTGTTTAAACAAATATAGTGTCAGAATGGCGAGTCTGCTGTTTGTGCTGATTTTTTATCCAGCGGGCCTCATGGTGGCTCAATCTGTTCAACCTGATTGCATCAACGATGGCGACGTCAACGGCGACGGCCAAATAACCTCCGCGGATGCGCAACTGGCCTTCAACATCGCGCTTGGTGCCTATACGCCGACCTACGAAGAAGCCTGTGCCGCCGATTGCAACGGGGACATCCAAGTGACCTCCGCGGACGCTCAGAGCATTTTTTATGTTGTTCTTGGCCTATCAACCTGTGTTGATCTGCCGCCATTACCACGATTTTCCTATATCCAAGCCGGAACCTATCGACGTGGATCATCATCGCAGGAACCTTGCCGGTTGGAGCCCGAAGGACCACAACACACCGTTATCCTGACGCGCAGCTTCTTTATGATGACAACGGAAGTCACCCGGCGAATGTGGAGTGATCTGAAAGCGCAACAACCCACATTGCCCGACGACCCAAGCGATATTCAAAGCTGCCCGACCAACCTGCACCCGGCCCAAAGCGTTACGTGGCAGGAAGCTATCCTATTCGCCAATTTGTGGTCACTGGAAGAAGGGCATGAACCCTGTTATTACGCTGATCCTGATTTTACGATACCAATCGATCACACAAACTATACGGATGGCTCGATCTATTGTAAGTGGAATGCCGACGGATTCCGCCTCCCGACTGAGGCCGAATGGGAATACGCCGCCCGAGCAGGATCGACCGGGCCGTTTTCTTTCAGCGAGCCGAACTATTGGCATGACACCTGTGAATCCTGTTATCCGGATACCCTGCCCGTAATGAAATACTACGTTACCTATTGTGCAACAAGCACAGAGACGGCAGGAATCGTCAGGAGCAAGTTTCCGAATCCCTGGAAACTATACGATATGCACGGCAACGTTTGGGAATGGTGCTGGGATATCTATGGAGCCTATCAACCGGATACTCAAATCAATCCGACCGGCCCGGAAACAGGCGCAAATCGAGTCATACGTGGCGGCGGCTGGAATGGCTTTCCCCGCTCTTGCCGTTCAGCAAACCGCAGCAATTGGACCAATCTGTTCCGCTCCAAATATGTCGGGTTTCGCCTGGTGCGCAGCGCACCGTTGGCGCGCCGCTAGCGCGAGACGCCGTTCCTGGTTTCTTGTTCCTGGTTTCTGGTTGTAGTTTTTCGGTTGATTCATTTCTGCTGAGTTACCTTTATGGTAGTTTTCCAGATGTCTGTCCCCTAATTAAGCGCTTCAGTGGCTGTTTGAACACGATTTCAAAGATTACAGGATGGGCAGGATTGGATTACAAGATGAGCAAGACTAAAAAAATCCTGTTAATCATTTAATCCTGAAATCGTGTTCAGACAATAAAGGATAGTGGTTAGTTAAAGGTTTTCGGTAGATTGTTGTTAATGCGATTTCTGATTAAAACTCGAAGACCAAATATCTTGAATTTCAACACTTGGAAATTGGTTATTGGATATTCAATCCCGCTTCTCGCTTCTACAAGCGATAACCATTGGAAACAGACGATTTGAAATGCTTGTTTAGCATATATCTTACTGACAAAGGTCTAAAAAAACCAGGTTTTTAAACAATGAAAATTGAATGTAGGCTGGATTTTCTAGAAAAATGACTATGACATTGCCGGCGTCGAAATAGAATACCAGCTAGTATTGATCTGAATATTTTTCGTTTGACAAACCCTTGTCATATCGTTATATTTGAATATGACGATATGGAGGCGTTATGAGAGAGTTTGTCAAAGTCATGAAAGCCCTATCTGATCCGAACCGGGTCAAGATGATCAAACTGCTCCAACGACGTGTGCTGTGCGTATGTGAAATTCAAGAAGCTCTAGGTTTGGCTCAGTCCACTGCCAGTAAGCATCTCAAGATATTGGAAGAGGCTGGTTTGATCACCTTTTTAAAGGAAGGACCTTGGGTGAACTATCGGTTATCTGATGGAGCCAAAAACCCGTACGTAGCTAGCCTTCTGGGCAATATAAGACATTGGCTTGAGGATGACCCAGATATGGCTGCGTTGTTCGTACGGCTGCCTGAGATTGATCGTGAAACCATCTGCTGAAACAATAATTTTTATCGAAAGATATCGTCATATCACGATTATGGAATAAGATGGTAACATATAAGGCCTCGATCCGAAAAGCAGAGACACGAATACAGGGAGCAGACAATATGAAGGAACGAACAAAGCTGATGTTGATTGTGGGACTCTTTCTAGTCGCCTATTACGTGCCTTGGGATCATCCATTGATCCGTCATTCGGGACTGGAAGCTTTCATGATGCTTCAAGAATATGCCCGGGAACATGTTCTTACCTGTTTAATTCCCGCTTTTTTTATTGCCGGAGCTATTGCTGTGTTCATTTCCCAAGCATCAATACTCAAATATTTCGGAGCCCAAGCCGGCAAGTTGTTATCGTACTCGGTAGCCTCTATATCCGGCGCTATACTAGCCGTATGCTCTTGCACCGTACTGCCGTTATTCGCAGGTATTTATACCAGAGGCGCAGGTATCGGGCCGGCTACTGCTTTTCTTTATTCCGGGCCGGCTATCAATGTGCTGGCTATTACTCTTACGACAAAAATCCTGGGTTGGCAACTGGGCTTAGCCCGAGCTGTAGGCGCGATTTTTTTAGCTGTCATGGCCGGCCTCTTGATGGCTTTGTTTTTTCATAAAGAAGATTCGTTACGCACTACCGGGAAGATTTACTTGCCGAATGATGGGATTAAAGAACGATCTTTACTGCAGGATAGCCTTTATATCTTGGTTATGGTGTTGATTCTGGTGTTCGCCACTTTCGCAAAACCGGCTCAAGGATCGACCGGGTTGTGGCCGGCCGTCTTCGCCGCCAAATGGCACATCACCATCATTTTACTGATCACCCTCGGGTTCATACTTAAAGCCTGGTTTACCAAGGATGAATGCAGAACCTGGTTAGAGTCTACTTGGGGTTTCATGAAACAGATTTTTCCCCTGCTTTTCGGCGGTGTGATCATGGCTGGTTTTTTGCTGGGCCGCCCTGGACATTCGGCTTTGATTCCAGAGAAATGGATTTCTTCCCTCCTTGGCGGTAACTCCCTTTGGGCCAACCTGATCGCATCCCTAGCGGGAGCCTTGATGTATTTTGCCACCCTTACCGAAGTGCCAATCATCCAAGGACTTTTAGGAGCCGGCATGGGAAAGGGACCAGCCTTGGCTCTTCTATTAGCCGGTCCGGCCTTGTCGCTGCCTAACATGCTGGTTATCGGCAGCATTATGGGAGCAAAGAAGACTCTCGTCTTCTGCGGCATAATCATAATCTTGTCCACGATCGCTGGGATGATTTACGGTGTGATTGTGAATTGAAGCGCATCGCTGGCATGTCAGGCCTTCGAACGTGCCAGCCAAACTTCCATGACGATACCACTTTCCATAATCGCGGAGGATGCCCATAAAAAAATCATATCTCAACTTAAATAAAGGAGGTGTAATTTGATTATCAAAATACTGGGATCCGGCTGCCCTAAATGCCGCCAGACGGAAAAAGTGATTCAGGAGGCGTTGGCCGAAGCAGGTGTGGCTGCCGATATAGAAAAAGTCACCAACGCAATGGAGATTGCCGGTTATGGAGTGTTCGCCACACCAGCAGTGGTAGTGAATGGTGACGTCAAATCAGTAAGTAAAATACCAAGTAAAGAAGATATCAAATCCTGGCTTCAAAAATAGGGAGAATACAATCCCGGCTTTCGGCTCCGGACCAAGTATTCCATTTAGCGTTCTTCGAACGTAAGAACTGAGCGCTATGCGTTAATTGGAAGTCTGTCCCCAAAATTATTTAATAAACGAAAAATTTCCTCGACCAATGTTTTGGAAAGGGTATTCAAAGAGATTCGAAGGCATA
>CAYOJK010000004.1:168543-196932 GCA_964404285.1 uncultured bacterium | reverse complement strand
ACAGAATCGCGACAATAATAATTAAATCAGAAGAAGTGGTTTTGAGACAGCCTCTGAAACCCGCCCCTACGGATACTATTGGTTGCTGGGATCATTGGTAAATGTGGACTCTCAACCAGAAACCAGGAACAGCGCCTGCTAGCCCCCCTTCTCTATTCATGGAGAAGGGGGGTTGGGGGGATGAGGTCATCCCCATGTGCGCGGCAGGTGAAAAAACCTATTTACAAATTATATAATTGGATCAATATAAATGGTACCGACAACAGGATGGTTTCCCGAACTGCCGGATACTGTTGTCTTCAAGGAGGGTTTATAAATAAAATGTTCTGCCGGGATTTTTCAGTCATGATCATTCCGGGTTGCTTACAACAATTGCTTCTAGCAAAAGGAACGGAAAGAAAAAATGGAAGAATCAAGCAACTTTACAAAACCCTCTTCTTCAGTGATTCGTACTGAAGAAGGGGAACCTCCAGGCGCAACCTCACCAATACATTGCGATCCGGAAGAACCTCCATCGATACCATCGACATCTCTTCTAACATTTAACAAAGCCCCTGCCGATTTGGACATAGGCGCCCGTCTGCCGACTCAGCGGAGAATCCAGCGGGCTGCATCACCTGTGGTTCTAACTGACATAAAAAACCGCTTTTATCCTGGTGTCCCTCCGGCACAGTGGAACGACTGGCATTGGCAACTCCAGAACAGGATCACGACTCAGCAGGGCATATCGCGCTTGATAACACTGTCGGCATCCGAAAAAGCGGCTTTTGATCGAGCCGGGGGCAAACTGCCTTTTGCCGTGACACCTTACTATGCAAGCCTGATCGATCCCGATAACCCGAACCATGCAATTCGTCGCACGATGATTCCTGATTTCAGGGAAGCGATCGCCGGCCCCGGCGAAGCGGTCGATCCATTGGCGGAAGACGCCACCAGCCCGGTTCCAGGCTTGGTGCATCGCTACCCCGACAGAGTCCTGTTCCTGGTCACCAATTTCTGTTCCGCCTACTGCCGGTATTGCACCCGAACCCGTATCATGAGCGATGCCAGCCGACATCCGTCTTCGATGTCTCATTGGCAGGTGGCTCTGCGATATATCCAGGCACACCAGGAAATTCGGGATGTCATCGTTTCCGGCGGCGACCCACTCACACTAGGCGACCATAAACTGGAATGGCTGATGAAAGCGCTTCGAGATATCCCGCATGTCGAGATCATCCGAATCGGCGCCAAAGCTCCGGTTGTTCTGCCACAGCGAATCACGCCGAAACTGGTGCGGATGCTGGAGAAATATCACCCGTTATACCTGAGCATTCATTTCACTCATCCCGATGAACTGACACCGGACGTCCAAAAAGCTTGCGCTCTTCTTGCCGGAGCCGGTATTCCGCTGGGAAGCCAAACCGTTTTATTATCCGGTATCAACGATGACCCCGATGTCATGAAACGGCTGATGCAGGGCCTTCTCCGCTTCCGTGTCCGACCCTATTATCTGTATCAGTGTGACCCGATCATCGGATCGGCGCATTTCCGAACTCCCGTCGATACCGGCCTACAGATCATTCGCGCACTGCGAGGTCACACATCCGGTTATGCCGTCCCGACCTACGTCATCGACGCTCCTGGAGGAGGCGGAAAAATTCCGCTGCTGCCGGATTATATCCATGGGTATGAGGGAACGGATCTGGTCATGGAAAATTATACCGGTAATACCTATCGATATCCGGATTCCGGGCAATCGTGTGCAGGGACGCCCTGTGTATCGCAACGGGACGCCGGTAAAGACAGGAGCGAAAAACAGTGATTAAAATCGGTCTGACGTATGATCTTCGTGAAGAATATATGGCTATGGGTTTTGACCGCGAAGTCGTTGCGGAATTCGATTGTATCGAGACGATCGATGCTATCGACGCTGAACTCAAGGATATGGGATTTCAAACCTGTCGGATCGGCCATGTACAAAACCTGATACGACGCATTGCCGACGGTGAGCGGTGGGATTTGGTGTTCAATATTGCGGAAGGTCTTGACGGTTTCGGCCGCGAAGCCCAGGTTCCGGCTATTCTGGAAGCCTGTGGCATCCCCTATACATTTTCCGATCCGATGGTGATGTCGCTGACTCTACACAAAGGCATGACCAAACACATCATCAAATCTCTGGGATTCCCGACACCGGATTTTGCCGTTATACGCAAACCCGAAGATATCACAGATGTTCGGATGCCGTTTCCGCTTTTCGTTAAACCGATAGCGGAAGGAACCAGCCGAGGCATATCCGATGATTCACTCGTTACCACCGCTGCCGACCTACGCGATGTCTGTCTCAGGCTGTTGGAAACCTATCGTCAACCCGTATTGATGGAAACCTATCTGCCCGGAAGGGAATTCACGGTTGGCATTATCGGCACGGATGATCAAGCGAAAGCCATCGGTGTGATGGAAGTGCGATTGACAGGAGACGCCGAATCCGGGGGTTATTCCTATTTGAACAAGGCGGAGTGGGAAACCCGCGTCAACTACAGTGTTTTTTCCGGTGAGCTTGCCCAGGAAATGGAACAGCTCGCGTTAGGCATTTGGTGTGCGCTGCATTGCCGTGACGGCGGCCGAGTCGATTTTCGGCTGGACACCTACGATAAACCCTCTTTTCTGGAGATCAATCCGCTGGCCGGACTGAATCCTTTGTATTCCGATCTGTGTATTCTGGCCAGACTGAAAGGCATTTCATACGCCGAATTGATCAGCTCTATCGTAGAATCCGCCCTAAAACGATCCGCTCAAGCCGGTATTCCAGCAGCCGCCCGCCTTGCCGACCAGATTTTGCCCTTGAAAAAGATGCCACAAATGGATTCCGATCCCACATCTTCAATCTCGACGCCATGAAAATCATCATCCTTTACAATCGCATCAGCGATAACCCTCTGCCGGACGAATTGGATGTTTTGGAGCAAATCCGCTCGGCATCTCAAGCCCTTCTGGAAAACGGGCACTCGGTGAGGACACTTCCTTTCGATCTAAATATGGAAGCGGTCAAAACATCGCTGCTGGAACAACGACCTGACATCGTCTTCAATCTAGTCGAATCTGTCGATGGAAAAGGGTCTTTACTGCATTTTGCGCCGGCATTGCTGGAATCGCTCAATATACCTTATACGGGTTGTCCAATGGATGCGGTTTACGTGACATCCAACAAAATTTTGGCCAAACAAATCTTGGTTGCTTCCGGCTTGAACACGCCTGAATGGATTCTGCTCAAAAACAGCGATCAAGAATGTAAACCTGTCCGTGGAAAATGGATCGTCAAATCACTCTGGGAGCATGCTTCGCTCGGCATGGATCACGATTCAGTCATCGAAGTGCAGGACACATCTGAGATAGTGACGGCTATCGACCGCAAAAAACGGCTGTTTGGTGGTGACTGGTTCGCTGAACGTTTTGTTGAGGGGCGCGAATTCAATGTGGCGCTATTGGCGAACGCAGCGGGTGTCGAGATGTTGCATCCGGCAGAAATTGTATTCAATAATTTCGATCCGCTGGTAAAACCTCGGATTGTGGATTACCGGGCAAAATGGGATACGGATTCGTTTGAATACCGTCATACCATTCGGCATTTTGATTTTGCGGCATCGGATTCGGCTTTATTGGAGCGCTTGAAAGTGATGTCACTGACATGTTGGCAATCGTTCAATCTGCGGGGATATGCCAGAGTCGATTTCAGGGTCGATCAAAACGGACAACCCTGGATTCTGGAGATCAATGCCAATCCCTGTCTTTCAGAAGATGCCGGGTTTGCGGCGGCGCTGAGCAGGACAGGGCACAGCTATGCTGCGGCTATTCAACGTATTGTGGAGGATAGTATCGATCCGATTAAAACATCGGTTTCGTCGGATCGACCTGTTTTATGAGCCAATTTTTTCGTAATTTACTCAACAGTAACGACCCGGAGCTCATTCGGACCATTGTACAATCTTCAGGATTTTTCAATACTGAAGAAATCGACGTTGCAGTCGAACTGGCCGAAACAGCCTTGAGCCAAGGCTGCGATGTCAGCGGATATCACTTTCTGTTTTTGGAAGTTGACGATAAAACAGCCGGCTATTCATGTTTCGGTCGTATTGCCGGCACCAACAACAGTTTTGACCTATACTGGATAGCGGTTCACGATGATTTTCGGGGCAAAGGACTGGGAAAACAACTGCTGGCTGAAACAGAAAAGATTATTGCGGATATGGGTGGAGGTCGAATTTATATCGAAACCTCGTCAATGGAAAAATATGCTCCAACACAAAAATTTTATTTCTCGGCGCATTACAATCTGGAAGCAGTTTTAAAGGATTTTTATGCTCTGGGCGACGGCAAAATGATTTTTGTTAAAGAATTAAAACCCTCTCCCGTTCCTGTAGGGCATCGCCAGCCATAATAAGTCCGCAATTCGCAGGCATTCAACATGGCCGGCGCTGCCAACAGGATCGACCTCTCCCATAAAGAGAGAGGTTTCTTGCAGTTGTGAACAATGTTTATCCCTTCACCGGCTAGGTTTATTTCGTAACGCTGAAAAATGTCTCTCCCTTCATGGGAGAGACCGGCGATGTTGCGTGAGCGAAGCGAGCGCTTACAGCGCCGAGAGAGGGTGAATAGGCGCTGCCCCTCTCTTGACATGTTATCGGCATGAAATTACCCTGTTTTTTGGTTTCGTCAGTTAACGAAACGCTGAGCAATTCGCTTTATTAGGAGTCTTCAGATGGCATCAATAAAACGCCCGTTGATTTTTCTTACCATTTTCGGGTTGATGAGTATGGTTCTATTCAGCGCCTGCACATCAACACCTGCGTCAACGAATGCCGAGAAACAGGCTGAGAAAAAAGTCGTCGAGCTTATCCCTGGGGCAACCGGTCCGGTCATTTCATTTGAGAATTTGGAGCATGATTTCGGTCAGGTTGCAGCAGGGGATGAGACCACGAACAAGTATGTATTTGTGAACCGCGGGAGTGAAACACTGGTCATTGAAAAAGTCAGGGCGGGGTGAGGCTGCACGGCGGCGCTGTCATCCGCCAAAGAAATTCCTCCGGGTGAGGAAGGAAGTATAGATGTTACACTCAAAACGGCCGGCAGACATGGAAAACTGACCAAAACCATCACCGTGACATCCAATGATCCTGATAATAAAAATGTGCAACTCAAGGTTTCGGCGGATATTGTTGTTTTATTCGCGTTTGAGCCACAGCGCATCAATTTGGGACGATTGAAACGGCAGGAGATCGAGCCGAAAATTTTGATGGCAACCGGCGCAAAACTTTCAGATGTCAACATTCTTTCGGTTGTGGTCGATAATCATCACCATGTCGATTATTATGACATAAAACTCGAGGACACCGGGAAAGGCAAAAACCGACAGGCTACGCTGACCATCACACCGACCGACGCAATTCCTATCGGGCGATTCGGTGACAAGATCGTGGTGACGGCGGAATTGGACAAAGTGACCACTTATGACATTTATTTTACCGGCGAGATTTTAGGGCCGATTGAAGTGAGCCCTCAGGCCTTAGCGCTGAGATCGGCTTCCGAGAGTGATCCTCTTGCAGGGTCTATCAGTTTGAAACCGACTGAAAACACGCCATTTAAGGTGTTAGAAGTGACGTGTAATGATAAAACAGCCGTCGTCAGCGTATCTGAACCGGATACTGAGGGAACCGTGACCATCGATCTAGCGCTTCCGGTTGATTTCAGTGGTGACCGTTTTCAGTCTCAATTGCTAATCAAAACAGATACAGCGGAGCAGCCTGAAATCAGAGTTCCTGTTCATGGGCGTCGAAATCAGCCGACTCGAAAGCCGGCTTAATAGTGTTCAGCTACGCTCAGTGATCTATTGAATTATCGTCTGAGCTAAACAATAAGGGCTTCCGGCGAATGGTATTACCCTATTCAGTGCAGGAAGCCCAATCAAAGACGTTTTTATCGACAAAAAAATCAGGTTGTCAATGTCGTGTTCATACGAGGAGTTGACGGAATCAATCCCCGACAAACACTGTTTTTCTTTTGGGGCGCGGGGCTTTGATGACCATGACGCGAAGCGGCTTGTCGCTTTCGTTATACCAGCAATGAAGAATATCTTTGGGGCTCTCGATAAGCGTGTCCTCAGAAACTTCCTGTTTTTCGTCACCGATTTCGACGATGCCGGTACCACTGAGCACGTAGAAGGCCACGTCCACCGGGGTGATATGGCGTTTCAGAGCCTGTCCGGGGTTCAGGGTAAGAATCGTAATAGCCGCATCCGGGGTGTCATACATATTGCGGGCATCTACCTTATGAGCATTCGGCATAATTTCAAGGTCTTGAAGTTTTTTAATAATCATAGGGTTGTCTCCTTTCCTAATAGCGTTTGAAGCTAGTGTTCATATCAATTTGGCTGCTTTCGGTGAACTGTTTGCCAAGACCGCCGACCACAGCAAAAAGACCGTTGAATCATAACCACCAATAAATCCGGAAGCAAGCCTAGGCAAGGAGCTATTGAGTTACGGTACGATTTCAATGGCTCTGGGATGGCTTGGAATCATCGCGGGTATCATCGCTTTTGGACTCCTTTAAAACATCTCCCCTTATCTGTTTTGCTGGAATTTTGCGGATATTTCGATAGCTAATCCGCTTTTTGCATATTTTTATTATTTTTGCTATAAACACACGACTTTTCGCTTAAGTTAATTGGTGGTTTAAGCGAAGCAAATAAACAATAGTTACCGTATTCTTTATTCACCAATGGGGTTTATTGGGGCAAAAGAGTTTGTTGGGGTAGGGATGTGAATATATATAAGTCGTTTTTGGATAATCTCTTCGATGCCGCTTATGTTGTGGATAAACACAGGAAAATTCTGTATTGGAACAAAGCTGCCGAAGAAATCTCAGGGTTTTCCGCATCGGAAGTCATGGGAACCCGCTGTTCAGACAATGTTTTAAGTCATGTTGACTTTGTTGGAATAGATTTATGCAAGAGTGGATGTCCTTTGCATTCTACGCTTCAAGACGGCGAAAAAAGGGAAGCCATTGTCTTTTTGCATCACAAAGAAGGGCATCGAATTCCTGTCTATGTGCGAATCTCCCCGATTAGAAACGAAAAAGAGGAAATTATCGGCGCTATAGAAGTTTTTTCTGAACATTCAAAAGAGACGTTCACCTTCAAAGAGTTGGAACGGCAAACAAAAGTGAGTCAATCCGACCCCTTGCTGAAAATCGGCAATCGTCGCTATGCTGAAAGGATGTTCGATGTCCGCAAATCTGAAATGAAACTTGCCGGCCCGGGTTTTGGTGTTATTTTTATCGATATCGATCATTTTAAGTCCATCAACGACAAATATGGACACGATGTCGGAGACAAGGTTTTACTGATGGTCACCCGGACTATAGCCAATCTGCTGCGTAAAGATGATACTTTTGCTCGCTGGAGTGGTGATGAGTTGCTGGTTTTGTTACCCCAAATCAACACAGAAGAAGATCTGATCACTATAGCCGACCGAATAAAGACGATCGTGCAAAGCGCTTATCTGAGGTTGGACGACGAAAATATCTCCGTGAGCGTTTCACTTGGAGCCACGCTTTCCAGACATGATGATACGTTGGAAAGTGTCTTAAAACGTGTCGATACATTGATGTATGAAAGCAAAGCAAAAGGTCGAAATCAATTCACCCTCGGATAAAAAGGGGTTCATGACCCATACTGCTGGGTGATGAGCGCTGGGACTTCGTCCCCTGGCCCCTTACCCCTCTCCCGATCCTGTAATACTTCGCCCCTGGGGAGACCTCATCCCCCAGCCCCTCTAGATACCCGCAACATCACCGTTACAAAATTATGGCAACACAATGTAAGATTAACGTCGGCGGCTGTTCGCGGTGAGGACCTCATCCCCCGGCCCCTTCTCCATGGCTGGAGAAGGGGGGTTGGTATGTGCGATCTAGATGATGGTCAGAAAAGATTCTACGTTAAATGGTCTGTGGCATCTGGTCCCAGTATAAGTTATCGAGCAATCGACCAGCTTTCTTTTTGTTCGTGCCGCCCCATTGTTTAAAGAAAAACGGCACACCGTCCCTTTGGCACTGGTCCCGGATTTCGGTCACCCACGCTTTCTTGATCGGCCGAGCGCCGGGTCCGGATTCCCCGCCGACAATGCACCAGTCGATTCCGGTGAGATCGACACGGTCAACTGCTCCAAGTAGTGGTTCGAAGGAGACGAATCTGATCTTGGCAGGAACACGCCGAAGGTGATCTATGCGATAAAGATACGCAATTGTTTCCACGCTGACACCCATCCAGACATTGTCCGGCCACTCCAAATCATAGGCAAGCTCGGAAAGTCTCTCGGCACGTTTCGTGAGCGCCTGAAAAGTGTGCCACGATGCTCTTTGCATGACATCAAAAACGCGCTGGATGAATGACACCGGCACATCCCGATGAAATAGATCACTCATAGAATTCACAAAAATCATCTGGGGCTTCTTCCAAGTCAGAGGCGCCTCTAGTACATGCTCGTGTAATGCAACTTGGAATCCATTGACATAGTTGGGCTGACCCATCGCCTGTAGCCTCCTGGCCATGCGTTCAGCATAGCAGTTGGCGCAACCCGGGCTGATCTTGTCACAACCCGTGACCGGGTTCCAGGTGGATTCTGTCCATTCTATGCTTGATTTCTGTGCCATCAGCGTAATTTCCTCAAAAGTGATAATGCAATTTTTTTTGCGATCGGGGCGCCGCGTTTTCATTGGAACAGCATAAGACATCCGTATTCAATCCACAAATCCAAATCCGCGTATGATGCTGGTTTAATTAAGGCGTCATATTCGCACAGGATGAAACCCAAATAAATTTGACATAATGACAGTTTTTTCATATTATAAATTTATAAGCAGGATGAAAGACTTTTACACAAGCATCAAAAAGTGTCCGAAAATAGGAGATTTACCAAGATGGCTAAAACAAAAGTTTTTATTAGCTTCGATTTTGACAATGACAAGGCCCTGAAAGACTTTATCATTGGACAAGCAAAAAATTCGGACTCTCCTTTTGAAGTAAGCGATCATTCACTGAAAGAAGCTAAGCCTGAGCGTGATTGGCTTGAGCATGCAAGTCGAGCGATAGGGAGAGCGGATGTCTTCATAATTATGCTTGGTCCAAAAACAGCAAAAGCGAGCGGAGTATTGAAAGAATTGGATGTTGCGATCGCCAAAGGCAAGAAGAAGTTTCAAATCATTGGGTATCGTGATGGAAGTGAAGATTGGGCACTCCCGAATGGTGGGAGAACATATAGATGGAACTGGGAAAATTTGAAAAAACTTTTATAAAAGAAAGGTAGGGTGCTGATGGCTAGACGAGCATTTTTCAGTTTTCACTACAAGCCTGATAATTGGCGGGCTTCACAAGTTCGAAACATGGGAGTAGTTGAAGGAAACCGACCCGTATCAGACAATGATTGGGAAGAAATCACCAGTGGAGGAGACAAGGCAATCAAGAAATGGATCGACGAACAGCTATCCGGAAAATCTGTCGCAGTCGTTTTGATTGGAGAAAAGACAGCAAATCGCAAGTGGATCAATTATGAAATAGAGAAAGCGTGGGCTGAAGGGAAAGGGGTTGTCGGAATATATATTCACAATTTAAAAGACTGTGACGGAAATCAGGCATCAAAAGGGAAAAATCCTTTTGATTACGTGTATGTCGACGAGAAAAAACTTTCAAGCATCGTTAAGGATTACGATCCTCCTTATTCAACCAGTAAATATGTATATGACCACATAAAGGAAAAACTTAAAGACTGGGCTGAGGAAGCCATATCAATAAGAGATGATTACTAATGAGTAATTCCGATCTGCGAGAAAATTCGGAAGCAGTACTCGCGCATATTGGGATTGTTCAGTCTATAATACAGCGAGTGGCTCAAAATAGTGCCTCTTGCAAGTCTTTGTGCATCACTTTGGTCTCCGCAATCCTTGTTCTTGTCGCAGACAAAGGAAAGCCTAATTACACCCTGATAGCAATAATTCCAACATCGCTTTTTCTTTTCCTAGACGCTTACTATTTAGCATTGGAAAAAAAATTTAGAGAGTCATATAACCTATTTATTGAAAAGCTTCACAAAGAATCTCTAAAAGCAGAAGATCTCTTTGTTGTTTTACATAATAAGACTATTTTTAAGACTTTTTGGAAATCCTTGATGTCATTTTCCATTTGGCCATTTTATCTCACTTTATTCGCCATGATTTTAATCATGAGGAAATTTGTTTTAAAAGTATAGGCGATGGATATCGCTTTGCTTATTCAATCGGGATAAAATTTGTGGAATAGAATGAGAAGATGATGTCTGAACAAAAACAAAAAATAGAAACAGACGAACAAAACGAGATTTATAAAAATCTTTATGAAATTTGTAAAGAAATCAACCAGAACTATATCAGTCATTTGGGCGACCTAGTAAGTAAAGCAAAGACATATTTATCATTTCTCAATCTTCTAACCGTCCTTTTGGGATTGTCTATTTTTCAAGTTACTGATCTTTTTACTAAATCTGAAAAAAGTAATTTCGAAATACTATTAATTGGTACGTTCGCATTTACATTGTTCGTAATATTCATGAATATTTTCTTTCTTGCAATGGTGCTAGGAACTGCGAGAATAGAAACATACCCTGATCCATCCGAAATTATAGAAAATTTTTCAAAGTTGAGATTGGTTGATTTTTTTGCTTCAATGGCAACTCATTTCCAGAAAATCACGAAAAATAATAAAACAATTATAAAACAGAAAGAAACATTTTCTGTGTGGTCAAGTAGACTGCTTTATGTTTGCTTGATTTCCTTCTTAATTTCAGTTTCAATGACCTTCGCGTGGAAGGTAATGGAGGTTAAAATGTCAGACCAAGATAAAACTACAAATCAACAAGTACAACCTACAGAAGCATCGGCAAATCCAAAAGAAGATAGTGTGGTACAGGCAACAAAACCACCACAACCAGTTAAAGTAGTGGATTTAAAAGCAGATATCATTAAGAAAACACTGACTGGCACTTGTCCCCCGAAGACCGTTCAAACGTCTCCTGGAGTTCTTAAATTTTCGGAAGATAAGGCTCCAAACAATCTTTCGCCTTCGATGGAAAATGAACCTACAAAGAAATAGGATATGGTAAAAACATGGAAATAGAATTCAACTTGATTTCGAGAAACCCAATTCCGTTGCACCCGGTAGCGGGAACAGAGACAGTGAGGTTTGAATACATTATTACTATTCATGGTAATGAGCTTCACAGAAATATAGCAACAGCAACCATCAATAGACATGGCGTATTTCTAGACATTGAGACAATAAATCGTCAGATCACGGATCCGAATTTAAGAAGTCAAACGATTTTGTCAGCAAGAGATTATTTAAATCAACTAAGAGGTTAGCAAATTCGAATACACCATTATATCGATTCCTCTACGATTGTTATCTCGTCTTCGCTTAAACTGTAAAGCTCATAAACCATCTGGTCAATTCTGCGTTCAAGAGCTTGTACGTCTTTATGTTTGGCAATGTTTTCAGAATAATCATCGCTGGAAGTAATAGCCAAAATCGAATCGACAAGTGAAATGAAAGGCTTCTGGTCTTTTGCAGAAAGCTCTTGGGGGAGCGGGAAGGGCATTAAGTAATTAGTTTTGAAAACAAAATAGCCGCCCCTGAGGACATATCCAGTTTTAGTCAAGAAAAACCAAAGAAGCTTGCTGTTTAACAATGCAAGGAAATATTTAGTATCCTCCGCTATCCCCTTTTTAAAAACAAAACTGTAACATTTAGTGTTGTGGTAAAGCCCCTCTGTGTCGAGCGTCATGTTGCCACCTAAACTTATTTCAGGTGTTATAATCTTTGTTTTTTCAAATTCAGTTAAGTTTTGAGGTCTGCTATATTGCCACCAAGTTTTCTCGAATCTAAAATTTTCTCGCCGTTTAAGTTCTTCTTCATTTTCAGATAGATATTTCCAAGCAAGTGGGTAGTTACTTTGGATTTCTTCTTTTGAAAGAAGCCTTATATTTCCATCTTTGATTTCATAAGGAAAAACACACCAAATTCGGGGCAATAATCTACGCCAACGGTGAACGTCTGCACCTTTCAAAAGCGGTTTAACAAAGGCTTTTTCAATCTCAATCTCTTTGTCTAACGCCTTTGAAAAAGCTCTGACAGTTTTTTTATTCTCTGATATGTGTTCGAGAAAATATATTTTGTCAGCACTGGTTTGTAATCCAACAAAGATTTTTTTTGCGATATCAGCTAATGTCCGAGGTTGCTTCTTTAGTTTATTGATAACGTCCCCGGATTTGCTTGCTGTGAAAAGCCATTCCTCTTTAATGACAGATGTTGCAGGGATTACAGCAATATCTACTTTATCTGAGTGATAGGATGTGTTAGCGATTGCATTGAAGACTTCTGAGAGATCGTTTTGGGTTGCTTCCGGTCTGAGTTCCACAAATTTGAAGGTTTCATTATTGCAGGACAAAAAAAGAAGACAAGTGTAAGTTGTTGCGGTCTCAAAGACTTGACTGTGACCAAAATCAACTACCTGCCTTAAAAGTTTCTTTTTTGAGATAATTTCACGAATGTTGGCCCCAAATGCGCCTTGAAAGAACTTGTGAGGTAAAATAAAGGCTATATTACCCCTCGGAGAGATTTGTTTGGTTGCCAATTCCACAAAGCACACATAAATATCATAGCTTCCTGAAGCTGAATAATAAGCAGTCTTCAATTTTTTTGCCAAAGCAGGGTGGCTCTTTTGAAGCTCCTGAATTCTTATATATGGTGGATTTGCGATGATGACATCAAACCCCTTTTTTTCGTGAAAGACCTCTGAAAAATAAACATTAAAATCAAAGTCTTTATGACCATTGGTTATCCTGCTGATCCTATCATCGATCTGTTTCTTATGGTCTTTCTTCTTATCAGGATCAGTTTCGTCGAAAAAAACCAGTTTTAAATTTTCTAGTTCCTCGAAATCAAGCCAATTTAATGTTGTTCTTTCGACCCTAAGCAAGGAATTTCCGGTAACTATTTTGTAATCCAGGTTGGGTAAGGATCTAATATTCTGGATGTCTTCTTCATCGACAATCAGCGATAACCAAAGTCTCAACTTGGCAATTTCAACGGCTCCTGGATCGATATCGACTCCATATAAGCAGTTTTGAATAGCGTCGCGTTTGAAGCTATAAACAGATCTGTCACCCTCTTGTAGGAAGGGATTCAGAGCTGTTCTGGTTCTTACTATTTCATTCATCATTCCTACCGGGAAAGCGCCTGAACCAACTGCAGGATCACAGACCCTGATTGTTGCCAGCTTCTCATCAATCGTCTCGGCATATTTCCGAATACTTTCAGGAAGTATCTTGAAGTAAGTTGTGGTCTCTTTTCCCACCTTTTCTACACGGCTTTCTTGTTCTACAACGGTCTCTCCATAGCAAATCAGGATGTCGATTTCTTCTTTTGTGACCTTGCCTTGTAGCTCTGTTGTGAGATAGTTACTCAAACTCTCTTGGCACATATAGTGGACAATTTCGCGAGGGGTGTAATAGGTCCCTTTGGACTTTCGATCTTTGATCGCCAGAAGATTCTCAAAAACTTTACCAAGCATTTCCGGATCGACAGCAACTTCTCTCTCCAGGGGCTCATCCTCATTGACAGTGAAGTTATAGCGGTCAAATATGTCCAAAATACCGTTTCCGATATCTCCTTCCGGCGTTTTAATCTGGTTAGAAAACAGATCATTCGGAAGAAAGATATCGGTATCCTGCCAATCGTAGTCATTTAAAGGATCGAAAAGACCACCATTGAGAAAAGGAATGCGGCATTTAAATCGGCTATAATAATCGTCACGATGTCCAACACTCAAGGCTTCATAAAAAAGCGGCTCCAAAACATCATTAAAAAAATTATCATATTGGCCGTGTTTTTTCTCAAAAAGCTCTCTGAGAAATTGCTTCGAACCCCCGCCCCATATCTCCCCTTTCTTGACTCCAAACCAACCTTTTTTCTGAAGGAAATATAAAAAAACAATTTGGCCAAGCAATTTTTTCGAAAAATCTGCTGTGTCGATGGATTTGTCATTAAAATCCTTCGCGATAGCTGGATCGCTACTTACCAGATCATCCAGAGTCTTTTTTAATTCAAAGAATAGCTCGCGATACTTCTCAAAGAATTCTTTGGTGACCTTTTCGACGTTGAAAGCTTTTTCTATGTCTTCAAGCCGTGGATTATTTTCATCGTCTTCAAGGATCGGAAGTAAACTTCTCTGCGCTGTATGGCTGCTTTCATGGCTTCCGACCAGAAAAGAATATCTTTTGGCCGGGGTGAAGTCCTCAACAGCCTTTATCCCGCCCTTTTGAGTTTCTGTGAGCTTGTAGTCCATCTTGACGAAAGAAAACCGCCATTCGTCATAATTGGGAGATACAAAAGCAATTAATCCAGCGTCTTTTCCTTCCCGATTTTTCAGATAACGCGCAATAAAGTTTCTCTGGGTTGTTCTTGCTCTGTCCAGAGTAGATTCTTTCCTGAGAAAGACCATCAGCAAGTCAATTTTCTTCCCGTCCGGATCAGTGTAAGTTCCTATGCGTTCGTATTTAAACACAAAGTCCCTGAAAGCCTCCTCAATATATTGGCCATGTAATTTGAACTTTTTAGTTTCATCGATCTTGTTTAGAAGATTCCGGATGAAACCAATATATTGATCTCGATCAAACGCGTTTTGAAAAGTATTTCGGATAATTTCCTTGGCTTGATGGTGATTCATGCTAATTTCCTTTTAAGAACTCAGAAAGAATGACTTCCCTGGGGCCTGCTGTTTGTGCGGCGCCTTCTGCTGCATGCCCTTTCAGGAACTCAAGAGCGATACATTTTTGTAAAATCGCTAAAACATGAAGTGGTTCATAAGACTTCTTGAGACTTTCTTTTACTTCCTGCAAGGCTGTTTTGCTCGTCTGTTTCGGTATTCCGCCTTCTGATAGCTGTTCGATAACTCGACGCCAATATTCTTCTTGTTCATCAGTAAACTGACGAAAATCCTTGAAAGTTTTCAATATTTTTAAAAGTTGGCTGCCACTCTCTCTGCCTGTTTGAATCTTGAGAACCTCAACTTCCACTTCAGAAGTCGATGCGTGGAAAGCATCTTTGTTCATATTCAACAGGTCATAAAAGTTATTTGGAAGATTCTTTTTGGCAGTATCCGGATCACATTCTAAAATCCCAGCCGCTCCGACAAAATCCAATTCGACCGCGCCTTTGCTACCCGCTCTGAAAAATTTTTGGATTTTCCCTTTCCTGAAATAAGTGACAAGCCAGTCCTCTTTATCGTAATGGCTTTTAGCTGTCCGTGCTTTTTTAGGCAAACCCTTAATTTTTGAAAAAAGGTTTGGGTCATGATCGCGGATATCCTTGATAGCTTTTAAATATTTGAGATCACTTTCTTCCTGATCGTCTTCTCCTGTGATTGTATTCCGAGAAGCCAACCGATTGAAAAGCTCGTGCGATTCGATCGGTTCTCCTTCCGTCAAAAGTCGAGCATCGGCTCCCAAAAGCGAAATAAAGGCGTGTATTTTAGCCTCAGCCGCCTCCTTGAGCTTTATCTGGTCGTTTGATTGCTTGGTTGGAAAAAAGTTGAAGGTGAAAATCTCATCAAATTTGGTATCAATGCGGTTAACACGCCCTACTCGCTGCATAAGTCGAGTTGGATTCCAGGGAATATCATAATTGATTACCACGTTCGACCGGTGAAGGTTCACGCCTTCTGAAAGGACTTCTGTTGCAACCAAAATGCGATAATCGTTTTTCGGGTTCTGAGCCTTGGCGTCAAAGTTTTCAATGACGTCATCTCTTAAATACCGGCTTGAAGCTCCCGTATAACACAAAACCTCCGGCGTCACAGCCAATCTCAAGTTCGCAGAAAGATAATCTGCCGTTTCTTTCGATTCAGAGAAAACTACTATCTTGTTCTTTTTTAGGATATCCGAGGTTTTTAAAATTTTGATAAACTTTAAAAGCTTCGGGTCTCTGTCGATTTTACTCCAAAGTTCCCCAATATTGCGAAGGGCTTCAAGATCGCTCTCCAGGTCAGTTTTGAATTCCTTTCTAAAGTTCTTGGCATCGAATTTCCGGGCTTTGTCTTCATTTATCAATCGTTGGATGGCTTCATCGTCGCCTTCCGCAAGAAGCTCAAAAATTTTGCTGCTGTGCTTCTTACTGAGATAAACATTCCCTTTTTCAAATTCATTCAAGAAAAGTTCATAAGAATTTATGAATCTATGCACAGTATTTTTAAAAGCGAAAAAGCTGCTTTCCAAACGCTTAACCAGTAAGATTTTCATAAACCTTCCCATGTTTTTCTGGGCAATTTCCTCCGGCTGCGTAAGCTTCCCTTTGTAATAAAGCATGGGTGTATATCGAGCGTATTTAAATTCCCGGGTAATAAGTTCTATTGTCTGACTAAATACGGTGTCTTCGTGTTCATTGAGTTCGTAGAATATCGCTTCAGGGTCCTCGATTGCCGGAAACTTCAATCCCTGTTTATTGAGATCGTCAGGAAAGTAATTTTCAATTTCGGCGCGGGTTCTTCTGACCATAAGATACTTGAGAACTTTTTCTCGGATTTCCTTTGCATTTTCCTTGGCTGTTTTAATGTATTCATCCTGATCATCCTTCCTGTCCAGATTCTTAATTTTTTTATCGAGCTTAGTAAAGAATGTTTCAAGGTTCGGGATATTGGGAATTGTACTCTTCTTTCCCTTCTGAAATAGTTTAATCTGACTCAAAATATCTTTGGGAGAGTTATTAAAAGGGGTGGCTGTAACTAAGATAATACGTTTTCCTCTGCAAATCCGCGCCAGAGTTTCATAAGTGATATTGGTTTCAGTTCGGAATCTATGCGCTTCATCAATAATGATGTTTTGATATTTGCTGGTCCCCCTTTCTGCAATCTGATCGAGTTTTCCTAAAGACTCGAAATCTGCAGGCGCTTTAAAATCTGAAAAAACATTGGGCCATGATCCGGGGTTTCTTTTATCTACCAAGACAGGCGGGGCAATAACTAAAGTCCGACCATCCAGTTGGCCGGCAAGCATTGCTGCTATGTAGGTTTTTCCAAGTCCTACAACGTCTGAAATAAAAACCCCACCATATTCCAACAGTATCTTTTTGGCATTTAAAACCGCCTGCTCCTGATATTCCAGCCGCTTAAAATCTTCGGGAATATACCGATAAATTAATTCATCGGATTGACCGAGTTCATCTTGGAAATATTCATAGAGAAACTTCAGGTAAAGTTCGTATGGTGAAATGGTGTTGTTTAGCCAGGTGCGGCTCTGGATCGTTTCAATGTATTTATCGCTGACATTAACCGCGACATTCCAAAGTTCTTCAAACTTATTCTTGGCAAACATATAATCTGAATGGTTTTTCAATTCAACATTGAATTCTAAATTGTCAACTAACCCTGCCTGGCTAAAATTGCTTGAACCCGTGATAACCCGTCCCCTGTCCATCGTGTCACAATGAAAAGACATTATATAAAGCTTTGCATGTATATTCCGGGTTGGATAGGCTTTGATTTCCAGTTTCCCGCTCTTAAGCCATTCAATAAACTTTACTATTCCGGTTTCGATATCCCGGCTGTCCTCTGAATGCTCCATCTCTGACGCAACTAAATCTGCAAAATGACCTTTTGTTTCTGCATGAGAGAATTGCATTTCCTGTTGAACAGACTCGTTTATCAAGCCCAAGACACCTTTGTTCGTACTAATTCCAATAAGAATCCGTATCTTCTTGGTTGCTTCAAGAGATTCATAAAGAGCATAAAAGCCGCTTGTAAAAAAGTAGCCGACAAGAACATCAAAAAATTCGGTGTTTTTTATCAGAACCTTGAACCTGTCTATTAGCTTCTTTCCTGGCTCATTGGTGATAAAGGTTGTATCAGTATTGCTCATGATCTTCGTCCTCATCAGATTTGTCTAAAAGTTTTTTGTCTTGAGATATCTTTAAGTAGTTCTTCCCGAATAGCAATTCCCCTCATCCGCTTTTCTATCCAATCCTCGCTGTATCCTTTTGCTTTGTATAGCGCCCTGGTGCGTTTTGTGGCAAGCTCCGGATCCTCGATTTCCTGGATGCGCTCGTAGCCCACCCGAGCAAGCCAACGTTTAAATGGCTCCACTTGGGGCGATGGTATCGATTGAATAATCCGGAAAAGAGTTTCGGTGTTTGCGCAATCAGTAAGGTATTTTTTTCCGTCCGCTGCTTTCAGTTTCAGTTGTCCGATTTTTTCGGACAACTCGAAATAACCTTCATCCGATAGCTTTTTCTTGAGGTCATTCCAGTACTTTCGCGGTCGCTCATTACCGGTTAAAACTTCGATCGTATCAACGATTGAAAACCACCATTCATTGTCGTGAATAGTTTTTCGGACTTTCTTCCCTTTGAAAACTGCAATTTTTGTATCCATGGTCTCTGCCTATTATTCTGTGTGAAAATGAAACGAATATAAGCCATTTCAAAGGCATTATGGTTCAAATTATGGCGCATCACGAGCAATTGGTCAAACACTTGGAAATGGGTTCAAAATTCGATTCCAGAAGTGTTCTGCGCAGTCGTACCCTACCAACACATCGATATTGTGTCTATTTGTTTTCAGAATTCTTATAAGACCGGCTTATGCATTTATTTTATTGGATAAACCTTGTGATTCGGATTTCGCCAGAAGCAGCCCTCATTCTCAAACTACAACCCTGTTGAATTAAACTATAGCAATGCGATGTAAGCTTGACACCGGTGAGCAGTTCGCGGTGAGGATCTCGTCTCCCGGGACTTTCACTATGAATAACCCTCTCCCGATCCTGTAAGGCATCGCCTAGCCATAATAAGAATACACATTTCTCAAGCGTTCACCATGGCCAGCGCTGCCAACAGGATCGACCTCTCCCATAAAGGGAGAGGTTTTTTTGCACTTGTGGACAATGTTTTTCCTTTCACCGGCTGGGTTTATTTTGTAACGCTGAAAAATGTCTCTCCCTTCATGGGAGAGACCGGCGGTGTTATGCAAGCGAAGCGAGCGCTTACAGCGCCGAGAGAGGGTGCTATGCTTGTAAATCCAACTGCTTATGTCTCACGTATTGAAATAAAAACTGCGGTAAGTTATCATCAATTTATTGGTTATCGAACAACTTGAAATCCTGATTTGAAATAAGACGATCTACCTAAAAACCATTTAACAACTTTTTTCTTCAGGAGGAGGTCATCAATGAAAAATCTGTTAAATTTAATCTCAGATATTGAATTGGCTATTCGCTATTTACTAAGTGGCGTCGTTATTACTGCGATTTACTTGTTTAGCAAACAAGACTTTCATACAAAATGGGAAGAGATATGTAAATACCAAGCTCTAGCTTTATTCCTTGCCGGAGCATTGGGTTTTGCTGTTTACACACTCTACAGGATCCTTTATTGGATTATTGCTGATGAGATTGCTTGGTGGACCGGAGTATCTGCTGCATCACTTGACCGTGATAATTCAATTTCGAGACCCGACGCAAGCGCAAGGTTCCTACAGTGGAGGCGTGCTAAAAATTTTAACAAATCGTTAAATGGTTATCTGCACTACCGATGGGCTGTCGTTCACTTTACATTCATCTTTGCTCTTGCTCTCGCATTTTTTTCCATTCATTGTGAACCTGACTCTTTGATGAAAAAATGGAGTTGCTGTGGAGGAATAGCATCGATAATCTTTATTATTGCTGCACTCCGGCAGTCATGGTTTCTTTTTCGTGTAGAAAGAGCTCTTTATTTGGATTTTCGCGAGAATGAGGCCCAAGCAAATAACAATAATGATGATTCCACCGCTTAACCATGATTAGCCACAAGATTTTGCCAAAAGAAAATGTGTAACGAACTTAGAAAAGGGAGTCAATTTTCAACTGTCCGATTTTTTCGGACAACTCGAAATAATCTTCATCTGAAAGATTTTTCTTGGGGTCATTTCATTGCTTTCGCGGTTGATCATTGCTGGTTAAAACTTCGATTATCTTTCTATCTTCGACCTCATTATTTACAGCACAGATTTAACTGAGGGTAGGTGTCTCACGCATATCGACACTCAGGCGGTGAACCCTTTCATTATTTTTCTTATCCCACTCAAGTTTTCGTTTTAACTTGTGCATTTGGGAATATTCAAGATGCTTATCATGTTGAAGCCGACCAACCACAATGCCTGGTGATATACCTAATCGAGCTGCAAATTTACGAATGCTGGTTTCGTTTATTAAAGATACTTTTACAAAGTTTTCATATTCAGATTTGGGGACAAGCATATCGGCGGCAAAAGCGTCGGCTTCTTCTTCTTCGTCAGAAGAATATCCTTTGTTTTCAATGAATATTGCTTTCTTATGATGGTTAATTATATGCCCTGCTTCATGAAAAAATGAGAACCAAAAATGATCATCCGTGCCATACTTAAAACTCAATTGTATCAACGCTTTGTTTTTATTGAGCCAGCGTGTAGCGCCGCTCGCGGTGTTGGGTAATTGTGGAACAAACACGACTGCCACGCCACAGGCTGCGCACAGTTCAACCATTTTAGGCCCAAAATCTTTCGGTGATTCAACGGTAAGACTCTTGATTTTGTGAAGTGTTTTCAAAAAAGCAGCGCGATCGAAAGAGGAACACTCTATTCCTGCTGCATCACGTTCGCCCTTCTGCAACCAAGCTGCAAGCGCATAAGGATTTGATTTGACCTTTTTTGATTTCCTATAAGAAACCTGAATGGATTCCCAGCGGTCTATCCATGCTTCTGGTGATGCAACCCCAAAGAAAGCCAGAAGATTATTCAATTTTTCCACCCAATCTTGTGTTTTGGGTAACCATTCAAGCTTGATCATTTCCGCGATTGGAAAATTTTTCCCCCAAGAAATTTTACCTTTAAGACTTTCCTGCTCCTTTTTCCTGGCAAGGAATTCATCGTAACGACGCTGACGATTATTCCAAAAACTTGCCGGGATGTTTAGAACTTTTTCCAGTTGAATTGCGGTTTCCGGGGTTATTTTCGTTTTTCCAGCAATGATTTCGTTAATTGTTTTAATTGGTCGGCCCATTCGCTTTGATAGCTCAACCTGAGTCATACCAAGAGAATTAATCGTTTCCGCTAGTGTGTCACCCGGGAGTGAAACATAATCCGGCGAATACTCATTTTTTGCGCTTTTTCCCATGATAGTCCTCAATTTCTTTAATTAATACCGCTGTAACCTTACCGATATCCAGTGAATCATCATCATTTAACGGTAAAGGATTATTCGCGGGTTCAAAAATTAGCCTCCGTGGATGATCCAGATCAACAGCCCATAACCCCTGTCTGTCGCCAGTAAGTTGATGGCAGCGTGGTCTAGGTAGTTGAGTTAAAACCCATAGATTATCAGCATCTCTCATTTCATCCAGCCTTTGAATCAGAAGCCTGCCTCCTTTATCTCCAAGAAGTTTCTGGGCTTCTTTTAAAGTGTTGCCGATACGTTTTAATTTTTGGTTTCTGAAGAGAATCTCCACTTTATAAACTCTTCAATAGTATTAACCCTTAGGGTTAAAAAAAGTTCCCTCAACAATTGAATACCTTAACGTAAAGCTTAGCCTAACCATACGTTTGAAACGAAAACCACTTTACATGAATAAGTCAGTTTGTCCAGATTTTTCTTCGCTTCCGTGTGGAATCTGCGTGAGGACCTCATCCCCCGGCCCCTTCGCCATTGCTTGAGAAGGAGGGTTAGTATGTGCGATCTAGATGATGGTCGGATAGCGAGATAGGTTATAATAAAAGAAGAAATTTCAGTTGATATTGCCAGTGATTGGAGTTTATCGGTATAAATTCAGTTGGAATATTGAAGGCTATCAGGCGTCATGCTGGAAACGAAATAAAATCGGTATAGTATGCGTCATTACCCCTTTAACCCGTCAGCTCTTCCGCTCTCGGTCTCGAGCTCCAAGTCCCGTTCCATACGATAACAAAATTCCTTAGACAACAGAAACGATCGAATATCCATGTCCAAGTGTTAGTCTTCAGAATCTAAAGTTATTTAGCTCCATTAAGATAACTCCTATAATATAAATCTCTGCCAAACCCAACCAGGAACTAGAAACCAGGAACACACTGAAAATCATGTCAACCTCGTAATCTAATCCTGCCCATCCTGTAATCTTTGGAATCGTGTTCAGACATTCCCTCATACCAGACAATAATTTGATCCCGCATTTGACTTATACTGATCCTCATGATCTCGGCTGCTTTGCTGATCGAGATTTTTTCCATCTCAAGAGCTTTTCTGACAAGCCGATTGAATCGTTCAGGAACGAATTCCATGCTATCGAGATTAGACGGTTCGTCAGCTCTTAACCCGGGAGGTTCTCGCTTAAACTCAATCGTCCGGCCGAAAAGTTTATAATATGCAATGTTAAACCGCTTCCAAATACCATTATCTGCTTTGCCGAGTTCGATCAATCGCTTTAATACGGTCTTGTAGCTTACCCGATAAATGCGCTTGACCTTTAGAATGCGTATCACCGGATGCAATCCATAAGTATCTTCCCATTCTTTTATGAATCCGGTATTCGGCATTAGAAAGTGGGATGCAAAACAATTCGCTTCCTCCTCTTGCGCCCGATCTTCTTTGTCATCGTTTACATTGAAAGCATCGTGATGAAGAATCAAATGCCCTAATTCATGAGCTGCAGTGAATATCCATCTCTCAACAGAAATTCGATCCCAGACATTGACGATCACGGCAGGACCGCCATCTTCAATGCCGACGGATAAGCCAAAAAAACCTTCTGATGCCGAGACGATCGGATATACTTTGACTCCGGCGGATTCCAACAATCCACACAAGTCATGGATTGGCTCCTTTTCGCCCAGTCCCAGGCGCTGACGAGCTTTCCCAGCGGCTTCTTCTGCCCGTTTAATAGGATCATGTTCTATCAAGGTATCATTCAGTTGTTCAAATTTATAGGTAAGCTTTTCGTTAAGAAGCCTTTCTAGAAACCGATAATCATCCAACCAGAGCGATACATCAGCTAAAATATTTTCCCGAGTTCGCATCTTCTTTTGAGATCGAAATCTGACGGCGTTGAGTTGACGAACAGCCATGACAAGATCTTGTAATCTCACCCCAAGGGCATTTGCTACTTTCTCGAGAGTGCTGACTCTTGGTTGAGTCTGGGCATTTTCCAGTTTTTTGTATGCCGGTAAAGAAATACCTGCAATCTCTGCCACATCCTTCTGAGTTTTTTTCTGCGCATTTCTAATCCTCCTGAGATTTTGCGCTATTACAGTCATCTCCATTTTTATGATCTCCTTTCATCACCTATAAATTATACCTAAAATCATAATTTGTCAATAAGTGTATTCTAGTTTTTGTCCTAGGCAGATAGGCCGCGATCAGATTCGGAGCTCAAGCCCTTGAAATCTCAATTACTAATTGAGGAAAATACCGTGGGATGTCCATGGACGATATTGCACACTACAAACAAACCCGACGTACACGGAAGAAGAAAGTCGATTCACACAAGCGTTTTATTGATCATCAGATAGAATTGATGGAAGAAGATGGGGTGATTAATGCCCAGGCGATTTTTAACAAAGTGATTCGCTTGGGGTATTCCGGGTCTGATCGGACCTTGCGACGCTATGTGAATCATCGAATTCATAAATTGAAATCTATTCACTGGACGATGAAGCGCTGTGTATACATGAGCGCTGGTTTGGCAAAAACAAACGGATTCGGATTCGATCTCATTATCAAAAACCTATCGAGGAGTCGTCCGATGAATTAGCCCGAAAATTAGTGGAAATATATGGATACCCTGAGCTTTTTCATGAATTACGGCAAACATTTCCACGGCATTACCGCGATCAATGTCGACAGTTTATCAATCTATCTGAGATATATGACCGGGAAACACTACGTAAAGCTTGCTATTCCATACTGACACTGGGAGGTGTCAGCTATAGAAAATTATAGACTATTACGACATCACATTCAGAGGTCGATCATGAGCAGCACGAGTTATAAGGAAGTGATCGAAGGGCTTAAGCGGTTGAAACTGTCCACTATCCGTCAGCATTTGGATGATTATCTGCGATTAGCGGAATCACGATCGATGTCTCATCTTGAGTTTCTGACCGGCCTGGTTAAAGAAGAGCTGCAAGGCCGTGATGTGTCCAATTATCAACGACGATTACGCGCTGCCCGGTTTCCCGTGATCAAGCGTCTGGATGAGTTTGACTTTGCTTTCCAACCCTCCCTGTCAGAAACCCGGCTCAACAGCCTTAGAGAATGCCGCTGGATAGAAAATGCAGAAAACGTGATATTTGCCGGTCAGGCTGGCGTGGGCAAAACGCACTTGTCCATCGGGCTGGGTGTCGAGGCGATCGAACGGGGATATAAAGTGTATTTCACGACCGTTGCGGATTTGATGGATCAAATGGCGTTGGCCGCCACCACCCATCAATTGTTTCATCTTCAGAAAAAGCTCCTTAAATTCGATGGTATCATCCTGGATGAATTAGGGTATGAGAAGGTCAATCGTCAGCAGGGCAACTTTCTGTTTCGTTTGATCAGTAAAGCCTATGAGAATACCTCCATTATTGTCACGACGAATAAAGACTTTTCCGGCTGGGCGGATATCTTTGAGGATCAGGTCCAAGTATCGGCTTTATTGGATCGGTTGCTGCACCATGTCATTTTGTTTGCGATTAAAGGGGAAAGCTATCGCATCAAAGGACCCCAAAAAGCAGGAGAAAAACACAATGAATCAGACGATTAATAGAATGACTTCAGCTAACAGGGGAATCTTAATGACCGCTGGGAAAAGCCAGGCCGGGGCGGCATGCCGCCCACCACTACCACCTGCGAACTCCTTGACACAGCGTTTACACCTTGGCATCCTCCAAAGTGGGGAATCTTATTGGCCAAAAAGTGGGGAAAACTTAATGGCCAGTCACAAACAGAGGCGCTAAAGTTGAGCGAGTAATTATCCGTTTGTGATTCTTGACGCGGAAACCTGAAATTCATATATTTTCACTCAGGGAATCTCCGCTTTGAACGTAAACAATAAAAAAATAATCGTTAATACCAAAAAGGGGAACACACACACATTTATTTTTGATGATTGCATATCTGGAATGCGTAAACATATAAAACCCGATTCTATCGACGTTGTCGTGACATCGCCTCCGTATAATCTTGGAGTAAATTACGGCGTATATAATGATAAAACGCCACGTGAAGACTATCTTAGATGGTTAGACAATTGGGCATTATCTATAAAAGAGGCGCTATCAGAGAAAGGCTCTTTCTTTCTCAACATGGGCTCCAAACCATCAGACCCATGGGTTCCATTTGAAGTTATTTTTGTCATGCGAAAGCATTTTGAGTTACAGAATGTAATTCACTGGATAAAATCTATCTATATCAAACAAACCAGTTATAAAGAACCTATCGAAGTCAATGTCGGTCATTATAAACCGATAAACAGCAAGCGTTTTGTGAATGATATGCACGAATATATCTTTCATTTGACGAAATCCGGAAATGTCCAGATCGATCGACACTCGATCGGTGTGCCATATAAGGATCAGACGAATACACATCGATGGCACAATGCTTCAACGGGCATCAAATGCAGGGGCAATGTGTGGTATATTCCTTATAAAACCATCCAGGATCGCTCACAAGATCGTCCTCATCCCGCAAGTTATCCTCCTGAATTAGCGGAAATGTGTGTCAAATTGCATGGCATAGATAACACGAAAATAGTATTGGATCCTTTTTTAGGCATAGGCAATTCTGCTATCGGCTGTTTGAATTTGCCTGTTGACTTCATCGGTTTTGAGATAGATCCGGAATACTATGAAACAGCGATGAAAAGAATTCAGATTAAGCAGGAGTTCGGACAGTGTTACTATAAAGCGAGGACTTAAGGACAGACAGGTGAGAATAAATGTTCAGTATTTACCAAATCCAGGCATTCCGGGTTTTAGAATAAATCAGTTGTATTGGCTCCATATCTCAATAAAAGTTTAACGACTTCACTGTGGTTTTCTTCCGAGGCGTATGTAAGCGCAGAATTGCCATCATAATCCTTCATATTTATCGAAGCTTCGTATTTTAACAGTATTTTTACAACATCCAGGTGGCCTTCTTCTGATGCGAACATAAGTGATGTCAAACCTTCCACATCTTTAGCATTTACATCAGCGTCATGATCAAGCAAAAACTTAACGACATCTGAGTGGCCTTCAGATGAAGCTCCCATGAGCGCTGTACAACCTTCTGCGTTTTTTGTGTTTATATCAGCGTCTTGTTTCACTAAATACTCAACGATATTCAGATAGCCTTCTCCAGATGCAAATATAAGTGATGTATTACCATCTTCGTTTTCGGCATTCACATCAGCCCCTTGTTCCACTAGATACTCAACGATCTCCAGATGGCCTCTCGCTGATGCCGACATAAGTGATGTATTACCATCTTCGTCTTTGGCATTCACATCAGCCCCTTGTTCCACTAGATACTCAACGACATCTAAATGACCCTCTTGTGAAGCCGGCATAAGTGGTGTCGAACCTTTGATGTTTTTTACATTCACTTCTGCGCCATGTTCCGCAAGATACTCAACAACATCCAGATGACCCTCTTGTGACGCCAGCATAAGTGATGTAAAACCATCTTCATATTTGAGATTTACACCGGCCCCTTGTTCTACTAGAAACTCAACGGCATCCAGGTAACCTCCCCATGATGCATACATTAGTGATGTCAAACCGTTTTCGTCTTTTTTATCCACATCATGAGTTTCTGATAACAAATGCTTAAGAATATCGATATGGCCATTCCGTGAGGCATACATAAAAGAAGTGGCGCCTTCATCATCTTCACTAGTCACATCAGCGCCACGACCCACTAGATACTCAACGACTTCTAGATGACCCTCTTGTGAAGCCAGCATAAGCGATGTCAAACCGTCGTTGTTTTTTACAGTTATATCAGCGCCATGGTCCACTAGATATTTAACGATATCCAGATTGCCTCCCCCCGATGCTAACATTAATGATGTCGAACCATTTTCGTTTTTTACATTTACATCTGCGCCGTGAGCCATTAAATACTCAACAACTTCTAGATGACCTTCTTGCGAGGCCAGCATAAGCGATGTAAAACCATCTTCGTCTCTTTTATCCACATTGTGGGTTTTTAGCAACAAATACTTAACCATGTCAATATGACCATTGAATGAGGCATACATTAAAGGCGTAAGGTTTTCATCACTTTCCATATTCACGTCAGCGCCATGGTCAAGCAAAACCTCAACGATATCCAGATGGCCGCTTCCTGATGCAAGCATAAGTGATGTACAACCGTCACTTTCTTTTCTATCTACATCAGAAATTTGAGACAGCAAAAACTTTACAATGTCAGTATGACCATTCAATGAGGCATACATTAAAGACGTAAAGCCTTTATCATTTTCACTATTTACGTCAGCGCCATGATCCACTAGATACTCAACGATATCTAGATGGCCTCCCCCTGATGCAAACATAAGCGATGTAAGACCGTCACTTTCTTTTCTATCTACATCAGAAATTCGAGGCAGCAAAAACTTTACAATGTCAATATGACCATTCAATGAGGCATACATAAAAGGCGTAAGGCCTTCATCACTTTCCATATTCACGTCAGCGCTATGGTTCACAAGATACTCAACGATATCGAGGTGACCCTCCCTTGATGCAAACATAAGCGATGTAAAACCGTTATTGTCTTTTAAATTCACATCAGCGCCATGCTCCAGTAGATACTCAACGATATTTAGACGCCCCCTACGTGAAGCTAGCATAAGTGATGTCGAACCGTCCTCGTCTTTTTTATCTACATTGTGGATTTTTGGCAACAAATACTTGACCATGTCAATATGACCATTAAATGAGGCATACATAAAAGAAGTCGCGCCTTCATTATCTTCACTATTCACATCTGCGCCATGTTCCGCAAGATACTCAACAACATCCAGGCGACCGCTCCCAGATGCCAACATAAGTGATGTCGAACCGCCCTCGTCTTTTTTATCTACATTATGGATTTTTGGTAATAAATGCTTAAGAATATCAATATGGCCATACCGTGAGGCATATATAAAAGAAGTCGCGCCTTTATCATCTTCACAATTCACGTCAGCCCCTTGTTCCACTAGATACTCAACGACACCAAGAAAACCTTCTCGTGAAGCTAGCATTAGTGATGTAAAACCGTCGTTGTCTTTGACATTAATATCAGCGCCATGGTCAAGCAAAACCTCAATGACATCGAGAT
>CAYOJK010000004.1:0-168443 GCA_964404285.1 uncultured bacterium | reverse complement strand
TCTTTGACATTAATATCAGCGCCATGGTCAAGCAAAACCTCAATGACATCGAGATGACCTCTGCTTGATGCTAACATTAGTGATGTAATGCCATGCTTGTTTTTGACATTTACATCAGCCCCTTGTTCTATTAGAAATTTAACGACATCGAGATGATCCTCTTGTGAAACCGACACAAGTGATGTCAAATCATCTTCATCTTTAGCATCAAACTCAAAATCAAGGCCAAACAGATGCTCAATGTCGTCTCGATGGCTCCCTATTGATGCGAGCATAAGTGATGTCGAACCATCTTCATCCTTTTTATCAACATTGTGGGTGTTTGGTAACAAATATCTGAGAATATCAATTTGGCCTCTTCGCGAGGCATTCATAAAAGGAGTGGCGCCTTCATTATCTTCACCATTCACGTCTGCCCCTTGTTCCACTAGATATTCAACAACTTCTAGATGACCCTCTTGTGAAGCCAGCATAAGCGATGTTGAACCGTCGTTGTCTTTGACATTGACCTCTGCGCCATGGTCAAGCAAAAATTTAACGATATCCAGATAGCCGCTTCCTGATGCAAGCATAAGGGATGTCAAACCATTTTCGTCTTTGATATTCACGTCTGCGCCATGGTTCACTAGATACTCAACGACTTCACCATGACCTTCATTTGAAGCAAACATAAGTGATGTCGTACCGTCTTCATCCTTTTTATCAATATTGTGGGTATTTGGTAATAAATATCTAAGAATATCAATTTGGCCATTCCGTGAGGCATACATAAAAGAAGTGGCGCCTTCATAATCTTCACCAGTTACATCAGCGCCATGGCTTACTAGATACTCGATGACTTCTAGATGCCCCTCTTGTGAGGCCAGCATAAGTGGTGTTGAACCGTCGTCGTCTTTGACATTAATGTCAGCGCCATGGTCAAGCAAAAACTCAACAACACCAGCATGACCTCCCCCTGATGCAAACATAAGTGATGTCACGCCGCCTTCATTTTTGACATTCACATCTGTCCCTTGCTCCACAAGATACTCAACGACTTCCAGATGACCCCCTTGTGAAGCTATCATAAGAGATGTTAGGCCTTCGTTGTCTCTTATATTTACATCAGCGCCATGGTTTACTAGATACTTAATGACATCCAGATGGCCTAGATATGAAACTTTCATAAGTAATGTTAAGCCGTTGTCGTCTTTTTTATCACCATCATGAACTTTTGGCAATAAATATTTAACAATGTCAATGTAAGCATTCAATGCGGCATACAGTAAAGAAGTGGCGCCTTCATCATTTTCGCTATTCACATCAGCGCCATGGTCCACCAGATACTTTACAATGCTTAGATGACCACTCTGGGCGGCGCGCATAAGTGGTGTAAAACCATCGTTGTCTTTTATATTCACATCACTGCCACATTCCACTAGATACTCAACAACATCTAGATGGCCTTCTATTGATGCTAATATTAGTGATGTAAAACCGTTTTCGTCTTTTCTATCCACATCACCGGTTTTTGCCAGCAAATACTTTACGACTTCGAGGTGACCTTTATATGATGCCATCATAAAAGGTGTAGCGCCTTGATCAGACTTCATGTTCAAATCAGCGCCATGGTCCACTAAATATTCAACGACATCCAGATGGCCTTCCCCGGATGCGAACATAAGTGGTGTAAAGTCTTTATCAATTTTCTCGTTCACATCAGCGCCATGTTTCACCAAAACCTTAACAAGGCTGATATCACCTTCTATTGACGCTTTTAAAAGATCGCCTTTCTTATAATGTAAGCTCATGCCAACGTCTCCCTATGACTTGTTTTTTCCATGTACTCCTTCTACCACCGAATCAACTCCTTCAGTCTTTTCCATAATCCATAGTCATCATAACCAGTGGAATTCGTAATGACAATCGAAATTTGACCCCCTTCGATTACGCAAAATTGACTCCTCCGGTTGATGGTTTTTAATCGTTTTCTCGTCGATAAAAAATTCCGGTACAGATAGGCGCGAATTAACATTTAGTATTCACAACATCCAGGTATTACCTCTTTGTGTTAATCACTTGTATCGGCGCCATATTTCAATAAAAGCTTAACGATTTCACCGTGGTTTTCATCCAAGGCCAATGCATGCGCAGATTTGCCGTCATTATTTCTCAGGTTTACGGATGCATCGTATTCTAACAGTTTTTCTACAACATCCAGGTGACCTTTTTGTGAGGCAAGCATAAGTGATGTCAAACCATCTTCGTCTTTGATATTCAGATCAGCTCCTTGTTCCACTAGATACTCAACGACATCGCGGTGACCTGCCCCTGATGCAAACATAAGTGATGTTATACCCTCTTTAATTTTTATATCCACATTATGGCTTTTTGGTAACAAATACTTAACAATATCAACATGGCCAAACCGTGAGGCATACATAAAAGAAATAGCGCCTTTATCATCTTCACTATTCACGTCAGCGCCATGGTCCAGTAGATACTCAACAACATCTAGATGGCCTTCCCAGGATGCTACTATAAGTGATGTAAAACCGTCTTTACTTTTTATATCCACATTACCGGTTTTTTCCAGCAAATATTTTACGATTTCGAGATGACCTTTATGAGATGCCATCATAAGAGGTGGTATGCCTTGATTATGCTCCATGTTGTACACATCAGCGCCATGTTCCACTAGATATTCAACAACATCTAGATGACCTTCCCAGGATGCAAACATAAGAGATGTAAAACCATTATCAATTTTCTCGTCAACATCAGCGCCATGTTCCAGCAAACGTTTAACAAGGCTAAGATCACCTTTTTGTGACGCTTTCAAAAGATCGCCTTTATTATAATTCAAGCTCATACCAGCGCCTCCCTATGACGTGTTTTTCCCATGCACCCCTTCTACCTAATCAACTCCTTCAGCCCTTTCCATGATCCTTAGTCATCATAACTCATGGATTTCAAAAATCGAACAGCAGTTGATCGATCGAGTAATATCAATAACTTTAGAACGAATATTTCTTAATTGTTCAACAATATCGTCTGATCTCACATCATACCTGTTTTCTATTGAATAGTCTAGAATTAGCCTTCAAACTTTTGCTGCTCTACCTATCAACAGGGATATAAAAACGATTCAATTATGGGCATTATAAATCTACCTGATATGTCATCGAAGGAATAAATGTGGACCATGGGCAACTGAAGGAAGGCGCATTGGGCCATTAAATTTTCCTGGCCAAAAAGACACCCCGAGATATAGCCTCAAAACTGGGGAAAGTTATTGACCGAATTCTGGGGATTTTTATTGGCTGGTAAAAAAAAATCAAGCATCAATGAAATGTTCTTTTTTTACCGCGAATGAACGCGAATAACGTCTTGATCCACGGTGACGACCTCATCCCCCGGCCCCTTCTCCATGAATAGAGAAGGGGGGTTGTTTTTCGGGGACAGACATCTGCACTGACATCTGTTCCTTCCGGGGGACAGACTTCCAATTTTGTATCTTCGGATCGGTTACTTTCGGGGGACAGACATCCAAAAATAACAACACGAACCAACTTTTATTTCCGAATATCAAACCCGTAAGGCCGAAATACATGCGGTCGGCACATATCTGCGTTCATCTGCGTCATCTGTGGAAAATAAAAAAATTCCTAATATTTGAACGATCAAAATCCAGTTATATCATAGCTGTTTCTTATAGTAACAATTCTAGGAAGTTTTGAAACAAATGCGACGAATAGGACAAATGGGACTCTAATCTTATGATAAAGCTAAATTCTTAATCTTTGTCCCATCTCTCCTTGACGGCCCCATCCGTCCCTTGTCCCATACGTCCCATCTCCCCCCAAAAGTTCTATCAACTTGATCGGTCCCTTCGACTCCTTCACCAATCTTTGATTACCGTAAATAATATTTTTAAAATAGATATAAGCTAGATTTTTTCGCTTCTAAAAAACGCTGTAAGTAATTGATTTCACTATACGCCCGGCGCGATTCGAACGCGCGACCTCTTGCTCCGGAGGCAAGCGCTCTATCCGACTGAGCTACGGGCGCAAAAACCAAACCTGAATTTAACCACCCAAGCCGACATTGTCAACGAGTTCTAAAAGCAACCCGACTTTCACCGTTTTTAAAGATTGATTTCCAGAATATACCAACAAGTCATACTAAAACTATTCAACATAAAAACATCTATTTTTCAACTATTGTGACTGGCCATTAAGAATTCCCCGCTTTGGAGGATGTCAAGGTGAAACCGCCGGCATCTGGCAAAGGTTACGGAACATTCGATGAATTGGCCGACAAAGTCGATGCCACGTGGAATGTTGACCGAACAATCATGACCATCTTATTTCCCGATATATATCAATGGCTTGACCTCAATTTGGAAGGAGGCCTTACGTAGATCGCGACCGTTCACTTGACCGATGTGGAAGGGGCTTCAGGAACAACGGAATCACAACATTGACATACACTCCGACAGAAAGCCTATTACAAGGGCGATGATATGGTGATTCAGGCACACGTCACCAATGGTTATGGAGTTCAATTGGTACGGCGCGTTTCTAGATCCGCAAAGCTGGTTTCTGTACAGCATGGATACGCTTACCGTCCTGTTGGGTCTCTAATCGATCGGATAGACAAGAGTATGATTGCACCCTGACCGTTCTCCCGCTACACTTAGACGGTGCCGCAGGATATGACATTGTGGTCTCGATCACGTTTCCAGGCGGATTACAACGACGAGGAATTCATTATGGACACTGAAAAGAAAGCAAAACCTATCATTTTAACCGGCGATCGCCCTACCGGCCGACTTCATCTTGGCCATTATTTCGGGTCGGTCAAATCACGTGTCGAATTACAGGATAAATATGATACCTATCTTTTGATTGCCGATGTCCAAGCTCTGACGGACAATTTCAAGACACCGGAAAAAGTTCATGCCAATGTCGAAGAGGTCGCGATCGACAATTTCGCCTCCGGCATCGACCCTGAAACCGTCAAATATGTGATTCAATCAACTATTCCGGCGATTGCCGAGTTGACTGTTTTTTACGGTAATTTTGTAACTCTGGCCCGTTTGGAGAGGAATCCCACAGTCAAAGCCGAAATCGAAAGCAAACAGGAGTTGTTTGCGAAAGGCGTCACGTATGGATTTTTCGGCTATCCTGTCAGCCAGGCCGCGGATATCACGGCGTTTGATGCCGACTTGGTCCCGGTCGGAGAAGATCAACTTCCGATGATCGAATTGACCCGCGAAATCGTTCGGCGTTTTAATCACACATACCAGGTCGAAGCGCTGGTGGAACCGGAAGCGCGAGTGACCGAAGTCGCTCGTATCCGGGGCACTGACGGCAGTAGCAAAATGAGCAAATCATTGAATAACTGCATTTATCTTCGTGACGACCCAAAAACGATCCGCGAAAAAGTGTTCAGCGCTTACACCGACCCGCTCAAAATTAAGAAAACCGATCCCGGTCATCCGGAAGGCTGTGTTGTTTGTGAATATTTAAAACTGGTCGATCCTGACGGCCATCAGCAACTGGTAGCGGATTGCAAAGCCGGCAAAATGGGATGCACGGAAGATAAACGAAAACTGACTGAACTGCTGACGGAGTATTTGGCTCCGATTCGGGAACGCGCTAAAAAATTCGAAGAAAATCGAAAAATGGTCAAAGAATTACTACGTGAAGGCAGCAGAAAAGGTCAGGAAAAATCCAACGAAGTGCTGCGGCGGGTTAAAGACGCCATGAAAATCAACTATTGGTAAGGGGGGAGGTGACACGTGCGGATCGCAACCTTCAATGCAAACAGTATTCGAACACGATTGCCGGTCATTATTCCGTGGATCGAAGAGCATTCCCCGGATATCCTGGCAATACAAGAAACCAAAGTGCAGGATCATTTGTTTCCCGAAAAAGAACTGTTGGAAATTGGGTATCACAGTGTTTTCAAAGGGCAAAAAAGCTATAACGGCGTCGCATTGATCAGCCGTCAACCTTTTACAAATGTACATATCGGCTTTTTTGATGACGATGAGCTGAACGGGCCTCGCTTAATACGCGGTCAACTCGGTGATATCCATATCATCAATACCTATGTGCCGCAGGGAAGAGACCGCGAATCGGAGCATTATGCCGGCAAACTCGATTGGCTGCGCACCTTCCGCAAATTGCTGGAAACAGAATATTCCAAGGATCAAAAGGTGGTTTGGGTCGGAGACCTGAATGTCGCCCCCGAAGATATCGATGTTCATGACCCCAAAGGCCTCGATGGGCACGTCTGTTTCAACCGTGAATTGACGGAACTTTTTTACTGGGTCTGCTCATGGGGACTCCATGACGTGTTTCGAAAACACCGACCGGAACCGGGTCATTTCAGCTTTTTCGACTATAGAGCTGCGACGGTCTATTCAAATAAAGGCTGGAGAATCGATCATATTCTTGCGACATCTCCATTGTTCGATCAGTCAACAGATGCCTGGATTGATATGACACCTCGTAAGCGACGAACACCGAAACCGTCGGATCACACCTTTGTCGTGGCGGATTTTGCTGTTTGACGCAAAAACAGTCCCTGACATTCCCTGACAATACGCCTCTATTTTTACAAAAAAGACTGCTTACTTGATTATCCAGTCAAGGCAAAAACGATCATAAATCAACTTGAATATTGTGGATTACATGAAACTGGGTCTTCTCTGCTCAAATCAGCTAAATAAACGAGATGGTTCAATCAGCCGCCATTATCCACCCTGTTAAAACCGCAAAAACCATCAGAGCCGAACCGCCTGTGCTGAGACCGGGAAACGGCACACCGGTCATCGGTATCAATTTGATCACTCCGCCGACATGTAAAACACATTGAATCAGCCACATAGCGCCGCATCCGTAACATACCAATCGTGAGAATGTGTCTTTGCAATTCTCGGCTGTCACTAAGCTTCGCTGAATAATCAAAAATACGATCATCAGGATCATCATGCTGCCTAGCCAGCCGAATTCTTCTGCAACGGCGGCATAGACAAAATCCGTCTCAACCAGCGGGATACTGCGTGGTAAACCGTTACCGATGCCTTTGCCGAACATTTCACCGTTAAACACAGCAAACAGGGAGCGGATGATTTGAAAACCGTGTGTATCCGGCGCCTCGAACGGATTCATCCAGGCGCTGAAACGTAAGCCGGCTTTATGAATAAAGCGTTGAGCTGTGTATCCAGCTCCTGTTATACCGACGATACCGATCAAGGGATAGGCGATTCGACGGGTTGCCAACGTCATAAGAATACCCAACAGCAGGGCGGTGGCGGCCAACATGCCCAGGTCACCCAAACATATCAGCGTCACACCGGGTATCAGCCAAGCGCCGATGACAATGATATGTGTGCGCCTCGATTCAGCCGTGAAAAAACGTGAGCCTCGTTCGATATGCCGACCGTGATTTACCAATAAACCCGAAAGCCCTATGATCAGCAAAGGTTTCATAAATTCTGTCGGTGTGGTTTTTCCGGGACCGAAGACAGAGCCTCGAAACTTGACGCCGGTCGCCAACACGGCGATTCCAATGCCGAAAGCTGCCAATATCCATAGCCAGGGGTTCTTTGAAAGAAGTTTTAATCGAGTATTACTAAATAAAATCGTCGTCAAAACCAGTATCAAAGGCGCTACACCAAAGCTCAAGCAGGATGGGGAATCCCAACTATCGATAGTGAATGAACCCAATCGATAGTGATAGCTCATACCGATCCCGGTGAGCACAATCCATAGTGGCAGCAGCGTCATATCGGCTTTCGATCCGACGGCAACCAGCAGACCATGCGCGATAAATGCGATAATGATAAATGCAGCCGGCAGAAAAAGATTTTCGGTGCGAAAAGCGTCTTGAACCGACAGCGCGGCAGATAGAAAAAACACACAGACAATACAGATGGCAAATACCAGCAACCTGAATTCACGAGGTCGTGCGTTAAACCGTCTGCGTTGTTTAGCGGTTCGGGCCACGATGGATTTCCTTGTCTTCCAGCAAACCGAGACTATCGGCCCGCTGGATCAAATGTGCTGCAATAGGAGCTGCAACCGTGCCGCCCATACCGCCGTGTTCAATTACCACAGCTATAGCCAAGGCAGGACGTGGCCAGGGAGCAAAACAGACGAAAAGCGCATGACTTTTACGCCCGGTACTTTCAGATGTGCCGGTTTTACCGCCGACCACGACACCTGGTATTTTCGCAGCGTGGCCTGTCCCTGTTTCGACTGCTTTGATCATCATGCGCGCAACTTGATGAGCTGTGCGCTGTTCAAACACTCTATCCCATAACTCCGGCATTTGGGATTCGACCAATTTTGGACGGAATAACATACCACCGTTGCCGATTGCGCCCGCCATCGACGCCAGGTGTAACGGTGTCACCAAGGTATCGTCCTGACCGATACCCAGCCGAGCTGTTCGGGCGATATGCCACTTGGATCGCTCCGGCAATCGTCCCCGCGCGACCCCAGGCGACGGTCCGGCAAACGGAACGCGAGCGTTCAGCCCAAACCGGGACGCTGACTCCAAAATTACAGGCGCTGCCAAATCCACCGCCAAATGAGCAAAATAAACATTACAGGACACAGAAAGCGCCTCCGCCAGGTTCAGGTTTCCGTGCCCGGCAAACCCAGGATTGCTGTAATGCGAATGATCTTTCACCCGCCGATCGGCAGGGCCACAGTCAAAACCACTCGGACCACATTTGTAAACAGGGTCGAATTGCTTCTCGATCGCGGTTGCCGCCGCCAGTATTTTGAAAGTTGAACCGGGAGGATACATTCCATGCGTGGCCCGATTCAAAAACGGACTGTCAGAGGATTTCAATAGATGTCTCCAGACAGCATCGTCGATTTTTTCCGGATCGAAACCCGGGCGTGATACCAGAGCTCGAATACTGCCGTCACGGGGGTCCAAAGCGACGATCGACCCGATTTTACCGCTGAGTAACTCCCATGCCGCCAATTGCAAATCGTGATCCAACGTCAAAACGACGGGATTGCCACGAAGCGTACGATGAAAAAAAGCGTTTCCGATAAGCCGGAATACATCCGCCGGAGTCTGAACGGATCGGCCCATCAAAAATGAGTCTAGTGTTTTCTCCATACCCGATGAACCGAACTTGGGATGATTGTAACCCAGCACATGCGCGCCGGCTTCACCCAAGGGATATAAACGTTTCAACTGCTGATCGGCTTTGGTATCCATTGCAAGGGGAACGTGGTTTCTATCCACCAATGAACCTCGATGAAAGCGTTCACCCAGAATTTCACCCCGGGGATCGAACCCACGCTGCACGCGAAGAAAGTCGGAAGAAAAGAAGCCGAATAACTGCCAGCGGGCCTGATAGCCGGCCATCAAGACAAAAACACAACAGACAAAAATCGACACCGTACGGGAAGCAGGAACAGGAGCGCTGTTTTTATCAAAGAATCGAACTCGGAATAGAAAAACACCCAACGCACCAATAGCTATGATCGTCAAAATCAGCCGAATTTCGTAAATATTTGCGATTATTTTATCTATCATACAACATTTCAGTTCTGAACACATTTCATCGATGCCACTATACCACCAGAATTGCTTTCGATACAGAGGTCACTTGTTTTTCCTCTGCTATGGCATCGTTGTGAAAATGAATGAATTCACATCTCCGGAAGCATCGGTTTTAATGCAAAAATTGACAGGCCACCAGTGTTTTTCGCTATGATTATCAAGGGGAAGTTGCTAGGTTCTTGCGAACATTCATTCGGCGACTTTGGGGTGATTTTGAGCTGGGTTATCGACTGGTTCAACAATCATTTTTTAGAGATAATGAGGATAACAAAATGAATAAACGTCTTATTCTTAGCGTGTTGCTAAGTCTATCAATCTGTGTCGTTATGATAGCTGCAGAAAAGGTTGAAAGAAATATTTCCATCTGGCCCACCGATGGTGCGCCTCCCTTTTCGGTTTTAGCCAATTCAGAAGATATTGGGGTTATCAAGGTATTGAACGCCGATTTCGATCCGCTGAAAAAACTACCGGATATTCCGGATATATTGCGTATGAAAACCGATGATTCACCTCGTTATCACCTGGTGCAGTTCAACGGCCCTGTGACGGAATCTCATAAGACAAAGCTTCGTCGAGCCGGCTTTGAGCCGCTTGTATATTTGCCGCATTTCACGTTCATCTGCCAAGCGGAATCGAAAAATGCAGCAGCAAACTCACTTAAATTGTCAGAAGTACGCTGGGTCGGACCATTTGAGCCGGCTTATCGAATCAGTCCCTCGATCGGCAAAACCCCTCTTAAAAATCCAGATCGGCTAGCCGATGATCACCTGTCCTTGATTGTGACGCTGTTTGAAGGCGAGACATTGGAATCTCTCAAAAACGATCTGTTGGGATGCGGCGCGGAAATTGTTGATTCGGTGGATATGCCATATCGAAAATCGCTCCATATCCGAGTTCTTCCTGAGGCTGTCACGACGATCGCGCAAATTGAAAGCATCTATTTTATTGAAGAAAAAGGTGAGTATTTCCTATTGAATGACAATACCAAATATGTCATTCAGGGGGGCACACAAAGCGCCGGCACACCGATCTGGGACAAAGGTGTCAAAGGAACAGACGAGATCATCGGGATTATGGATTCCGGTGTGGACCCACATCATTGTTATTTTTATGATGCTTCTCAGGGTCTTCCGGGGACAACTCCGAATTACAATCACCGCAAAATCGTCGCGTACCGAACATATGGGAGCGGTTCTGCGTGGGACAAATGCGATGACGGTCACGGCACTCATGTGGCCGGAACAGCGGCCGGTTATCCGGATGACGGCGCCAGTCAAATAAACTATATTGGTATGGCGCCAGAAGCAAAAATCACTGTCGGAGACATCGGTCGGGACAATTCCAACGATTGTGAATATGGAAGTGTTCATCCTCCCTTATCGCTGACAACGGCTTTTGCGAACTCCCGTTCCGACGGCGCTTATATTCACACAAACAGTTGGGGTGGCAGCGCTAATGAATATAATTCCTACTGTAACGATGTCGATAATTATATGTGGAACAACAAAAATTTCCTGATACTGTTCGCCGCTGGCAACGATGGGCCGAATAATAATACGGTGAGTTATCCTGGAACAGCCAAAAATCTGGTCTGTGTCGGCGGTTCGGATAACTCGACCAATATGCAAAAGATGTATCATTATTCCAGTCGAGGTCCGGTATCCGGTTCAAACCGGTTAGCGCCAACCTTGACAGCTCCGGCTACGGATACGACTGGATGGATATCCGGTATTCATTCGGCTAAAAACACGACCAGCCCAACGGGGCGCACGTGCAGCATTGTCTATCAATATTGGAGCGGAACCTCGATGGCGACACCCGCCGTCGCCGGCGCTGCCGCGATGATCCGGCAATATTTTCGAGACGGCTATTATCCCAGCGGCTCCGCCAATGCCGGCAATTCGATGACGCCGACAGCCGCCCTGATGAAAGCCATGCTGATCAACTCCACGCAAAACATGACCGGAACCGGCACAACCGCCCGCCCTTCCAACAACCAGGGCTGGGGACGCATCATGCTGACTGATTCATTGTTTTTCTCTGGAGATACTCGAAAGTTAATAGTACACGACGTGACGAACGGCGTGACCACAAGCGGAACCCATTCGTATACATTCAGTCTCACCAACTCATCGATACCGTTGAAAATTTCGCTGGTCTGGACAGATCGTAGCGGCAACAATCTTGTCAATGACTTGGATCTTGTATTAACGGGCGGCTCAAACACCTATTACGGCAACAACTTTACCAATGGATGGAGCAATACCGGCACAACCCGCGACCGCACCAATCCGACGGAATGTATTTATATCAACAGCGGAGTTTTATCGGCAGGAACCTATACGGTTCAAGTGCAGGGATACAATGTGCCGCAAGGTGAGACCGGCGGTCGGCAGCCATATGCGCTGGTTATCAGCGGCGGAGTCTCGGATGCCACGACGCCAACGTTTACGCCGGTGCCGGATACACCAACACCTGTCCCAACTTATACCCCGGTGCCACCCACCTTTACACCCGTGCCTCCGACATCGACTCAAACGCCCACTGATACACCTACCCTAACGCCAACCCTGACACCCACACAAACACCAACGAACACACCCACTCAGACGCCGACGAGCACGCCGACCGATACCCCAACCCCGACTCAGACGCCGACAAATACCCCAACCAATACCCCGACAGAAACACCGACATCTCTGCCGACAGATACACCATCGCCGACACCAACCGATCCTCAGCCGATACCGACCACCGGGCCGATCGGAATCGGGTTACTTTTAACTTTGATGGGGGTTCTTATCCTCAATCCGTTTTTTAGGAAAAAATGAGGTTAATATTTGATTTTTCTGGACGTAACAACTCTAGCGGCCTAGACTATATGTAATTTGGTGAATTCTGATTCGAAAGTTATCGTTACATCGAATTGCTTGCCCAGGCTTTACAAGGTGGTTAAAAATGAGATTATTAAAAGTTTTGATTCTGACATTGGTCATTTCAGCAATACCGGTTTACGCTGATCGACAACCGACGCCGACACCGCCAAGCGCCGATACTGTCTTCATACCTGATATACAAGGTTGTGCTGGTGACATTGTCGTTGTCGAGATGCGCATGGCCAATCCCGACACCGAGGTTGACGCTTTCTTGATAAGGATATTTTACGATACCGAGATGTTGACGTATCTTTCTTGTTCAGCAGGCGATTTGGATCCAGGTTGGGAGATGTTCGATTGTTATGAGCCATCACCAGGCCTTGTCAACATGGGTGGTTTTTCCGTTCCGCCATTCGCAATCCCCACCAACAGTAACGGCGTGCTTGTCGAGATGCTCTTTGAGGTTACATGTTTGAATTGCGAAGACGATGACTCGAGTGAGCTACCCATCGATAGGTTATTCGATGATCTGGTTGATTTCAGCTCTATTGACGGTGTTTTCACCTATTTCTGCCCGCCACCTCCGACTGAAACACCGACAAATACTCCAACTGAAACACCTACAAATACTCCAACCGATACGCCGACTGAAACGCCTACAAATACGCCAACCGACACGCCGACTGAAACGCCTACAAATACGCCAACAGATACACCGACATCTTTGCCTACAGATACACCATCGCCGACACCGACCGAGCCTTTGCCGATACCGGCGACCGGACCGATCGGAACCGGGCTGCTCTTAACCCTGTTCGGCATCTTGATGTTCAATCCGATTTTCAGGAAGGTGCGACGGTAACCAACAACACCAATTCGCAAGAATTTGCTGTTTTTTGTGGGCTGACCTTTCAACTTGAGATCGACTGGATAATCAAGTTACGTTAGTATTTCAAACAATTTTGATCAAACTGCAATCTGACGCGATGAAGAGTTTCGCTTAGTGAAATGAACATCTGGAAAGCATTATGAGAAAAGTAAAACATATCTGAATCAAGCGACTTTTATGGGCGCTGAAAATTTTTTATAGAAAATATTTTGCGCTTGAATCATTCGCGTTACTAGAATACTTGTTAGCGAGGGCGCTATTCCAGCTACCTTGGCAGTCGGCATATTTTCGGCCTACGACAAATTGCCGCCTGACAGCTTTCGATCGAGAGGGATGAGATGAAAAAGCAATTGTTTTTTTACGGGTTATGCCTGACGATAATCTTGAGTGTCTCGTCAGTCGCTTTGACACAAATAATCCAACGGAATGTTTCCGTTTGGCCGGACAACCGTGTTCCGCCTTTTTCGGTGGTACCGAATTCAGACGATTTCGGGGTCATCAGAGTATTGAACGCCGATTTCGATCCGGTGAAAAAACTGCCGGATATTCCGAATATGTTACGTGTTAAGTCCAGCGATTCACCTCGTTATCATTTGGTGCAGTTCAACGGCCCGGTGACGGAATCCGATAAAGCGGCAATCCGTCGAGCCGGATTTGAACCGCTCATCTATTTGCCTCATTTCACCTTTATCTGCCGAGCGGAATCGAAAAATGCGGCGGCAGACACTTTAAAACTGCCGGTGGTTCGCTGGGTCGGACCATTTGAGCCGGCCTATCGAATCAGCCCCTCGATCGGTAAAACTCCTCTGACAAATCCGGATCGACTCACCGATGATCATCTGACCTTGATCGTGACGCTGTTTGAAGGCGAGACTCTGGAATCACTCAAAAACGACCTGTTGGGATGCGGCGCGGAAATCATCGACACGGTGGATACAGCGTATCGAAAATCGCTTCATATCCGGGTCCTTCCGGAAGCCGTTATTTCGATCGCTCAAATCGAAAGCATCTACACCATCGAGGAAAAAGGTGAGTATTTCCTGTTGAACGACGGCACCAAATTCGTGATTCAAGGGGGTTCGCAAAGCGCCGGCACGCCGATCTGGAACAATGGCGTCAACGGGTCGAATGAGATCATCGGGATTATGGATTCCGGTGTGGATCCTCACCATTGTTTTTTTTATGATTCATCGCAAGCATTGCCCGGGACGACACCGAATTACAACCACCGTAAAATCGTCGCGTATCGTACATACGGGGATGGTGTTGCTTGGGATAAATGCTCCGACGGTCACGGCACTCACGTCGCCGGAACAGCGGCAGGCTCACCTGATGACGGCTCATCCAATCTACAATATCAAGGTATGGCGCCCGGCGCGAAGATCACGTTCGGGGACATCGGACGGGACAACACCTGGGATTGTTTTCAAGGAGCAATTCATCCTCCGACTTCCTTGACGGCAGCCTTTACAAATACGCAGTCCGACGGCGCGTATATTCACTCGAACAGTTGGGGAGGCAGCGTCAATGAGTATGATTCCTACTGTGCCGATGTCGATAATTATATGTGGAGCAACAAGAATTTCCTGATACTGTTCGCAGCCGGCAATGCCGGGCCGAACAGCGGCACGGTGGGATATCCCGCAACAGCCAAAAACCTGATCTGTGTCGGTGGCTCGGATAATTTGGCCAACATGCAAAACATGTACAATGCGTCCAGCCGTGGTCCGGTTTCCGGTTCAAACCGGTATGCCCCGACGTTGACCGCTCCGGCAACGGATACAGCGGTTAGTCAGGCAGGTATCCATTCAGCTCAAAATACCACTAGCCCAACCGGCCGAACATGCAATATCGTCTATTCCGGCTGGTCGGGAACCTCGATGGCGACACCTGCCGTCGCCGGCGCTGCCGCGATGATTCGGCAATATTTTCGATACGGCTATTATCCGAGTGGCTCCGCCAATCCCGGCAATTCGATGACACCGTCCGCCGCGTTGATGAAAGCCATGCTCGTTAACTCCACGCAGAATATGACAGGTACAACAGCCCGCCCCTCCAATAACCAGGGGTGGGGACGTATTATGTTGACCGACTCGTTGTATTTTGCCGGTAATGCTAGAAAACTACTGGTTTATGACGAAACAACCGGAGTCACTACAAGTGGCACGGATTCTTACTCATTCACCGTTACCGATCCATCCATCCCTTTGAAAATTTCGCTGGTCTGGACAGATCGAAGCGGCAACAACCTTGTCAATGATCTGGACCTGGTTTTGACAGGAGGTTCAAACACCTATTACGGCAACAACTTTACCAACGGATGGAGCAATACCGGCAGCGCCCGCGACCGCACCAACCCGACGGAATGTATTTATATCAACAGCGGAGTTTTATCGGCAGGAACCTATACGGTTCAAGTGCAGGGATACAATGTGCCGCAAGGTGAGACCGGTGGTCGGCAACCCTACGCGCTGGTGATCAGCGGCGGTATTACCGATTCGACAACGCCAACGGCGACGCCATCCGGCCCAACCGCAACACCAACTATGACGCCGACACCAACCAACACCCCGCCACAACCGCCAGCCACGCCGTCCAACGGCGGCAACACCTGTGCACAAGCGCCGGATATCACAAACAACCTTATTCATGCTTGGAATTATGGTGAACCTTTATGTCTGCCAGCATCCAATGTCGGCATGAGCACAACCTATACCAAATGCACCGACGCTCCTTGCGGCTCTCCAGGAAACTCCAGGGATATCGTCTGGCGTTTTACACCTACGGACTACTGGGCTTTCGATATCAACAACTGCCGCACCTCGGATGACTGGTCAGTGATGGTCTGGGCGGATTCATGCCCAGGAACTCAAATCGCCTGCGACGATGACTCATGCGGAGGTTCCTGTTCTTCACCCTATTCTTTCACAACGGGCTGTCTGTTGTTTCAACCTGGAACAACCTACTATGTCGTCGCATGGCGTTACAGCCAAACAGGGTCCACAACCATTTGTTTCGACCCCTGCGATATGCTGGAATGTCCGTTCGATACCATTTACAGTCAACCGGGAAATCTCACCGGCACCGCTTATAATTCCGATTCATCCGCGGGTTACCTGGCAGCGGAAAATTATTCCGGTCTAAGTAATAGTATTGCCTCAATCACGTGGTTCGGGCTCGAGGCTTACAATGACGGTTCCGGCTGGTCGGATTGCACTCGCGCCAACACCGATTTTTCGATAACGTTTTATTCAGACAACAACGGGCAACCCGGTGCTGTTGCCTACCAAGAAACTGTTACAGCTTCCCGGTTCAATACAGGGGAAACGTTCTCTATTTTCCCGGTTTATGAATATTACGCCGAATTTACGTCCTGTGTTAACAATCCGTCAGGATGGGTGTCCATCCAAGGCGCCACCGGTGCAGGATCTTGTTGGTTCTTATGGTTGAACACGTTCAAAGGCGCCGGTGATGGTATCCGAGCTTCAAACGACGGCAGTGGATGGACGATAGAAGACGGGGAGGTTTCGCTCTGTTTTGGTCCTTGTGCCGAAGTTACACCTACTCCGACATTTACACCGATACCGTCGACACCGACACCGGTTCCGACGTTCACTCCAGTGCCACCCACTTTTACCCCTGTACCGCCGACATCCACCCCAACATTTACGCCTATACCGCCGACATCCACTCCAACATTTACACCTATACCGCCAACTGCCACTCCAACATTCACACCCATACCCCCAACTCGAACTCCAACCAATACACCCACTCAAACCCCAACTCGAACTCCAACCAACACACCGACTCAAACCCCGACAAATACACCAACCGATACGCCAACGCCTACTCAGACACCGACCAACACGCCAACACCCACTCAGACACCTACAAACACGCCGACCGATACCCCGACCGATACGCCAACTCCAACCAACACACCGACTCAAACCCCGACAAATACACCAACTGACACGCCAACGCCTACTCAGACGCCTACAAACACGCCGACCGATACGCCAACGCCGACCAACACGCCGACGCTAACGCCCACCAATACTCCTACCGACACGCCGACGCATACTCAGACGCCGACTAATACGCCAACCCCTACACCTACCGATACGCCAGCGCCTACGGATACGCCTACGGAAATACCGACGAACACGCCCACACCCACTCTGACGCCAACCAACACGCCCACAAACACGCCAACTGACACTCCAACTCCGACACCAACGGACCCACCAATACCCACTGAGACGCCCACAGAACTTCCGACAGAGAGCCCTTCGCCCACGCCGACCGAACCATTGCCGATACCGACCACCGGGCCCATGGGCACAGGATTGCTTTTGACATTGATTGGTATCTTAATGCTCACTCCGATTTTTCAGCGGAAACGACAATAAGAGCCCTGTCAATCACAAATCAGCCTATTGAATAATCGCAAGAGGGGCGAAACGACAGTAATGTGAATATAACAAGAGTATTCACGCTTTAAAAAAGGGTCACAACAAAACCTGATACTCTTGTTTTACAATAAAGTTAATGATATGAACTGTTAGCGGCGCTGATGCCTGACATTGCATCAGTGTTTTCAGTATTACTAATTGCCTGATAACAGCAATTGGCTCGTTAAAAAATTATGGGGAGATTTCAAAATGAGAAAATATTTTGTCCTTACTCTATCATGGCTATTGATGATGGGTGTTGGTGCATCCGCGTCCCTGCACTCAGAAATGGTTGAAAGAAATATAGACTTCTGGCCAAACTCTGCTCAGCCTCCTTTTTCAATGGTTTCAAATGCAGATGATCTGGGAGTTATTCAAGTGACCAACGCTGTTTTTGACCCGCTTCAAGGTCTGCCGGCCATTCCGGAAGCTCTTCAGCTTGCGGATGGTGTTGTCCCTCGATACCAGCTTGTTCAATTCACCGGGCCGATCACTGAAGCTCACAAAGCATCGTTGCGGCAGGCCGGCTTCGAACCACTTCGTTATGTGTCTCATTTTACATTCATCTGTAGAACAATAGACCTGGATGCGGCCCAAGCAGTTAAATCAATACCCGAAATCCGATGGGTCGGCCCTTACGAGCCTGCCTATCGTATCGATCCTTTAATTGGTCAAACACCTATGGTCGATCCTGATCGTCTGGCTGACAGCCACCTGACCTTGATTGTCACTTTGTTTGAAGGTGAATCCTTGTCCGAATTGAAAGCGGATTTGGCGTATTGGACCGATGAGATTCTCGATATGGTGGATACACCCTATCGAAAATCGCTGCATATAAGGCTTTTGCCCGAACTCATTCCCGAATTGGCACAAATTGAAAGCATCTACCGCATTGAAGAAAAAGGTGAATTTTTCGCTTTGAACGATGAGACGCGTTATGTCATCCAGTCAGGTTCAGTTGCCGGCGGAACGCCTTTGTGGCAAAAAGGCGTCGATGGAACCGGTCAGATCATTGGCGTCATGGATTCCGGTGTCGATCCACATCATTGTTTTTTCTATGATTCCACTCAAGGTTTGCCGGGCACGACTCCCAATTACAACCATCGCAAAATCATCGCGTATCGGCTGTATGGCGGAAATGCCTGGGACGGCTGCTCAATGGGTCACGGAACGCACGTTGCGGGAACAGCGGCCGGCTCACCCGATGACGGCGCTTCCAATCTACAATATCAAGGTATGGCGCCGGGAGCTAAAATCACGTTTGGTGATATCGGCGAAGACGGCTGGCTGCAATGCTTGCTTGGCATGGTCAACCCACCGTCCTCACTGACGACGACCCTGTCGGATACGAAAGCAGATGGCGGTTATCTGCACACGAATTCTTGGGGAAGCACAAGCAACAGCTACGAAACTTACTGTGAAGACGTCGATAATTTTATGTGGAGCAACAAGGATTTTCTGGTGCTGTTTGCCGCCGGCAATTCCGGTCCCAATTCCGGTACTGTCGGCTACCCCGGCGTAGCCAAGAACCTGATTTGTGTTGGAGGTTCAGATAATTTACAGAATATGCAGAATATGTTTACACAGTCGAGCCGCGGACCCGTTTCCAGCTCGAACAGAATGGCGCCGACCGTAACGGCGCCTGCTACAGACACAGCAGTAAACCCTGCCGGCATTCATTCCGCCAAAAACACGACAAGTCCGTCCGGCCGCACATGTAATATCGTCAATGCCAATTTTTCCGGCACATCGATGGCAACACCGGCAGTGGCAGGCGCTGCGGCAATGATCCGCCAGTATTTTGTTGATGGATATTATCCCGGTGGCACAGCCGGATCGGCTCTACCGATGATTCCAAGCGCTGCCTTGATGAAAGCGGTTCTGATCAATTCCGCTCAAAATATGACGGGAACAACAGCTCGGCCATCGAACGATCAGGGCTGGGGACGCATCATGTTGGACGATACACTGTATTTCGCTGGTGACGCCCGAAAACTGCTGGTAATCGACAAAGCTGTCGGTGTCACCACCAGTGAAACCCATACCTACGATATCACTATCGCTGATCCTGCTATGCCCCTTAAAATATCCCTTGCTTGGACAGACCGTGTTGGTAACAACCTTGTCAACGATCTGGATTTGGAGCTGACGAACGGTACGGTGACCTACTGTGGCAACAATTTTTCGAGTGGATGGAGTTCAACCGGCACAACCCGTGATCGAACCAATCCGACAGAGTGTATTTATATCAATGGTGGCGTTTTGTCAGCCGGCACATACACGATAAAAGTGAACGGCTATAACGTGCCCAATGGCGAAACCGGCGGCCATCAACCCTACGCTCTGGTGATAACCGGTGGCTTGGCTCAAGAATCCGAACCGACTCCGACTCCAACACAAGAACCTTGTATCAATAATGGTGATGTCAATTTTGACGGTTCTTTGTCATCGATCGACTCACAACTGGCGTTTTATTTCTCTCTTGGCGCCTACACCCCAACTTATGAAGAAGCATGTGCAGCCGACTGCAACGGTGATTCTCAAATCACCGCTATCGATGCACAACAAATATTTTTCGCAGCTTTAGGTCAGGGTTCATGCGTCGATCCACTGTAGAAAGAACGGTGATCGAAACAAGTTTAAGCGCACCACGCAAATGAAAAATATTAACCCCCCGTTTTAATGGGGGGTTTTTTTAAAAGTGAAAATGCAGGATACTGACTACAAGAGGTACAAGGCATGTTTAAAAATTTTAAACACCTGTCTTTTAAGGCGACATGCAGATATCAGGATACGAGAGGCAAAATTGTCAATCTTTGGAAGGTAATCAATGAAACAATTCGTCCGTTTTTACTTGAGCAAGTTATTTTTATTGAAGGGTATCGATATATCGACGAATAACTTTGTAATTAGAGAAATTACAAAAATAATATTATGTGCCGGAATAATGATTCTGTTGATTTCTTGTTCTAGCTCGACCAATGATCTGGTTTTGGAGGAAACAGACTTCAACCATTTCATCGGTAGAATCGATTCAGACCCCAAAGCATTGAACGGGCAATCTATCTGGTTGGACCCCCTGATAGCCGGCTCCCCATCGGTCAAGCTCGATGACGGCGATTATACATTTTACATGTACGCACGATGTACTGCTCGGGTACCGGCTTCAGCCCTGATCTGTCAGCTTAAAATGGTTCAGACTGACACAAAAGTCGTTCTGTTTACCAAGGATATTGCAAGAGAGGTTTTTGGGGATGGTTCGTCGTATGCTTTGGTGGAATGGCCGTTTACTTTGGACAAACCGATAGCCTTACATTTTGATGTTGATATGTTGATCAGCGGAAAGGAGGATTTTTATTTGGACAGTATCGGGTTTGCCGGTCCACAAGGCTTGACTCGCTGGGGTAACAACCTATTGACGCATCATGTTGGCGTGGAGATGGACGATCCTCTTGCGATCGATGGCAAAGCATGGACTAATGCTCATGCTCTGGCCTATGGTCCTTATATTTCGCTGCCAAAACCTGGGCGATATGAGGTGGTTTATCGATTTGCAATCGCTCCAAATTTTAATGCAGAATCGATCGCCACATTAGACGTGTATTCTCATTATGGACACTTTGATGGCGGCACTGGCAACAAAACCTATGCAATTCGAGGACTATCAACATCTGATTTCACCGCTCCTGATGAATTTACTGAAATATCTCTCCCCTTTGAATACGATGGGGCGGAAGGAATGGAGTTCCGCGTGCTGGTGTATTATGTCGCTCGTGATGCACTTCGTCTGGATCGTATCACCGTACGGCAGATCGATGAATCAGGCGCTAACGAATGAATCGAAACTCGGATTAAGCAATATTGATATTTGAACAGAATGATGGCGCGAAGCAATATTGAGAACGTATTCAACTTATACTTGCTCAGCTTTTAGCAAGTCAGTATCATTCATATTCGTCTCAACGGAATATTCCGATGGCGAAGTATGTTAGTTTCAAAGATTACAAAAGGAGCTGATAATGACATCCAAGTATATTACAACACCGATTTATTATGTTAACGGTCTTCCCCATATCGGTCATGCTCACACTTCCATAATGGGAGATATCTTGAAACGATTCAGCCTGATGCAAGGTATTCCGACATTATATTCAACTGGCACTGATGAGCATGGCCAGAAAATTCAACAGGTGATTGAACAATCAGGGCAACAACCTGAGGTTTTCTTGGCCGCTCAAGCTAAGCAATTCCGTGATCTTTTTGATCGATGTAATGTGGCCTATGATGTTTTTGTGCGCACAACGGATTCTCATCACAAAACCCTGGTGCGTGAAATCTTACAAAATCTGTACGATCGAAATTTGATCGTCAAGAAGCAATATACCGGATTGTATTGTATTGGGTGTGAACAGTTTAAAACTGAAGGTGAATTAGACGCTATGGGGCGGTGTAAAGATCATCTGACACCACCGCAAAAACAGACTGAGACCAATTATTTTTTTGATTTGGAAAAACATCGGTCATGGCTTATCGATTGGCTGAAACAGAGTGATCAGCTTATACAACCTGAAAGCTACCGTCGCGAAATCCTTGGCATGTTGAATGAACCTTTGGAAGACCTTTGTATTTCAAGACCGAAAAGTAGAGTATGGCATGGTATTGAGTTGCCTTTTGATCCTGATTTTGTTGCTTATGTCTGGTTTGACGCTCTACTGAATTATGTATCTAATATTGGTTATGGTCATAGTGATAAATTTGACTTTTGGTGGTCTAACGTTATGCATATTATGGCGAAAGATATTATCAAAACACATTTGATTTATTGGCCGATCATGTTGCGTGCTATCGGCATCGATCCTCCGAAATTTTACCGCATACATGGATACTGGGTTGGTGAGGGCGGCCAAAAAATGTCTAAATCTCTTGGAAATGTCGTCGACCCATACCAAATCATCGACGCAATAAGCGTGGATGCCCTGCGTTACTATTTAGCAAAAAATATGGGCGGCGGTGATGCTCAGATTTCTAAAGACCTTATAGAATCAACCTATAACACCGATCTGGCCAACAATATCGGAAACTTGCATTCTCGTGTCTTAAAATTTGTATTCAAACGTTGTGAAGGAAAAGTGCCGGAACCAATAGAAATAACTGACGATGATAACAAGCTTGGCAAGTTTGTCGCTGACAAACTGCAACATATTGTCAATACCGCTGATTTATTGACTTTACCGGAAACCATCAAAACTTTGTTACAAATTGCCGACAGACTAAACACTCATTATAACGATGTTGAACCCTGGAAACTAGTTAAAGACGACTCACAACGTACCCGCTTTTTAAGTATCTGCTACACAATGTTAGATTGTCTTCACATGTATTTTCGAGCATTTTATCCGATTATCCCGGAGACCGCAGAGAAAGCGTTACAATCATTGGGACTGGCCAAGAATTCTTATCAGGAAAATGCTTCTTTTATTCCAGGAACTCTTAAGCCTGGAACTTTATTGGGTGAAATACATAATCTGTTTCCAAGAATTGAATAGAATATTCACATTAAAGTCTTTACGAATCAGATATGGGAGGAAAATCTGCTTTTTGGCTGCGTGCCATATTCCATATTTTGACTCTGCACCGTCTCAGTTCATTATCAATCTGTGTCAAGGTTTTTATATAGGCTAAAAGGCCTTTCATAAAAGGATCTTCAATAGGTTTGTCAACTCCACCGGCAAACAGTCGCAAAGCATGAATTCGGTCAGCGCTATCCGGAAACCGCTCTTGCAGATAACGTGCTTGGGCAGGTTCCATACAGAGAATCAAATCGCTGCTCTCAACCAGACTTCCGCTGATCTGGCGTGAACGATGCCCGGTTAAATCATATCCTTTCTGTTCAGCCGCAAACTCTGCGTCTTCTGTTGCCGGTAATCCGTTGAATGTACTCAGTCCAGCCGACATGATTTCCACAGATTGTACCAAAGGCTGCGGCACTTTGGCACGCAAAGCCACCTCCGCCATAGGGCTTCTACATGTGTTACCCTCACAGACAAATAAAATTCTGAATCTTCGATATTCCCTGCTTTTCATAACCTGTTCCCCGTTATTTTTATTTGACAATTCCTCCCTCCTTTCTGATAGTAATACTCCTATGGTTTGGAAAAAACGACAAAAAAATACCTCTAAGAAAAAAAAACAACGACAATCCCCACAAAGTAACTCACCGGTTATAAGTCTTGACACGCTTCGCAAAGATTTCACTAACCCGGAAAAACTTCAACGTGCTATGGAACATTTGGGGGAATCCATTCGATATGAACCGGAACTGGCTTCCCTTCGTTTTCCACTTGTAAAATTGATGGAAGCGCTTGACCAATTAGCAGAAACAGCATCTGAAGAATTGGAATCTATACCAGACCTATTAGATAGGCGAATGACTATTTTAAATAGAACATTACCTCCGTTCTTAACCCCGGCATTTGAACAATATATCGAAGATGTACTGATGAAACGGTTGGGCCAAGTCAAGAAATCACCAGAAAAATTCCGGGCTGCATGCGCAGGACTGTATTTTCTTGAAATTCATAAGCGACAAAGAGACAACCCGGGAGGTAATCCTCTATGGAATTTCATGTTTGAAATTTCTTATGATGAAGCAATAGCAGCGGCACAACAGTCAGTAACCCCATCAACTTCAGATGATTCAATGATCAAAGATAGTGATTTCTCGACTTTGATACCTAACGATCTGTCAGAAGACAGCATCAAAACTCTAAAAGATGCACTGAAATTAATTGAATCCAGTGCAGTTGAACTACTGTTTTCTGTTGATTCTATTTTACTTGGATTGCATGAATTAGCCCTTGATCAAGACGTATCTATTGAACGGATCGTTCAAAAATTACGCGGTTCTTTTGAAAAAGAAATCGGTATCCGCCAAGGGAATGATCTTGTTACGAGCCTTGAGCAAACGTTGGAATCCTTATCCGGGTCAGACCAATATAATCATGAAATTATGCTTAAAGCCGTTAGACTCCTTCCACCAAAAGAAAACCCCGTTATTTTTTCAGCCTATTTCAACAACGTAATCCACTATCGTCGTTATCTTGATTCTGAAACAGCAGAGTTGGTAAAAAAGATTATGGAGAATCCAAATGAAGCTGAACCTTTGTTGGGTTTGGGCCGATTTTATCTAAAAAACGACCGGATTATCAGTGCGCTAAACGTATTTATCGCCACATCCATCTTATTTCCTGCAGACGAAATGGCGCGTTTTGGAGCCGGTATTGCCTGTCACCTGGAAGGTTCTTTTCGTGAAGCGCGGCTTCATTGGAATCGAGCAGCGCGTCTTTGGAGCGGGTATTTGCCAGGTCATCACCCCACCCTTACCATGATCAGTGAACTGACGGATCTGGATGACGATGCCGATCTACCGCAAAAAGCATTGGACTATTTGTTTTCTACCGAATCAGCTCCATAAATTTTTTGAGACAGCAAATCTGCCTGCACCAGTAAATACCAGCGCCAGAGCGCCTAATAGATATAATAGGTTCAGCTCCACACCAAGGCCTCCCATTTCCGTCAGCTTAAAACCGCTCCAGCCAAATGCAAGATAAATAGACATGACCATTACAAACACCACGGTAGCGGCTGCAGGACGGGTGAAAAGTCCTATGATAATCAATAATGGTGCAATGAACTCGCCGATAATGACCCCATGTGCCATAATTTCCGGAAGCCCTTTTGCGGAGAGTAAATGTGCTATCGCTCCAGTGCCGTATATCAATTTGTGTAATCCATGCAAAAGGAGGAGACCGCCAATAGATAAACGCAATAGCAATAATCCCAAATCAGTGTTTGACATTTTTTGTATTAAAGCTTTCATAACAACCTCTCCAAAAACCATATTCAATCAATTTCTCAGTTTTATGATAGTTATTTTTTAAAAAAATTTCAAAATAACACGCTCTACAGCGCGGGTTCCGGTAAACACAACATGAGAACTAGGATAAACTCACCTGAGTTATCGGGTGAGGACGCTCTAATTATCCTCCTCTGAGTCAATTTTTTCATTAGTTACATCAACCATCATAACCGGACATGTTTGTCCACAAGTTGAGATAACAAGCGGCATTGGCAAACCCGGGATCAGACCTGCTCCAGCAAGATCAATCCGTCAATGTAAACTCCCACATATCGACATTTCCGATCAGTGTTTCCACTGCCAAGGTGTCCGGCTCAAAGGCCGCGCAGTAAAAGTAAAACGGTCCGGCATTCGCCACCGTCGGCATCGTGAATGCCGGTATAAGACTCTTGGGATCGATGGAGCCGGCCAGAACGGATATTTCTGTTTTGGGCAGTCCCTCATCGATGTTTTCCCAGGTGGGATATGCGAAGAATTCACCATATACTTCCATCAGCACATACAGATCAGCATCCACGGCTACAGCAGTTGGATTCACAAGATATAAATTCAGATAAACCGTGTCTCCTCCCCGGAACCGCAGACCAGGCATCTCAAAGGTCATCGTGAACACAGTGTCACTGAACGATACGGTATAAACCTCGCCGGGTTCTAAAGATACCTGCCGGCTGATCACATCGACTTCAATCCAAGAATTGCCTGAAAGTGTTTCCAGTGTCAGGTTGATATCCACCATTTCCCTGTGGCCGTTGTGATGTTTGTTAGAGATAACCAGAGTCCAGATATTGTCATTGAGAATCATGGTCTGATCATACGACAAAATCTCTCTCTTCACTCGATAGGCGCTGAACGGCTCGCCAGCCTCCCACGCTGTTTTTTGCTCAGCGTCCACAAGAAAGACATCCACTGAGCCCGGCGTGATTTCTGTCTGGAATGTTCTTTGTAAATCCCCCCCTGTCGGCGGTCTCGTTACGCCGTACAGGATAGCGGACGGAGCATCGACGTTGGCTGACAGGCGCCATTTGGGGCTGTATTCCGGCGGCGTGCCCACATCCGTCACTTTCGGCACATCCATCAACCCCGGAAGAACCACATTGTATTCATAACTCGCCCCAGCTTCGGTATTCTCGACAATCATAGTCAACGGGGCTCTCCCTATCGGCGAGAATACTTCTCCCCTGAAATTCCGGTTGTCGCCGAGGTCCAGCGCCAGCTTGCCGTTCACGTCCGTAACGCCGGTAATACAGACAGCATAGTTGTTTGGATTATAATACGACTGCCCGTGAATTCGCACCAGAGCGCCGTCCACGGGATTGCCTGCGCTATCGGTCACGGTTGTCGTCACGACACATGAGTCTGTATAATCCGCAGTGCGATTAATTTCGAGTTTATCGCCGCGCAAGGCATATGCTGCGGAGATATCCTTCCAGCCGTCATAGGTATAATCCGCGCCGTTACTATAGCCGCCGAGATTTGTGTGATCCGAATCACCGATAGGCGTCCATCCTTGATCCCAAAATTCGTTCCAGACATGATCATCCACGATGGTCAGGACGCCATTAGAGGGTATCAGCGCTGTGCGGAGCGCAGCTCCAAGAAGGTCCTGATATTCACCGCAGTTGCCGTCATGATCATAGACCAGAGCTACCGGCTGGTTTGGTCGGGGTGGAGTCGCGCCCCAGTGCATGACATCCAGCGCCCAGTTACTGACGATATCCACTGCAGAGCAGTCATCGGTAAATTCGCGGCCTGCCGGCAGCGTCTGCGCCTGGCGGTCCCACAGGAAGGAAGGCAGGTGCGCCACGTCAGAAAAAAGCGTGCAAATCCAGTCGCCATTCGTGCGGTAATCGTACACAGAATCCGATTCCCAGAAATACTGACGCCAGAAAAAGCCTTCTTCGGGCGAGACAATTTCACTGGTTTCTGGGTTGACATACCCCGGACGCTCTTCCGTCACCGCAGGATGCACGACCCACCAGTAGTAGATGTCACGAGGAATTTCCAACTCAAACGGACCGCTTCCCTCGTCAATAATATATGCTGCGGTAGTGTAATAATCTGTGCCACCCTGAGTAGGATCACCGTGTTCCACCAGACGGACATACTCCAAATGCTCATCCAGAATGTATATCCAAGCCACATTTTCATCCAGCAGACCGGCGTCAAACTTATGATGAGTCAATGTGCTAAGGGGAATATGGGCGATGCAAAATGCTATCTCATCCCTGTGTTCCGGGGCAGCGACGTTCAGGATTTTATCCGCAAACAAGTTCTGTTCCGTATCCTTCATCGATGAGAAGGCTATAACCAGAGATTCCTGTATCCAACCCGGCGATGCGTCGATTGCCTGTTTGGCAGCGGTGGTCAACACGGGCTGGGGGTACGTTTCAGTAAAATAGGCGCCCGTTTCCTGCGTCATTGCACGGCGCGGAACAGATACCTGACCTGTATCAGCGGACGAATTGGTCATACAGACCCCTTCAAGCGCAGTGTCCGACGCTATTCCAACAGCGCTCATAAATACCATCAACCAAATCCATATGATACGACGGTTCATATCTATCCCTCCTTGTATATGCGATTTATTTATCCTAACAGCTTCCTATCGCTGTCATGCCTTAAATGATAATGCCTGTTTCCCTGGAAACCGTCAATATGAAGCGTTCTATTTGTAAATGCGCTCGGCTGTGCGCAGAACATGATATTGTACAAATAATTTGGGCTCACATTTTTTGAGCTACATGGTCTAGCGCAGATATGTTCGCGCTCCAGCAAATGTATTTTTATAATACGTATCCGACAGTGACGCCTCTTGCACCTGACGACCTTTGCCTGGCGCGTGAATAAAACGTCCGTTACCAATATAAATCCCTACATGCGAAACACGCTTGTTTTTTTCAGTACGAAAAAAAACCAGGTCGCCGAGGTTCAGCCGTCTTTGAGATATTGCGCGGCCATGATTGTATTGCTCGGTGGATGTTCTTGGAATGACGATACCGTTCAATCGGTAAACCGTCAGTGTCAGCCCGCTGCAGTCAAAACCACTTGGCTCTGTTCCACCCCAGCGATAGGGGCTGCCAATGAAATGGTGAGCATCATTCACGAGTTTCTGCCGAATAGTGCGCCTGTCTTTTACTGGCGATTGAATCGGATAGCTCTGGGGGGAGACGATGTAGAAATCATCGACCAACCCTTGAGTTTTTATCTTCATGGCATATCCAACAGCCGAATCTCGATCTGCAAAATCACCGAACCGGACTTTGTACAAAGCGTCTTTATCGATAAAATAAATTGCTTCAACGCCCTCGCTACGAAGCGTATCCGACAAACGAATCGCATTATCCATCACAGCAAACGCTCCGGCCTGAATCGTAAAGCCCATAACTCCCACATCATCAGCTACAGCGCTTTTCGGCCTACCGGATGGAGGTAACCGAGCCGGCCTAAGGCACCCGCCGCTCAATAGATTTAACCCAATCAAAAACCATGCCCATCGACTCATTTTATATGTAAATGATTTGCTGAACATACCTGGCCGCCCCCTTTTAAAGCTGTTCAGACTATCTAATAATCTTATGTCCGACAGTGTGAATCTTGTCAGCAATCCTCTCAGAAAAATCACGTGACAAGTATATCGGATAACAATCGATTTACCATAATTTGGATCTGTGAAGTTTTGCCGACCAAAGCAATCGATTCCCCATTCATTTGTCGCGGCAAGGTACGATCATCTTTGTTAAAAAATCAGAAATAGAATATACCTATAAATTGGCGGGCAGCGCTATGTTGTCCGGTTGAACAAAAGAAAGAATAGGGTTCATGAAAATTTTATTGGTTTACCCGAAAAACCCTGAAACGTTCTGGAGCTTCAAACATGTCATGAAATTTGTCGCTCGAAAAGCGGCATTTCCACCATTGGGTTTATTGACGGTTGGAGCATTGCTTCCGGTAAAATGGCAGAAGAAGCTGGTTGACATGAACGCATCGGCGCTATCTGATAAGGATATCGATTGGGCAGACATGGTATTTATCAGCGCCATGATTGTGCAGAAAGACAGTGCGTTAGAAGTCGTTCAGCGTTGTAAAAAAATCGGCAAAACAATTGTTGTCGGCGGCCCACTGTTTTCATCTCAAGACAATCATTGGCCGGATGTCGATCACTATGTGCTCAACGAAGCGGAAATAACCCTTCCATTATTTTTGAAGGACTTGGCTGAAGGCAACCTTAAACGAGTCTATACGTCTCAAGAACGTCCTGAAATAACCCAGACACCGCTGCCCCTGTGGTCATTGATCGATCTGAAAAAATATGTGACCATGCCGATACAATATTCACGAGGCTGCCCTTATAACTGCGAATTCTGCGATATCATTATCATGAATGGACGAATACCTCGCACAAAAACTCCCCACCAAATGATTTCTGAAATTCAATCACTGTATGACGCTGGCTGGCGTGGAGCTATTTTTATTGTTGATGATAATTTTATAGGCAATAGCGCCACGGTAAAAAAGATGCTTCCATTCTTGATAGAATGGCAGAAAAGAATGAAATATCCATTCACGTTTTTGACAGAAGCAAGCACTGATCTGGCGCAGGATAAAGAACTTCTTGAATTGATGAGCGCGGCTAACTTCTATAAAGTCTTTATTGGCCTTGAAACACCGGATCTCGATAGTTTGAAAGAGTGTGGCAAATATCAGAACATGAAAATGGATTTGAAAACCGCCGTTCAAACGATTCATCAGCACGGCATGCAGGTAATGGGCGGCTTTATCGTTGGTTTTGATAACGATACTTCGACGGTCTTTGATAACCAGCTAAAATTTATCCAGCAAATTGGCGTTGTGACAGCTATGGTAGGTATCCTGACAGCATTACCCCGCACTCGTTTGTGGCACCGGTTGAAAGGCGAAAATCGACTTTTAGGCGAGTCCAGTGGTGAAAACACCGGAGATTCGGTAAACTTTATTCCACGCATGGGTGTGGATAAATTACAAGAAGGCTATAGAAATCTGATCTCTACAATCTACTCACCCAAATATTATTATCGACGCATCGACACTTTTATTAAAAGCTATAAACCTCAAGTCGTGACGAAACTGCATCTGCAAGATATACGAGCATTCATACGCAGCACCTGGCGAATTGGTATCTTTTCTCGTGCCCGAATACATTATTGGAAATTATTGATAAAAACTTTTTTGACACGTATCCGATGCCTCCCTATAGCAACCGAGTTAGCTATTATGGGTCTTCATTTTGATAAGGTCAGTCGAGCCGCCGCTTCTGCTTCTACTGAAAAAAAAGAATCACGTTAAGACGTTTAAAGACTATTTTCAGTCAAAAAACTCTATCTTTTTCCCTTAGAAAGATTAGACACAGCTAATATGAAAACCGGGTTATTGCTTGGTGATAGCCTCTATCGGCAATTCCAATTTTTCTAATTCAGGTTTCAGAATATCTGCCGGACCGGATACTATAATTTGTATCTTATCTAGATCGATGGTATCGATTGCAGCTTGTTGAAGACCTTCAGGCGTAACCTTTCGAACATTTTCGAGGTAGGTCTCGAGGTAATCGTCCGGCAATCCTCTCCGCCTATGTACTAAAAGCCGCTGTAGCACCCTTTGAGGGCTTTCAAACCGAAAGACAAAAGAATTTTCTATCGACTCGATGGATTTTTCCATTTCTTCTTTGCCGACAAGATCGGTTTGCATCCCCCGTGTGACATCTAAAATAGTCTTTATCGCTTCTACAGCCGAACTGTTCTGGGTCATGCAACCCGCTAAGAATATTCCCTTCGGTATTCCCAGACTATGGTGGCCAAATACCATGTAAGCAAGGCCTTTCTGAGTTCGCACATGGTTCATGAGCCTGCTGCTCAAACCTCCAGATCCGTAAATATCGTTAAAAACCTCTAAGTTGTATTGATGAGGATGGCTCGGTTCAAAACCCAGATGTCCCATCGCAATGACCGCTTGTGTGCCTGGTCGATCGACAAGAACAATGCTTGCTGTTTCACTGGCCGGCTGATATTCAGGCCACACTATCGTTCTTTCGGATTTGCCTTTCCATCGAGTAAGTGTTTTCTTGATATATTTTATATCAGCATCAGTTACCGCCCCGACAACAGCAAACCTGGCTGCGTTTGGGTGATAGTATGCTCTATGAAAAGCTTGTAAATCATCACGGGATATTGTCTCCAACGTTTCCTTATCAAAAAACTGCGCAGAAGGATGGCTATCACCGTAAACGCGTTTTCTCAATGTATTAAATGCTTGATAAAAAGGCTCTTGTTCAGCAATGATAATTGATTCTCGAACTTCTCTGCGAAGAAGTTCCAGCTCATCAAGATTAAAACGTGGGTGTTGTAGCATATCCATCAACATCGCCAGTGTTTCTTTCAAATCGACGGATAAGCACGTAACAGATAATTGTGCTATTTCCTCAGAAGCGGTTTGCCGGAACGACAAGCCCATCAATTCCGATTTTTCTTTGAATGCTTTTGCCGTCATCGACTCAGTTCCACCTGTGGGGAGCATCTGCATCGTCAATTCGGCGACACCGAATTTGTCGATCGGATCCAATAAACTGCCGGCATCGATATCAACGATCAGTGTAACCAAAGGAAGCATCGGGTTGATGGTATGCCAAAACTCCAAACCATTTTTTAATGTGGTGATCGTCGGTTTTATCGGTTTGAAATTTAAAGGTTCAAACTCCATGCAGTAGGGGTCAGGTAAAGATAAATCCGTCGATGATTCACTTTTCACACAAACGCCTATAACCAACACAACAGCGATAAATACAATAACAGCATATCTTTTAATCATTTTACGCTTCCTCCCCCGAAACATCTTCGGATACATTCATTTCAGTATCAATTTTTTCCAGTACAGCCATCGTATAATTTGTCGATTTCAAATATTCTCCAACAACCTCAGATACCTCTTCCCGAGAGCAAGCATTGACATCCCGAAGATATTGCCCGACTGATCGCCAGCTTCCTGTGATGTTTTCGAAATATGCCAACTGCATAGCCAGCCACATGTTACCATTCAGCCGCCTGACGAAACTGACTAACTCCTGCTTTTTTATCTTATCAACCTCAAACTGTGTCAACGGATTTGCGGCAAGATTTTGTATTTCGCTAAGCGTCGCCTCAATTATCTCCTGCTCATTTACACCCGATATCGGAGTGACTTTGATGGTAAACAGGCTGTCATAACGTCCTAAGGTATCGGCGTCAGCGCTAACATCTATCGCCAAACCTGTTTCCACCAATCGCTTATATAATCGTGAGGTTCGTCCATTACCCAATATATTTGCAGCGATATCCAGTGGAATAGATGCTTTGTGTGGATACTTCGGTATATGCCATCCAAAGATGATTTGCGGTGTGGCATCGCCACGTCGAACTCGTACAATACGAATATGATTTTGTGGGGGTTCCCGTAAATCTGGTTTTTGGGGTGAGTCCTGATGAGGAATACGTGCAAAATATTTTTCCGCTACGTCTTTGAGCTGCTGAGGCGATATATCTCCCGCTATTGCAACGGTAATATTTTCAGGAACGTAATACGCATCGTGAAATTTTCTAGCATCATCAATTGTCAGGTTTGCGATATCGTGCATCCAACCAATCACCGGTTTGCCGTATGGGCTCACGCGAAAAGCAGTCGCTAAGAATTCTTCATTTAGGTCACCACTTGCACTGTTATCTGTACCCATTCGACGTTCTTCCATAATGACATCGCGCTCTTCATAAAACTGTCTAAAAACAGGATTAAGTAAACGGTCAACCTCTATCCGAGCCCATAGCTCCAGTCGATTGGACGGCAAACTGATCATATAGGTTGTGAAGTCTCTTCCGGTGCCGGCATTTAAAAAATTGGCGCCGTTTCGAGAATATATTTCATCCAGCTCATTATCTACCGCAAATGCTCTATGCTCCAGTTGAGCATCTTTCAGCTCGTCTTTGAGACGATCGATTTCTTCGGGGTCAAACGCCTCACCTTTTTGCCATTCAGTTAATTGGGCGCCAAGGTTTTCTATCTGGTCCAACAACACTTTTTCTGCTTGATAATCTCGCGTTCCTATCGTAGTCGTTCCCTTGAATGCCATGTGTTCAAACACATGAGCGACACCGGTTTTGCCGGGCGGTTCATCGACACTGCCGGCGCCGATTTGAAGAATGGCGCTAAACACCGGTATTTCAGGCCGCTCAACCAGTATAAACTTAATGCCATTTTCAAGTGTGAATTCATATACCTGATCTTCAAGGTACTTTTTGAAAATATCATCCGTATCAGCTTTGAGTGAGGGCGTAAAAAACAACGCGATTATAGTGATATACCCTACAATCTGCACGGAAAAAACTGCTTTCTGTTTCATGGACACCTCCTGATTTTTGGTTGCGAAAAAAACATGTTCAGATTCTGACAGTTTCATTCGGGCAAAAGAAACATACTTTAATTAACATCCCAAATCTATGATTTGTTTCGTTTAAATACGAAAAATCGCTAGGTTGGGGGTATTGAAAACAACATGAATGACTACAAATTCTGAGTTCTAACACTTGGTGATGATATAAATTGGAAGTCTGTCATCTATTCTGAAGTTTAACCACTTGGAAATTGGTTATTGGACATTGATCTCGCTCCTCGCTTCCCGCTACTTGCTTCATTTAGCATAACTCTTTAAGATATCAATTGTGATTGCCTGTTATTTTACACGTAATGGCGCTGTACTTCGTTTTTAGGAGGATAAACTATGAAATTAAAGGTTCGTGAAAGGGATGGCGTTACAATTTTGGATTTATCTGGAGATATCACGATTGGTGAAGGTGACGTAGAGTTGCGTAAAAAAGTTTCGGAATTGGTTCACAATGATCAGAAGCATATACTTCTTAACCTTCGCAAGGTTGACTTTATCGATTCTTCCGGGATGGGAGAGATTGTGCGTTGCTTTACAACGATAAAAAAGAATGGTGGTGTTCTTAAATTATTGCATTTGGAGTCCAAAATCCGGGACTTGTTTGTGATTACCCGACTGATCACAATTTTTGAAACGTTTGAGAACGAAAAAGAGGCTGTAGACAGCTTTAGGCTATAACAAGAGGTTGCATCATGACAAATCCGGTCAGTTCAACGTCCCAGACAGATTCGGATGAGACGTTTCTGGTCGAGTTAACCATACCTTCTGACCTAGACCTTATAGGTATGATCGTCGATTTGGGCACTTCGTTGATCACCCTGAAAGGGTTTGGTTCTGAGGATATTTCTGCTGTTCGTCTCGCTATTCATGAGACACTTGTCAATGCGATTGTTTATGGGAATGCTGGCAAAACGAGCGCACGGGTAAAAATCAAGTTTTATTTAAAAGGTGATGATTTTTATACGGATATTGAAGATGAGGGAGAAGGTTTCGATCCTGACATGCTTCCCGACCCGACTTCGCCTGAAAATCTTTTAAATTTTCATGGAAGAGGCATCTTTCTGGTTCAGAATCTAACTGAAAACTTTTCTGTTCAAAAATTACCCAATAAAGGAATGCGTGTAACGTTTTGCCGACTCAAGCGTCATGATATGCAGTAATGAGGAATTTTTACTCTGGAGGTAATGATGAAAATTAGTGAAAAAATCAAAACAGCAGATTGGAAAAATGAGAAACATGTCCCCGTAATTGAATGTCCGGATAAAGTTAAACCTGGTCAATGGGTTGATGTCCAAGTCGGTCTCAGCAAAGCGATGGAGCACCCGAACACGACAGAGCATCATATTCGTTGGATCAAGACATATTTTAGCCCTGATGGGGATGCATTTACCTATGATCTGGGCACTTTTACTTTCAACGCTCATGGTGAGCATGTTTCAGGCGCCAATGAAGGACCTGTATACACCCGCGATCATGCTGCTTTCCAATTTAAAACATCTAAATCTGGAACTTTACATGCAATAGCCTACTGCAACATTCATGGATTGTGGGAATCAGAAAAGCGTGTAGAAGTCGAGTAAAAATTACAACAATTCGATTTTACGCATTGCAGTAATAAGTGTTTATTTGTTATAATTGGTTCAAATAGACCAGGCGCTTATTAAACTGGGTGTGTGTTGTAGAAATTTTTCTATTGGTCGCCATATTAAACTATTGGAGGTTGGAAATGAAGAAGCAGTTTAGCTTATCAGGAAGAAACAAGATGCCTGAGCCTTACCGGATTGCCAAAGCAGCTTTTGAAAAAGCGTATTTGACTGAACTTTTGACCTGGTCAAAAGGGAATGTCAAACGCGCCGCAGAACAGGCTGGTCGTGATAGAAAAGGGTTGTATGTTCTGATGCACAAACACGGCCTTCATCCGATGTCTTTTCGCAAATCAAAAATTAGCGATTGAGTTTTTCCACCCAATCCGGCCCAAAATAATCGGTCAGAGCGCTTTTGCAAAATTCAAGCAGAAAAGGTCCTTGGTTCCACGCATTTTGACATTCGTCCCAAAACTCGACATCAATAATATCTATGCCATTAAACGACCTGATTCGAAGTGGAAATAATCTACAAGAAACAGGTCGTAATGTTTTAATGCCAAGTTTTTTCGAAACTGTTTCCAAAATACAAGTAACGGAAGAATTATCTGTTTTTTTCGTAAAAACACATCGCCCCGTTCCATTAAGACACGTCGTAGATAATTCATCTCCATCATTTTGATAAAATCCAAAATTACGATAACAATCGGTTGTTTCACTATCCATTAAAGCAGAAACAGCCGCGAAGTATTCCTTTATCCGGTTGATTTCGCTGGACAGAATAGGCGCTCCACCTTCTCCAACCACACAACAGGCGCCACCACAACTTTCGTAAGGACAACTGAAACGCATTTTCAGAAGAGATCGCGGTAAAAAAACGCCGTCAACAATTAGCATCTATTTTTTCCAACATAAAATAGCGGCGTCATATTTTTTCTTGTTCCATTAATTCCAAAAGCTTACCGATAATTTCAACGCCTTGAAGAACGTTTTTATCACGGAAATTTCCTTTGGGTCCACGGAATTTATCTGTTGCCCACCAGTATCCATTATCAGATTTTTTTGCTCGAGCGCTTTCCGCTATTATCCAGGCATTTTTATTAGAAATAGTATTTAAAGACTTTTCCGGGATCCATGCCAGCCAACAATCTTGATTTTCTGGAGGAATTCTGAAGTATACAGCGATATCATTTTTGTCTAGAAACACAACGATGCTGCCATCTGTTCTTCTAACTTCAGGCGCTCGAGTAACAAAGGTTTTCAGAACTTCCAAAGCGGTGTGAAGCTCTTCATACCCTTTACCTTTTTGTGGATTGACAAACGAAATTGTTTCCCATTCCTGAGGTTTGTTTGGCAGGGGAGGAATATCCAACAATATCTGTGCTTCCCCTTCTACGGCGGCTACTGTTTTAGCTGGAGCTCTTGTTCTGGGTCTGACAGTTCTTTCAGTTGACACAGCTCCAATTCTGCTGGGCTTTTCGTGAGGCGCAGTATATTCCGAAGGTGTTATCTGAACCGGCTTTAATTTGGGATCAAACTTTTTAAGTTTTAGCAAATGTTCAGGTAATTCTTCCAGTACAACCTCAGCCTCTTTTCGGCTTTTTCGTGTACTTTCCTTCTTACTTTTTTTGGATTTTGATTTTACCGGTTTTTTTACCTCTTCAACTGGCTCTAACTTCTCAGCCTGCTGCTGAACGTCGTCAGCAACCAATACTTCGGTCGGAGCTTCATCACTATCGATTGGTTCTGCAACGACTGGTTCACCTTTTTGAATTTCTTCCTTATAACTCAACCTTAAGAAAGGTCGATTGGGATCGTATGAATAATATCCATCCATCGACTTAATCGGAAGAAAACAATCGTAGTCTTTTAACGTGGCCAGTACATCTTCCTTGCTTGTCTGGCGAACCAGATTAACCTCTGCCCATACCTGCCAGCAAGACAGGAAATGATCCTGTGATGATCTGAAGAGCTCTCGAATCAACTCCGGAAGCAACCAGTCCGTCTCTACCATGTCATTTAAAATAGCAAGACGATCCCGAGTCAGAGAAAATTGGGCGTCAGCCTTGTCAAAGCTCACCATAAACCTGTATGGATTATCAGGGTTCACCGCAAAAGCAATAATACCGCCTTCTAATGATAAGCGATCGGAAAATAATACTTCCAAACCTAAAACTAGGTCTTTTTCAACAATCACGAACCCTTCAAAACTATCCGGTTCTTCTTCTACGTCCAAAACAATTTCATAAGCGGACGGTTTTTTAGGAAAAACAGCTTGTGCCTGATCGCCAAAGCGGACAAGACCATATTTTCTATCTAATGCAGATACTCGAACTGAAAGTGTATTTTTTTCGCTGGAGGAAGATGTTTCCAGGAAAACGTGTTCTGCAGCCGTCACTTTATCCATTTGCAGTGGTGAAGGAGGTGTCGGTAAACGCACTGGTTCAAATTCTTTTCCAGCTTTCCAGGCTGATCGGGCATCATTTGATTTGTGTACCCAGCCGTCATCGAGCAAGCGAACGGTTTCGTCATCATCTAATAATAAATCTTTTAACTCTTGCAAATAATAATCATAATCTTGGGTTGCTATATTTACACTATAAATCCGGTCCAAAAGATCCGCCACGGAATGAACTTCACTTGAACCCAGCATTCTGGCTTTGACCTTGAAGAAATCTTTTCCGAGTTTATCCTTGATTTTGACAGGAACTTGCTTATCTATTTTTTGAGCTTCAAAATAAAACTTGTTATTTTCCCGCTTAATACGCGGATCTCGCGAAAGCCTGGCTCGTAAGTTTGTTTTTTCCAATGGCAATTTTAATACTTCTTCAGCCAGTTCATTCGCAGTCATTCTTCTCTGTGTTTGATCTAGAAAATCGATCACTTTCTCAAGTTCTGCACTTTTTACATAGTGTCGCGGTTCCGATGGCGAGCTTTTCGGCTTTTCTTTCTTTTTCAAGGTGAACTTATTCGATGTTTTTGTGAATTTTTTATCTTCTCGAGGCAAAAAGATCGATGTTTCCCTGATACAGTTTTCATCCGCTTCCAAAACTTCGAATATCTCATCGATGGTCATTGCCCGATTTTTGGCTTTTAGAATTTTATAGACCTTTTCATTGATCGAGTTTTTTCCGCTAAGATAATAAAATTTTCTTGCACTATATGTTACCGAGGTGATTCTTTCATCCTCATCAAGCTTTAACCTTACCGCACTTTCAGGAATCCCTTGTTTCTTGGCAACCAGCTTCGTTATTTCTTTAGCAGATATCGGCAATAATATATCCGATAAAATATCGGAGACAATCTGCATTAGACCGCTTCCATTTTTCAGCCGATACCCTCTCGCTGTTTTTTCAATCTGATCATTATGGTCCAAAAACAGCTTTACATTTTCTTGGACACGTTCCGACGACATTCCTTTGAACATATGTTGCTGCATATGATCAGAAATCTGTTTTAATGAATGCACCTTCCCATCTACCAATAACTGATGTACCAGCGCAACCATACTGATTCCAGAACTGTCGCTACTACTGCGTTTCGCCATAATCAAAACTCCCGTACCTAAATCCGAATCTGCTAGATGAAAAGAATATATTACTCCATTCACCCTTTTATCCGGGCAAGCACGTCATAATAGAATATGTTGAAAGTACTTGCAAGCCTAACCTTTATAAGACAATTGAACCAACAAAATTCTGACATCTAGACGCAGAAAAATAGAATTAAATTAGTCAATTTGCCCCATTTCTAACCTGATTTTGATCCTACCTAAATAAAAAATCGCTTTAACCCCTCAAACAGCGTTATGAATTACAAGAATATTATAAATACGACTAATGCCGGCCATTTTTGAACAATGCCATAAAACCTGATGATTTAATCTTTCAGAACCAACCAAAACACCTGTTCCTTGACAACCAATACTAGGCATCCATAAACTGCTATAGATCCATTTATCAGGAGGAAAACTAAAAATGGAAAGCTGGAGCCAGGAACGAATCGCAGAAGCGCTAAAAAATAAAAAGGTAATCACCGAAATGCAGCGCCAAGAGGTGATGCGTATCCATCGGGAAACAGGGAAAAAAGTAACGCTCATTATTTATGAGAAAAAGATGGCTTCAGATTCAAAAATCAACATCAATCTTGCCCAATTACAAGTAAATGATCTGGATAGCTATTTATTGAAAGGAGACTTGCTGGAAAAATTCAAAGAAGAGCAAGTTCTTAAACACCTGGTGGTTCCCCTATTCGCTGTCGGCAGTAAATTATATGTTTCGATGGCAAATCCCAAAGATATCGAAGCTCAACAAATGATCGGCTTTGCTTCTGGTTATACACAAATCAGAAATATCGAGGCTTCACCTAATGATATTAAAAGCCTCTTAAATAAATATTACTCACGCAGAACCGCAATAAAAAAAGCAATCTCGGACCTCAAAACAACAACAAAGCATGATCAACTTGTAGATGACCGACGTTTTATCACAACAGGAATATCACAAACAGATGCGCCTATCGTTCAACTTGTCGATGACTACCTGACACGAGCCCTTGAAAAAAATGCCTCCGATATTCATTTCGAACCTCTCGAAGACGGTCTTAAAATCCGTATGCGTATTGATGGATACCTTCAAACAATCGAAACGATTCCCACTTCGATCATCGGTTCAATTACGTCAAGATTAAAAATTATGTCTCAGATGAAAATCGATCTGAGGATGGTTCCCCAAGACGGGCGCTTTTCCCGCATCATTAACGACCAGGAAATTGATTTTCGAGTGTCCAGTTTTCCTGGTATTTTTGGCGAGTCGATTGTTATCCGTTTGCTAAAACGGCGCTTTCTTATTCCGATGGAACAACTAGGCCTTTCTTCAGAAATGCTGAATAAATTTCAAAAAGCTATTCATACTGACAGAGGAATACTTCTTGTCACAGGCCCAACTGGGTGCGGAAAGACAACAACACTTGTTACAATTGTTAACGAAATTCGTAATCCGACAAAAAAAATCGTTACACTGGAAAATCCTGTTGAATATCAGATCGACGGGGCTGTTCAAGGCCAAATTCATCCTCAGGCTGGGTTCACCTACGCAAAAGGCTTGCAGGCTATACTGCGACATGATCCTAATGTTATCATGGTTGCTGAAATTCGTGATCAAGAAACAGCTTCCATCGCTACAGAAGCGGGGTTGACCGGCCACTTTGTCCTGTCAACTCTTCATACAAAAAATGCGCCCGGCGCTATTGTTCGCCTTCTTGAAATGGGAGTTGAACCCTATTTAATCGCATCTTCTCTAATCGGCGTGTTGGCACAGCGACTTGTACGCCAATTATGCCAACACTGCAAAACCAATTATCAACCCTCTCCAGCGCTTCTGCAATCAATAGGAATTAAAGAAGCGTCTCCAACTCTACAATTGTACAAAGGAACAGGCTGTCGTGAGTGTAATCATACGGGATATCTGGGACGAACAGGAATATTTGAATTGATGCTGGTCACCGATTACATGAGACAATTGATTCTTCGCAAATCCAGTACTGCGGAAATTGAAATTGAGGCGAGAAAAACCGGTATGCAAACGTTGAGACAGGATGGGATACGAAAAGCGCTTCAAGGAATAACGACCATAGATGAGATTCTAATGGCGACACAAGATCATTCCGTACACTAATCTAGAAAGGAGAAATTTTGATACCCGTTAAAATCAATTCCATCCGCAATTTTGGTGTAATGGCTCATATCGATGCTGGAAAAACCACGCTTACTGAACGAATGCTTTTTTATATGGGCTTCACCCACCGAATTGGGGCAGTGGATGATGGGTCCACGATTACCGACTGGATGGATCAAGAACGCAATCGAGGGATCACGATTACATCTGCAGCCGTAACATGTCCTTTTTTAAAGCGCCAAATGAATTTGATCGATACTCCGGGACATGTCGATTTCACTGCGGAAGTTGAGCGATGTCTTAGGGTTCTTGACGGCGCTATCGCTGTTTTTTGTGCTGTCGGCGGCGTAGAATCACAATCGGAAACCGTCTGGCATCAAGCGGATCGCTATGCAATTCCAAGAATTGTGTTTATCAATAAAAATGATCGTATTGGAGCAGATTTTTATAATGTTCTTCAAATGATGCGAAAACGACTGAATGCTCTACCTTTACCACTTCAGATTCCAATTGGAGCAGAAAATGAATTCAGAGGTGTTATCGATCTACTGCATATGAAAGCATTGATATGGGATCATGATAGCGGCATAGAATATTCTGAGCAGCCCATTCCCGAAGATATGCTTGATAAGGCTGAGGAAATGCATGAATCTTTGATCGAAACCTTATCTGAATTTGATGATACCATTTTGCAAAAATACCTGGAAAATCAGGAGATCACTCCGGCTCTTCTGAAGCAAACCATCCGTAAGCAAACGTTAGCGCTTAATGTCTTCCCTGTTCTATGTGGTTCAGCATTGAAAAATATAGGCATTCAACCCGTCGTTGATGCAGTTATCGATTATCTGCCTTCACCTTTGGACACACCACCCATGATTGCAAAGCGATCAAACTCAGATGAAAACATCGAAATCAGAACAGATCCCAAAGGCACACTGTCCATGCTGGTTTTCAAAATTATGAATGATGCCGAAAAACGAAAACTGTTTTATATTCGTGTTTATTCAGGCAAGCTGGAGCCGCCATATAAAGTCTATAATCCACGAACACAACAAGAAGAAAGAATTGGTCGACTTTTCAGAATGCTCGCCAATAAGCGCGAACGGCTTGAAACATTGGGCGCTGGGGATATCGGCGCTGTCATCGGCTTGAAAAACTCTGTCACAGGTGACACCCTTTGCGCTGAAAATAACCCACATTTTTTAGAATCGATGGTTTTTCCTGAACCTGTCATCTTTGTTGCAATAGAACCAAGAACTATTGCCGAACAAGACAAACTGGTTCAAGCCTTGGATGCTTTGGCGGAAGAAGATCCAACATTTCGCGTGACCATCGACGAAGATACCGGCCAAACCATAATATCCGGTATGGGCGAATTGCACCTTGAAATTCTAACCCACCGTCTCCTGAATGAATTTAAAGTCAACGTGAAAGTCGGAAAACCACAAGTTTCACACCGCGAAAGCATTGCTGCTTCAGCAACCCATGAAGAAATTAGTTCTCGAGTTATCGCCGGTGAAACACATTTTGCCCACGTCGTTTTAAAAGTCGAACCTGCTGAAAGAGGAGCGGGGATTACATTTGTCAACCATGTGGATGATACTGTATTACCTCCAAAATTTGTAACCTCCATTGAAAGGGGTGTTCGAGACAGCCTGCTGTCCGGTATTCAATTTGGTTACCAAATCGTCGATGTTACTGTACATCTGAAAGGCGGCAGCTTCCACTTGGATAATTCCCAAGAACTGGATTTTGAATATGCCGCCGCTCAAGCATTTAGAGCTGCTTGTGAAAAAGCGTCTCCAGTCCTACTGTCACCAATAATGGCCGTAGATGTCACCACACCTGAAGAATTTTTAGGCGATGTCATCACAAGCCTTCGTATTCGTAATGGTGATATCAAAGGTATGTATACAGGAAAACAAAGGCAATCTGTAACAGCAGAAGTTCCGTTGTCGAACATGTTCGGATATTCAACTGACCTGCGTTCTACTACTCAAGGCAGGGCAACATTTACAATGTCTCTGTCTCACTTCGATATCGATAAAGAAGCCATGAAAAATCTGATGTTCGAATAACACTTTGCGGGAAGGAGAAACAACAGAATGAGTATCATTCGTCTGTTAACAGCAGGAGAATCTCATGGGTTTTCATTGCTGGCTATTCTAGAGGGCATTCCATCAGGCCTTATGGTTGATCCCGAGACAATCAATTTACAGATTGCCAGACTCCATTCCAAATACAATCTTGCGGATGAACAAGCTATTCTTGGACATGAAGATGAGGTTTCTATACTCTCAGGTGTGCGCTCCGGTGAAACCATGGGCGTCCCTATAACCCTGCAAATAGAAAACCGTTACACCGGCCTGGCTCAAACTATGATGATTCACTCAATGGATAAACGGGTGACAGGCGCATGGAGTACTCCACGGCCGGGATTTGCTGATCTTGCCGGAGCAATAAAATATGGTTACCGTGATCTGCGTTATGTCGATGAACGGGCGAGCGCTCGCGAAACTGCTATACGAGTTGCAGCAGGAACCATCGCGTCACGTTTCTTATATCATTTTGGCATCGAAATATTCAGTCATATTATAGCGATTGGCTCTGCCGAAATCGGCCATATTCCATCTGATTTAGACGAGTTGAGGCGACGAGTTGAAATCAGCACTGTTCGCTGTGCAGACCCTGAAGCTGCTAACACGATGAATCTTGCTTTAGAAGCGGCGCGGCGGGAAGGCGAAACGTTGGGCGGAATTTTTGAGGTGATTATAACTGGTGTCCCCGTCGGCCTAGGCTCTTACAATCAATGGGATAAACGCATAGATGCACTGTTGAGTATGGCATTGATGAGCTTACCAGGAGCTCGAGGAATTGAAATAGGAAGCGGTTTCCGAGCTGCCAGCCAATCTTCCGGAAATGCTCACGATGCTTTGTATGTTAAACGAACCAGAGACAAGACCAAACGTGATATTGTCTATCGAGTCTCCAATAATAGCGGTGGGATAGAAGGTGGCGTAACAAATGGCAGCCCAATTGTCATGCGTGTTTGTCTGGCTCCAAATCCTGGCCCGATGAAACCTATCCCATCTGTCAACTTGCAAACCATGCACCCGGATCATCCTCCCAGAACATTTGGAGAAGTCAGCGCTGTTGGCCCAATGAGCGTGGTCGGTGAAGCAATGGCTGCCCTGGTAATTGCCGATAACATACTGATGAAATTCGGCGGCGACTCCATTGACGAAGTCAAAGAAAATTTCGAAGCCTATCAAGAACGACTCCCCTTCATCGTATCTCCGGAACCACCGGAAAGCAGCGAAGAAAATAGTTACATGTGAACGCGCCTTTTTATACGCACCACGTCAAACATAGCGCCGGCGTCTATCCCGTTATTATCGGAGATTCAACCCTGTCATTACTTCCCACACTGATACCAGATACTTTGAAATCCTGCCGCATCTGTGTCGTCACGGATAGACGGGTCGCCCAATTATATAAACAACAAATTTCTGAAATTCTAAATGCTTCAGGAATGACGCAACTGGAGCCCTTCGTTTTCCAACCAGGCGAAAAATCCAAATCATTACCAACTCTGAAACGCCTGTTAATACATCTGTCCGAACATCACGTCACTCGTACGGATTTAATTCTTGGTCTCGGTGGAGGCGTAACAGGTGATCTATCCGGCTTTGCAGCATCTGTCTTCATGCGAGGTATCCCTCATATACAAATCCCGACAACTCTACTTGCACAGGCCGATTCATCTGTCGGAGGCAAAACAGGCATCAATTTGCCGACCGGTAAAAATCTAATCGGCTCATTTCATGCGCCTTCTTTGGTGATATGTGACCTAAAAACACTCGATACGCTCCCCCAACGTCATATCCGTAATGGCTTCGCTGAAATTATCAAAATGGCGCTTTTAGGTGATGCAGACCTTTTTGAGTTTCTAGAAAAACATGCCGCGTCAATATTACAAAAACACGCCCGAGCAGAATTGATGCACGCTCTTGTCACTGCTAATAAACTCAAAAGCAAAATAGTGGAACAAGATGAAAAAGAACATGGTGTCCGAATATTTTTGAACTTGGGGCACACCTTTGCTCATGGCTTGGAACATATCGATGGCTATCGAACACTATTGCACGGAGAAGCCGTCGCTATCGGTCTTTTAGCGGCAACACGCCTGTCGGTCAGCTTGTCGATATGCCAAAAGGATATTTTTGATAGATTAAAAAATCTACTCGAACGCACCGGATTACCGACTCAAATACATCATTTCGATAAAAAATCGATTCTTGAAGTTATGAATCGAGATAAAAAGAATCGGTCGGGTAAGTTGCAAATTGTTTTACCTCAACATATCGGTCAAGTAACAGTTGTTGAAGATGTGGAACCGAAGCTTCTAATACAAAGTCTAAATTTATAAACCCTTCGGTTTTTAACCGCGGTCAGCCGACTATATTCTCATAAAAACGTTGAACCAGTTGCCGTTTACTCTCGTTCTCCAAAATTGAATGCGCTTCCCGAAACAGCAATTCACCTTGCTTCACATCTTTCAGATCTATCAGCGCTATCTCCAATAGCTCAAGCCAGATATCGACTTCCTGAGGATTCAAATCGGCCATCCGACGCAGCTCTTTTAGCGCCTCATCGAATTTATGCGCTTTTCTCAAGCTTCGCACCATGCTGAAGGTCGGTTTCGGTTTTTTTCTGTTTGAGGTAGGATAATAGAAATCTGGAAAAAAATGTGTCATGACATCGATTAATGGTAGAGCCAAACATACTACAATAATGGGCAGAATAAATGGCAACAACAAATAAGCTCGTTTATAAATTGTAACCATTAACAAAGCCAAAGCAGGTAGAGTAAAGATGATGATTTTTTTTAATACAATTTGTGTCCAGAAATTCTTCATATAATCAAACTACAGGTTCTTTACCAACGGATCAACCGTCATTTTCCATATCAAGGGAACGGTTGGGTTGAGTGAATAATTGATAATAATGCTGTCACCTTCTGGATAGGCTTTTTCGATCTGTGAGATAATGTGTTGATCTCTGCTTGGCAATAACAAAATATTGGTATAGTTTCTATCTAATATAGGTATGTCTTTCCAGCTAATTTCACGAACCAGGGATTGTCCGGGATATATATAAATAAATGGATCCGATTTTGCATACATCGCCCATACGTGGACATCGGAATTTGATTCAAGAATCTGATGTGACAGGCGGGCCATTTCCACAACATCGACTTGAAAACCATACAGACCAGCCGGCTCTTCCCAGGTGCGATACTTGTTAAAATAGACAGTATACTCTTGTAACCAAATCCAGCTTGTGACGCCCACCATCAGGCATATATTGATCAATTGAGTATGGCGATGTCTCAGCAATTTTTCGATGCCGCCGGTGATAAACACGGCGCCGAATACAACCCATACCATGACTATAGGTATATTTTCAGCTACACGATTCAGATTGGCGCTATTTAAATGCACCGTCATAATACCTTGCAACGATACCAGGCTAAAACTCAAAAACAACAAACGATGAACAGGATGACGCCGTATCAGGCGAAAACTTAAGAAAAGCCCCATAACAAAAAGAACAGATGCAGCAGTCGCAAGCTGTGGCATTCGATTGTAATTATGTCTAGGATGCCAATCTCCACGAATAACATACATTTCTAGATAATACCGAATGTTTTTTAGATAGGGTTTTGCTAAAAACCCGATCGGATATTCAGTCGCAATCAGAGTTTCTTTGGATCGATGCATATATGAATCGATATTTTTATAGATGTATCTTCCCATTGGAGCAAATGTTGTCAGAGCACAAAAAATCAATACACTTGCATTTATAACTTTTTGTTTAAAATTACGTTGGCGTAATCGGCTCAACCGAACAAGCATGTCCACTCCTAAAATTATCGGGAGCACTCTTGCGCCTGTATGTAAATGCATTGACAACCCAACAAGCAGTCCGGTCACGCCATATAAATACAAATTGTTTTTCCGTATTGCTCGAATATAAAAAAGCAAAATCAAAACCGTCAATAATATGGTCTCATCAATTGTGGCCATTGCGGTTCTATTGATCATGAACAGCCACCTCGATCCGGCCATCAACGCAACCCCAAATAGGCTCCACCAGGCAGAAAAGAGTTCTCGAAAAAACCACCAGGAGACGATAACTGTCAACACGCCTACACACGCAGTGTAAGAGCGGAGGCTCCAGGCATCCGTTGATCCAACGATACGACACCACAACGCGTTAGCGTAGGACGCGATAGTGCCTGCATTGATACGTAAATCGTAAACAGGCGGTCTTATACCATTCAATATGTCCTGAACAACTCTTCCAGTCTTTGCTTCGTCATACCAAAGACCGGGCGGTAATTTATGGATCAGATAAAACCGCGTCCAGATTGCCCAAGCTGTGACCATCACAAAAACCACTTTAAACACCCATTTTCTGGATATTACTTTCGTTGTTTTCGGTTGTCTGATCGGTGTTGATCTGAACCCGACAGACCAAATCAAAATGCCGGTAATAGCGTATAGGGTTATAGGAATACTATCTGAATCGCTGTATTTTATAACTATTAAATATTGAGCGATGCAGGCCATGGCAACGGCTGCAAAACCAAGGCAATAACGGATTTTGGGAGTTCGTCGCAGAGCCTTTCGAAAGCGCTTTATCAGCGGCTTAATCGAGCCTGATATGAGCAAAAAAGCGCCGCTTCCTATCACTATTCTTGCCCAAGGTTGAAAGCTGATAATCCAATTCAAACCCTCTTGGTGTTCTTGATAAAGGCTTGGCGCTTGTATCAAAAACAAGGCAATAAATAAGCCTGCCGCTGATTTCAAATAGTATTTGGCATAATTCAAACCAATATATGACCAAGCCAATGCGGAAAGTAGAGTGATCAACACGGCTATGGATAGGAAAGCCAGAATTATCCGATTATTAAATCGAGTATCCATAACGATTTGAGTTTCTGTCGGTTTGGTTTGGTATAAGCAGGATTTCGGTATGGAACGATAGTGTTCCGAGCCGGGTTCAGCCCATCTGATATCTACAAGCGCTGGAATCTGATCGCTCTGAAAATGTATGCTAATCTGATGGTACCCAGGAGATAAAAGGACGCGTTTTTTTTCAGGCGCTGCAGGAAGATACGGTGATGTCGTTTTTATGATTTCTTTTTCATCTATTCGAAGTGATGCCGTATTGACAGCGCCAAGATAAAAGCCATATTCCCCTGCTTTTTCAATAAACAGCCAGCCCTTAAAATCCAACTTCATATGATTTTGCTGAAAAAAAGGATGAGTTTCACTCAGGATGCGACCATTTGTGCCAGTTAAATGCTTTGTCAAATTGAGCGAATCAGGCGCCTCTAATACAGATACGGCAAAACCGTGAGAAACCGGATTATATTTAGGGGTGTGGTAATAGAGAAAAAAAAGGGCAAAAAACAGGAGTCCTATTATCATGCCAATTAATCTGGATATCATGATATGACCGGTTTTTGATTGGATTTGTCGCTCTCTCATGGTTGTCTATTCTGCTCTTTACCCTTTATTAAGCCCAGCTTTCAGTCTAAATTGTTGTTTTTTTTTCGTCAACAACGTCGATGATTTCAATTTTGGAACATCTTCAGATGATAAAACGTTTTTACTATAGGTGATCTTTTAAAAGATCGCTGATTAGACCTCCTTTTTCCCTTGGAAGAGTGGCCCTTTCAAAGATTGAAAGGGCCAATTTTTATAAGCAGCTTGATTGAAATCTTCCAGGACAACCTCTATACTTTGCTCTAACAATTAAGCGTCATTATATGTCGCTAAATCAATGGTCTTTATCCAATCAGGAGGAAAAATGGAGTTTCTGAATAAATTGAATGCCGATTATGAAAAAATCTTGTCCAGCCAGAATCCGGTTGAGCAGATGGAAGTAATGGAACGTCGAATGTCAGAAAAAAACATGATCATGGAAATCAATGGTGTCAAGCGACCGTTTCCAACCTTTTTGAAGCCGTATTTCGTTGATATGAAACATAGGGATCTGATCTCCTTGCATACCCGAAATATCGTTCAAGGTGTTGAACGGGTGGGCAAACTTTTCATGGAAGGTTATGATTTTGATGGCATGGTTCACCTGGATGGCATAATTGCTGATTTATCCAAAATCGATCCGGTTTATCCCAGCTTCCAAGTCATGGTTCGATTGGATTGCTTTTTTTATCCTGAAACCCAGGAGATGAAGTTTTTGGAATTCAACTGTGGTGATCCCAGTGGAATGGGATGGCATGATGCTATGTTGGATATCTTTCTTGATCTACCATGCATAAAAGAACTCAACCAAAGATACACCATTCATACTGATCACCTATTGGAATCACATCGAAAAGCAATGTTATTGAAATATCGGCAGTGGTGTGAAGGGAAAGGGATAACTCCTAAAGACCGGCCAACCTTTGCAATTGTCTGCTCACGAGACTCATCGATACTCGATGACGTAATGGAAATAGTTCATCGATACAACAAGGCGGGTTACCCTGCACTGTTTGCTGACCCGGCTGATTTCAAATACAACGGAAAATATCTTACCGTCAACGGAACACAGATCGATGCGATTTATCGAGATGCTATCGATGACTTTACCGCTCCCGAATTTTGGGATACATGTCAAGACGTTATACAGGCGTTTCGGGATCAAAATATTTGTTTTGTCAATCCTCCTCGAGCTGCTACGGGTGATTTCAAAACGCTGCCGGCTATCATGAGCGACAAAAAATTTAAGCATCTATTCACCGATGAACAGTGGGCGACAATGGCTGCAACTGTTCCTTGGACGCGCCATGCAAAAGCGGATACGGTCACAGATTATAAAGGGGAAAATGCTCAGCTGATCGATTTGATAAAAAATAATAAAGATAGTTTTGTGTTAAAGCCCAATGTTGGATATGGCGGTTTTGGTATTTTTATCGGTAACGATCTTGGGCAATCCGATTGGAATAATGCTGTAGAAAAAGCTTTCGCTCCAGATGCAGATTACGCTGTACAGGAATTTGTACGTATCCCCCAAGATACATTCCCCATTGTTACAAATGGTGAATACAGGGGTTTCGTCAATAAAAATATCAATATCAATTATTGGTCACATGCCGGCGAATTTGTTGGAGCTTTTCTTCGAGCTGCAGACGGCAAGTTGATCAATGTTCATCAAGGTGGCGGACTGGTTCCGGTTTTCTTCATGAGTCCCAAATAATAACGGGAGTTCCTGAGCTATTTTTTCTTGATGATCAGTTTTTGACGCGACATCGTTTCTGTTGATTTTTCGATGAATAATGCGTTCCCGGTTAAATCGGTTTCGCAATGATACATAGCCGTTGATAGCGTAGCCGGTGTTGGCGTAAACACTTGAACTTGTTTGGGAATGTGTTTGAGTGTGTTTATCAAAAAAGCGTTTAATTTTCGCATGTGTTGTGGTGTGCAGCCAGGGTGTGCTGCCATCAGATAATAGGTAAGAAAATAATGTTTTTTATTTTTTCTGCAGGCATCTTCAAATAATCTTTTGAATCGCAACAGGTCATCGATCAATGGTTTGTTCATTAGTGTCAACACCTGTGGTTCACTGTGTTCCGGAGCAAGTTTGATCTGACCGGAAACATGGTATCGAACCAATTGCTCGATATAGCGCCGTCCCCACTGTTGGTCTGCTATGACCAGGTCATGTCGGATACCTGATGACACGAAAACTTTTTTTATCCTGGGAAGCTTTCGAAGCCGATCCAATAAATCTATCTGTTGCTGATGACCCAAAACAAGGTTAGGGCAACGTGATGGAAATAAACAATGTCGACGATGACAGACCCAATTATTCCGACACGTGACACCAAACATGTTTGCAGTTGGACCACCTACATCATAAATAATACCGTTAAAACCAGGGCGACGACTCAATGAATTAACTTCACGCTCGATGGATTCCGGACTTCTGGATATTATTCTGCGCCCTTGATGTACGCTGATCGCACAAAAGCTACATTGTCCAAAGCATCCTCTGTGAACAGTGATAGATTGACGTATGGTATCCAAAGCCCGTACTTTGCCGGTTTTATAATAAGGGTGAACATCGTGTTCGAACTCCATCTCATAAACGTCATCGAGTTCTGCCTGGGTCATAGGTTCTGAAGCCGGATTGTGCACTAAATATTTATCACCATGTCTCTGAACAAAACCCTGTTTGCTATTCTGTGCTAACTGCTGAAACATTTTAGACATTTTCATAAAGGCATGCTTGTCGCGGGAAACCTCTTCATACGATGGCAATTCCAGAAAGCCATCCGGCTTTTTGTTATCAATTCGGCAAAGGCCGGGGATCGATTTCCAGTTGGAATTTAATTTGAGAGCATTAGCTAGAGCGAGGACAGACTTTTCCGCCATTCCATAGACTAAAGCATCCGCTTTGGAATCAAAAAGCAGCGATCTTCTGACAGCATTGTCAAAGTTGTCGTAATGGGCAATTCGACGCAGACTTGCTTCGATACCACCTAATATTATAGGGCGTGTCAACTTGAAATATCGGCGAATTAAGTTGGCATATACGATGGAAGCTCTATTAGGTCGAACATTGATGCCGCCAGGCGTAAAATCGTCCTGCCGCCGAAATTTTCGCGATGCTGTATAATTGGCCACCATGGAATCCATACTTCCGGCAGTAACGCCCCAGAACAAGCCCGGCTCACCAAGACGTCGTATATCGCTGTCATTGTTTAAAGAAGGCTGAGCGATTATCGCTACAGAAAAACCCTTTTTGATCAAATATTGACCGATCAAAGCAACGCCGATGCAGGGACTGTCAATATAGGTATCACCTGTTATCAGGATGATATCCGGAGTATTCCAGCCAAGCTCGATCAATTCTTTTTTCGTTGTAGGTATAAACATTTTATTTATTTTTTATACGGGTTTTGTACGCAAGCCGTCATTCTTTCGACAGACTGCTTGGATCGATTGTTTTTAAACGAAGTGGCGCAGTTAAAAAGCAGCTATCAGTGATATCTCAACATCAGCGCCTTTTGGTAGCCCGGCTACAGCAATACATTCGCGTGCCGGCGGATATTTGGTAAACATCTGAGCATATAATGCATTCACTGTAGCGAAATCTGACATATTGGTCAAAAATATGGTCACTTTAGCAACATTATCCGCCGTCAGATTTTGAGAATTCAATATTGCTTGGAGATTTGCCAAAACCTGTTTTGTTTGGCTTTCAATATCTGCCGGCACCATTTCACCTGTTTGTGGATTTATCGGCAATTGCCCTGATACAAACAGCAAATCCCCGACACGAATAGCTTGGGAGTAAGGTCCGACAGCAGCCGGAGCATTATTCGTGTTGATTACAGATCGTTTCATCATTATTCCCCCTTTAGTTAGTCAGCGTTTAACAGATCGTTTCGGACACCAGACAGAAACTGAGCATTTATCACAACCCGGCTTTCTGGCTTTACATACATTTCTACCGTGATAAATCAATGCGTGTGATGCCGGCATCCATAACGCTTCTGGCAACAAAGCCTTTATATCCATCTCTATATGATCTGGATTGGTATTATCAGTGAGTTCCATACGCCAAGACAATCTTTTAACGTGAGTGTCCACCATCACCGCCGGCTGGTTATAGGCATTACCAAGCACACAGTTCGCTGTTTTTCGGCCCACTCCTTCCAACGTCAACAACTCATCCATTGTGTCCGGCACTACCCCACCATGCTCTTCGATGATCGCTCGGGATGCGTTTCGAATGCTTTTAGTCTTGTTCCGAAAAAAACCGGTGGAGCGAATCATTTCTTCTAGATCTTCCGGATTTGCCTCAGCAAAATCAGTTGCTGTCTTATACCGTTCGAATAGCGCCGGGGTAACCATATTTACCCGTGCATCGGTACACTGCGCAGACAATATAGTTGCTACCAGACACTGCAGAGGATTCGAATAATCTAATGCCGACTTGGCGTTGGGATAATCTTCAATCAACTGAGTCACAATCCGGAGTATTCTTTTTTTCTTTTTAGTCTTTGATTCCGCCATATTTCCTCCCACATCAATCCATTATTGCCGCTCCCAGTTTAGAGTAAAACCTGCACTAGATACAAGCTAGCTATTCATAAATCCTTAAAGCATTGCCTTTTAACAATAATCGATGTTCATCCAAGTACTTTTATTGGTTTAGGCTGATTAGATAATGTTGGATGTGCCCGTATGCAACCATTTTGTTAATGGGCCGGATCTCGTTTTTGGAAAGCTCTGGAAAGAAACCGGCATTCAATCCTTTTTAAAGTATCTGCTGAAAGGACGGAAATTTGACTTTGATATTGAACGGGCGATCTAACTCACGGTTCTGCATCGCATCATGGTATCCTGATCTGATCTGTCCTGTGATGTCTGGCATCAGAATACTGTTAAAGATGAGTCAAAGAGGTTAAAGGAGAGGTTGTGTGGAGATGGAGTTTCATTACAAGGTCTTGGCAAAAGAAAATATCTGTGGTTTACTTGGCACAATTACTGTGAATCACGAACGAGCCTTAGACCTGAAACTCATCTTACAATAAGCTCTTTCCAACGACTAGCAACAGGGAACCAGAAACCAGAAACCGCGTGATAAGCCAATATTCTGTCGTTCTTGGAATACAGAAGCCGGAAGCCTATTGAGAAAGGAAGAAAAATGCCATATACAAATAATTTTAACAGCAGGTTTTTAGCTATAATATGGATTGTAAGTCTGTTAAGTGGGGTTTATTTGACCGATGATCGATCTGTTAAAGCGGCTGATGCACCATCTCCTGTCGAGGCGCCACAGGGTTGGCAGCGTCTGGGGCCGTATGGCGGCAAGGTCCTGGAAGTGGTGTATGCGCCTTCGGATCCGAATGTCATCTATGCACTGCTGGAAAATGATACAGTGCCGGTTTACAAGAGCACGGATAACGGGAAGACGTGGAACTTTCTGCAGATTCCTTTTGATGTGCGATGGCCGGAAAGTCTTGCAGTTTCGCAGGTCAATTCATCTATAGTCCTTTTTTCCGATATGTCTTCAATTTTCAGATCAGAGAATGGAGGAATAGATTGGACTCGGTTCGATAAAGGTTATATTAATCCGCTAAAATTCAGTCAAGCCAACCCGAATAAAGTCTACGGGACGTCAGGTTTATTACACAGGTCCATGGATTCCGGATTAACCTGGGAGTTGGTGACAGACCGTCAAATTTATCGTTTTGCATTGGATCCCTTTAATGAGAATCGAATTCTGGCAACGACCAAAGGCACAAGGATAGAGGATCGAGGGTTGTTTGAGAGCGTCGATGATGGTGAAACATGGAATCTGCTCGGATTTGAGTTTGAATATATCCGAATTGTCGAATTCGGCAAGACTCCTGGCGTGATCTATCTGATCAAATCTCACGATTCCGTCATATGGAAAAGTAGTGATAATGGGGTTACCTGGTCGATACTGACCGATGCCTTTGCCAGCTATATTATTGATTTTGATGTGACGGGGACTACGACCGAGGAACTCTTTGTCACGGTCGAAGGTTATGGGGCTGCCTACGAGAGCAATATCCTGCGAAGCAGTGATGGAGGAGCGACCTGGCAGACCGCTCCCTCCCGATGGGCTTATTACCTTTACGACGGAGTTGCTATAGATCCATCGGATACAAATCGATTCATCGGATATCAGACCTGGTGCGGCATGCATTTCACTTGGGACGGGGGAGCGACCTGGGCACAATCGGGATCGGTGTTTCCAGGAATTCCGCTTCATCGCATCGGCGTATCCCCCGTGAAGGACGGGTTAATGCATGTTCAAACAGTAAATGGGTACAACCTTCGTTCACTGGATGCCGGTCAGACATGGGAATTCACCAATTACAAGAATGAGCACAGCGGGGGTTGGGGCTTTGCGTTCTGCATGAATAACGATCAAGGTGTTTATTGGCTCGCATATAAGAAGATTCTGCAAAGCCTGAACGGTGGATTGGACTGGAAGGATTTGACACCTGCTGATTTCGAATACCCTTCTTCGATTGCTGTCCATCCGGACGATGACTCGATTCTGTTGTGCGGCAGCCAGCACGGTGTGATGATCCGAAGCGCCGATGCCGGTCAAACCTGGACGGAAGTGTACAATGCTCATAACATCTCTGTCCGGATTGGACACATTCAATTTAAACCACTGGATTCATCGGTCATGTATGCAGGGACCGTCAACTGGAGAACATCCGAAGTAAAGCTTCTCCGAAGCTCTGATGCCGGAACGACATGGGTCGAAGTGTCACGCATACCGACGATGTATTTACAAGACCTGACGGTAACCCATACAGAACCTGAGATTCTGTTCGAAAGTGATGGTCCTCGCTTGCTCATGTCAGTGAATCAAGGTTTGGATTGGGAACTTGTCCGACAAGATATCAACCTGCAATCGGAAAATTGTTTAGTTTCAGCTAGAAATCCGAACTGGGTATGGGTAACCGGCTCCAGTTTCGCATTAAGTACCGACATGGGTCAGAATTGGGATTTTTGTAAGCGATTCGCAGCCTATAATACTAGGCTTATTGATTATGAAGCGACTGCCGTGATGGGTCCGAACTGGTTTCCCCATCTCATCTTTCCATCTGAGGTCGATGGTATCTGGACACGTGTTGAAGACATGCCCCCCAGAATTATGACAGCCGGTTCGCATTATGATGCAGAGACGTCGATGCTTCATTTCAATGCTTGGGCTACTGATGTGAAAGGCCCTGATGATATCGATACGGTGGAGATACACTATGAAGGTGTGGCGACCGGTCTTAGACTCTATGACGACGGCGCTCATGGTGATATGGCCGCTCATGACGGCCTGTTTCACCTATCGATTCCAATCGAAGCCGACGATCCGTTCATCAATATACCGTATTCACTGATAGCGATAGATAAAAACGGTTTGGTCAGCTGGAGCTGGCCGGAACTTCAAACAACTCAATCGAGAGGAGAGCAGCCGTGACTATTGCCGAGGCAGCACCTGAAGAGACCTCATCCCCCGGCCCCTTCTCCATGAATAGAGAAGGGGGGTTGTTTTCCGGGGACAGACATCTGTACTTTTACTTTTTCTTTTTTCCGAGGGACAGTGGATGAAAAAAAGTTACCTGATGCTTGAATTACCAAAGTCTCATTGAGGATCAGGATGTTATTGGCGTTCATTCGCGGTTAATAAAAATGGGAAAGACCAGCGGTGTTGTGGAAGCGAAGCGGGCGGTTCGCGAATCGCCACCTTTTCTTTGAAAGCAAATTTGGGGACAAGTGGTAATCCTTGATATGTCATGATACGCTTTTACTGGTTTGTAATAAGAAGGCAGATGTTTTACCCTTGCTTTGGCACGTTATCTTTTTAGGATTCATATCTCCTGGAAAGAAAAAACACCATGAAACTCTCAAGGAAGGCCGATGATATCCAGCTCTGTTCACTATCATGCAGGAGAATTTCCTCCGACAAAGCTTAACTGGTCTGACCTTGTTACTTTAATCGGAAAAGCTAATGCAGCAGTGGCAAGGTATGATGGTTTACTTTCCGCTATCCCCAATCCACAAGTCCTTCTAAGCCCTCTAACTACTCAGGAAGCTGTGCTCTCGTCACGCATTGAAGGAACCCAGGCTACCATAGGCGAGGTGTTACAATATGAAGCCAAAGATGAAACAAGCAAAACCCCTACGCCTAAAGAAGCGGATATTTGGGAGATTTTAAATTACCGGAAAGCCCTACGGGCAGCAGAATCAATGTTGCAAACGCTGCCCTTGTCACAACGCCTTATCCAAGAAACTCACAAAATTTTACTATCAGGTGTGCGTGGTCAAAGCAGATCTCCCGGTGAATACAGAAAAATCCAAAATTGGATTGGCCCTCATGGTTGCACCATTGAGAAAGCACGTTATATTCCTATATCGGCTGATAAATTGCCTGACGCCATGTCAATTTGGGAACGTTTCATTCATGATGAACCAAAAGACAGATTGATTCAGTTAGCGCTGCTGCATGCTGAATTTGAAGCTCTCCATCCATTCCTTGACGGTAATGGACGTCTGGGTAGAATGCTTATTCCTATTTTTATGTATCATGCGAAATTGATTCAATGGCCGGTATTTTATATCAGCGCTTACTTTGAGACTGATCGTGATGTTTACTATGAAAAACTGCTCGCAGTTTCACGTGATAACGATTGGACGGGTTGGTGTGTTTACTTTTTAACGGCGGTGAAACGACAAGCAAAAGAAAATCTCCGTAAAGCCGGTGCAATTCTTGAGTTGTACAACAATATGAAACCTGTTTTTATCGAACTTATTCGTTCACAATATACTATCCAGGCTCTGGATTGGATTTTTGAACACCCCATATTTAAAAGCCCTGATTTTATCCGTGACACAGGTATTCCGAAATCAACGGCACAGCGTATACTTGGTGTGTTGAAAAAAGAGAATATGTTAACAGTTTTAGAAGAGAGTCGTGGCCGTAAAGCTTCGGTATTCGCCCATCCTGCATTACTGAATATCGCGGAAGGGCGTCCTGTATTTTGAGGATCATAGATTAGAAACAACGCTGCTTACGTCCCATAAAATCAAAAAGACGGGTCACAAAAGGATTTGTTTGTATTTTGTGGGACACAACCGCGGAGTAAATGAACGCTTCGTGATTCACTCCTTACCCCTTCCCCTCCCGTTCCTTGAGCAATTTAGGCTGTTCCTGACATATTGAATATCCAAGCTTTACATAAGCTCTTAGAAAAATTTTCCCCCAGGATGCGTTGTGGCACTGGGTTTACCGGGTGGAAAAACGCAACACTTTGCGACTTGTAACATCTTGAAAAGAAAGACTATTATGTTATATGGCCAATAGATTTAGGGACGATAGCTTCGATTTTCGGAAAGGGATCATGACGGTGATCTGAAAAATTGACCCCAGAAGCCTTTTCATAATAAAAAAAGGTGTTTCTCTCTTGATTTTAAAACAGTTTTATGCTTTATTATCAAGTGTTTAGAAGGAGAAACACCATGGCAAAGTTTACACCTTATTTATTCCATTGGCAAGACATAAATTCCAAATCTGATCTCGATCGCTTGAAATTGGTATTGGATACCCTTCCGGATGAGATCCTGATGAAGAAAATGGAAGCGTTTCGGGGAAAAGGTCGAAATGATTATCCCGTACGCATGATGTGGAATATGATCATGGCGGGCATTGTCTTTCAGCATCCGTCTATTGAATCCTTACGGCGCGAACTGATGCGAAATGCAGAGCTTCGAATGATCTGTGGATGTGACCCTGCCAGTGGCTCAGAGGCGGTGCCGTCGTCGCCGGCATTTTCACATTTTTTGAAAAACCTATGTCGTTTTGAAGCGGATATTAAACAAATATTTGATGATTTGGTCGAGGAGGCTGGTCGCTATCTTCCTGATCTGGGAGAGCGTTTGGCTTTTGATGGTAAGGCGATATCTTCGGCAGGAAAACCCTCGAAGAAAGGGTCACTGGATGGGCGTCGGGATACGGATGCGAACTAGGGTAAACATGAGTATAAAGGCGTTGATCAGAGAGGGAATATCTGGACGAAAGTCAAAAGCTGGTTTGGCTATAAACTGCATATGTTAGTGGACAGCACACATGAACTCCCTGTGGCTTTTAGCGTCACTCGGGCATCTGTCCGGGAAGGGAAACAGGTCATTCCCTTATTGGAGGAGCATATTGAGCATCATCCAACGGTTGGGAGTCGTCGTCAGATTCTGACTGCTGATCGGGGATTGGATGATCATAAACTGATTGAGGTTTTATATGATGCGTATCAAGTCAGCCCGGTTATTGATATTCGGAATTGCTGGAAAAGCGGAGGTGATGAAGTCGCCCGGATACCGGGTCAGCCGGTGACTCGTCAACTGAATGAGTATGCTGCTGATACCCTCCTGTATGATTATCGGGGAAACATTTATTGCTATTGCACCGCGACCCATGCTTATCAACTGATGGCTTTCAAAGGCTATGAAAAAGAGCGTCGATCGCTGAAATATCTTTGTCCTGTTAAGGCTTGGGGTATGACGTGTCATAGTCAATCCGCGTGTCCTCATTTCATGAAAAGCATTCGTATTCCGATCTCACGGGACCGTCGATTATTTACGCCGATCGCCCGATCGAGCTACAAGTGGCAACGGGAATACTCCCGGCGCACAGCGGTGGAACGTGTGAACAGCCGTATCTCACTCAGTTATGGTTTTGATCATCACTTTATCCGTGGTTTGAGCAAGATGCGCCTTCGGATGAGCCTTGCATTGATCATCATGCTTGCCATGGCTGTCGGTCATATCAAAGCGGGGAGAAAGGAGATGATGCGTAGTTTAATAAAAAAACCACCTTCTGCAGCGAAAGCTGCTTGATATCAGACCAATTTTTACACCATAACCTACCCCACAATGGGGTGGTGTCTCTGAAGAGGCGTATTTGGCTTGTATTTTTTTGATATCCGTATGAAAAACGCTGATTTTCAACCGTGAAAACGGAATTCCAGGCCGGTTTTCAGAAAAATGACCACAGGGGAGCCCGCGCCAAAATAAAAAAAGGCTACAACTGAAATAGCTCTTCATTACAAGGTCTTGATAAAAGAAAATATCTGTGGTTTAATTGACACAATTACTGTGAATCACGAACGAGCCCTAGACCTGAAACTCGTCTTACAATAGGCTCTTTCCAACGGCTAGCAACAGGGAACCAGAAACCAGAAACCGCGTGATAAGCCAATATTCTGTCGTTCTTGGAATACAGAAGCCGGAAGCCTATTGAGAAAGGAAGAAAAATGCCATATACAAATAATTTTAACAGCAGGTTTTTAGCTATAATATGGATTGTAAGTCTGTTAAGTGGGGTTTATTTGACCGATGATCGATCTGTTAAAGCGGCTGATGCACCATCTCCTGTCGAGGCGCCACAGGGTTGGCAGCGTCTGGGGCCGTATGGCGGCAAGGTCCTGGAAGTGGTGTATGCGCCTTCGGATCCGAATGTCATCTATGCACTGCTGGAAAATGATACAGTGCCGGTTTACAAGAGCACGGATAACGGGAAGACGTGGAACTTTCTGCAGATTCCTTTTGATGTGCGATGGCCGGAAAGTCTTGCAGTTTCGCAGGTCAATTCATCTATAGTCCTTTTTTCCGATATGTCTTCAATTTTCAGATCAGAGAATGGAGGAATAGATTGGACTCGGTTCGATAAAGGTTATATTAATCCGCTAAAATTCAGTCAAGCCAACCCGAATAAAGTCTACGGGACGTCAGGTTTATTACACAGGTCCATGGATTCCGGATTAACCTGGGAGTTGGTGACAGACCGTCAAATTTATCGTTTTGCATTGGATCCCTTTAATGAGAATCGAATTCTGGCAACGACCAAAGGCACAAGGATAGAGGATCGAGGGTTGTTTGAGAGCGTCGATGATGGTGAAACATGGAATCTGCTCGGATTTGAGTTTGAATATATCCGAATTGTCGAATTCGGCAAGACTCCTGGCGTGATCTATCTGATCAAATCTCACGATTCCGTCATATGGAAAAGTAGTGATAATGGGGTTACCTGGTCGATACTGACCGATGCCTTTGCCAGCTATATTATTGATTTTGATGTGACGGGGACTACGACCGAGGAACTCTTTGTCACGGTCGAAGGTTATGGGGCTGCCTACGAGAGCAATATCCTGCGAAGCAGTGATGGAGGAGCGACCTGGCAGACCGCTCCCTCCCGATGGGCTTATTACCTTTACGACGGAGTTGCTATAGATCCATCGGATACAAATCGATTCATCGGATATCAGACCTGGTGCGGCATGCATTTCACTTGGGACGGGGGAGCGACCTGGGCACAATCGGGATCGGTGTTTCCAGGAATTCCGCTTCATCGCATCGGCGTATCCCCCGTGAAGGACGGGTTAATGCATGTTCAAACAGTAAATGGGTACAACCTTCGTTCACTGGATGCCGGTCAGACATGGGAATTCACCAATTACAAGAATGAGCACAGCGGGGGTTGGGGCTTTGCGTTCTGCATGAATAACGATCAAGGTGTTTATTGGCTCGCATATAAGAAGATTCTGCAAAGCCTGAACGGTGGATTGGACTGGAAGGATTTGACACCTGCTGATTTCGAATACCCTTCTTCGATTGCTGTCCATCCGGACGATGACTCGATTCTGTTGTGCGGCAGCCAGCACGGTGTGATGATCCGAAGCGCCGATGCCGGTCAAACCTGGACGGAAGTGTACAATGCTCATAACATCTCTGTCCGGATTGGACACATTCAATTTAAACCACTGGATTCATCGGTCATGTATGCAGGGACCGTCAACTGGAGAACATCCGAAGTAAAGCTTCTCCGAAGCTCTGATGCCGGAACGACATGGGTCGAAGTGTCACGCATACCGACGATGTATTTAAATGATTTGACCATTTCATACACAGACCCCGAGATTGTATTTGAAAGTGATTCGTTCAACTTGTTCAGATCGGTCAATCAAGGCCTTGATTGGGAACGTATTGGTTCTGATATAAACTTACAATCAAGGAGATGCCTCGTCTCATCAAGATATCCCACTTGGATTTGGGTACCTTCATTATCTTCCGCTTTAAGTACAGATACCGGAAATACCTGGACTTTTTTTGATGATGTCGGCCTATATCCTGGATCAACGGTCACATATGATGCGGACATGGTTATGGGTCCTGATTGGATACCCTCTCTTGTATTTGCTTCTCGGGCCGATGGTGTCTGGACACGTGTTGAAGACATGCCTCCCAGAATTATGACAGCCGGTTCGCATTATGATGCAGAGACGTCGATGCTTCATTTCAATGCTTGGGCTACTGATGTGAAAGGCCCTGATGATATCGATACGGTGGAGATACACTATGAAGGTGTGGCGACCGGTCTTAGACTCTATGACGACGGCGCTCATGGTGATATGGCCGCTCATGACGGCCTGTTTCACCTATCGATTCCAATCGAAGCCGACGATCCGTTCATCAATATACCGTATTCACTGATAGCGATAGATAAAAACGGTTTGGTCAGCAGGGGCTGGCCGGAACTAAAAACAACTTATATCAAAGGAGAATAACCATGAAAAAGAAGTTTGTTGTTTTAACCTGGACATTTATGCTTTGTTGGTTTCAATCCGGGAAAGCTCTAATTGCACCTAATCCCAACCATCCTTACCATTTTTGCGAAGTAGAAGTAGATAAAAGTGTAGTACCACCTCAGACGATTTACACCCCCTTCTACCTTCTGAGCAAATCAGCATATCAATTGCTGAATACTGAGGATTTTCCCAATGAATCTGATTGGCATCAAATAATAGATTTTGCCCATGCTCAAGGTTTCAATTCTGTTCGAATCTGGATGATCTGGGCCAACTATGTGCCTGGAGAAGAAACAGCTTGTAATGATTTCAAGGCTTGGCCTTGGGAAACTGCCGCATCGTACAATGGGGGTTGGCATCTGAATTTCTCAGAAGATTATTGGACGCGATTACGTCAAGTATTACGATATCTTGATAGCCTAGGCATGGAAGCCGAACTATGCATACTGGATTGGGGCGGCCTTTCATTAATGCCATGGAATGGGCTTGACGCTGAAGGGTCCAAATTCATGATATATCCTATAAGTGATAACTTTTACCCACATATGAAACAATATCTTGACAAAATCATCGATGAATCGGGGTCTTGGCCAAATAACTGGAGATTTGAACTCGGTAATCAGTTGAACGATGCCTGGAAGATACACGAAGGCGGTGATCCCTATTACGCATGCCCTGATCAACGAGTTGCTAGCATGGATCCCTACCCAGAAACACCTGAGGAAACGCATCTTGACCATTATTATACTTGGATTTCGGAAGTTGGGGGATATCTTCGGGGTGAGCTCGACGAGAAATATGGGGAGTCTAATCATATGGTAACAAATTCTTCTTCGAAGGCAACGAGCGATTATCCGACAAATGAAGAGGCCTTTTGGTCGAAAGATATGTCATGGAATGTGCCTATCGAATTTCATGGTTCTCGGACAAGTGATTGGTATCTTGATAATTACATCAGATACTACCAACATATCAGGGGCACTGACCTTCCTGAAAATGCAAAGCCTGTTGTGGATGGTGAACCCAATAAATATCATAATATAATTAATGCGCAGCCGGATGAGGGGGGAAATTTTTATGATAAGGATAATCCTGAAGAGGGTCGATGGAACTTCTATATCGGAGCTATGGCGGGATGCTACCCGACGTATCATAGTGAATATGCTACTTTTTACCCGACCGAAGAAAATGACATAGGCTCGGAATTTGTTGAAAGGTTCTCGGGTATTCTTCAGAATGAAGACTTTTATTTGTCCGAAAATGGCAAATATGAATTTGCAGATACATTTTGGTATGAAATGGAACCGGATTTCTATGATTCCATATTAGATCAATTATTCTTATTTGAAAATAAATATTTATACTCTGACGGCTTGAAACCAAATATGGTTTTCCCATTGCGGAAAGAAGACATGTCAGGCGTTGCAGAAAAAGGATTCATCTATCTTCTCAAGCCTCGCGATCATGGCGACATGCCGATCAAATACCCTCTTGTTCTGCTGCTGGATCCCGAAACATTCCCGGATGGAACTCGATATCGATTCACCTGGTATTCAACGGTTGAAAATAAACATGGGAAATATGTTTTGGAACAGTCTGTACAATGCATGGGTCCGGGAACGAGATATCTTGAGATTCCTGAGAAGATAAAAGATTTTATGAATGAAGATGGTAAATGCGATGCCATCGTTCATTTCAAGAAAATCAGTGACTCATGCCCGGTAAAAAGTGAATTTAGAAATCATTTCGCGCCATCATCAGCTTTAAGTTTAGTTGGAGGGCCTTCATTCAAACCAGGAGATCAATGTAAACTAGAGCTGAACACAGTTTTTGAAGACGGCTCTGAGAGTAAAACACTCTTCTCAGAACGTACCGTTGTTTTAAAGGTAAATGATGAAGAAATGTTCTACTATGATCAATCGGATCCTAGTAACTGGAAAAGTTTCATTGTGAGTAATCCTCAACTCCCCATCAAAGCAGGTTCCGAAACATTCTTTGATATTACTTGGCCCTTTGATCTTAATATCCAAAATATTTATGGTACATTCTATGCTGCGTATTGGGAACCTCAACAATTCTTGCGGAATGACACAAGCAGCACTCTTAATCCCGGTCTGGTTTTAATGGAAGAGTGTCCTTTTAATTTCACCCAAAAATCTTCCCTCATTCGTCATGTTAAAGTTGACGGTGACGATTCCAATGATGGTATGTCGCCAGCAACAGCTTGGAAAACCATTTCTCATGCAATCGACTCAATAAATATCAGCACCCCACCTCCGTCTGAACAGACTCCATATCGGATTATCCTAGGTCCCGGTGACTTCGTTATACCTAAAGATGGTGTTATTCTTCCTGCATTTACATCAATTGTCGGAAAAGGTCCCGTTCGAACAAAACTTAAGTCTATTACAGGATCGTATATCGCTTTACCTGATCTCAATAATCCCAATCATCCATCTATTAATTCGATCAGTTATTGCACACTCGACAAGGTTTCTGTCGCTCTTTATTCTTCTGTTGGATACTTTTTCAACAACCATTTCTTGAATTGTATTGGGGATGATGATTGGGCGCCAATCTTTGCAATAGATTCTGAAGCTAGAGTCAAGAATTGCCTGTTTGTAGACAATGAAAACGGTTTAATAGCAAGTAATTCCTTAATTGAGGTGAAAGATTGTACGCTAGATAATAACAATTATGGATTGCGCATCTATGGAGATCTTGAGAATCTGATTGGAACTATAAAAATTGATGACCCTATCTATGCTAACAACAACATCATCACTAACAGTATTATAACAAATTCTTCAACAGCTGCGATCAAATTGGAAAGGGCATCTTTGAGGGCAGCCTATTGTTGTTTCTATGATAACCAAAAGGACTTTGAAATAGATAACACCTCTTTTTTCGCCCAGTATAAGAATTTGTTCGTTGATCCGTTGTATGTAAATCTGTCGGTGAAAAACTACAACCTGCAGCAGTCTGCTGCGGATCCTTCTCAAGGTGACAGCCCATGTGTCGATACTGGTCGTAATATTCAGGTGCCGTTTGATTTGAATTATGGCTCAACTCGATCTGATCTAGGTCCCGATGTCTGTCAGTTGGATAGAGGATATCGTACAGTTGAATATAAGGTCCAATCGGAATATGGCGCAATTCTCGAACCACAAAATGGGAGTCTCATCAATGAAATTATTAATGGGACTAAACTGGACGAAGTCATGATAACAAAAGAAGGAGATTCAGATTCGATTATACAACTTGTTTTTAATAGTGATCCCTGTAGTCCTGTTGTAATCGATCCCGGTTTGATCGAAAACCCCACAGACATATCATTGATAGATGTGAATGGAGATGGTTACAATGATCTGATTGTTACGACGGAAAGTGGGTCAATAATCTATGAAAATGACCAAAACGGTAATTTTATCGTGAGTGGGGGTAATTCGAATGGGTTCGATTATTTGGTCAATTCCACGCTGACAGGTGATATCAATCAGGATGACCAAAAAGACCTGATCTATTGTTGTCAAGATGGTGTGCGCGTGTTTCTGGGTCCAATAGCGAAAAAGACCACCCCAGACCTTCATCTGAATATCGATAATGCGCAATCAGCATATATTGGTGTTCTGGATAATCAGAAGAAAACCAGCCTAGTTGCCATCGATAAGAACGGTGACATAAACGTTTTCTTTGATCCATTCAGCAATAGCAAAACACGAACTCCAGTGGTACTTGAGCCTACCTATGCTGAATCGCTTCATCTGATCGACATCAACAACGATGGTCTGACGGATATACAGGTCATCGGCAGCGGTGAAGAATATCTGAATGATGGTAGAAACGGTTTCACTTTGAATAATCCTTCGTTTAGTATGATGGATCAGGATTCCGTCGTGAGATAATCTGACATCTGATAATGAAATGAAAGGAACTGTCTCCAGATTTATCTTCTGCGAGACAGTTTCTTTGTATTACGATTAAGGGGTTAACAATAGCCGTACACCCGATAAATGTTCATAAATTTCCTATACATCGACTCATTGTTGTCCCATATGTTACCGGCCAATAAAAAACCCTAGAATTTGGCCAAAAACTTTCCCCAGTTTTGAGGTTATATTTCGAGGTGTGCTGAAGGGTCAGCCACGACAATTTGATCTAAGTTTATTTCCGGTTCCGGCCTGGTTAAAGAAGAACTGCAAGGTTGTGATCTGCCCAATTATCAACGACGATTACGTGCTGCCCGGTTTCCCGTGAGCAAGCGTCTGGATGAGTCTGACTTTGTTTTCCAACCCTCCCTGTCAGAAATCCAGCTCAACAGCCTTTTATTGACATTGTTTTTTGAATTATTTATACTTTGGGTAAGTGACACAAACAATATTTAGGCAACTATTTGTGTCTAAAAAGGAGGAACTAAGTATGAAATGTTCAACAAACATGAGGATTCTGATAGTCATGTTTGCAGTATATCTTCTGGTTTTGTCCAATGGGTTAGGTTACTGCAAAGACACATTATCTTCAGGTCTATTCATCAACCATGGTGTCTCTACACACAGTGTTCGATCTGCTTTCCATTCAGTCGACCTGGAGAAGGATTCTGAGATATATCCATCGAAAGCGCTTTCAGATGTTGAGTTGATACTTGACGATGGAACGATGGAGAACAATATTGGAATTGGAGGGAACGCGGCAATCATTTGGTTGAACCGCTTCACTCCAGATCCGAGTGATTTTCCCTTTAATTTGAATTCTATCAGTGTTTTCTTTTCAAAAGTTGAGGGGATGAGTGTTGGTGACGAAATACTATTGGTAGTTTATGAAAACACTGCTGGAAACGTTGATCCAGCAGTCGGCTCAGATTTCCTGGTATCTTTTCCTCAAACAGTCCAGATTCTCAATGATTGGAATGATTATGACATTTCCGGTACGCCTGTGTATTTCGGTGGGCCTGGTGATGTGCTGATCGGCGTCATCGCTATGGAAACTCCAGGAACAGAATATTTTCCGGCTGCTCAAGATCAAGATTCTACAAAAGAGCGCTCCTGGGCTGGATGGTGGAAGACACAACAGCCACCCGATCCCCCACTTTTGCCTCCCAATGCCAACTGGACATTAATCGATGATGTCGGCGCCACTTTCAAAGGTAATTGGCTGGTGCGTGGGTATGGCGATCATACTTCGTCGCAACCGACAAATACTCCAACAGAGCCTCCTGAACCCACAGTGACGCCGACACCAACATATACACCAATACCGACCAACACGCCCTCTCCTACGCCCAGCTATCCGTTAGGTGTGCGGCTCGATATGCCGGAGATGGCTCATCCCGGGGACGAGTTTTCCATTATCGGTTATTTAGATAATCCAGATGAGCCGTTGATTGATGTGGCGACATTCTTCATCCTGGAAGTTTATGGTAAGTTCTGGTTCTGGCCGTCTTGGGCGCTGTTTGACTATCCTGAACATGCAGATATCGATTTCAGAAACATAAACGTTCCAACCGGCACGACGGAAGTTATTGTCATTCCGTCGTTTGACTGGCCCGATACCGGCCAGGATATCGTAACTGGCCTGGGATTCTTTGGCGCTATGCTGAATCAGGAAATGGACGATATCATGGGTGGTTTTGCTTTCAAAGAATGGGGTTATGGGCCGTAGGCCCTCTTAAATCTGTTTTCATATATTGTATGCAAAATAGAATCATACACTATTTAAAGACAGTTTGAGGAAACATAACAAATATTCAATTTGATAACCTTATCGCATTGAAATTAGCAGCGGGTAGGCATCGGGATATCGACGATGGAGCGCAATGACCCTCCAGAAGATCAGAAATAAGTCCAAAAATTGATCGAGAATGGTATCACTGCTAAAATAAAAGCATTGTGTGATGACATGTCATCAACAGCACGTAGATGGAGGTGAAACATGGTAGAAATCAAATATTTCGGACATTCCGCTGTTGGGATTAAAACAGGTACTGTGACAATTCTTATCGACCCGTTTTTAACCGGTAACCCACAGATGCAGGGTGATCCTTCCGCTGTTAAAGCTGATGTGATTTTAGTGACGCATGGTCACAGCGATCATCTGGGTGATACGATCGCGATTGCCAAGGGGAACAGATCGCTTGTGATTGCGCCGTTTGAGCTGGCGCTTTATCTTCAGGAAAAGGGATGCCAGGTTCATCCGATGCACATCGGCGGCGCAAAAAGTTTTGACTGGGGGCGTGTCAAACTGACGCCTGCTCTACACGGGTCGGCTGTGATCGAAGATAACGGAAAAGTTGTCTATACCGGCAATCCATGTGGATTCTTGGTCACCGTGGAGGGAAAGACAATTTATCATGCCGGTGACACGGGTTTGAGCGCTGAAATGGAAGTGGTCGGTCGAATGAATCCGATCGATTTGGCTTTGATACCGATCGGGGACAACTTCACGATGGGCCCGGACGATGCTGTAGAAGCGGTGCGTATGTTGAAGCCGAAAACGGTCGTGCCGATGCATTTCAACACCTGGGACATCATTGCTCAGGACCCTGAAGTTTTTCGGAAACACGCATCCGCTATAGCTCAAGTAGAAATCGTTGAGCCTGGTAAAACGATAACGTTATAAATAAGCGCTTTTATTCGTTTTCGTATTCGAAAACCATATTGGGGACATCATTGCCCAAGACGCAGAAAGCTTTCGGAAACACGCATCCGCTATAGCTCAAGTAGAAATCGTTGAGCCTGGTAAAACGATAACGCTATAAATAGGTGTTTTTATTCGTTTTCGTATTCGAAAACCATTTTTTGGACACTGACACCAGACAGTGCGCTGAGTTTTTCAGCTAGTTCATGGCTAGCTGATGGTTCGCCGGACATGTGCAACAGCAACAGCCCGTTTGTGCTGCAGGAGCATTCATCGATATTATGCAGACCCAGTCGTGTCTTAATGTTACAGCCATATTTCGTCAAGAGTTCTTGTACTTTGGCGGCATTGACCTGCCGACCGGTGATATGTACTCCCAGAACAATGTGAGTTGTTTTTTTTGCCATTATAAAATCTCCTTAGAAAACGTGGTTCAGGTTACCAGCCGCGTGGATAATACATAATTTGGCGAAGGAATCAAGTTATTGGGGTAAGCGATAGATAAAAGTGTTAGGGAATATATCGGTGTATTGAGGGTAAAAAAATAGGAATATGGGACGTATGGGACAGGGAAATAAAGTAAGGCAGATTAAAACCCAAACCCCCAAGGTTGTGCGGCTACGTTTGTCAGCAGATGACTCATGCTGTTGTCCAAAGTGGCTCCGATAAGCAAGAGGTTCGACATGCTTGCGTAAATTTGAGGCCATTCAAATGCCGGCATCACTTCCCAATACCAAGCGCCGTGGTTCATGTTGATCCATGCCCAGCTCAAACCGTCAGGATAGTGAACCCAGGTGGGCCAGAACCAGAAATCGTCATAAACGTTCAAAGCGACAAATAAAGCGGCATCGTATTTTGTCGGTCCGGGATTGTCGATGATGGCATGAACATAAAAAACATCTCCCGGATAAAAATAGGTTTTCGGCATTCGGAAATACAACTGCGCCTGCGAAGGGGGTGGTGTCGGGGGCGGTGAGGAATCGAAAAATGGAAGGATGGCATAGGCGCCGATCGAAACCTGGTCACGCCGGATTCTGAAATACCCGGATTCCCCCCAATCAGAACGCCAACTATTTTTACATATCCAAGTGTTTTCCTGATCGTTCCAACCCACAATAACGACAAAATGCCCACCTTGTGATGCGCCCCAAGTGTAGGTATAAACTCCTGAAGTGTAATAATAAAAATCTTCATATACCACCATTCGGCATGGAATGGGTCTTTCGAGCAAGGCGTTTTTAATCGCTGTTTCATTTGAGGTGGTTTGAGTAATCCATTGCCAGTGAGAGATTTTTACTGCGCGTGATTGCCAATCACTGCAAGTTGCTTGGCAATTGTTGTCGGTAGCGGTATATGGTAAGCAGTTTTCATCCGGAACGCCGTAAGACATGAAAAAGTCCATGGCGGCGCTAAGAGTCCATCCTTCGGCACAACTGCCGCCTCCACATGAAAAAAGATGCTGTTCGGAAAGATCGATCTCCAGGTTTGGGTTCGTTACTGCTATACGGGCTCCTGCTTCAACAGCGCCACACGCTGCGAACGCTGCACAGCTCCCGCAGCTTTTTTGGTTTTTAACCGGTGTCATCCAGTTATGGCCGCCATAGTTGCGCCAGTCCATCGAACTTGCGGCTGCGCGAGAGTCGGGCGTATCCGGCCAAACGATAATATCATCGGGGAAGGCATCCTCCGGCAGCGACTCATTTCCCCCTAATAACAATTTTCGCTCGGTCGGAGCGAGGCCTGTAACCCAATTTTCGCCGGCTGTCCAAGAGGCGCCCGTCTCGCGAATGGCTTGCTGTATCAAGGCAAGTTGTTCCGATGAGGCGATCGATTCGCTACAGAACACGACTAACCCTACTAAAACAATGAGTAAAAGTCCTAATCTATACCGGTAAACAAACGTTTTCATTTCTTTGTTCCTCCTTGTTTCATTTTAATGAAATCAGTACTGATAGAGCAAATTTTTTTATGTGACCCCAAAGTTTGAAAAATATGGAGTGGAACAAATAAATGTTGAACGCTTTCGGACTGAAAATTAACCCTCTCATCACTATTTTTCCTCTATCGTATTTACCTGACAAGAGTAGTTATGCTGTGATACTATGACGGACATGATGGTTCGCGAGCAGACATTTGGACATCTGAAGCCGGTCATGTGGCTGTTTATTATTTTGCAGGCGTTTTTGTTTTCTCCACGTCTTAACTCAGATGGCGCCTATTATTACGAATATCTTCGGTCTTGGACGCTACAAAACGATTTTAACTTCGATGACGAACGCGAGTTTTTCACGTGGGAATGGGTGCCTGTTCTAAAGGATTATCTACCGGGTGGATGGAAAGAAACCGGGTATCCACCGAATATATTTTCATTTGGCCCAGCAATACTCTGGATGCCGTTTTTTATGCTGGGTCATATAGCGGCTTTGTTATTGAAGGGTTTAGGCTTACCTGTTTCGACAACGGGATATGGGCTGGTCACCCGGTTTTTACCGATGCTGTCGTCAATGCTGGCGGGTTTAGGGGCATTATATGTAATGGATCGGATTGGCCGTCAAGCCGGGTTTGATCCTCAGGACCGAGCCGCCGGTCTGTTTTTTTTACTTGGAGCATCCCATCTTCCCGCCTTTTTATTTGTCACGCCGGCGTTCGCTCATGCGTTCAGCGTTCTTTTCACTGCTGCTTTTCTCACTATCTGGTTTGTGTCAAACCGGAGCAATTTTTCAATCAGCCAGTTTGCTCTGTTTGGTATCGTGACGGGATTAGCCGTAATCGCCAGATGGCAGAATTTTCTCCTGCTGGCGCTGCCGGCCATAGACATCGTTCGTGACATGTTGGTTAAGCCCAGGATTGTGAAAAAGAATCTTCTGAAATGGCTGGTTTTCGCGGTCGCTCTTGGCTGTGTAGTTGCACCACAACTAATGATAACAAAAACCCTTTATGGAACATGGGTTACTGACCCTCAAGGGGAAGGGGGAATGCTCTGGACGAATCCGAGGTTTCGATTGATACTGTTCGATAAAGTCCTGGGCCTTTTTTCAGTGAATCCGATATTGCTTCCAGCATTGCTGGTGTTACCTTTTTTATGGCGGCGATCACGACGTATGACCTGGGGATTGCTGGTCGTGGTTGTCACTCAATCCTATCTCAATGCAGTGCGCAGAGACTGGGCAGGTGTAGGTTTCGGCATGCGACGCTTTCTGAACATCGCTCCCGGCTTTGCTTTGGGTTTGATGATAGTGTTCGCATGGGCTCGACCGACCTCTCGACGATGGCTACGAAAACTATTGTGGGGAATAGGAAGTGTTTTAATTGCCTGGAATCTCTTGTTGATGGCTCAATATTACTTATCTAGGTTTGGGGCTCCATGGACAGACATCACCAGTTGGGAAATAATACGAGCGCAATTCATATCAGCTCCAAAACTGCTTGCTGAGTTGATCGGTACAAGCCTGCTGATTCAGGTCTTTCGCGGTGATGGTATAAGTTTTTTCATCGGGCTTTTTGGAGTCGTGATAAGTGTTCTGATTTTCTTGTTATTGCCGAAAATTGATTGGCTTTTACGTTGTATCTGGTTGCAAAAAACCGGTTTATGCCTGAGTTTATTATCAACTGGCTGGATAACCGTGATGGGTTGGCTTGTCTGGTGCTGCATATCGCCGTGTACGTATCACGCTGTCAATTTATTCAGCGCTGGTTCAATCGTTTCTTCGACTTCAAAGCTCAAATTAAACTCGTCAACAGGATATCAAGGCATGGCTGGAGGACTGGTGATCGGCCCCGAATTTCAAATAAAAGCAAGAAGGTATCGTGCTGAATACGATAAAGATCGATTTCTTTCTCCTGGGAGCATGACCTGTATCGAGAACCCTTTGGGTTCAACAGGTAGAAATTTGCGTTGGGTTTTTGCTGAGCCGGTAGAAGCAGAAACGATAGAGTTGATTTCAAGAATTGACGGTTCAGCGGAGCTGTTGGCTGAAGCCCAACAAATCGGGCAAATCATTCTTGTCGATATTCACGGTGATAGAGTTCAATTGCCGGTAGCATTTCGAAAGCATACCGGTTGTTCAGAAGTGTACCCACCTGAAAATGGAAGCCTGATCGAGCGAAGATGGCCGGCTTCTAATCCTCTTGAGGTCGATTTGTTCGATACACGCGCCTGTTACAATTTATCCGAACATCGGTTGCTAACAGCAGTAGAAATCAGTTTTGAGAATTTACCTGTACACTGGTTTATACGAGGGATAGCAATGCGCTCTCCAACTCAACACGTCATGCCACATTTTATGCCGGCTCCAGAGGAGATATCAGTTTTTTAAATTTCGATTGAAATCAGAAGAATTGTTTTTTTAGCGAGTGTAAAAAATTACACGTTATTACCTTTTTTAGGCTAGGGCTTGACTAAAATGCAAAAGAAATATTATTATAACATCTAGACATAAAGAATAGTGTCAACCTTTTTTTGCTTTAAAGATGGAGATGACACATTATGGCTGCACCAAAGACTTCAGAACATGATTATAAACAGGTCACCCGGTTTTGTGCTGATTTCCAGACACTTTTGAAAACAGTGGAAGTTTATACAATTGAACACATAGGATCTTTAGAAGCTGCTGTTCGGCTGATGGGTTCATTCAGACTGTTAGCAGCCGATAATGGTGTCGTATCCATTACTCCTGTGGACGACGTTTTCCAGGTTGGTAAAGTGTTGATTCCTTTGAAAATTGCAGAAAAAAACCAGGTCATGGGAAGGGTGTGTCAGTTGTTCAACGAACGGAAAATCTTGGTGATTGCGATCAAACCCGATGTGTCACCGGATGATTTCCTGTGGATGGCAAAAACACTTACTGCACCTTTTGAACCAACAGTTGCTGAACATCAATACGAGGAATTGAATTTAAAAACGGGTTCTCGTATCGTCGTTTCCTCCCGAAGCGCGACCATTGGGGTACAGGAAGGTAAAATGCTTCCTTTGCTTTTGTCCGGAAAATTACCAGCGTTGTTGAATAAGAGCACGCGGAAAACTCTGTTTTGGGAAATTACGAACAATGTCGAAAGTTCGGCGTGGGCGATTCAGAAACAACTCAGGTGGGAGCTTCGAAAGGATTCTCCCCTAAGTATCAGAGACTTTTTGACAGCGGAAAGTGATCGTTGGATTCACATTCTTGGCGAAGTGATGGAGCGTGTTCATGCTGATGGAGATACATCGAGTGCGGAAGGACAAAAAGAAATTCTCAAGCTGATGCTGCCATATTTGGCGACGATTTCTGTTGATAGACGCTCTGAGGAATTCAATCGTTTAATGAGCCAAGCAAACATGGATAATATCCGGGAAATGATTGGCCTTTTCGCGCAATATTATGATTCTGTTCTTCAGCGTGTTGAAGATTTAGCTGAATACCGAGAGAGAGTTCGGGAGTTGATGAAACAGCTCGACCAGCTTGTTCATGTTAAAAAGGTTGAAAAAAACACTTTAATTTCTACTGCAAAGCTCCAGTTGGCGTCGATTGCCCCAGCTGTTGTCACACTTCCAACTGTTATGGGAAAGCTGAATCACCGGGTTCTTTTAACAAACGAGCCGGAAATTATCCAGCCGTTGTTTTTTATTATTCTTGATGGATTTACTGACCAAAAAGACATCCCCCAAGATTTTATCGATGACTTTTCAGAACAGGCGATCACATTCTGTAAAAAATTTTGTGATTATTGTGAATCTACGATAAATGGGTTTTTAAAAATTTTAAGCGACATGCCGGCTGAAAACGAACTCAGTAAATTGGTTCGTATTATTCGGGAGGCTCTTTCTACATTTTGTGATAGCTGTTCCAAAACGAGGGACTGTTCAATAATTCAAACGTTATCGAGCGAATTAAGCCGACAAACGCTGTCGCAACCCATAGCGTTGGCATTTCTTGAACTTTGGCAACAGTTAGCTCATGTGTTTCTTGAAAAAGATTTTAACGCTTTTATCGCTCAAATAATTCCTTTGGCGGAACACGATCTTTCGCCTGACCGGTTCACAGATGAAAAACTGCAGGATGCTCTAATTGAAACCTGGAGATCGTTTGCAGGAGCCACATATTTTAAATACTTGTTTAAACGATTGACTGAACAGGAGAAAAAAATTCGTTTCGATACAATTGAAACCATTTCAAAATGGGGCGCTTTTTCTGTTTGGCTATGTTTAGGAGGGTTGTCGAGCCAAAATTGGCAGCTTCGTCGAAATCTTGCCACGATTATTGGCCGAGTAGCTTCGCTGAATAAACCGGCTTTTTTGAAACAGGTGTTGCGTGATCGAGACTGGCGGGTGAGATATGAAGTCATATCCGCTATCCATAGCAGGTTAGGTGAGATTTCCGATCAAATTAAGAGTGATAACGATCATCCTTTGGGCAAAATTATGATTCTTGCCTTGCTTGATAGACGTAAACAAATCAGGGAAGAAGTATATGCAATATTTGAATCGATTACGCCGCCGGAATCAGTGCGTGCTCTGATCAATGCTTATAATCGGCTCAGCGCGGTCGGTGATGACTACGAAGTGGATGAGCGAGCGAAAATTCTTGCCCTATTGGCAAGCGCGACAAAACACAATCAGGACTATATTGATGAAGTGATCGATTTCATCAGTGGAGTAGCCACAATGAAAGAAAAATTGTTGACTCCCCAATGGATGATACCTTTGAAAAAGGCTTCGGTTGAAGCTCTAATGAAGATAGACACACCGAAAAGTCATGATTGGATCAAAACACTGGCAAAGAAAAGGCCTTATAAAAATGGCGTCGTTGGCCGGGAAGCCCGCGCAGCGTTAAAACGCATCGAACTCGTAGAAAAAAAGTAAATTCGATAGCGTTTGCAATAGGGTTTTACCCAAAACTTGAAATATAGAAATCGTTGATTATCATAGCAATCTTGGAGGGTTGATTATGACCAAAAAGCGCTGTGTGCTGTTGGGTATTACATTGACATTAATCTTTTTTACAGCGCCCTGTAAGGCGGCGCCTGAGCTTCTTCAGCCAAAGAATGACACACGTTTCGGCAAAGATGACGACAGCGTCTATTTTGAATGGCAGGATCATCTTCATACAGAATTCGAGATCGAATTTGGGCTAGATCCACAATTTGAACTTGCAACAGGCCCGATCGATGTCGGTATGACAACGACCTATAATTTGGGTGAACTTGTTCCTGTAGAACTCTGGAAACCAATAACAGCTCAGTTGTATTGGCGGGTCCGTGGCCGATCGACGGGAAGGTATGTTGAAGAATGGAGTGAAACGTTCTGTTTTCATAAATCGACATTCGAAAAACTTGTCGTGAATCACGGGGAAGATGGACGATATACCCACGAGCTTCCTATGCCGTATTTCAACTGGAGCAATCCTGATGGTTTGAACTGGTTTTCGATGGAATTTTCAATGCAGGCAAACTTTGACAATCCTTTTGCCAGGCTGATGTTGAATGAGCCAAAACTCGATTTGGGCGATATCGATCGAACGGACTGGGACCCATTTGAAATTGTGTTATATTGGCGTGTGGCTGCAGAAACAGATACAGGGACAGCAGGGCCCTGGTCAGATGTCTGTCGAATATCTAAAACCCTTATTCAGCCGCCGGAAATTATTGGACCGGAAGATGGCGCCGCATATGAGCCGGAATCATTACCGCCGATTTTGGAATGGGAACCTGTCGGAATAAACGAAGATTACCATATACGCCTGTATGCCGATGAATATGGCGATATGGAAATTATCACTTTATATCAATCCGGTTTCACGGAATATGATTTTAGTATCGATCTCGGAATTACGGATGAAGACTGGCATTATGCTCCCCTAACCTTGTTCTGGAACGTAGCCGGCCACGACGATGACGGCAGACCCGGACCTTTCGGTAGACCGTTTGAACTGATCAAGCCAGGTCTCCAACGGGTGGCAGGATATGGTGATTCGATCACAGAGGGTAAATGTTTCGATAACGGTTACCTTGATATTTTGCAGGAGAAACTGGAGTTGATCTGGGGACCTCGAACCTCAACCGTGAATATTGCTCTTGGTGGAATGAAATCCAAGTGGGGCGCTGAAAATATAAACAGTCGGCTGCGAGTATGTAATCCACAATATGTGTTGATCATGTTTGGAACAAACGATTCAGTTGACCCGGGAAACTGTGATCCACCAATGTATTGCGATGTTGGGGGACATTTAGCGGAAATGGTTTCAATTGCCAGAGACCGGGGCACAATTCCGATTGTCAGCACCATCATACCCGTCAATCCGGAAGGTCACTTTGCCGTAGCTCAACATGAAATTGACGCCAATAACCAGGATATTATCGAAATGACTATCCAGATGGGGGTGGAATTGGTTGATCTGGACCTGATGTTCAAGGAATATGGGCATTTGCCGGATTTATTCTGCGATTGGGGACACCCGAACGAAGATGGGTATCATATCATGGCACAAGGATTTTATGACGGTATCATTCGAGCATCACGCTGATGGCTTATCCTGTCAAAATATCTCAGCCATGAAAAGGCGGGTAATACAATTTGGCTAGCCCTATCGCTCATAGCCTTGCGGGTATAGGTATCTACTGGACAACTCTTCGGAATCAGCGCAAACCAACCGATGTTGTCTCACGCAAGCATGCTATAGGCGCTGTCATGGCAGTTTTGCTGGCAAATCTTTCTGATATCGATCTGCTAGCAACACTGATAACGCGAAGTTATATACACCATCAGATAACCCATACCCTGCTATTTGCTTTACTTATTGCTGCCGGCCTAGCATTGATAGCGCCAGTATTTGGCATAAAACGAACACGGGCGTTTATACTTGTCTTCGTGCTAGTGGGGTCACATATACTTATTGATTTTTTAACAGGAGATAGAACATTTCCAAAAGGATGTATGCTTTTATGGCCGCTGTCGAATCGTTATTTTATTTCGCCGATTCCAATTTTTCAGGATATTTGGCGTGGATCGGCGGCATTACTCTTCGGATTCAACAATATTTACGCTGCTGTGCGTGAACTGGCGATTGGTGGAGGTTTTATGTTGGTGGTAAACTGCTTAAGCCCATTCCCGTCTAAAATAACGAAATATCTTCTATGGATTACGTTGGTATCAATAGTGTCAACTGTTTTTATACATATCCCGTTACAGGCCAAGGCACGTGAACAGATGTTATCTTTTTGGAAAGTCGGTGAACAGGTGACGGACACTGAAATGACACAAGGGATACTGTTCACGTCCAAGCGAACTGGTAACTCCGATATATATCGAATCCAACCGGATGGAACCGGTCTTGTTCAATTGACTCAGCGCCCAGGGGAAGATTTTTGGCCGGTCTGGTCACCTGATGGCCAATGGATAGCTTTTCAAAGTGATCGAGAAGGGAAAATGGATATCTGGATCATGAAGGCGGATGGCTCGGATAAAAGAAATTTGACGGGTAGGAGCGATGCAGTAAATGAATCTCCTTCCTGGACTCCTAAAGGAAATCAGATTGTGTTCTGTTCGGATCGGGATGGCCAACTCGCCCTGTATATCATGGGACGCAATGGAATCAGTATCAGCAGGATTACTCCCCAAATACCCGGACGCAGTATCTTGCCATCCGTATCACCTGTTCAGGGAGAAGTTGTTTACACCGAAGATGAGCCTGGAAAACCAGGATGGTTTATCAGCGCCATATCTCTCAATAAAGGCCAACCAAAACGAATTGGTTCTCGACCCGGGTGTCGAGCTAAATGGTCTCCGGACGGGAGAAATGTGTGTTTTGTATCGGAAAATGTTGGTAACACGACCGATATTTTCATTCACTCGATTAAAGAAGAAAAAAATCTCCAAGCAACCTATTCAAAAGAATATGATTACGATCCCTGTTATTCACCCGATGGCAATCGTCTGTGTTTTGCCCGAGGAAAAAATGGTCAAAAAAACAATTGGGATTTATGGATTGTCGATCTGGATACCGGCAAGGAAATCCAATTGACTTTTGATGGGATGGATAACCGTTACCCTTCCTGGAGATAGCTGAAGACGGAAATAATCCCGCGGTAAAGTTGACGAGCGCGCTATTGGTGAGTACAAACAGCGGCGGAGGCGAACGATGTGAAACAAATTCGTAATTTCAGTATTATTGCGCATATAGATCATGGAAAATCAACTCTGTCTGACCGATTGATCCAAATGACCGGTATGGTCAAAGAACAAGAATTTCATGATCAATTGTTGGATAACATGGATATCGAGAGAGAAAGAGGGATAACGATAAAAAGCAACGTTATCCGGCTGCCGTACACTGCTCGGGACGGAAAGACCTACTTTTTAAATTTAATCGATACTCCTGGACACGTGGATTTTTCATACGAGGTATCTCGAGCGCTGGCATCCTGTGAGGGCGTTTTGCTGCTGGTGGATGCTTCACAAGGAGTCGAAGCCCAGACCTTGGCAAACCTGCTGGCGGCAATGGAGCATGACTTGGAAATAATCCCTGTCATCAACAAAATTGACCTGCCTTCTGCCGATATAGATCAAACGATGATACAGATTGAAACCGAACTGGGGTTGAATGCCGATAAAACGGTGTTATGCTCAGCCAAAACCGGCCAAGGCGTCGAGGATGTTTTGGAGACTATTGTCCAAACGATTCCTCCCCCCACGGGAGACCCGAACGCAAATCTGGCAGCGCTTATATTCGATGCCGGTTACGATCCCTATAGAGGCACGATCATCAGTTGCCGCGTAATCGATGGCACGGTCAAGCAAGGGGATATGATCCGATTGATGGCCATGGATAGCGTTTACAAAGTGGAAGAAGTGGGGATTTTTGAACTGAAGCGTCGTAAGCAAGCAGAACTTACAGCAGGAGAAGTAGGATACCTCATAGCTGGCATTAAAACCGTCAGTGATACCAGGATAGGTGACACGATCACTCACCAAAAAAATCCGCGACCGGAACCGCTTCCGGGATTCAAAGAAATTAAACCTGTCGTTTTCTCGTCTATCTACCCGATAGATGCCGACGATTTTCCATCTTTTGCGGATGCTCTAGAGCGATATAAGTTGAATGATGCATCCGTCGTTTTTCAACGAGACAGCTCTATAGCGCTCGGCCAAGGGTTCCGTTGCGGCTTCCTTGGACTTTTACATTTGGAAATCTTTCAGGAGCGCTTGGACAGAGAATTTGACCAGTCGATTATCATGACGTCTCCAAGCGTCAAATATCTTTTTAAACTCAAAAATGGAACAGAAATAGAGATTGACAATCCACACTATTATCCTGATCCATCGACTATTGAAAAAGCGCTGGAGCCGTATATCAAGGCCTCTATAATTATTCCGGAGCGATACACCGGAGCAGTGATGAATCTGTGCATCAGCCGAAGAGGAGAAAATGTGCGCTTCAATTATCCGTCGGCGGGTCGAGTGGAAGTGCTTTTCGATATGCCGTTGTCGGAAGTGATTTTTGATTTTTATGACAAGTTGAAAAGTGTGACACAAGGATATGGATCGTTTGATTATGACTTGATAGATTATCGTGAGAGCGATCTGGTCAAACTTGATATAATGGTCAACGGTGAAAAAGTGGACGCTTTGTCCGCGATTGTCCATCGTGACCGCGCTCGTGAAAAAGGTGTGCATATCTGTGAAAGGTTGAGAGAGGAAATTCCTCGCCAAATGTTCAAAATAGCGATTCAAGGGTCGATTGGTGGAAAAATTATTTCCCGATCGACAGTGTCTGCTATAAGAAAAGATGTATTGGCTAAATGTTATGGGGGAGACATCACGCGTAAACGCAAGCTGCTTGAAAAACAGGCAAAAGGTAAAAAGAAAATGAAGATGATCGGCTCAGTGATGATTCCCCACAAGGCGTTCGTATCGATTCTAAAGGTGAAAAATGACTGATCTCCCGCAAGGGGAGTCTTTACCCGGCCTGTATATCCATATACCTATATGTCTGTCCAAATGTCGATATTGTGGATTTTTCTCCACTTTAAAAGTGTCTGAGGATGCTGTGACCCGAATGGTGGATTGCCTATGCCGGGAAATAGAGATGTCAGCGAACGAATGGAAAGAGTTCGATACGGTATATTGGGGAGGTGGAACGCCGTCTCTTTTGGGGCGAGCCCATGTGGAACGTCTGATGCACGCAATCGAGGCGCGTTTTTTGGTGTTAGATGACGCTGAAATGACCATAGAGGTTAACCCTGGCGATGTGACGGAAGACAACGTGAACATGTGGATTGAAAATGGTTTCAACCGCTTCAGTCTTGGTGTTCAATCGTTGGATCCAAAAGCGTTGCAGTTTCTTGGAAGGCGTCATGACCAGGATCAGGCGCTGGCGGCACTGGAGCGTTTTCGCCACACTTCGGCCAGAACGTCGGATTTGTCTCGAAAAGATATAAATGTCAAACTAGTTACGTTCAGTGTCGATCTGCTGATGGGAATTTTCGGCCAAACGTTTGGATCGTATAAAAAGACGCTTCAAACGATTTGTGAATATGCGCCTCATCACCTGTCATGCTATCAGTTGTCAGTGGAATCCGGTACGCCATTAGCGGAAGATGTCGCTTCCGGCACAGTAAAAACGATATCGAAAAAAGCGGAAGCGGATCAGTTTGAATGGACGCATGATTATTTATCTGAGCGTGGATATCGGCATTATGAAATATCCAATTATGCTTTGGGAGAAAAGTATGTGTCACATCACAATCTGAAATATTGGTTTCGGTCGAAATATCTGGGCATTGGTCCTTCAGCGCATAGTTTTAACGGAAAAGAAAGGTGGTGGAATGTCGATCATCTTCAGACATATTGCCATTTGATAGATAGTCTGGAAACGCCGATTTCCGGGCGGGAACAGATCGATCAACGGATGGAGTGGGTGGAAAAGCTGTTTTTGAGTTTGCGGACTCAGTGGGGTTTAAGCAAATTGGAGATTGAAAGTAACAAAGCGATGATGGAGCAGGTGTCTGAGCTTGTTCAGGGTGGTTTTTTAGTTTTTGGGAGCGATGACAGCATATATCCAACGAAGAAAGGATTGGCCATGGCCGATGCTGTCGCGGAGCGATTGGTAGCATGCCTGTGAATGTCGACAATCGATGTTGGGACAAACTGACGCGGGAGGAGCAGCGAGCTGTAGATGCTGTTCAACAGTTTCATCCTTATAAAATCACGCAGGAGTATTCTGACTTGATTGATTGGGGTGATCCGGACGATCCGCTGCGAAAACAGGTTGTGCCCTGCTTGAAGGAAATATGCAGGGGGCCGGATGAATCCATCGATCCGCTTGATGAGCGGGCATACATGAAGCGCCCGGGCTTGATTCACAAATATCGGGGACGAGCGCTATGGACGATTACTCAGGAATGTCCGATACATTGCCGATTTTGTTTCCGCAGGTGGAAAAAGGATATATCGAATGATTCATTGCCGGATACTGTTCTGCAAAACTTGGAATTAGTCATTCATTATTTGAGCGAGACTCTGGAGATTTCTGAAATCATACTTTCAGGTGGTGATCCTTTTTGTTTGGATCGCCAATTGTTGAATTTAGTGTTAGAGCGTTTGAATGCGGTGAGCTCGATTCGGCATATTCGGATACACACCAGAGTTCCCGTTGTTGCTTGGAGAGATGAGCAAATGATGATGCCTCTGTATGCAGGGTCATCAGTTGTGACTCGAATCGTTCTTCATATCAATCATCCCAAGGAAATTCATCCGGAGTTGAATGTTTTTGTTCGCAATATGCTTCGTTTAGGCATTCCGGTTTTGAGTCAATCCGTTTTGTTGGCTGGAGTCAATGACGATGAAAACACGCTCTATCAATTGTTTTCCGGTTTGACAGCCTTTCGAATTCAGCCGTATTACCTTCACCAAAAAGATGCCGCGTTAGGAACAGGCCATTTTCAAGTATCTGATGCCAAGGCACAGGAGTTAGTCAAGAAAATCCAGGCACGATTGCCGGGGTATGCAGTGCCAAAACTGGTTAAAGATATTCCTGGTCGCGCGGCGAAAACTCTTTTATAAATTTTTCTATTGACTTTCGCCTTACTTTCGCTGTATATATGGTAATAGAGGCGAAACAAAGGAGTAATGTCCATGAATTTAACAGCCCGGCAGAAAGAGTTTTTCAATTATATAAAAAAATATTTGGCGGCACATAGGATTGCTCCCAGCGTGATGGAAATGCGGGATCATTTTAGTTTGGGGTCGTTGAGCACGGTGCACAAACATTTAAAAGCCTTAGAAAAGCGGGGTTATATCGTTCGTTCCAAGGGGTATGCTCGTGCCATAAAAATAAAAGAGGATGCAGGGGTGTTTTCTCAGGAAATTCCGATGTTGGGTCTGATTGCTGCAGGTGAGCCGATTCAGGCATTTGATGTGCCGGAAACGATCACGATTCCTGAGGACATGCTGGGTCGTAGTGAGACTTTTTCGTTACAGGTCAATGGGGATTCGATGATTGGCGATGGTATTCATGATGGTGATTATTTGATCGTTGAGCGTCGGAGTCAGGCGTATGATGGTGAGATTGTCGTTGCTTTGGTTGATGGTGACGATGCGACGGTCAAGCGTATTTATCGTGAAGGAAAGAATGTGCGTTTACAGCCATCTAATGCCGCAATGGCGCCAATTATCGTTCCGGGCACATCGATAGAAATACGAGGTGTTGTTATAGGTTTGTTGCGGAAATACCGTTAGTTTAGCAGTTAATCGAAAGGCATATATTTTTTAGAGAGGATTGGTTTATGAAGCAGTCAGTATCGAAGTGTATTCAAACAAGAAAAAGCGCTCCGTGTATTTTACATGTTGATATGGACGCATTTTATGTTTCGGTTGAATTGTTGAAACGGCCTGATTTACAGGGGTACCCGGTGATAATTGGAGGTAAATCTCCACGAGATGTCGTGTTGACATGCTCATATCAGGCCAGAAAATATGGTGTGTGTTCCGCTATGCCGTCTGTTCGGGCGATGCGGTTATGTCCTGATGCGGTATGGTTGAGTGCGGATTTTGCTGCTTATGAATACTACTCTAAAAAAGTTTTTGAAGTGTTTCGCCGGTATACTCCGGAAGTATATCCTCTTTCGATCGATGAGGCTCGGTTGGATTTGACGGGTAGTGAAATGCTATTTGGGCCGTCTCCCAAAATAGCACACAGAATCGTCAATGAAATTCGGGATGAGCTTGGGTTGCCTGCGTCGGCGGGTTTAGCCAATTCTGGTGTCACTGCCAAAATTGCTGCAGACCTGGCTAAACCTTTTGGTTTGATAGTCGTTTTTCCTGGAAAAGAAAAATCGTTTTTAGCCCCACTTCCCATCAAGCATATTCCTGGTGTAGGAAAAGTCAGCCAACAGAAATTTTATGATTTTGGGTATCATACGATAGGTGATTTGGCAGCTCAATCACCTGAGATATTGTCGCGTCAATTCGGTGTCTGGGCGAACACATTATATCGTATCGCTCAGGGTGGTAGCAGGGAGGCTCAACCACAGGCTCCGGCTTCGCCAAGCAGGAGTTGTGAAATAACATTCAGTGAAGATATTTTTGAACCTGAACTGATTCAAGCGGAGTTACGAAGATTGGTTGAAAAGCTTGCTTTTCGATTGCGTCAGAGCAACTTGAAAGCAGGGGTAGTCACGGTAAAAATTCGAGATGGAAAATTTTATACGATTACCCGATCTCAAGCTTTAAGAACGTTTACAGATAAAGACTACGTTCTGTTCCCAATTGCTCAAAAGCTGGTTTTTTCGAATCTTCCCAAGGGAGTTGGAATTCGCTTATTGGGAATTTCAACACAAAAACTGGTGTCTGATGTGGTTCAAAAATCATTGTTTACCGATAAAAACGATGCGCATTATGATCGTTTTTACTCAGCAGTTGACAGTATCAAACAAAAATATGGAAATCAGTCGGCTTTTTTTGGGGCCTCACCACATATCGTTGGAGGAAGCAATCTGATAAATCCCGGGGTATCTCATTTGAAATGAAATCCTTGGCTGATGAATGATTGCAGTCCGCGCCAAGTCTATTTTATACGTTGTCGTTAAGCCATTACATGCCATGGTGGCAGTGTAATAGGCTCTTGTGCAAATTCTTTTTTCAAATTAGCCGGCATGTATTCAGGTGGCACGATCAGATCCAATACATGCTCATCGAACCAGGCGTCTGTCATGACAAAAAATCCTTTTTTGCCGACTTCCGTTCCCCAACTATTTTCCACTTTCCATCTGACTGATTTGTTTTTGATCAGTTCGACGCCTGTCAGCAACATAGAATGTGTCAAACGTGATTGTTCATATTCGAGTCGTGTTTGTTTATCCATTACAAAGGGTGTTTGGAACAGCAGATCGTAGTGATATAAGTCAGTTGATAACAATCCTTCTTTTGTATGTGATTCTTGCACCACATCACATCCATAAAGCACGGCATCACCTTTTTTCAGCATTTTGATGGCGATTTTTTTCAATTCGCTAACCGGCAGGTTCAGCCACTTCCATTGACGACCACCTACCATGTTGCCGAACAGCTCGATCGTATAGGTTTTGCCAAATGGGGTTTTATTAGTAGGACAACTGGCCAAGGTGTAACACGCATCTAGGTCGAGCCCGACATATTTTGCATAGAATTCTTGAGGTGTTATGCCGATTTCTTGATGGTATTTCTTGTCCTTGTCTCGGAATGACCAATCAAAAGTTTTGGGAGGAACACCCATACATGTTGCCAGAATTCTATAAATCTCAGCCATCACCTGATTTTTATATTTTCGGATGGCTTCCTCGGATTTTTTCTTCATTCCTCGCATATGCGCAAAAGCCTCACGAATTTTATATCCGAGCAATTCGTTGATAAATCGACTTTGTTCCCTGTTCCAAGTGTCCGGCATGACTTCTTTGGGCATCAAACCATATTTAGTGATCAGATTGACAATCATATGCCATTCACCGCCGTCAGGCGTAGGGCTGTCCAGAATAAATCTGACATGTCTGTCATCGATGTCTCGGTCGAGCATCTTCATCAATTCTTCCAAGTAATAGTTGGCTTTTTCGAGTTTATCGTAGAACACGATATGGTTTTGCGAAAACTCGAGCTTTTCTATTTTGAATTTTTTCATTGTCAGTGTTCGCAACCAGTTTAATTCAGCGAAAAGCCAACAGGTGCCAGACTGTTTCTGATCAGTTATATCGGGCTTTTCTTCGATCTCATGAGAAAATATCCAGTTGTTGCTGTTCAGAATGCTTCGGTTGAGTGCAATATCCTGCAAGTTACCCCTAGTGACAGCGTTCATAGCAACTTTCAGAGCATCGTTTTGATTGAATTTATCTGTATAGCTTTTCAAATGATCAAGCGTTATCGCGCCTTTAATATTATTCTTTGTCATGACCGTCTCCTTCATTGTTCTATTTGAATGTCTGCCTGTCATTTATCGGATCCGATCAGATCGGAAACCACGGTGGCAGAATGATCGGTTCCTGCTCGACCAGTTTAAGATGTTCTTTTGTCATATATTTTTTTGGAACCCAGACAATAATCATGTGTTCGTCGAACCATTTATCGGACATAGTAAAAAATCCTTTTTGGCCGACGTCGCTGCCCCAACTATTTTCCACTTTCCATCTGACGGGTTTTTTATTTACCAGTTCAACACCAGCCAGCACCATGCAATGGGTATATACTGATTGACCGTAATCAAATCTCCAAGGTCTGTCACCGTTAAAGGTGGTCTTGAAGAACGGCTCCATCTGATAGATATCATGGTGCAAAATGCCGAGTTTGGAATGGCTTTGCTGCAGCACATCGCAGCCGAACAGCACGTGATCATCTTTATTCAGCATTTTTAACGCATAATTTTTCAGATCTTTCATCGGAAGGTTCAACCAGGACCAGATACCGCCATCGACAGCATTGTTGAAAAGTTTTTGGGTATAAACCTTTCCATACGGTGTGCGTTCAAGAGGGCTGTTAGCCAGACAGTACATTTCATCCAGATTCAATGGAATATACTTCTTGGCAAACTCATGGGGTGTCAATCCAATTTCTTGGTGATATTTTTTGTCTTTGTCACGCCAGCTCCAATCGAATTTTTCCGGAGGCATACCAAGGAAAATAACTAATATCCGAAAGACTATTTCCATCATATCAACTTTACGTTTGTATAAAGTCGCTTCTGATTTTCCTTTTGCAGCTAAATCACGCAGTTCTGCAGCAAATTCCCGCAGTTTAAAAAACAATACCGAGTTCAAAAAACGGGAGTTTTCTTTGTTGGCTGTATCGGGCATGATTTCCATAGGAACCAGTCCATACTTGTTGACGACATTTCTAAAAAGGGCCCATTCGCCTCCATCGCCGGCAGGAGATTTCAGTAAATGCATGACTTCGCGGTCATCGATAGGCCAATTACGTCGTTCAATAATTGCATTTAAGAACAAATTGGCTTTTTCTAATTTGTCATAAAACATGACGAAATTGTGCGAAAACGTGATGGATTCCATCTTGTGTGCGCGCATGGTTTCAAGCCGTAACCAATTGACATCGGCATACATCCAGCACGTCCCCGATCGTTTCTGATCGGTAATCTCCGCCTTATTTTCCACCTCGGTGGAATACATAAAATTGCTTTGGTTCAATACCTGGCGATTGAGAACAAGTTCTTTCAGGTTACCCCGGGTTGCGGCATTCATAGCGATTGAAAACGCCGGGTCTGAAACTGTTTCCTTCTCAAGTTGCGCCAGCAAATCCAGACTCAACTCACCGTCAAACCTTGATTTTGCCATTTGTTAATCTCCTTCCTGTTACGAAATTCCAATAACTGAATCAACCCGCAAAATCCGATATCATTAAATGCGGAAATTTTCAAGATAAATCAGATGGATAAAAGATGTTTTTGCTGGACATTCAAAAAAACCTGAAGAATAATGCCTCCTGATGAAAGGAGAAAAAATGATATCGCAATATTATTTTGAAAATATGTTTTTTCGTAAAAAAATGACGTCGAATCCACGTGGAACGATTGTATATATCCATGGTCTGGGTGAATCAGGTTTGTGTTTTGAAAAAATTTTTACGGATCATAATGATGTTCTGGAAGTGCAACGCTGGAATCATTTTGTGCCTGATCTACCCAATTATGGGAAAAGTTTGCCAGCAAAAAAATGCTTTGATTTGAATGAGTATGCTGAGTTGATCATTAAAATTAGCCGACAGCATGTCAATGGTTTGATGGTTGTGGTTGGTCATTCGATGGGAGGCGTCATTGGGCAATTGGCGTGTGAGCATCCGGATCATCCATTTTCGGGTTTTATGGACGTCGAAGGAAATTTGACACAAGGTGATTGCACCTTTTCAAGCCGAGCGATGGTTTATAATCTGGATGAATTCAATCGATATGGATTTGATCAGCTAAAAGATGCTGTCTATCAAAATGGTTTATCAAGCAAGGCTCAGCGGGGATATTTTGCATCGATGAGTTTTGCCGATGCCGATCAATTTCATCTGAATAGTCGTAACTTATTGGATTTTTCAGAAACCAAAACAGCGGTCAAACGCTTGAAAGCTTTAGCTATACCGAAACTATACATAGCAGCGACGCCTTCTGGCATTTGCAAAGAATCCATGGAAATGCTGAAACAAGAGGATGTTCCGCATGAGGTGGTGGCAGAATCGGGACACTGGCCGTTTATTGATCAACCGAAAACTTTTATTGATATCTTTTCACGGTTTTTGGCACAATTTTAAGACACTACATTAAAAATACTATTGTTCAGTTCTGATCTGAAAAAAAAGTATTGCGATTTGAATTCGGTATTCGATAGGGTCAATTGGTTAACTAGATGATGAATGGTTAAAAAGGAGTCCGGAATGGATAGACGAAATCCAAAATTGAAAAAAGGAGATGTATTGCATCGCTTCAAGATTGTCAGGCAGATTGCAGTGCCGAAGCTTCAGTTGGTTTATTATGAATTGGAACATGAATTGCTGGGTAGCCGGATGGTTCACATGAGCAGTGATGACACGAACAACGCGTTCATGGTGGCTTTTCCTACATATCCATCGGATTCAACCGGTGTAGCGCATATTTTGGAGCATGGGGTTCTTGAAGGATCTAAAAATTATCCTGTTAAAAGTTTTCATAATTTAGCTGGACGTTCTTTAAACACGTTTAGCAATGCGTTCACAAGCGCGGATTTTACCGGATATCCATTCGCCAGTTGCAACAAAAAGGACTTTTTCAATGTGATGGATATCTATTTGGATGCAGCCTTTTTTCCTTTGCTCCATAAAAATACCTTTTTGCAGGAGGGATGGCGGCACGAATTCGGCGTCGATGACGATCCAAGCTCGCCACTAGAATATCGAGGGATTGTTTACAATGAAATGAAAGGTGATATGAGTAATCCGGTGTCACTTTTTATTGAAGCCGGCTTAAAAGCGCTTTTTCCTGATTTAACCTATGCACACACGTCAGGCGGTGATCCCGCACATATTCCAGATTTGACCTATCAGGAATGGGTGGATTTTCATAGCCGGTTTTATCATCCTTCGAATGCGTATTTTTTTACATTCGGAGATATTCCTCTGGACCAATTGACAGAAAAAATTCATCAAAAAGTTATGAAGGAATTCAAACCATCAAAGCCTGTCGACCCTGTTCCGCTTCAAAAGCTATTTAATGCTCCAAAGCAGATACACACCACTTATCCAGTAGCAAAACATGAGTCTATACAAAATAAATCATTTGTCGCTGTGATTTGGAAACTGATTCATGTATCAGAGATCCTGGAAAATATACGTTTTACGCTTCTAAGCATTTTATTGGCAGGTGATTCTTCTTCAATTTTAAATCGAACATTACTGAACTCAGGTCTTGGAAATGGCCTGGCGCCAATCGGTTTCGAAGATTCTTTATCCGAATCCATATTTGGAGTTGGTTTAAAAGATGTGAATGAATCAAATGCGAATGCTGTTGAGGCCCTCATTTTAAAAACCCTCGAGGAAGTAGCTGAAAAAGGATTTACAGAAGCAGAAATAGAGGCGGCGCTTCATGAACTTGAATTTTCTTCTCTTGAAATCAAAGGTGATTATGGATTACCTCTAGGTTTATACATGATATTCAAAGGAATGAATATTCTATTGAAGGGCGGGGATTTCGTCCAAGCGTTGAAGATACACGATATTCTTGATGACTTGAGGAAAGAAGCTGCGAAGCCCCAATTTTTTAAGGATATGATCAATCAGTACCTGCTGAATAATCCCCATCGAGTCACGTTAGTTCTTTCACCCGAAGCTGGTGGAATGGAAAATTTGGAAGCCTCACGGCGTAAGAAACTCGATAGTGTTCAAGCACGGCTCACGGAAGCAAGAAAACAGGCGATCTTGAATCAAACTCAAGAACTTCGAGAATTTCAAGCAAAAGAAGAGGATTTGTCCTGTTTGCCGACAATCGAGTTGGAAGATATTTCCCCGGCGCCGGAAAAAATTCCACAAGAGGAGACACGGATACAGCATATTCCATTGTATCGTCATGAAATATTCACTAACGGGATCACCTACATGCAGATGAGCTATAAAAGGCCTTTGCCGGATAATATTTCTATTTCTGCCATGCAATTTGTCGATATAATCCCGGAACTCGGCGCCGCAGGGCGAAATTACATCGAGATGGGTCGCTTATTGCAAACCTATACTGGCGGACTTTTCATCAGTCCAAAGGTGGTTCGAGATGTAAATGGGAAATACTGGATGAACTTGCTGCTCAGTGCACGGTGCTTACCACGAAACCACAAGGCTATGATGGGTCTGGCAGCCGATTTCCTTGTCGAACCAGACTTGAGCGATTGGGAACATATTCAAAAACTGACCAATATGCGGAAAGCATACGCCATTCCTGAGGCGGCTTCGCGAGGGCATCATATTGCCAAACTAGCAGCGGGTAGAGCATTGTCACCTCTGCGACAAGTTGACCACCAAATTTCGGGTACTGCAGGAATTCAAAGGTTACTCGGATTGAAATCTGAGGATTTAGAAGGAATTGCACAGTCGATTCAGTCTTGTTTGGCTAATTATTGTCGCACTTCGTTTGAGGCTATAGGATTGACAGGCTCAAAAGAAGCTATGGACGATGCAACAGGTTATCTTGGACACATTCATGAGCGGCTGTACACCACGGATTATTCCGAAAAAAGCGGTGATTTTGAGTTGTTTTCAAAAGGCGCTACACAACCTGAAGCATGGGTTCTCAGTACGGATGTGTCATATGTTGCTCAAGCGTTCAAAGCTGTACACTACGAGCATGCCGACGCTCCGGCATTGACAGTTGTCGCCAAATTGATGGAAAAACCACTGTATGAACGAATCCGGGCTTGGGGTGGCGCATACGGGGCATTTGCCGAATTTGACCCAACAGCAGGAATTTACACAATGATGACGTATAGAGACCCCCATACAGCGCAATCTTTAGAGGCATTCGATGAAATCGTTAAATTGTATGCTGCAGGAGATTTTACAAAGGAAGACCTTTTTCATTCGATTGTCGATGCTATCAGTGAAATCGACAAGCCACCGTCGCCACGTGAGAAAGGCCTGATAGCTTTTAGACGGAAATTGAGTGGAATCACTTATGAACACATAGCACGGTTTAGAAAACGTCTTTTAAGTACAACACGTGACGATATTGTTCGAGTGGTCCAAACATATCTATCCAATACGGCACAAACAGGTATAGCCATTGTCACATCGGATGAAATTTTGCAAAACGATGAAACGAAACCTTTGAATTTGGTTCGATTGAGTTTAGAAGAAAATTGATACCGATACATTCATTCGATATCACAGTTGAGAACAAGCTTTTTCTTCAGAAATATGTTTGTCTATCTCATAAATAAATAATGGAGTGTTCTTTCTTAAAAACAATCATTGATAACTATTTGTATTATTCGATAAGGTTGGAAGTTGGATCGGGTTTTTACGATTGGAAAGGAGTCTAAAATGGACACACGAAATCCGAATTTGAAAACAGGGGATGTATTACATCACTTCAAGATTCTCAGGCAGGAGTCGGTGCCGAGGTTGCAGCTTGTTTATTACGAACTGGAGCATGAAGTATTGGGTAGCCGGATGGTTCACATGAGCAGCGATGACACTAACAATGTTTTTATGGTTGCCTTTCCGACATATCCATCGGATTCAACCGGCGTAGCACATATTTTGGAACACGGAGTCCTTGAAGGTTCCAAAAACTATCCGGTTAAAAGTTATCATAACTTGACGGGACGTTCGTTGAATACCTTTATCAATGCAATGACTTCAGCAGATTTTACCGGATATCCATTCGCAAGTTGCAATAAAAAAGACTTTTTCAACCTGATGGATATTTACATGGATGCAGCCTTTTTTCCGCTGCTCGATAAAAACACTTTTTTGCAGGAAGGCTGGCGCTACGAGTTCAGCGTGGATGGTGATCCAACATCGCCTTTGGAATACCGGGGCGTGGTTTATAATGAGATGAAGGGGGCGATGAGCAATCCGGTGAGGCTTTTTTATGAAGCATGGAAAAAAGCGCTTTTCCCTGATCTGACCTATGCAAATACATCTGGTGGTAACCCTGCATATATTCCTGATTTGACCTATCAGGAATGGGTGAATTTTCACCGTCGATTTTATCATCCATCGAATGCGTATTTTTTCACATTTGGGGATATTCCACTAGAACAGTTGACGGAAAAAATTCATCAAAAAGTCATGACGGAATTTGAACCGTCCAAGCCTGCTGATCCTGTTCCGTTTCAAAAACCATATAGTTCTCCACAACGAATACGTGCCACCTATCCGGTATCACAGCACGAATCTGTCCAGAATAAATCGTTTGTGGCGGTGATGTGGAAATTGGCTCGAGCGTCGGAAATTATGGATAATATAAACCTTTTACTGCTAAATATCCTTTTAGCCGGCGATTCTTCTTCGATTTTAAATCGGACATTACTGAGTTCCGGTCTTGGGAATGGTTTGGCGCCGATCAGTTTTGACATGTCTTTTTCCGAGTCCTTATTTGGCGCTGGTCTGAAAGATGTTGACGAATCAAATGCCGATGCTGTTGAAGCTCTGATTCTGAAAACCATCGAAGAGGTAGCTGAAAAAGGATTTACAGAAGCAGAAATAGTGGCAGCGCTTCATGAACTCGAATTTTCATCTCTTGAAATCAAAGGCGATCACGGAATACCTCTGGGTTTATCGATGATATTTAAAGGAATGAATATTCTGTTGAAGGGCGGTGATTTTGCTCAATCATTGAAGGTTCATGAAATTCTTGATGATTTGAGAACAATGGCCATGAAGCCCGAGTTTTTCAAGGATATGATCAAGCAGTATTTGCTGAACAACCCCCATCGTGTCACGTTGATTCTATCACCTGAAGCCGGTGGAATGGAAAACTTGGAGACCTCTCGGCGAAAGAAACTCGACGCAATTCTTGTCAAACTGACGGAAGCAGAAAAACAGGAAATCTTGAATCAAACTAGGGACTTCAGAGCGTATCAGGCTAGAGAAGAGGATTTATCTTGTTTGCCGACAATCGAATTGGAAGATATTTCCCCAGTACCGGAAAAAATTCCGCAATTAGAGACTCAGATTCAAAAAATTCCGTTGTATCGTCATGAAATTTTCACCAATGGGGTCACTTATATGGTGATGAATTTTAAAAAGCCTATGCCGGATAACATTTCCATTTCTGCAATGCAGTTCGCCGGCATAATCCCTGAATTGGGTGCGGCGGGACGTGACTACATCGAGATGGGACGTTTATTGCAAACATATACCGGGGGAATATCCATCAGCCCGGTTGTGAGTCGAGATATAAATGGTAAATACTGGATGAATTTACAACTTGGTGCGCGTTGCTTGCCACGAAATCATAAGGCCATGATGGATTTAACAGCAGATTTTCTTGCTGAGCCGGATTTGCGTGATTGGGAGCGTATTCAAAAACTGATCAATATGCGGAAAGCCTATGCTATTCCAATGGCAGCTTCACAGGGGCATCGTATTGCCATGCTGGCAGCCGGCAGAACATTGTCACCTCTGCGACAGATCGATCATCAAATTTCCGGTACTGCCGGCATCCAAAAATTATTGGCCTTAAAACCGGATGATCTGGAAAAAATGACACGATCTATTCAGTCATTTCTGGCTAATTACTGTCGCACTTCATTTGAGAGTATAGGGTTGACTGGCTCGAAAGAAGACATGGACGATGCCACAGATTTTCTTGAATGTATTCATGGGCGGCTGTACAGCTCGGACAGCCCGAAAGAAAGTGGTGATTTCGAGGTGTTTTCACAGCCTGATACTCGACCCGAGGCATGGGTTCTCAGTACGGATGTGTCATACGTCGCTCAAGCATTCAAAGCCGCTTTTTATGAGCATTCTGATGCGCCGGCTTTAGCGATTGCCGCTAATCTGATGGAAAAACCATTGTACGAACGAATCCGGGCTAGAGGTGGAGCTTATGGGGCCTTTGCTGTATTTGACCCCACAGCAGGAATCTACACGATGATGACATATAGAGATCCGCATACCGCACGATCACTGGATGCTTTCAACGAAGTTATCGCTTTGCTCGCTGCTGGTGATTTTACAGAAGAAAACCTTTTCCATTCGATTGTCGATGTTATCAGTGGAATCGACAGACCGCCGTCACCGCGTGAGAAAGGCTTGGTTGCGTTTAAGCGAATGCTGAGCGGGATCACTTATGATCGTGTCGCTCAATTCAGAAAAGGTCTGTTGAACACGTCCCGCGACGATATTATTCGAGTTGTTCAAACCTATCTAGCTGATGCGGCGCAAACAGGTGTAGCTATCGTTACATCGGATAAAATTTTACAGAATGATGAGACAAAGCCTTTGAATTTGGTTCGGTCGAGCCTTGAAGAAAGTGGGTTCAAATCATAAATTCAGCACATTTTTTGATTCAATTGATATAGCCAAGTTCTTGGAGCTGCATCATCAAAGCATAAGGCATTTCGTGTTCTTTTTCTGGTACGATTTTGTCAATCAGATCTTCGAGTGCATTTCCCAAAATTTTCCATTCTGTTTCCCAATTGCTGTTTTCCAGTCTTTCAAATGTTGAAAACCGGAATAAAGCATGTTCTTCAGGATTTCGATCAAGATCATACGCTTTTATAGCTGATGGAGTCCACACGAGTTTTTTATCTCCTTGGTAAACTGCTCGCCAGCGCACTCGAGGAATTGATGTGTCGTCACTTGAACGAACGACTGTAAAACCCCGGCGGTTTTCCGGATAGTCGGAAGACTTGGGATAAAGAGAAAAACCCGTCCAAGAAGGTATCCACTTGTTAAGTGTCAAATTAGAAAGAGTGGGAGGTATATCCATTGTCGAGACCCAGCCCGGTTCAATGTGTTTAACCGGTAATGATTGGGGAAACGACATGATCCAGGGAACTCTGACGCTGGCTTCGTATAGAGACATACCATGCTGATAAAAACCATGTTCACCAAATTCTTCACCATGATCGGCAGTGACAATGATCAAGGTGTTTTCTGGGAAAAGGTTGAATTGGTGTAGGCTGAGCAATGATAAATGTAAAAATGTGTCGACTTCCCGTATCTCATTCCTGTAATGGTTGCGTAGATAAATAGATTCTGATTCGGTCAAAGGCAACAATTCAGATTTGTGGGGTTCAAGATTCAGTATCCCGGATGACCTGGTATGTATTTTTTTACGAACATCATTGTCTGAAGGTGTCGGATTCATTAAGTTGAATGGAGAATCAGGTAAATACGGGTCATGAGGGTCCATAAAATGAACAAATAAAAAAAATGGCTTATTTTTCAAGTGGTTCGATATGTCGTCAATTCGTTCACTAAGTAATTTACCAGAGCCTTTTATATGTTTTTGAGCAGCGAAAGTATCGAACTCATCAAAGCCTTTTTCAAAGCTGAACTTACTTGTAACCAAGGGGTTAGCTATAACCGCAGATGTATAATATCCGGCTTCTGCATACAATTCTTGAATCATTGTGCCGGTAAAACCATCGGCGAGTGTTAAAAAATTTCCTTCAGGCTGTTCTAATTGAGTTATATAGCCGGCTAACAAGTTTTTTACAGACGGAATCGTCCAGCTTGAGGTTGAAAGGCTTTGTGAATATAAGATTCCCTGTTTTGAAAGCATATCGATCGTTGGTGAGTTGGCCAGCGGTGAACCATATGCACCCAATTCATCTGGTCTCAGCGAGTCGATGACGATAAGAACGACATTGGGTAGAGGGGTGATGTCATCCGGTATAAAAACAGGTGTTGCGATAAAAACGGAGCTTTCTTTGGGCATGGCCTGTTCTTCCATCACATATTCAAAAGTACATTCAATCTGTCCAAACATATTTATCACAGGCATTTCATATTTGATCCAGGGGAGATCCGGTGAGTTGATATAGGTAATCGAGAATTTTTCCGAGATACTTTTTTTTCTACCGTTCAAAGTAATTTGTATTGAAGCTCCGCCGGGAAGCGCTTCATTATTTTTATCTATGGCAGCGCTCCAAAACTCAAGTTTTCCACTACCGGGATTATCTAAAATACATGTATATTTACCTTGTTTTTCTAAGATGATGGCATTTCGGCACACTTTTTCGAAAGCAACATTATAGATTATAGTGTCCTGAGAGTCAGAAGTGGCTTTCTTCGGCATTTCTTTGTCCCAGACCCACATTTCTGAACTGATGGACGGATCGATCAATCGCTGAATAGAATATGATGGATTTGGTGTTGAGTTGAAACATCCAGAACAGATAAGTATCATTACGATAACCGTTATCAGTATATTGATGAATATAAAAGGCCTATTTGTCATTGTATATAACCCAATTCTCTAAGTTGTTTCATCTGTATGATAGATTTCTCGGGATGACCTTCTTCAAAAAGACTGTCGATGAATTGTTTCAAATCTTGTCCTAAAGCTTTCCATTCGGAGTTTAAATGACTCTCGGCTAATTTCTTAAAGGATGAAAATTCAAATAAGGCTTGCTCTTCAGGTTGGAGTTCCAAGTCAAACCCTTTGATACCGGATGGAACCCAGATGAGTTTCTTTTCGTTACAGTAAGCTGCCCGCCATCGTACCCATGATGAGTCAGGGACATCTTTGGTGCGTGAAGACGTGTAAAGTAATCGGTTTTCCGGATAGTCAGCCTGCTTAGGAAAAACACAGTGTCCTTTCCAACAAGGAAGTTTTTTATTAACTGTCAACCGGGCAAGTGTTGGAGGTATATCCATGGTTGAAACCCAGCCTGTTTCGATATGATTCAAAGGCAATAATGATGGATAAGACATAATCCATGGCACTCTGACAACCGCTTCATACACCGTAAATCCATGTTGATAATGACTGTGTTCACCAAACTCTTCACCATGATCCGCCGTTATGACGACAAGAGTGTTTTCGGGGTAACTACTATAATTGTAAAGGCTTTGTAATACACAGTGAAGAAATGAATCGGTTTCTCGTAATTCATTTCGATAGTGATTACGTAAATACTGATTTTCTTTGTCGGTTAACGGCAAGAGTTCTGTTTTGGCTGGTTCACGATTCAAAAATCCAGTGACTTTTTCATGCAGGTTTTCACGCACAACTGAATTCGGTGGGGTTTCAAGCATGAGATCGAAAGGATGAATCGGCGTATGTGGATCATGCGGGTCCATAAAGTGGATATACATAAAAATCGGTCTGTTTAGGTGCAATTTCAGCGCCGTGTCAATTTGTTCATAAATAGATAGATTGGATCCTGGAAACCATGTTCGAACTGCGAAGGTGTCAAACATATCAAATCCTTTTTCAAAACCCAGTTTTGGTGTTATCAGGGGATTCGCAATAACCCCAAGAGTGGTATATCCGGCTTCAGCGTATAGTTCTTGTATCATTTTGCCTGTATAACCGCTATCCGGCTCCAGTTTATCACCTTCACGCTGTTCCTGGATTGTATGGTAACCGGAAAGCAGGTTTTTTACACCGGGAACCGTCCAAGACGATGTTGACAAACTTTGGGAAAACAGAATTCCTTGTCTAGAAAGCCGATCGATTGTTGGGGAACATGCCAGGGGTGAACCGTAAGCGCCTAAATCATCTGCACGGAGAGAATCTATACAAACAAGTATGACATTGGGTGGCATTTGAATATTCTCTGGAATGAAAACGGGTGTTCCAATAATGGCAAGGTTCCCTGATTGTGTAGGGAAGGCTTTGTCATTAACCAATTCCATCCTGCACTCAACCTCACCCATCATTTTGGAAATGGGTATTTCAAATTTGACCCAAAAGTTTTCGGAGGAATTTATACATGTCAACGTCAAAATTTCTTCGACAAGTTTTTCGTTGTTTTTCAACGTAATTTTAACTTGAACGGCGCTGGGATGATCAGATATGTTTTTATCGATACCAACACCCCATAATTCAATTTTACCGGTGCCTGGATCATGTAATACATGTGAAAAAGTATCTTGCTTTCCAAGAACGACGGCTCTTCGACCGACATCTCGAAGCACAACATAATAAATCAAATCGTTAAGGTCGGAAGATGTCGGTTCACCATCTATGGTTTTCTCCCAGTCCCATAATTGCGGAGTGATAATTGGATCGATCAATCGCTGAATAATTCGGGGTGTTTCCGATGAGGGAGTCGTGCATCCTAAAAAGCTCAAAAGAAAACAAGCCATAATTATAAAAGGATTATACCCAGAAAAAAGATTATCGATTCCAAAGAGTTTTTTTATTAAATTAGAATTTTTGTGGTAATATATCCTCGCCATTTGTTCTCGATTTCTCCTTTTAAACCATAGGCAACGCCCAAGGAAAACTCCATCGGAGCGAAGTGCATAATCGATAGATTCGGCACGTCAGCCTGCAATTCGCATCCAATCACCCGTTCCAATAGTGCAGGCCCATGATCTCGAGTTGATATCTCTGAACCATAGATAACAAGCGGCGCGCCTTCTCCTAATGACATTTTTAGATCGTATTTGGAAAATTCTGAGCCTGTCGAAATTCCAACCGGGTACCAAGGCGCTCGGATTCGATTACTGTGCAACCAATCCGATTGAATGCTGCTAAGCGCTCCTCCAAGCTGAAACTGTTCAACTAAATCCGCTTTCCGGCTGATTTTACCACCAGTGTATGACATCGATATCCCTGTATGTTTCCAAGCATACGTTGCTGTAGATTGCCAGATAGCGCGAGACCACGGATCACCATCTGTTGACCCTGTCTGGCCGAAAAATGTGCCAGCTAGAGAATAATGAGTATAGCCGATGTTGCCAAATATCTTGGCAGAAGTTTTTAGACCGACGGATGAATGGCTAAAATGAAACCTGTTATCTGTTTCATATTGAGACCAAACACTGCCTGACTTCACTAAGAAACTCCAGTTTGACCCACTAAAGTCTTTAACTAATTCCACCTCTGCTCCTTGAGCAGACAGTTTAGGTAACGTAGGTTGATTTTTGTCAATGAGCTTTTGTTTGCCATGTTGTTCTTCTTCTATGAACCCTTTGAGTTTCATCTGTATCGGCCATCCTCGATAACCCAAGCCCAGCATTCCTCCCTTAACTCCACCTTTTGAAGCCGTGCTTCCCATGGCAATAGCATGAACCCGCCCCAAAATATCGTTTGTTCGGATACCCAATTGAATACTGGAAGAATATGGAGTTTGAACGATACTGGTTGTCCAGTTGTATTGAAGATTGTCCATGGATTTATACGGATGGGTTGCAAGTGTTCGATCGACTCTAAACGACTCTGGTATTTCAACCTGTAAAGGTGGAATTGTATAAAAAAAGTCCAACTCGGGCCGAATAAAAGGTGTCATGCTTTGGAAAGTTGCATAATGAATATTGGTTCCTGCTGCATGTGGTTTAAGAAAAAACATCCCATTTTCGTTGTTATTGGCAAAAACAGGCGTATTTACTCCTGATATGCTTCGTGTTAGCTGCGATCTTTCCAGTGTTGCCAATTCAACCATTTCAAGGTTGATCATACCGCTGCGATCGCTGCAGAAAATTATAGCATCGCCGGCGGGTGTCCAGGCGGGATGAAAAAGAGTTTCCCGCTCCATCGATGGAAGGATGGTTATATCATCGGATTCAAGATTCAGAATCACCAGCTCCATCCGGTTATCTTGACGGCGTACAGTAGCAATATTTTTGCCATCTGGTGAAATTTTAAGGTTATGCCAAACAGCGTCCAAAGAAAAATCGGTGACTGCTTGAATGTCACCGGTTGTCAAATCTAGTTTCACAATGGCGGAAAAACCGTTTTCCTGTTTCAATGCAATAGCTGATAAGCCATCGGCACAAGGGTCTATCCAGGCTAATGAGGCGCCTTTTGTCAGCCGATCGAGACGATCGGTTTTAGGATACCATCGATAGATATCTGAACGGTAATCTCCGTTGGGTTTGGGTCTGAGAGCATGAAATAGAATCGATTGACCATCGGGCATATAGCGTGGAGCTGCTGGAACGACACCATTTCGTGCCGTAAAGACATTCAGTTCTTTTCGTTTAGGAGGGTGTATAGGAAGGTCAGGCACATCATCAGGATCGTTCAGTGCAGGGTCATCTTTCTTATCGGCTTCTTGTTCAGTGCTCCAGACAACTAATTTCGTGGGTTCTTTTGACGAGCGTAGAACAAGAGCCATTTCTTTCCCATCCGGAGAAAGCGCCGGTCCCTCGATCATGCCTTCAAAATATTGCCAGATCGATCCTTCTTGTACACCTCCAGTTTCCATCACATACTGCTCGAGGCGAAGGCCTTCAGTTGTCAACTCGGCTCTGAAACGAGCATACAAATTTTCTGGAGTGTCCTGAAACACACCTGAGAAAGCCTCTTTGAACGTACGGTTTTTTTTGGCGCTCAACCGTTTCCACAATTTTTCCAAACAATCGGGATCACCGGATCTATCTATAAGCCATTCTAAAAATGCCGAGCCAATAAGATAGGGATAGGAATAACGGGTCCAATGGGACGTATCATCTAGAGCATGATATTCCGGTAATTTTCCTTCAATAGCTAATTGAGACAATTTTGAAGCTCGCAGCGAACTCGTCGTGCGGCCGTACCCTGTAAGTCGACTTTCGATTAAAACAGCATAACCCTCTGTAACCCATGATGGTAGTTTCATTGCTAAGGGGCCGATAGGCACTAGACGGCTGAATATTTTCCCTTGAAGGTTTCGGGGCTTCCGCGTCAGATGAACGGCATGAGCATATTCATGAGTCACGACGATTTCTGACCAGGTTTCCAATCCACCAAGGGTAAAAGGATCAACTGGTGAATTCGGCCATAATATAATTCCTGGAGTTTTTAGAAAAGGAATTGCCATACCGTTCGAAATACCTAGAGGGTCCATTATGACTATGTCGATAGGTTTTTCTATTTCATAATACCCAATAAAAGTGGTTACGGCAGAATGAATGGATTCCATTGTTGACGCCGCTTTGATTGCCCATTCCTCGAGTTCGGAAGGATAATGCATTTGGAAGTGATCGGTTAAAACACTATTCCAGTTATCGTGCGACCTCGGAATCAGCATTTCCTGAGCTCCGATAATGGTATAAAAAAGGCTAAAAAGTGTCAGTTTTGAAAAGAATGATCTCAAGTTCATATTTTTTCCGAATAAAAGTGTTCCTTAAAATCAGGCCACAGATTTGCTGGTTTTGCCGATAGTCGGGCAGTATGTCAGTTCACTTATAGCATAGCAATGAGATTCGCTCTAGCGTATTACCTGTAGAATATATCAATGTAAAAATTTTAGCTTAAACAGCAGGTCACATGGCGCTTCACCCTGACTTCATACTCGTTTGATCTTTATCGGTTTCGACATTCAGTTTAGCAGAAACTCTGCTGACAGCCTCTAAAAAATATGTCTTGTCGATTTCGAAGCCTATGCAGGGAATATCAAGGTCTATACAAGCGAGTGCAGTCGTGCCTATACCCATAAAGGGATCAACAACACAATTTATTCGTGATGTTCCATGTAAAAGAATACAGCGTTCAACCAGCTTTTCAGGAAATGTTGCGGGATGAGGACGATCTTTTTTTCGTGAAGTAATAGTTTTATAGGGAATGAACCACGTGTTGCCCCTACAGCGTAGATCACCGTCAACCGATTGCCAGCGCATGATATTGGATTTATGGGTATACGGGACACCAATCGCTTTACGGTCGAGTGGCACAGCACCATCATGAGTGAAATGGAAGATATATTCATGGCAGTCATTTACGAAGCGTTTTGAATTGATAGGTTTGTAATGACCTATATTTAGAGCGGCTTGGTCGGAATGATTGTTTTTTAAAAAATGTGAATCGATGGATATAGCTTTGATCCAATGGATGACATTTTGAAGAGTAAAATGATGGCCTACCCTGGAGGCAATATCCATTGATATAAATGGATCTCGAGGCGCTGAACCAACATTTAGAAATAAAGATCCTTTTTCAGCTAATTTTTTAGATACAAGAACAGACCATTTTTCTATCCAGTCAAGATAATCTTCTCTTGATATCGAATCATTATATGTCTCATACTTTATGCCAAGATTATATGGAGGTGATGTTACGATGAGTGAAATAGAGCTGTCTTGTATTGTTGATAATCCCTCGAGACAGTCCTGGCGATGAAGGATAATGGATTTTGATGACCTTGTTGAAAATGTTTTTGTTTGGACCATAAAGAATCCTTTGTCAATATCTGTTCCAAACGCTACAATTTAGATGGGATTTAAATGGAAGGCAAATAGGTGATAAAAAATGGCAAATCAATTGAAACCTGATAATAAACCAAAAGATAAAATAGAGTTGCTTATTAGCAAGAAAATCCGAGCGGTAGACCAGCGAATATCCGAACGTATTCCTGTCGAGGCCGGAGTTGAGGTATTTTTTCCTTTGATTTGTCGTGGGGAAATTGTAGATATTTCCCGGGAAGGTTTGTCGATACGTTTCAAACCAGATGATTCACCGAAACTGGCTTCAGGGCAAATGATTCCAATGACATTAGAGTTCGATGGAACTATCGTAGAGATTCCCGCTACGGTTCGACGGGTGGAATCGCGATTTGGGATTTTTTTACTGGGTTTGCAATATGATCCAGATTCCATAACGACTGAAACAGAAGAAGAAATATAAATACTAGGAGGTTATATGATGATAAAGAGTAAAGGTATAATCGGTGTTTTGACAGGTGGTGGTGATGTTCCGGGGCTGAATCCCGCAATTCGTGCTGTGACCATACGCGCGCTGCATGAAGGATACAAGGTGATTGGTATTCGGAAGGGATGGGAGGGGTTGATATCCATTGTACGTGATAAAAACGTCGATAATTCTGATTTTTATATAAACTTGGATGAAGAATTGGTTAACCAAATGGTTCATATAGGAGGCACTTTTCTTCACACATCTAGAACTCGCCCAAGTCATGTCCCAAAGGGGAGTGTACCTGATCATCTCAACGAAAAATATTCTAATGAAACTAACGACTTGACACCTGAAGTCTTGAAAAACTTGTCATGGTTGGGAATTGACTACCTAATCCCGATTGGTGGAGATGACACATTGAGTTATGCTGATCATCTGTCAAAACAGGGTTTCAACTGTGTTGCAATACCTAAAACAATGGATAACGATGTGCCGGGCACTGACTATTGTATCGGGTTTAGCACAGCAGTCTCCAGAACCATCCAACTTGTTCACGATATTAGAACCGCTGCCAACTCACACCAGCGATTGATGGTAGTAGAAGTATTTGGACGATATGCAGGATTTACTGCCTTGCTTCCAACAATGGCTGGAGCAGCAAACAGGTGCTTAATTCCAGAACATCCGTTTAACGTAGAGCGACTTACCGAACTTCTGGTTCAAGATAGACGGGCGAATATAAACGGTTCTGCCGTGGTGATCGTGTCAGAAGGCGCAATGACAGAAAAGGGAGATATGGTATTTGAGGGCGATGATAAAGATATGTATGGCCATCGCAAATTGGGGGGTATAGGTGATTATGTGTCGGTGGAGTTAAAGAGGTTGTCGGCAAAGTATAATAACGGCAAGACTATCCATACTCTGAATCAACGATTGAGTTATTTGGTACGATCAGGCGCGCCTGACGCATTGGATTCCATAGTGCCAATGGCTTATGGTAACATTGCTTTGGAACTGATTATGAAAAAAAATTTCGGCAGGCTGGTCTGTATAGATAAAGGTCAGTATAGCCATGTTCCGCTCGACCTTGTCACAAGCAGCAAAAAAGTTGTTGATGTCAACAGTTACTATGATACAGATCGTTATCGACCGCTTTATAAAGGTTTTGAAGGCAAATCGCTTATCGTAATGACAAGTGATTTATAATGATATAAAAGGAGAGAATAGTCGGATATTTACATAAAACCACCGATTGTTTTGTCTGATATCCGTCTAGAAAGGGAAACGCTATGTTATTGCGTATCTGTAAAAGTAAAATTCACCGGGCAACAGTAACTGAGTCAAATCTTCATTATGAAGGCAGCATAACCATCGATGAACGATTGATGGAAGCATCAGGAATTGTCCCATACGAAATTGTTCAGGTATATAATATTGCAACTGGTGTCCGAATTGAAACGTATGTGATAACCGGCGAGGCTGATTCGGGTGTGATTTGCATAAATGGCGCTGCTGCAAGACATTTTGCTCCTGGCGACCTGGTGATTATCGTCGCATTCGCTTTGATGACTCCGGAAGAGACCTGTGGTTTCCTTCCCAAAATTATTCGTGTTGATGCTCAAAATCGAATATCAGATTGATTGGCAGGTGATAGATGCTTGATATCAGACGTTTAAGAAAAGACACTGAAGCTATTCGCAAGGCTTTACAACGCTTGCATGATGACCATCCGCTGGATCAGGTTTTGAACTTGGATCAACAGCATAGACAATTGTTGACTCGTGTCGAAGAATTGAAAGCTGAGCGTAATGCTGTTTCTAAAAATATTGCTGTTGAGAAAGATCCTGAAAAACGCAAATCGGAAATTGTCAGGATGAGATTGGTAGGTGAACAGATCGATGAGTTGGATAAGCAGATTACGGAAATTGAACAAACCTTGATGGACGTATTGCTTCGGATGCCGAATATTCCTCATGAGTCAGTTCCTGACGGTCAAAGTGAAAATGACAATGTTGTTCTGCGTGAGCATGGAAAGAAGCGAGAGTTTGATTTTGAGCCGAAACCGCATTGGGAAATCGCAGAAAACCTTGGAATCATTGATTTTGAACGAGGTGTAAAAATTTCGGGATCCAGATTCTATGTCTTAAAAGGCTTGGGCGCTCGTCTTCAGCGAGCGATCACGTCTTTCATGTTGGACCTACATATTCAGGAACATGGTTATTTAGAGGTCTATCCTCCGTTCATGGTTCGAAAAGAATGCATGGTGAGTACAGGTCAGTTGCCTAAGTTTGAAGATAATGCTTACCGAGATGCCGAAGATGATTTTTATTTTATTCCCACTGCTGAAGTTCCTGTTACTAATTTGCATGCATGCGAAATATTGAATGCTTCAGATTTGCCGTTAAACTACGTGGCTTCCAGCGCTTGTTTTAGAAGAGAAAAAATGTCTGCCGGCCGAGATGTTCGAGGCATCAAGCGTGGTCATCAATTTGACAAGGTTGAAATGGTGAAATTTGTTACGCCGGAGACGAGTTATCGAGAACTCGAAACACTTTTAAGCCATGCCGAAGATGTCTGTATTCAGCTCGAAATACCTTACCGAATTATCGCGATATGCGCAGCCGATTTATCCTTTACCGCTGCAAAGAAATATGATGTAGAACTTTGGTCACCCGGTTGTGAGGAATGGTTGGAAGTCAGCTCTTGTTCAAATTTTGAAGACTTTCAGGCTAGACGGGCCAATATTCGCTATCGGCCGGATACAAAAAGCAAACCCGTTTTTGTGCACACATTGAATGGATCCGGCTTGGCTTTGCCTCGAACGTTGATTGCCATTTTGGAAAACTATCAAGAACGGGACGGATCGGTTACTGTGCCAGAGAAGTTGGTTCCTTATATGAGAGGGATTCGAAGGATTTCCTAAGTGGAAAATAGCGTTTGAAACTAATCATTTTATTCTTCTGACACAACGCTTTTAGCCGTTTTTCGACCTTGTTTTTTTACCAATCAGCAGTTCATTTCAATATGGATTGACCAATCGTTGTTGTCATAAAGCATTCTTCGATGTAAAATTGATAAGGTTGACAAGGGAGTAATGATGGCAGACCCCAAGCGTAAAGCGATTAAATTTGAAAAACGGGGCGATTATTATCGTGCGGCTGAGATATATTTCTCTATCAATGAAATGAATGAAGCTGTCAGATTGTTCAAACTCGCAGAAAACTATGATAGAGTGGCTGAAATACTGATTGAAATCGGGCGTGCTGACGAAGCGGTTGAGTTGTATTTAAAACAGAATAATTATCAGAAGGCTATCAATATTTTAAAGCTTCAGGGAGAATTTTTACGAGCTGCATTTTTGTGTAAAAGTAGGAAATTATATCGAGAAGCTGCTTCCTTATTTGAGAAAAGTGGAGTTTTTTCTGAGGCTGCCCGAATGTATGCTGAGGAGCATGATTACAGGCGTGCAGCAGAGCTTTATTTTCGGTCTGATATGTTGCAAAGTGCAGCAGAAGCTTTTGAAAATGCAGCTAAAGAAGTTCCGCAAAAATCAGATATGTTTGGACAGATGATCGATAGTGAATCCTCCAGAGCATTGTGGGCTAAGGCAGCCAGATCATGGGAATTAGCCAGAAACCCTGAAAGAGCCGCTCAAATCTATCAAGATTTGCTGGAGTGGGATAAAGCTGGCGCCCTATACGAATCAGTAGGAAATTTTCGAAAAGCATTGTATTGTTATGAGCAAACAGATGATATCGATGCTAAAATCAGGCTTCTTCAAAATTTGAATATGCACGAAAAAGCCATGAAATTGATGGCTATAAAAGCGGAGTCAACTGGTGATTTAGCTGCTGCATCACAATTAGCTCTGCAACAACAAGATTATGCCAAAGCTGCGGAATATTTTGAGCAGGCTGGTGATTTCGTCCAGGCTGCACAAAATTATGAGAAATCACAGGCTTATCTGTTAGCAGCAGAGACATATTTTAAAGCCGACGATATACCCAAATCAGCAGAAATGTATCGATTAGCTGATGATTTCGCTACTGCCGCAAAGTTATATGAACAATTGGGAAAAATTGACCTTGCAATAGAATTCCATGTTAAAAATAATGATTTTTTAGAAGCTGCACGGCTATTGTTGGATACCGGAAAACCTGATGATGCACTCAGGGTACTCTCGCGTTTACCCGAAGACCATTCATCGCAACATAAAAAAAACCGAATGGCCGCGATTGCACATTTCAGACAACAGGATATCGAGTCCGGTCAAAATCTGGTTGGCGACATACTGGCGCAAACGATTTCATCGGAAAATATCGATATCCACTACGAATATGCCAAAGCTCTTCAAGAAGCAGGAGAAATAAAAGAGGCGCTTAAAACGTACCAAAAAATAGTCGATTACAATAAAAACTATAAAAATGCTTTAAAACATCTTAATTGGTGTGCAGCTATGCAGGAAACCGTATCAGCAAAAATAAGCGATACCATTGTAGGGGAATTACCTATTGGCAGTTTGATCTTAGGTCGTTATGAATTGCTTGAACTTTTAGGCAAAGGTGGAATGGGTGTCGTCTATCGTGCTGCCGATAGAGAACTCAACCTTGCGGTTGCATTGAAAATTTTGCGACCAAAACTGAGTTATGATCCTGACTTCATTGAAATGTTCAAACGTGAAGTCACCCTTGCCCGCATGTTGTCTCATCCGAATATTATTAAAATATATGACCTGAACAGAATGGGAAATCTTTGGTTTTTATCCATGGAATATCTAGAAGGTGAAGAAGTCAAAGATATTATTAACATGCATGGAAAGATGGAAAATGAACAGGTTGAACATATTGCCAGGCAAATACTTTCTGGGTTGGCGCACAGCCACGGACGTAGCTTGATCCATTCTGATGTAAAACCTCAGAATATTTTTGTTGATTTTAAAGGCCATGCTACCTTGGTCGATTTTGGTATCGCTAGAACAATGTCATCACATTCAATAGATCAACCAGTTTATGGAACTCCCGGATATATTTCGCCGGAACAAATTACTGGAGAACCAGCGACCCCTGCCTCCGATATATATTCCCTAGGAGTTACACTATACGAAATGATCACGGGAACAATGCCGTTTCAAAATGATTCAATGGATTTAATCTTACAAGATCAACTCAATACTGATCCAGACCCGCCATCATCGGTTGTTCCTGACGTGCCTGGCTGGATGAATGATGTCGTTGTAAAAATGATGCTGAGAGATCCTGCCCAAAGATATAAGAATGTTCAGGAGGTTCTTGCCGATTTTTCGGTAAAGTAAGCAGGTTTCTATCCGATTTTTGAGTTGGCGCGATTTTATAAAACCGGATAATAAACAATTTTGTTGAGCTTTTATTAGAATCAGATGTGTTCTGTAGAACAACTTGTTTTTTTGAACAAAAACTTTAGTAATTTTCGTTCCAATTTAATCTGTTAGGGCATTATTTTCGTCAACGATTGTCTTAGGATTGGTAGCGACAACCAGCATGTTTCCTGCCAAAGGTTTGAATGGAGAAAACAGATAAAAGCGGGTCAGGAAAGGTATTTGAGGAAGTCTGGACTTGAATGAAAACGGTAAAAAGCGGCCTTGGACATGTTGTACGATAAAACCTCTTGAAACCAAATAATCAGCAAAGCTGATATGAGAAAAAATCTGTTGGTGGGTATAATCATCGAAATAATGTCTTGCGATATATTTGAAATTCGGAAGGAGTGTGATCAATACGCCATCTTTTTTCAAGATACGACGTATTTGAGATAACACGCTGTCCAGGCCGGGGCGGGTAAGATGTTCAAACAGAAAGCTCGAAAAGACGACGTCAAATGAAGCTGTTTTGAAATTATTCAATTGACTACAATCTTGTATGTGAGTCTTCACAGATTTGTCAGCATAGTCTTTTATTATTTCCGATTTGTCTAAAGCATGTTTTTCTTTGGCTTCCACATGGTTTATAAATGAGCAATAACCTGCTCCAAGTTCTAAGATTACTGCGTCAGGTGGTATAAAACGTTGTAGATATTTTGTTATGACCGCCCAAATCGCATCCCGTTTCGGTTCGAAGCTCAGGCGTGTTTCAAAATATTTTTGATCATTGGACATACAATTTTCCTTGCACATCAACTCATCAAACGGTGCTTCAAATAAGAGAAGAAGAAACGTGCTTGATGATAAAAAGTTCGAAAATCTCTATCTTTAAGGCGACCGGCAATATAACGAGGTCTCATGTAAAAAGACCGAAATGCTCTCATCGTTATTGTTTCCAGGGTCTGGTAAGGAACAATCCCGGTGTATGCTTTGGGGAACAAATTGCCTTCGACGTTATCTGCAACCAATGTGTGGAACAATGTTCCTGGATAAGGCAAAGCAATATGAAAGCTGGCATAAGTTGGGTTCAACTTTTTCGCAAAACGTATCGTTTCCTCCATATCGGCAGGTGTTTCTTCTGGGAGACCAAACATAAAAAAACACACAGTCTGTAATCCGGCTTCTCTTGATAGCTTCAAACCCTGTTCAACCTGCTCGAATGTGATTCCTTTATTTAACTTTCGTCGTGTTTTTTCCGATCCGGTTTCAACACCATAATGAACAATCCGGCATCCAGCCTGGCGCATCAGCTTTAAAAGAGGTAGATCAACAGAATCCGCCCGCGTTTGAACACACCATTGAAGGGGGGTTCCCCGTTCAATCAAATGATGACTGACGGCTTCAGCCATTTGACGGTTGACGGTGAACTCTAAATCTATGAAATATGCCGTACGTGCACCGACAACATCAATAATATAATCGATTTCTGCTAGAAACTGGGGTATTTGTTTTGTACGATAACCAGATCCGTACATACTTTTCACACAAAACATGCAGTCAAAAGGGCATCCTCGGGACGCTTCCAGAAGCGCAAACTTATCGCCTAAAACCTCGTATTGGTATCTGGAAATATCAATCAAATCATACGCAGGAATAGGCAAGTTCGTCATGTCAATCGGTTCTCTGTCCGGCTGGTTTATCAACTCACCATTTCGCAAATAAGAAATGCCGGCAATTTGATCCAGAGGTTTACCGGAGCATATATCCAGTACAGTCATTTCCGGTTCATTTCGAATAACTGCCGTGGGCTCGGTCATGTCAAGAATTTCTTTTGGCCGAACAGAGCCATGAGTTCCCATGATAAAAATTCGAGGACACACCTTTTTTATTTCTGAAACAGTCTTTAAGAATGGCATCAGATTAAGATTTGGACATTGCCATCGATCCAGACTGGCAGAGGTAATAAAAACCTGGTCAACAGAACCAGCCCGATCAGCGATTTCCTTAAGCGTCAGTTTTTCTGCGCCGGCATCGATCAGCTCAACAGGAAGGTTCTTTTCACGTAATAGGGAAGCGATTGTCAATAAAGATAAAGGTGGCCAATTTCGATTGTAAGTTGAATCACCGGGATCCGCCGGATATGACCAACTGGGTTTGATAAGCAATGTTTTCATAATTATTCCATATAACCAAGTGATTTGAGTTGACGTAATACGTGTTCATCTGGAAGAACAGGCTCAAATGACGTCAGAGCATCTGATTCTAGAACATAATCTGCCAGAATTTGTGTCATAGCCAAAAAAGTCTGGTCTGTCGGATAGGAGACAGATTCAGACGGATCAATCGCTATATTATATCGAAATTGATGGTTTTCAGGCGCCACAATCACTTTTCTCTCCGATGATCGTACCGCTCGATGCTTTCTTCGTATGCTCTCACGTGAAGGTTCGTGAACAGCTGTAAAAACACCCACACCAGTTTCGCAAAATGCATAATTGTCACATGCAACAACAAGGGATCCTTTCTCCGAAACGTCAATATATCTTGAGGGAGTATTTTGTGATCCGGATATATTCAACAGGGTATAAATAATCTCAGCGAGAGATGCCAATTTAATTTGACCGGATACAATATGGTTTGGGGCCAGTCGATCAGGAAAAGAGAAAATCAGCGGCACCCGAATAGATGGGTCATGTAGATTGTTGCCATGAGCAAAATAATAATCATGCTCATCTAAACTTTCACCATGATCAGCGGTGATAACGATAGCTGTTTTAGTCAAACGTTGTTGTTGATAAAGCGCCCGAATTAAATGTCCGACAGCATGATCAACCGCTGTGATTTCACCGGCATATAATCGTTTGAACTCATCGATTTTCTCCGGATTTGGCGGTATGCCTGTGCGATTGATTTCTGCAATATCGAAAACATTTTGTTTGAATTGCGGGGGATGTGTTAAATACATTGTATCGAAAGGAAAACCGGGTTCGTATGGGAAGTGTGGATCGTAGAAATGGACCCATGTAAATTGAGGCTGCTCAGTATTGTTCGACCACCATTTTTGAATGGGGGGAAGCATACGAAACCATTTGCGTTCTGCAGGTCTGAATGGTCCGTATCGAGTGAACCCTCTCATAATCGAAGAGCGATAGAGAAGAGGATGGAAGTGGGAGGGTGTTAAAAGTTGATCATAGATGTCAAACCCTCGGGCTAACCCCGACACTTCATGAACAACAGGAAATGCGCTGACAAAGGCTCCTGTTCGATACCCATGATTACGGAAAATTTCTGCCATAGTTGAAGAGTCGGCATTAATGGGAACGGCGTTGAATCGACTGCCGTGTTCGGATGGATCTTGGCCGGTAAAAATCGTTGCATGACTCGATGTGGTAATCGGTATCGGTGCTATAGTGTCGATCACGATTGACCCTGTTCGAGCAAGTCGATCCAGAGTGGGGGTACGCACAAAATTGTTTCCGTAAACTCCTAAATAATCGGCACGACAGGTATCAAGGGTAAATATCAGAAGATCGGAGGCTTCTTTTCCGACTGAAAATTGAGGTGGCATTCCAAAGGTGTGACGGCATGTTTCAGGTAGAGGTGTCCAAAATCCCCATATGTCTAGACCGATAAGAACAGATAACCAAGCGATAGGAAGCAATGAACGAATATTATTTCTTTTTTTAAACAGATATTGAATGGCTAAAGCAGGCGCTAAACCAAGAATACCGATAGTCAGTCCGTAAAGAGGAATTATTTGCAAACTTAATGACAGCAAACCAGTGTTGAGTGGGTAAGATGAATGCAATCTAATAATTTCTGTCAAACCACGTAAGATACCCAGTAGAAGACCACCGAGAAAATAATATCGCAACATGATTTTGTTCACCTGAGCATACTCCAAATCGAAAAGCCGTCTCGAAGCTGTATTCTGTATGATATTGTCTCATAAAACAACTTGACGCTGACATAAAGATTCTTTACCCTTGCTCTGTTTGCTGGAGGAATAATGACATGTTGGTCGCTATGCAGATTATTTTATGGGTTTTATTAATTACGGCTTTGATTATGGCCTTGATGAATCGTGCTTCTTCGCGCAGATGTGATGAGGATATCGATGAAATTCGAACATCGTTGTTCGAACTGCGTCGAAATGCCCGAATGAAGCAGGCGACTCTGAATAGAAAACTGGCTGAGCTTCATGTAATTATTTTACAAAATCATGATCGAATACCGCGTGATCGATATCCATATACTATAAATTCTGATTGTATTGCATGTGGAACGTGTGTTGGAGTGTGTCCTACCGGCGCTATCACAGAAGGGGATTTATTCGAGATCAGTCCTGAAAAATGCATCGCGTGCAAAAAATGTGCTGGTGTCTGCCCTGTCCATGCTTGCCAGCCTTTATTTCAGGAAAAATAGATTCGATTCGCTACCTTTGGATAATAGTTAGCGTTGTCTTACCGACTTGTAAGTGATCCCCGGGACGAATGACGCTAAGAACTATCCTAGACCCATTACGAAAGGTTCCCCAATTGCTGTCGAGATCCCGGACCACAATCATTTCATGACCATAAAATTCGATCCTACAATGTTCTCGGGATATACTCGTGTCGCTCAAATTAATGTCACATCCAGTCTTGCCAATTGAAATTTCGGCGTTAAGAACCGGAACCATCACTCCTTGATCTTCACCCTCTGTGACACCGATTAAATAATCGATGCCGACGGGAAGTTCTTTGACAAGACTTCTCAAACGATGTTCAAGCTCTTCAGGTGTGAAACTTTCGTCTTCATCAGGTCGAAAAGAATCAAAAACCTGTTGAGTATCCGGTGTGTCTTCCGATTCTGTGACAGAAATCAATTTAACTTTTATGTTTCCGTTTTTTAATGTTAGTAGACATCGAGACTCACAACGGGCACATAAAAACTCAGCTCCTTCTTCAGGAATAGGAAGAGCGCTGAAAACATACAATTTTTTACATGCAGGGCAATTAAATTGAATCATAATAAAGTCTCATAAAATTAAGTTACATCTCTGGGAAGTATAGCATTTTTACATATCGGTTTACAATATCTATTTTGAACAATATTTTTGTTCTTCTCGGTGCCCAAATACGATAATGAAGGCTCTTAACCTGAATGTTAAAAAAATAAAAGAGGCGAAGCCTTTAATTACGATAACTTTCAAATAGCCATTTTAGTATTAGGATGGCTCTTTTCTTCCTCATTCATAGTGGACACAGTGTTTAGAAGGTTAGATCGGCGAAACTAGCTTGGAAAAGAATTTTTTGCTTAATTGTTAACGATGAAATTCCACAGGAAACTGCGATGATCAAATCTGCTTCCAAAGGACGGACAATATTAGCCAGTATAAACAAGATTCATAGTCGGCTTTGAGGCATTCGAACCGCAAGGTGGTTGTCATATCGAGCCCAAGCAAAATATCTAAGGTTTATACACTGGTATCACACTATTGAATTGTTTAAACTGGAGGCAACATAGGTAACACCTGATGGGTGTTTTAGTCAACAATCAGGGTGTTTTTTATGGAAAGGGTTGTTTTTAAATTTTTTTCGATTGTAATCGGGGTGCTATTCGCTTTTATATTGATTGCAATCATCCTTCATATCCATTCGACTGTAGTAATCAGAGATCCATCCTTCTTATGGGAAAATGCAATAGGGATGTGGAGTCCAGAGGATCAAATCGGATACGTCAATAAACCGAATTTCAATGGATATGCTCATGGAATTATTCCTGTTCGGACTGATAACCTTGGCTTCAGATGGAATGGATTTGATACCCGGATGGCTCGTGATACCCGAAAACGGATTGTTTATATGGGAGATTCCGTCATGTGGGGGGTTGGAGTCCAGCAAAGAGAGACAATCCCCGGAATGGTATCTCAGTTTTTGGGAGATGAATACGAGATAATCAATGCGGGAGTAGTTGGATATTCCACTTTGCAAGAATGGCTTTATTTATCGACCATTATTGTTGATCTGGACCCTGACGAAGTTGTCATCAATTGGTGCTACAATGATCTTCTTCCTACGGAGGATCCGTTCGATAACCTTAGAAAGATACATGTCGAGTATCTTAACAATTTTCGAAACAAAGGAATGAAAGAATCTGAGAATGAGATCATGGATCGTCTCATCGAGATAGTCGAAGACAGGGATCATAGGGTCTTGGATCGGGTGAATTATTCCACTGATTGGCAGATGAAGGAATTATGTCGCCGGACATGCGTGGATATTCCGATCAGTCAGATAGCTGAATTCTGCAGGACGCATGATATCAAGCTGACCTGGCTGATGCTTCCGTCTTTTGAGTTTTCAGCGGATCACCAGATTTTTTATCATTATTTTATAAATCTACTGAGAGAGAATGAAATCGAGTTCTTCGATGTGGTCCCGATGATCGATTCCTTGAACAATAAAAGTAAGAGCACACATTGGAAGGAATCTTTATTTGCAAAAAAAGCACCTCTTCCCGCCTTTTTCCTTAAAGATTATTCTGCTTTGATCAGAATCCGATCATTTCACAAGACACATCGCCAGGAAATATTCTTTGATCCCCATCATTTGACCGTCAAAGGGAGCCGGATAGTGGCTCGTATGCTTGCTGACCATCATTTAGAATCCATATGATGTGCGTCACGTGAAGGTGGTCGGGCGAGCTGTCTTCAATAAGAGTCAAGCGGCGTATTTGATGTGTTTCAGCTTGAAAACCGTCTATTTATCAGGATCGCATTGGTTGACCTGACAGCTCCTTCATTATATGATTTCAAGGCTGTAAGCGTTTTTGTCATGTGTTAAACAGGTGGAGCGACAGGGGGAGTTCATGGGTGAAAAAGTTGAGGTTGTCGTCGTAGGAACTGGGCCTGCTGGGTTGGGGCTCGCTGCAAAGCTGAACAAATCGGCGATTATACTTGAATCAGAACCCCGCATTGGAGGGTTGATGCGTTCAAAAACCGTCAATCGGTACATTTTTGATTGGGCCGGACATATTTTCTTCACTCAAATCCAACGTGTGCAAAAGCTGGTTGACGAGCTTTTAGGTAACAATATCCATTATCAGAATCGTGAAAGTTGGGTTTTTTCAAAAGACACCTATACACGTTATCCATTTCAAGGGAATACTTATGGGTTGCCGGTTCCAGTTGTCAAAGAATGTTTGATGGGTCTGATCGAGGCGACATTTAGATCGGATTCAGGGGAGCCGAATAATTTCAAAGAGTGGATTTACCAAACGTATGGAGAAGGTATCGCAAAGCATTTCATGATACCTTACAACCAAAAATTATGGGCGCGCGATCTGAGCGAGATGGATCATCACTGGCTGGCGGGTCGTGTGCCCCGTCCCGGCTTGTCGGAATTCATCGATGGCGCTTTGGGCCCGGGCCGTAAAGATATGGGACCCAATGCCCGATTCGGCTATCCGCTTGAGGGTGGAACACAGGCGCTTGCCGATCGGCTTCTATCGATGACAAAGCATCCTGTGCACACCGGTGAACGCATCGTCATGATCGATCCGGAAAACCGAGCAGTGAAGACATCGACCGGAAAAATATGGCATTATGCCAATCTTGTCCTGACATGCCCGCTGCATGAAGCGGTCAGGATGACGTCTAATGTTCCCGATGACGTTAAAAGACACGCGTCGTCGTTGAAACATTTGTCTGTTTTATGTGTCAATGTGGGTATAGGACGAGCTGCTCTAACAGAAAAACACTGGATTTATTTTCCTGAACCGGATTTTTTGTTTCACAGGGTTTTTGTTCAAGGTAATGCCGCGCCAAAAGTATGTCCTCCAGGCTGTTTTTCCTATACAGCAGAAATCACGTATTCAGAAAACAAAAAGGTGGATTTTGAATCAGCGGGTGAAAGAACGGTCGATGGCCTGATAAAAGCGGGCTTGATGGATAAAGCCGATAGGATCGACGTGGTTGACCTGATAGACATTCCGGTTGCCTATATCGTTCCGACTCATAACCGTCAGGAAACCGTTGAAAAAATTAGAAAGTGGTATCTGAAGAACAACATTTTCCTTGTCGGACGATTTGCCGAGTGGGAATATTACAATATGGACCATTCCATCGATGCGGGATGGCGGTTGGCGGAAAAATTGAATCAGCGATGACCGGTAAAATTCAAAGAGGAATATGGTTGACAGCGTTGTCCGCTAAGGTGGGTATGCAAGCGGCTGTTGCCAGGTTGAATCTGTTGTTGAAACCGCCGAGTTCCCGAAAGTCGGTCAATTCCACCGATGCCCTGTCTTTCATTTCATATTCTATAACACCGTGGTTTGGTGTTTGGCAGCGGCCTCAGCAATTTGCCACCCGCTTCGCTCGACATTATCCTGGAATATATGTCGATCCTATGGGGCTTCAGCACGTGTTGGCAAAAGATGCGCCGCCGGAAATAACGCGGCATACCGATAACTTGACAGTCTTTTGCCCTCGCGTTTTACCGATGGGAAAAACCCGATCGATGATCATCGACTTAAACGATGCATTGATTTTAAAGCGATTGGACAAGCTTATTAAGAATATGGGCTTGAAACACCCTGTGCTTGTAACGAATACCCCTTTAGCGGATGGTATTGCGGAAAATTATCCATGGCGAGCGGTTGCGTTCGATGTGATAGATGATTTCACTAAATGGGAATGGTCACCACCCGACGCAGAAAAACGTGAACAGCGTTTATTTCGCAGGGCTGACACAGTATTTACCGGCACATATAGTTTATGGGAGAAAAAACATCATTTTCATCCGGAAACAGAATTTATTCCCTGTGGTGTAGAAGTCGAACATTTTTTGCAGGCTAATAATCCGGATCTGCCAATTCCGGCCGATATAGAAGCCATAAAGACTAAAGGGCCTGTAATTGGTTATTTTGGTGGATTGAACGAGCGAATCGATGCTGATTTGTTGGTTTATGTGGCCGAATCAATCCCGTGGGCATCGATTGTTTTGATCGGGCCGATTTTTGCCGATTTCGGCTTGAGCGCTTTTGAAGATAAATGGGCTTCGCTTCTTCCCGGTCCGGACAGCCCAGGGTTTAAATTAAAGCCTAAACCATCGAATTTGCATATCATCGGTATCAGAAAGTACCAAGAACTTCCCGCTTATTTGAAAGCATTCGATGTGTGTTTATTACCATATGTTTTAAGTGATGCCACCATGGACATACATCCCGTTAAAGGCTTGGAATACTTAGCTTCCGGCCGACCGGTCGTGTCAACTCCCCTGCCTGACGTCGTGGCGTTTTACAAGGGTATTATCGATGTTGCTGAAACATATGAAACCTATGCTGAGACGGTGAAAGATCTCCTTCAAAATGCTGACGATGAAAAACAGGCTGAAAGGATAGCTTTTGCCAAGCCTAAAACCTGGGAAAATATGGTGGAACGCATGAAAACAAAAATTCTGGCCGTATGCGGTATCACATCGTGAACTTTTTCTGGAGGAAAACCAGTGGCAAATAAAATCGTTGTGGCAAACGCAGTCGGAGTCGATAGAAAAGGACGCTATATCATCCATTCTCCCAGCCGGTGGACAACAAGCGTCGCTCAAAATCCGTTTTTTTGGTATCCGTGGGAATTGGCTTATCTATCATCATTACTGAAACGTGAAGCAGACTGTGATGTCACCTTTGTCGATGGATGTTTGGAAAAACTTAACGTTCAGCAATATATCGAAAAAGTGGCTCCATTAAAACCGGATTACTTGGTGATGGAAAGCTCAACACGAACCATCGAAGATGACAAGTTGTTCGCATCTGAAATAAAAAAAATGACGGGAGCAAAACTCATTTTTTGTGGGCCGCATCCAACAGCGTTCCCCGATGAAACACTTGAATGGGCTGACCATGTTTGTCTTGGTGAATATGAGTTGACGGTTCTTGAGCTTATTCAAGGGAAAAACTCTAGTGAGATTCTAGGGCTATATCCCAATAAACGCCGACCCATCATTGAAAATATCGACTTTTTACCCTGGCCGGAAGACGATGATGTGAAGCGTATCGATTATGGTAAACCCGGTGTGCCGGGAACGAATTATCTTGAAGTGCAGATGTATGCAAGTAGAGGTTGCCCTTTTCAATGCAATTTTTGTGTGTGTGGAAATATGTATTATGACAGGCCGAATTGGCGTCCTCGTAATATAGAGGATGTCATGGCTGAAATCAGCTATTTAAAAAACAAGTACCCTGAGATGGAAGGTGTCTTTTTCGACGAAGAATCACACAATCAGGATCCACGCCATTTTGATCGGTTTCTGGATGCCATCATCGCTCATGGCCATAATGATCTAAAATATGTGGCCATGGGAAGTTACTCATCTTTGAATGAAAATCTGATCGAAAAAATGAAAAAAGCAGGTTACTATCAAATGCGTATCGGTATAGAAACTGCCAGTGAACAAATCGCTGAACAGATTGGCATGAAAAGAAAATTTAATCTAGACAGGCTGAAAAATGTTCTGCAATCTGCTAGAAATGCTGGTATCGAGACATACGGCACATTCTTATTTGGCGCTCGTGGATCATCTGTTGAAGAGGATAATAAAACCATAGATTTGATGAAAGAAATTGTTAAAAATGAGTTGTTGACAGAGCTTCAAGTGTCCATTGCCACGCCTCAACCTGGGACTCCTTTTTATGCCTGGGCGGACCAAAATGGTTATCTGGTAACTAAAAATTGGGAAGATTATGATGGCGGGTGTGGAGCAGTCATTAGTTATCCACATTATTCCAAACAACAGATCGATCGAATGTTTCAAAAAGCGGTAGATATCGGTCGGGTTTATCGAGGTTTCCAAGAAGCTCATCGAGATGGATGGGTTTCTGTTCTTAAAAGAGCGCACAATCGGGTAGGGACGCTAGGTATTCTCAAGGCTGGAATTCATGTTATGAAAAACCGTATCACGGGTAAGTAATTCTGATATTTTGAAGCCTTGATAGAGGGAGGAGAACAGAATTATGGATCGCCGATTGGTGATAGTAGGTATTCTGTTATTTTCCTTATATTTTATTAGTACGCGATTTTGTTTAGATGGATATGAGCTGGAATATGTTCTCTCGGCCATGAATGTCTATCATGGAAATGGTCCAGCTTTAGCGCCGGGTTTCACGGATTGTCCGGGGATATGGCCGACAGATGGAGAAAATTTAGTTTATCCCAGACAACACCTGCTTCAGACCTATCTCTCAGCGCCTTTTTATGCATTAGGCGCTTTAGTGTTCGGTGAGCATCCTCTTGCCAAAGGCAGAGGAGGATTCTGGGAGTTGCCCTGGGGCCCGGTGATGACGGTATCACTATTAAATCCATTGCTTGCGGCATGGATAGCCGTGCTTGTCGGGCTGATCAGCAAAGAAATGGGAGTACAGTCACCAGGCCACCTGATAATTGCTGTGCTTTACGGTGTTACGACCATGAATTGGCACTACGGCGCCATAGGAATGGAGATTGTTCAAACAGCTTTTTTGATGACGGCACTGTGGACGGCAATTCGTTTTCGACTGACTGAAAAAAGCATCTGGCTACTGGCTTCATTAATCATGCTTCCTGCTTTGGCCAATGTAAAAAAGGTATCTTTTCTTTTTATACTACCCATTGTTATCTACTTAGTCTGGACCCTTCGCAAACAAGGAAAAAAAACAATCTATATCATAATAATCATTCTGATGGTTATTGCAGGAATTGGTTTGATGACATGGCTCACAATAGTCCGATTCCATGATGATCCAGAACTGTTTCCTCATCTGTTAAAAGTCTATTTTGCTGAGAGAGTGAAATTTATCGATCTCGTATTTGCTCTTCTAATTTCACCAGGCGAAGGCCTTTTCATTTTTAATCCGATGCTATGGTTTACCATACCGGCCTTGCCCAGTTTTTTTCGAAAAAACCAACCTGAAAGTGTCCTTTTTTTGGGGATTTTTCTAGTGTTGATGATCATTGTTCAACAAATTCCTTATGTTTTAATCGATGAGGAGTGGGGCCCCCGTTATCTTTTTGTAATTCTGCCTTTGATGTATATCGCTGGTGCGAGGGGATTGATTAAAAAAAGGCAAAAAACCGTTCGGAACCTTTTTATAGCTATCTTAATCATCAGCGTGGCTATTCAATGGCTCAGTTCAATGTATCAAGGATTTCAAATGCTGGATATTCCAATTGGAATGGGAGTCTCAGACTATATGTTAACTGTTTTCACACCATCCCTATCACAAATTAGTGTAGCTGCCACTTGTTTTGGATCTTATCTGCATTATTTATTTTTTGGTGAATCGTTTGTGCTTAAACATCGTCAATATAGTCAATACACGGGAAAGGGGGGGGAGTATATAATCTTGTATCAGGATCTGAATGGATTGGACCGACCTTCAGGCGGCTTGTTCACTGTTAGATGGATATTATCGGAAAAAGGTTATCATAAAATAACTCCAGGTTTAACGTTGGTAATAAAACTATTGATTGATGTTTTTTTATTGGGAATATTGGGATTGATGTCAGTCAAGGCTCTGACACAATACCGAACTCGTGGTGATTCCAAAACTGAATCTGAAAAAAATAGCGCTATGGTTATTTGAGTCCAATAGGCTTGACTTGATAGGAGTCTGTTCCGATATGGATAGACAGATCTGAAGTCTGCCTGGCGTATCGTCCATTTTCCAAGTAAGCCACTGACCGCAGAGCATCAGATAACAATCGTTGATTGTTGGTCTGACGGGCGATTTCGGCCAGTAGTTGATATCCTAAAAAATTATCGACAGCAATTCCATCCCATTGAGTAAACGATCGCTTGACACAAAAAGTGGCCAAATCAAAATTCTGCTCAAATAAATAGATCAACCCTAAATAATTATAGAGGTATGGATTTGTTTCGTTATAGGCAAGGGAGTGAAAAATCACATCTTTAGCGGCGTCATTTCTGCCATTGTCAATGAGAGTATAAACCGTCTGATTGACGATATTCGGATAGAAATGGTAGTTTAAAGCTGTTGACATCAGGCATCTGAGAGCGAAGTCTTGGTCACCGGCACGCATCATCACGTCAACGGCAGGTATTAAATGTTTAAGATTATGTTCGGTAGTAGGACCCACGGTTAAAAAACCGCCTAGATAGTTATATAGGTCGCGTATCAAGCTGGTTTTTAGACTTTCATTATGTTCCCAATATGGATCGTCAATCAGTTTCGGGTTTAGAAGTATCGACGTCCAGAAATCTTGTTTTGCAAGGTCGTATTCATCACGTTTCCAGCGTAATATGCCTAAGTTGAACCGGACTCGCGCATCTTCATCATAAGGTTCAAGGTTAGCTGCTGTTGTTAGATGTTGTTCAGCTTCGTCGATCTGATAGCGTTCCATCAAAGAAACGGAAAGGAAATACCGGTAGAAAGGATAGTTAGGGCACAGATCGACAGCGCGTTTATGGCAGTTTATAGCTTGGTCGATGTTGTTCATATTTTTATAGCATAGCGCTAAGTAATATTGAGGATGTGCGTTTAATGGCTCCAGAATAGCCGCATACTGAAAACAACGTGTAATTTTCGTCCAATTGTTAGTGGGCAATAGTTTTTGGCCTTTTAAAACAAAGTGTTTGCCCAACCAGGGAAGCGCGCAGAAGAGAAAAACAGGGATAAGTGACAGTATGAATTGTCTTGATTTGAATCTAACTTGTCTTGGAGTGGATAATTTGTCATGTTTGGCATGAACAGTAACTATGAAGCCAAGAAATACCATCAGAAAAGTACTGGTGTCCGATGCATGAATCCTAAAATTGAAAAAAAGATCTATCCAAATAGCGATGCCTAAAACAAAAGCAATCTGTGATTCAAAATTTGCTTTTTTAGGTTTTCCAAAGGTGCATAACCCTAGAAACACTAAAAATATTATCAGACCAATACTTCCAAGACTCACTAAAATATCTATATAGGCATTATGTGCTTCAAATAAAAACTGTCGGGTTGCCGGCTCTCCTGGTCGTAAAAAGCTAAGCGCTTTGGGATAAATATATCGAACGGATCCCATACCGTAACCCCAGAGAGGTCTTTCAATAATCAAATCCCAAAATACACGCCAGGCATTGAAACGCAGGCTGTTTGTGAGATCAAAAATAGATTTGAGACGGTTTTTTAAAGCATCGGAAAACAAGAATAATAAAACCGTCAGCCCAGTACCGGCAAAAAATATCCGATAAATGTATCGTCGAATAAGTGTCCTGGAACCGAAGAGCAAGAACGCAGTCATATAAATGGCCAATACAATATAACCTTGCCGTGAGAATGATAAGAACAGTAGATAAAGCGAAGATGTAATAAAACCAGTCAGAAGAACTGCTCGTTCTTTGGTTCGAGCATCTTTCAAAAACAGTAACCAAAATGGAAGGATATGTAATAAAAAGAAAATTGCATAGTTCGGGTGACGTTCAAAAACATATATTCTAAACCCTGTTGCATTAAGCCATCCCAAACCTAGAACACGTACCATGAAAGCAATTCCAGAAGCTAAAATATAAACTCCAGCAAAAGAAAGAAGTGATTTTAATAGAAGGCGTCGTTGATCGTTTGAGGTTGCAATGGTGATAATCTGTAAAAAAAGAAAAAAATTAAAAATTAAAATACCTGTAAACCGTACAGAGCTATATGGATAAACAGACCAAAACGTTCCAACTAAAGTCAAAAAGATGATAATAATCCAAGCTCCGAGCGCCCATTTTAGACGTCGCTTTTTTAAAAATGGCAAATCCGTATTGGCTGCGATGTAAAACATTCCGGCCATACAGGCGGTCAATACCCATAAATTTCTATCCAAATGTAACTCTGTAAAGGGAGCAGTAGATAAGCCCAACGTAACGGTTAACCAGGCGCATGCCGGCATTTGACGCCAAAAAAAATACTCTGCCCAAATACTGGTAATGATTGCCATCACAATGATCATGGCCAATCGCTCAGGGAAAAGTGCGATTAATTCCAAGGAACAACCGGTGATAATAGACAGCGCAATGAACTGCTCTAGGAGACATGGCAAAGAAAAGCATTTACTGATTAAAAGGAACACCAGCCAGGATAAGCCGAGTGCTATTGGAACAGCGGCATGAACGGATGGGCGCACGATGACCCATGAGATTAGCGATAAAAAAGCGATGCTTAATAGAATCAGATGATTACCTGAAGATAATGAACGTAAAGAACTCAATTTAGATCACCTGTTTTATTCAGCAAAAGCCACTTGTTGTCATGATAAACAGTTATGATGGACGTGTGTGAGTCAGGGAATAGGCGTTGAATAAGGTTTTTACGGGATTCCAGCTCATGGATGCGAAAAAGAAAAAAGTCTGATCGATCAAATTCTAAATCAACTGTGATAGGATTGTCCTTTAGAATGTGTTCGGTACGGAATCTTGATTCTATAGCCATGTGTTGCGGAGTATATCGAATAGGGATGTGAGTCAGTATGGCAAAAGGATTGTAAACACTACCATTTTTATCCAACTGATAGTATTGGCCAAAATGTAAATAGGGTTCATGGTCGGTAAAATCACTTCGGTTATCAAAAGGCACATAACTTAAAGATTTTTCTGCAGGAATCAAGCGGATTATATCCCTACCTTTCTGTGCTTCATTCGAAAAGGATTTATAGCAATGAAGCGTATGCAATGACAACCAGATACATAAAACAGTAGAGCCCAGTATAAATAAACCAGGATTCAACCTGGAAGATCGCGGGAGTAGCGCCAAGGAATAGACCGGCACCAGAAAGGCCACGCGGTTAAAAAGCCAGACAGCTGTTAACAGGGAGTAAGGGCAAACCAAATAAATCACTCCGATAGTAACAAAACACATGAGTCCGTAGATGTTTTGTAGCTGATTGATTCTGGGCTCAGATTGTGAAGCAGAAATTTTAGTATGATTATCCTTGTCAGCACAGGAAGAGGATGGAAGAAATCGAAGAATAATCATGATAACTAAGCATGCAAATACTATTCTAGGGATATATCCAGGATCACCACTAATGCAGTAATCCGGGAAAAATTTGATTTTGTGTATCAGAGGAGCAAACCTGGTGCCTTTATCAAGGAAAACAAAATCAATTTCAGTTAGAACCAGGGAGAAGCGCCATATTATCGCTAAAATAATAGAGGGAAGTGAAATAAGGGGTATAAGTACTGCTGGAATGAATTTTTTATCTGTTATCAGTGCAACAACAAAAGAACTTAACAAAAAACTTAGCCCCAGAATTAGGGCAAAGATGTGGGTAAAAAACAGCAGGACAAACAGAAAGGTAAGAATAATGCCTTGTTTCCACGAGGTTTTTTTTAGAAAAAGATATGACTGTGTCGATGTTTCAATCAGCAAGGGAATTGCGATCAGAAATGATAGAAACCCATTAGAGATATTAAAATTGAAAAGAAGAAGACATATGGGAAAAGCCAGATAGACTGGTTTTCCGATCGATCGTATAAAGCGAAAAAACAGCAAAGGAGTCAGCAGCAGGTATAGACTGAGAAGGATTTTTCCGATTGTTTCCACTGAGAATAATAGGGTCATTGACTGCCCCAGCAAATATGTGACGGCATAGGGTGAAAACCAGTGTGTTTCAAAGTGGTTTTTTAAGGTTGTCGGTGTATTGGCAGATAAATCTACAGCTTGAATTAAGCTCAAGTGAACAGGGTAATCAGTAAACGGTAGTGTCTTCGTTAACCAGATGGGCACTTGGACACTAAGTAAGCAAATACATAGACATATCAAAAATAATGGTTGTGATGGTGTACTCAAAAACAATCTCACGAAATTATCATGCAGTAATCAATGACGTAATTCAACCGCTTTGAATAAAACGCGAAAAAAGCTTCTAAATATCGTTCAAAACTATCCAGTCGGATTAGAAAAAGAAAAACTTGATGAATTTTAAAATCTGTTTTATAAAGAGGCAGACTAACATATTGAGGAAATGATGAAAAAGCTATCAGAACAAAAAAAACAATGTATAGATAAACAACTACATGCAACCCCGAATGCTCGTATTTTTATCGATGCGTACAATTATATATTTCAAGATCCTTTTTTATCGAAACAACCCACAATGGAACAGGCTAGAGATGTTCTTCGAGAGTTATGCGGGCATTATCATGAGACGTATCCAGGCCATGTCGTCTATCTGGTTTTTGACGGCGATTCTTCTATCGGACTTGTACCGGAAAAATCCAAAAATCAGATTTTAAATGAAAAGCGTGGGGTTAGGGAAATATATACGGAGTCAGGTGAAACAGCCGATGACTGGATAATCAAAATAACAGCTCAGATATTTCCATCGGACAATTTATTTGTCGTCACCGGTGATATAGATTTGAGCAACGCCGTAGCGATGCATGGGGCTAAGATAATTCCTCCGGAAAAGTTTTTTAAAAAGAAATACAGAAACAACAACCCTCGACGAAAAGACAAAGGTTCAAGCCAATCGTTTTCACCGAGGGGTCAATTGGAAGAATCTGACGTTGTGTCGACGAAAAACGTTCGTAAAATCAAAGATGAATTAAGCGAGCTATTCGCGGACCAACTGGACAAACCTGTGGATTTTTAATAAGGCCAGAAGCCTTGATCAAACCAGACTTGCTGTTGCAATTCCCTGTCAATTTGAACCAAAAGATCCAGATGTGTTTTTTCCCATTCCGCCAACCAGGTGAAAATTCTCGCTTCGTCTTCGTCCTGTGCCGCTTTGGCTTGACTTGAATAATAATTGATTGCCTCTTGCTCAAAGTGCATTGCTGCCGTAATAGCGGCTGCTTCATAACCAGCGCCGGAAATTTCTTCTTTGACTTTGGCTGTCAATACATTCGAGCTGACATCATCTTTTATTTTTTGCAGCTCCATGAACTTGAAGGCGCCGGTCTGAGAAAGATTTTTAAGCTGTTCAGACAAGACCCGAAGATGTTCTTCTTCCTCCAGCGCCATAGATGAAAAAATTTCTCTAATAGCCTCGCTATGGGTATTTTGGGCGACTGTACTGTAAAAAGCCCGTCCTTTGTGTTCAAGTAAAATAGCTTTTTTGATTGTTTCTTCAGCTTTGCTCTTCATTCGTTAACCTCCTGATTGAAAACAGTCCTTTTCATCAATGCCTATTCTAACATGGGACAGTGTCGAGCTGCAAAAGTTACGATTAATTCAATCACCTATTCACGTATATTGATTTAGCTCAATCAAATGTCAGAACATCGTGGAAAAATCGGATGCAGAAATACTTGTCTAAAAGTTAAAAGAGTTTTTCTCAACCTCGTACATTTGATATGATCATGACAATGTTTTGACTCTGGAGGGCCAATGCATCATGAAAAATAAATTAATCACTTCAACACTTTTATGCGTCACAATATATTCTATTCTTTTTAGTCCATCAGTTTATAGCGCATGTAAACTCAGTAAAGAGACTGTTTCGGCTGTCGGGCTTCAAGAAACCATTTTAACCGTAATGGAAGCCGGGCGTTATGCTCTTCGTGTCCACAGTTCAGTTGGAGCATCTTTAGAACTGGTTGACCAGGTCAAAGGACCTGGGCCCGAATACGGGGTTGCCGGCTCTGATGATGGGCGTCTGGATACTTTTCTGGACGCCGGTGATTATCTGTTGAGGATAAGAGGTTCTGGAGATGCAGAAGAAACAGTTCGTATTACCGCTGAGCCGTTTAAGACAGTAACTGATCGACCGGTTCAATTGCCAGGGATCGATCCAGTGGAGACAACCCTGGATGATTTGGAAAGTCTGGACTTCTGGTTAACTCTTTCCCATACGCAAATGATCTATATCGATGCAGCCGGCCGCTCATTACAGGATATGCGTTTGTGGTTAAATGGAAGCTGGTTGACAGATTTTGAGCCGATCTTGTCACGAGTTGAAGACAATTCAGGCCAAACACTAAAACGGTGCCGTCTGTTTGTCAGATGTCCTGCTGGTACGCACAGGATAACGGTTTATGGAGGTGAACCTCTGCCATGGGCTTACGGCGGCACATCATCACCTCTGTATATGCGAACGGGCATCACTTCAGTTGCTGCCGCCGGATCGATCAATCGAAATATCAGTGTTTTCGGCGATGATCTTTTTCTTGTGGACTCAGGCGCCGATTTTTTTAAACTTGGCTCGTTGAGCATTGGAACCAGTCTATCTGTTGAGCAAGTCTTCAGCGATGATGATATCCAATTAGAATCATTCTATACGCTTAAAATAAACGATTTGCGAAAACCATCGGTAGAGCGAAAAATATATGATCACGACTCCAGAAAAATCGTTGTGATCAGCGGATATCCTGATACCTCATACAACTTTACCTGGTTTCGTGAAAATTACAGTAATCCCGCCCGTTATAATTTAAATGGAACCCGGGATGTGACATTTTTTCATGGAGGAAACCCTCGGGATCACGCCGAACTCAATGCCATAATTATCGAAGAAAACAAACAATCACCTCGACAGGAAACCATTCTAGCATCCAAGCGTATCGATGTGGAACCAACAAATCCAGCATATCGAAGCTTCAATATATCCAAACCGACCAGTTTTTTTGTCTGGTTTAAAGAAGCTGGAAAATATACGTTGCACTCGCGAGGGTTACCATGCCGATTTGTACTGGAAACGTTCCATACCCACAAACCAAATGATTATGTCAGGCCACACCCTCAAAATTTTCCTGCTACAGTCGATGTCAACACGTTTATTTGTCAGTTGACAATCGAGCCGGATAAACCCGGATTGATAGAACTAGCTTTTTTGGATGAAGATGGTGAACCTGATTGGAACATGCTGAATATGAGCGCTGCCCACGCCGACGGATATGTTCACTTCCCTAATTTGGTGTTCACCGATCAGAAACAGTATCTTTTCTTTACAAATATTTTGAACGTTAGCGCCGGAATATTTGTCGGTAAACCTACTCTGGATAGCAGCATTCCAGAGGCGCTGTTCCAACCTCAAAAAACGCAAACACCTGGTCGCAAAGATACATCGTCGATGAAGATCGCTGCACTGATGCCTGAAAAACAGATATTGATCGATAAAAAATCAGGAGTTACTTCTCAGATACATATTCCAATATCTGAAGCCGGTGTTTATGAAATTACGGCAAAAAGCCGTTTCCAGTCCTCGTTTAAACTTCGAAGTGGCATGCAGACGAATCTCGACGGCTATTTGGTTCCAGATGCGGGTAATTCAACAATACTTCGGCAATTTCTTACAAACGGCGATTATTATATCGATATTTCAGCTCCCCCAAATACTGCCGGGCCAATGACATTGTCATGTAAAAAGCTCCAAGATATCCAGGTTGGTGATATCGAACCCGGTAAAACATGCCGAACAGCGCTTGCTGATTTAACCTATGCCAATGCAGATATCATTCTTCCTGAATCAGGCCACTACCATATTAAATCTGAGACTTTGAATACATCGCCGTTATTGAGACTGGTTGATTCAAACGGATGGCCATTGGCTGTTCAGACAGGAGAAATCGCCCTACGGGATGTCGATGCCGGACGATATAATCTGATACAAATCCCTTCGCCTTTTATCGATGCCGCACGTGTTTCTGTCGGCATGGCAGCCGATACAGACTATTTTTCGTACAATGACCCGGGACAGATGAATTTGGCGAAAACGATCAAAGGATTCTGGAAAGATTCGGATACTGAGTCGAAAGCAGATATATGGTCGTTTCAGTTGCAGGCTGAAACTGAGTTATCGGTTCAGTTGACGTCTGGGATGATAGGGCAGATTCAAAACGTTGCTGCTGATGCGCCTGTAGCAAAATTATCCGAAAATACCGTTTGGAAAGGGCATCTTCCTGCTGGTGAATGGGATTTCTACGTTAGATCAGCATTTCCTGACAACCTAAAACCCTATACCATAGATGTTTTTGCCGATCCGTTGGTCGGTGGCACAAGAGCGAGAGTAGAATGCCCTGGCAGTGTTGGCCTTAGAGTAGGAGGCGATGATGCGCAGTTCGCTATTATTGCGGTCGATGCTGCAATAGATACACGAGCGGTTTTAACGTCCTCAAATGGTAGCGTGATTGCCAACTCCGATGATATACCGGGGGATTGGAACCCCTATTTAGCTTTATGGCTCCAGCCCGGTGATTACAAACTTTTTGTAGAACCGATTCTTTCAGACGCACACGAAATAGACGTGTTTTTCACGATGCCTACAGTGCAAACAATACAATGGCCGGACTCCGGGCAACTGTCTGTCACACCCGGAAACGATGTTTTTTTCATTCCGTTGAATTCTTCTCCTAATACTTTTTCAGCTATTCATGTTGTTTCTCGAGGCTTGACTGGAATCACCGAGTTTCCTATTAGCGCCAACTCACCGATTTCGTTGGGAAGAAATCACGTGTTTTTCCCTGCACAAACTGCAAACAATGGCTGTATCGTTTGGAGTGTCGATGAGCGCACTGAAGCTATTCATCTGGAAAAAACGGTTATCCCGATAAATAGTCAATTCGACAGGGCAGGCAATATTTCGGTGAAATGGACAACGAAAAAACTTGGGGAAACCTGTATTGCCGCTTCTGCTGTTTCAATAGAGAAAAACGGCAGTTACCTGGTGGAAACTAAGGGTGATACCTCGTTATGGTTTCAAACACGAGAAGATAAACCGTTTCAAAAGATTTTTGGTGAAAAAACTGCCTTATATTCAAAAGAAGGATTTACTTTTGCACAATCTTTCGATTGTAATCTTGGGCCCTCCCAAACAACGTTGAAACGATTGGCGCTTTCAAGAAATACACCCCGGGTTGAGTGGCTTGTCGATCAAAATGATGAGGTCTGGATCGATATCGAACAGGGTAAAAAAGATGAAATTGTGGCGACTGTTTTCAGCAACAACGGCAAGGTTCAAATTGGATTTGATGGGAATTGGGAGCAGAATAGCGCCGAAAACTCATCTTCCGACAACATGATGAAGACCCTGATTCCAGGAGGTAACAACCGACAAATTGGCTTCAGGATCGCTCCGGTTAAAGCGGGTGAAGAGCTTTCTGTAGAACAGGAACCTTTATCTGTGGAAGCGGCGTTTTTCGATGCCGGCAAAGCCATCGAGATAGCGTCTTCGGTGGGAACCTATCAACTCCCGCCGGGCACTATGGCGATTGTGCAGACACGTGAAAAACCAAACTGTTTCGCCGATACGGGAGTTTTCATCGGAACATACGATCCGAAGCAACGTCAGTGTAAGTTTTATAATACAACAAAACACACAAAGGGTATCTCCTGGTCTGCATCGGATAGTATGGCAGCTTTACCTGATACCCTTGTTGTCAAAGATGATACTATGCCGGAAATTTTTCTAGCGCCCGGTTTGATCCAAAAATATACATTTAAATTGCTGGTCGTGACAGAAATAGGTATTTATGTCAACAGCAGCAGTGGTTATATCCAGCCGATTCTGGCAGATGCCGCTGGTAGAGAGCTGGCGGAAGGACTCATGATCAATAAGCGCCTCGAACCAGGGACATACACTCTGTCGATAAAAAACCCATTAAATCGACCACCAGCAAATGTTCAGCCGGTGTTTGTCTTAAAAGCTCCGGAAAACCTGACTCTGTTTGGGATGGAGGATTAATTTCATGATTTATTCATTTAATCGATACAATACGTTGGTTTCCATGCTTTTATTCCTGACATTTCTTTTGGTCGTGACAACTCCTTTATCAGCGGTTTCTCCCGGTGATCAAAATACGGTTCGGCCGACTGCCCAACGGGGAGATACGATTATTCCGGATCGATGGCTTCGTACATTCGATCCGATCACAATCTTTTTCGATTCTTCAACTGGCCCAGTGGATCCCTCAACGGAATTGAACCCTGAGCGATGGGTCGATATGAAGCCAACTCATCCGGGAGGATGGCGTTGGCTGAATGCGAAGATACTCCAGTTTTCTCCATCAGAACCGTGGCCTGCATACACATCATTTCTCTTGCGGGCAGGGAGCGCAAAAGCGACGCTTCAGACATTGACGGCAGGCCCTGTCCGAACCGTGCCTGAACAAAACGAACTGGACGTCCCGCCGGTAGAGATGATAAAGTTGGTTTTTGCATCACCGATTCATAGTGATAAACTGACTGAAAACATTCAGATTCAGCTCTGGAACGCACCAGGGACAGATGGCTCACCGTCCCGTGTTTTGGACAAAGAACACTTTTCGATAAAACGCTCCGGACCCAATGTTCCGGAAGGCGAAGCGGAATACCTTCTCACACTAAATCACCCTATACCGGAAAATGTCCGCGCTCGAATGGTGTTGAACCTGGTGGAACCTGCCGATGATACAGCTCGATTTGTGCTTGATTTTACCACGGTGCGCCAATTTAGTGTGCTTGCTGTCGGCTCTGGGGAAACGTGGCTGAAGGCGCCGTTGAGGCCGGAAGAAGATGTGGCGCTGACAGAACCTTTGGAGCTTTCCGTCAACCCTCCGGAGTTGTCGATTCGGATGAGCGCTCCACCGGAACCGACAACACCTGCCGGAATGTGGGATTTTATACACATCCACCCAACTGTCGCCAATCAGCAGTTTGTCATACAGGATCGGATCATCAAAGTCACCGGCGATTTTCTACCTGAAACAACATACCGAGCTGTCTTACGCCCATCACCTCTGATCAAAGATAATCGTGGTCGATCCTTGGCATTCGGAACCAGTCTTTCTGACCCGGGAGCCAAGGTTAATCATATCGACTTCCAATTTATATTTACTCAACCGGATAAAATTCTAAAATGGGCAGGTCAGGATGTCATTGTTGAGCGATATGGGCCGAAAATGCTGCCGTTGGTTGGTCGTGGTCAGCATGTTGCGGATGTGCGTATCTATCGAATAAACCCATTGGACAGAACGCTATGGCCGTTTCCAGACGAGCCTGTGACGACAAACCCGGATACATGGTCTTCAAGAAATTACAGAGAAAGTTCAGACGAAAACTATCATGATCAAACTCTGTATTCCTCCAGTTGGGAATTACAGAAAACACTGGAAACAATGGGGTCTCATCAGGTTTCCGATGTGGTTGAAATGGCGTTGAAGCCGATGGGAGACGCTCGGACCTACGGGGTGGATTTGGCGAATTATCTGGCACAGATCGATGGGACGAATGCGCCCGGAACATATCTTGCCGGAGTTCAGGCTTTGGATACTCCAGGTGAACGCCATTGGATGCGGATACAGGTGACGGATCTAGCGTTGACGACAATTGAAGAGCCCGATGCCGTTAGTTTTTATGTCACATCGTTGAAATCCGGCACTCCGGTAGCAAATGCGCGAGTGACGCTGGAAGGGTTTAGCTACGGTGAATGGACACGAGTTCTCAGCGGCCAGACAAATGCAATGGGTTATTTCAGAGAAGCTCGGACTAATTCGTCGGATTTTTATAATCTGAAACGGATTCGTGTTGAGAGCGGAACGGATATTCTCATTCTGAATACTGAAAATCCTCCAGAACTGTTCCAAGATGGATATTGGCAAAAATATGGAGACTGGCTGTACAATCCTATAAACATTCCCTATAGCACGCATAGAAGCGCCCTTGTCGGCCATACTTTTACTGAGCGTCCTGTGTACAGACCCGGCGAACCCACGCATATTCGCGGTTGGATACGTAACCGTTCAGAAGGTCAGTTTTCTTTGGAAAATCAGAGTTTTTCCATGACAATCGAGGGGCCGGGCAATCTGATTTGGACACAAGCGCTTGAAGTGAATTCGCAAGGAGCGTTCTATCACAAGTTTGAACCTCAGGATGCTCCGACAGGCCCCTATCGCGTATCTGTCATGAAAGAAGGCGATACGATTTCAACCTGCCGCTTCAGGCTGGAAGACTATCGAATACCATTGTTTGAAGCTCTGTTACACAGCGACGACACGGTACCATTGGATTCCAGCTTTACCGTATCGTTGACTGCGCGCTACTACGCAGGTGGAGCGCTCGATAGTCGTCCGGTGAGTTGGCGGGTGACTCAGCATCCCGCTGTTTGGCAGGCTCAAACTTTACCCGGATTCCGATTTGCCGTTGACGAAAATTTTTCGTCTCGCCCGGGTTTGAGAGAAAACGAACTTATCAACATCGTCACCAAGACCGATACAAATGGCGCATCGGAGATAACCGTCGATCCATTGGATGAACCATCCCTGGCGCCGCGCAATTACGTAATCGAAGCGACGTTGACTGGTGTTGATGGTCAAACAGTGACAGCGGTAAAACAAGTTGCAGGCAGACCGCCATTTATGCTGGGCATCAAAAGTCCTCGTATTTTGAACAAGGGCGACTCAATCACCTCACAAGTAGCGCTATTGGGGCCGGAGAATACCCCTGAGCCCGGTCATGAACTGTTGGTACGCCTGATTCGCCGTTCTTGGCACACGGCTTTGAAAGCTGGAAATTATGGTGCCGGTGATTTAAAATACGAAACCCATGTCGTTGAAACACCCATTACCACAAAAAATGTGGTTTCCGGCGATAAGCCACTTGATGTGTCATTTTCAGTATCTGAAGCAGGTGTTTATATTGTTGAGTTGTCAGCACGCGATAAAGTGGGTCGTGCTCAAAGAGTGGCTATGGATGTTTTTGTCCAGGGTCCGACTCCTGTCACCTGGGAACGCGCACCGGAAAGAGGGTTTACGCTGCGTACCGATAAATCTGTTTATGAGCCCGGCGATACTGCTCAACTGCTGATTGAAAGCCCATTTCAAACCGCTGAAGCTCTAGCGGTTATCGAATCGCCTGATGGTCTAAAGTTTTATCATTCGGCAGTCAGAAATGGAGCTGGAATCATCGATGTTCCCATCAAGAGCATCTGGTGCCCTACTGTCACTGCCAGTGTCATGCTGATGCGTGGCCGCTTGGAAGGGACACGGGTCGATCCGGTCAGTGGCATCGATTTGGGTAAGCCGCAAACCCTTGGCGCGACGGTGGATTTGCGAGTTTCAGAAAGTCGCTATGTTGCTTCTGTCAAGCTGGCGCATCCTGACAGGGCTGTTCCGGGTGAGACCATCGATCTGTCGATCGAGCTTCACGATTCCAATCATCAGCCGATCGCCGGCGAAGCAGCCGTGTGGCTTGTCGATCGAGCTGTTCTGGCTCTGGGTCGCGAACCCGATCCCAATCCTTTAAGAGATCTGCTCAAACCTTTCGGGAGCACGATCGGAATACGAGATACGCGGGAAATGGTCATAGGGAATCTACCCGGCGTTTTCACCAGGGGTGGCGACTTTGGTGATGATATGGCAGGGGATATTTTCGATCGAATGAGCTTGCGTAAGAAATTTGTTCCTGTCCCGTTTTATGAGCCTTTTGTTTCCATCGGACCCAGTGGCAAGGCGAATCTTAAAGTTGAGCTTCCGGATAATCTGACTGAATTCGCCGTGCGGGCAAAAGCCAGTTCAGGTGTTGACCGTTTTGGCTTTGCAGAAAATCGGCTTGCCGTGAGGCTGCCGTTGGTCGTGCAACCGACATTACCTCGGTTTTTGCGCCCCGGTGACACTTTTGACGCTTTAGCCGTCACGCGTGTCGTCGAAGGAAAAGGCGGTATCGGGCATGTTGCGTTGCAGGCAAAAGGCCTGAATTTGAAAGGCCCGGCTGCTCAACAGGTCAACTGGGAATTCAATCAACCGCTGCGCAATACATTTGCCCTTTCTTTGCCACATCCGGGATATGATTCAGAAGGGCGCTTGAAGCGTGATACTGTTACCGTCTATATGGGCGCTGAACGCCTGGAAGATGAAGTTGGAGACGCAGCAGAGATGACTTTGCCTATATACGATGGCGTTCGTGATTGGACAAGCGTCTCGGAATGGCAACTGAAAAAAGGTGAAACGGTTACTGTTCCAGGCGCCGATTTAAATAAGATCAGAAAAGATAGCGCTCGACGAACCATCCGTATATCGGCGTCAAAGCTGATTTCCACTGCCTTACAAGCAGAATCGATGTTGAGAGATTATCCATACACGTGCACAGAACAGCAAGTCAGCCGTGCATCGGGATTTCTTGCAGCGAAACAGCTTCGCTCCACCCTGAAGCTTCCTGTTGAAGATACCCGTTATGATACGGTTATCCAAAACGTTATCGATTATTTGCCGACGGTCGTCACGCCTAATGGGCTAGTCTCATTCTGGCCGGGAAACCCTGGTTATGTGCATCTGACGGCACGAACGCTTTTGTTTTTAGGGCAAGCGCGTATCGGTGGATTTGATGTCGACACTCTGCTGGTTGAAAAATTGGTTCAGGCCTTGAAAAATGCTCTGCGATCGGACAGTTCATTGTTGGTTCGCGGCCATGAAATGGAAGAGCGGGTAATGGCGTTGGAAGCGCTGATGTCATTTGGGCAGGGAGATGTTGGATATATCGAAGAGATATCACGCCACGCTGAAAGCCTTGGTTTGGAAGCTCGAGCGCGAATTATCAGGCTGTTTTCTGATTTGCCGGATGTGGAAGAAGCACGGTTGATGGCATTGACAGAGAGTCTGTTAGATGGGGTCATTATTCAGAGTGTTCATGGTAAACCCATAGCCGTCGGGTTGGACAGAGCTTTTTACGGCTGGACACAGGGCTTCATAACTGATGTGACGGCATTGTCGGAAATTTTGCGCACTGTCAATCGACTGATGCCTGATGATAAACGCATTCAATCTCTTGCAGATGGTATTGCATCTATTATCGCATCAGGGCGTTTGACCACCTATCACTCGGCCGCTGTGTTGACGGCTGTCACGGAACTGTTGGAAACAGATCGCTCTAGCGCTGAGATGATACGATTGAAATTGGACAAAAAAGAGTATGTGATCGACAAAAACACGTCTTTGTTGTTGCTTGAAGATTCGGGCTCATCCGATATGGTGATCAAAATCGATGAGGGTTCAGATGTATGGATTCAAGCGGAATTCCATGGAAAACCTGTTCTTGAACCGGCTGAGTTACCAGGTGATTCTTCCGGATTTGCAGTGAAAAGGGAATGGATTATCCCAAAAAGAGCAAACGTATCAGCTCGTAAAATCATGTTGGAAACCGCTGGGGATACAATTGAACTGATTGAAGGAACGGTTGTTGAGGAGCATGTTCAGATCGTGAATCCCGAGGACCGCAATTATGCAGTTGTATTTATTCCATTGGCTGCAGGGTTGGAACCGCTCAATCCTCATCTGGCAACATCACCGCCTGAAGCTGTTCCTTCGGGTCAGCTTACGCAGTCGCCGGATTACATGGAAATGCGGGATCACTACGTAGCTTATTATTACAACTCATTGCCACGTGGAACGTACGATTTTTATTTTCGTGCCAGTGCGATGTTTCCCGGCACATTTACTCAGCCGGGGGCTTACACGCGTTTGATGTATAATTTCAACCAAACTGGAGCATCACCAGGGATTTATGTCAGTATTTCGCCGTCGGAATAGCGACTGGTTTCGAGATGCCATCATAGGGTGTATCGGGCTCGCGATCATCTTGCTGTTTGGGTACACTATTGGAGGTACGGCGCTCTTCTCGCCGTTTCCTACACTTGTCGTCCATGACGGTAATGCCGCTTTTTTATGTGAAATTCGGGATGGAGATGATAGGGCGGAAGCTGGTTACTGGCCGGTGGAGCCCATACCTTATCGTATTGCCGCTACGGTAAAGGTGATGGAGGATCGTCGATTCAATTATCATTTTGGAGTTGATCCTTTAGCTGTACTTCGAGCTGTCAAGCAGAATCTGGTAGGAGGTCGGAGGGTTTCAGGCGCATCGACATTGGCCATGCAAGTTGCCAGGCTTCAAACGCCTGCCGAGCGTACTATGCGTCACAAAATGAGGGAAATGGTGACGGCTGTTTATTTAACGATCCGGTATGGTCGAAACCGTATTATGGATCATTATCTGCGTTTGGCGCCTTATGGCAATGGGATACGTGGTATTGGGTATGCTTCATATTGCTATTTTGGTAAACCGGTTGAGGATTTGAGCTGGGCGGAAATAGCGTTTTTATCGGCTATTCCCCAACAACCCAATTGGATGAATCCAAGGACGAGTGCGGGAAGAACTCGACTTGTCCGCAGGGCACGTCAGATTATCGATTCGGTACATAAAGCTGGATATATAACCGATAGCGAGGCTAAACGCGCTCTTCAACAAGTAGCTGAAATCAGGCTTCAACCTCGATTAATCCAGCAACCGGAAACAATACATGTTGCGTTGAGGATACGGGAATTTTTTCGCGATCCTAAGACACGAGATGCTATCGATGGCGCCATTATCCAAACCGCTTTGGATCAGAATATACAAAGAAAAATAGCCGATCAGGCACAGTTGTGTGTTGAAAGCTGGTCTAGATCGGGTGTCGAAAATGCGGCGGTAATGGTTATCAACGTGCGGACGGGAGAGGTTATCGCATCGTTGGGCTCGACAGATTATTTTGATGCGGAGCATGCTGGAGCTATTGATTATACGCGTATAAAACGGTCTCCCGGCAGCGCCTTGAAGCCGTTTATCTATGCATTGGCTATGGATTATGGGATTATTTCTCCGGAATCGCTGATTGTTGATCATGTGTCTCATGCGGGAGGTTTTGGAAATTTTGATGGTGTATGGTTAGGTGAAATCCCAGTCAGACGAGCCTTGGCCTCTTCCCGCAACGTTCCAGCAGTAGATTTGATTCGACAAACCGGCTTGTATCGCACCTTTGGTCATCTTGCAGATTTGAGACTGCACAGTCATGAAAAAGAGGCGGCGATACACGGCTTGGGGCTAGCTGTTGGAGGGTTGCCGGTAACGATGGAGCGTTTGATTCAAGCATATACAGTTTTTTCGTCCAGAGGTGTTTTGCGTGATCTTCAATGGTTTAAAGGTCAAGAGCATCTGGCTCCACAGAAAATTTTCAGTGGAGAAACCGTCCAATGGATCAACCGGAGCTTGTCGGATCCTATGGCCAGGCTGCCGAGTTTTCCGCGAATGGGGCATCTTGAATATGAGTATCCGGTTGCTGTTAAAACTGGAACCTCGGAAGGCAGCCGAGATGCGTGGGCGATTGCATGGTCTTCAGAATATTTGACGGCTGTCTGGCTTGGAAGGCCTGATGGACGACCTATGCGCCGGGTTGGAGGTTACCAGACTGCAGCGCCTCTAGCACGGGTGATCATGGATGAATTACATAAGAATCCATTGTCCGAAACAGGGTGGAAAGGAACGTTTCTGGATACAGGAAAATTTGGGTATGAGGATGCTGAAAAAACTGGAGCTGCCATTCAGACACCTGACCATTTAATAATGAACAGACAGCAGATTATCCCAATCTCAACTAAAGACAGCCGAGGTCACGGTATTCAGATAATCTCACCGGAATCTGAGTCGGTATATACGTTCGACCCGGATATGCCTTTGGAATATTCAACGATTCAGTTTGCAGCAATTTCCGATTTAAATCTTCCATCACTTACTTGGGAGGTGGATGGGATTCCTTTTGTCACAACGGACTATCCTTGGTCAACCTTTTGGCAATTAAAGCCTGGAACACATCGAATACGTGCAATTGCACCTATAGAGGGTGTCGAGTCACCTGTTACGGTGATTCATGTTAAATGGCCGGAACGAGTTAACGTTGAGCGCTGTCTGTAACCCAGAACTCAACTTCAAAATCGCCGTTTTTCCATTTCGCGAACAGGAATTTACATGGTTTAAGCGCTAATGTTGTGAGTTTTTCAAATAATACGTAGGCATCCGCAGCTTTAGAGATGATTTGCACAGCATTGCTAAACTGACTTTGTTGGATTTCTAAGATTCTGATATCTGCTTCCGGTAGTTTTGCCCAATGTTTTTTATAGGCTTCGGGTGATGTTGTTGTCGGCAGGGCAAGGAATTTTTGCATGTGCCCAGCAGTGATAGAACCCCCACATCGAGAAACGTTATTATTGGTCATGAGCTTTTTCCTCTTTTTTTAAAAGCACGACATTTTTGAAAGTAATAATAAAATCACTGTTGATTTCATTGCAAAGTTTTTGGCTAATTTCCCAGGCTCTATTTAGATCGTCCATGACGTCTTCGTTAAGATAAAACTTTGCTATGGCACGGGAGAACAGAGCATCTTCAAGCATTTCAAGTGACCCGGTTTTATGAGTGATCTTTATTACCTGCCCTGCCAAATCGATAACTTTTTCTGCTATTTCTCGATAATAATCAACATCATGATCAAGATGGGTATTGGCTAAAGGATTATGCATTATTTCTCTCGTATAATGTGTTGCGATTCCCGATAAGGCATAAGCTTTTATAGTGTCATTTTGAATTACCTCTAAAATGTTGATAGCTCGCTCTAAGTATGGCAAGCCATCTTTAGCACACTTATCATCAGTGATATAAATGCAACCCAGATTGACCATAGAGGTAACGTAGCGGATATCGTCGCCGATTTCTTTGGATTTTTCTAGAGCAAGATTCACGTATTTGGTCGCGTTATTATAATCTTTGGAATAATGATAAGAACCTCCAATATTTGTATAACAGTCAATAATGGTTGCAATATTATTTTGTTTGATCGATAGAGCAAGACAGGTGTTCAAATGTTGCAGAGCCTCGTGTATTTTGCCCTGTGATCCATAAAGGGCGCCGAGATGTTTGTGGGCGTTGCTGGTGAGTGTAACAAGGTCAAGCGCCTCTAATTCTTCCAGGGTATCTTTCAACATTTTTTCCGCTTCTTCGATTAAACCTGTCCTAAATAATAGACTGCCAAACAACAGTTGAACTCTAAACCGTTTTTCTTCTATTTTTTCGTCCTTTGTTTCGATGGATGAAAACAGGGCAATCGCGTGTTCAAGGTGATTTTTAGCTTCAATTAGATCTTCCACCTGATCGGCATTTATTGCTGAAAGCAATCGGTATTCAATAATTTTTTCAGTCCATTCACAGTTTATACTGTGATGTAACAATCTTGGAGCAACTGCCCCTAAATTAGTCTTGTGAAGTTTTTCCAATACTGTGATACACCGCCGGTGTAATTCTACTGCAGTGGGTTTAGGGATTTTTTTAAGCATAGTCTCTTGAAGTTGAGCATGAGTAAAGCGATAAGAATCTTTTTGATAGATATCTTCTTCAAGAATACGATTTCGAATTAACAAATCCAGTTGATCCAGGAAGGCGTAATCAGGAATATCACTGGCTTGTTCCAATTCATCAGCGCGGAAAATTATGCCTAATACTGCACTGGCCATCAAAACCTCTTTGGCTTCGATAGCCAGTCGATCCAAACGTTTTACAAGAAGATATATCAGTCTATCATCAATGTGAACTGCCAACGTTTCTTGATCAAGATCCAATTCATCAACTAATTTGGATGTCAATTGTTCTTGCAAATTTTTTACTAATTCGATGACTAACAGAGGATTGCCTCCAGATTCACGAAAAATTGATTGTGTCAGAGAAGTAACTGTGGTTCTGCCCAACATCGATCGGATCATGTCTGTCACAGCTTGTTCTGAAAGCCCTTCCAACTGAATGTCAACTCTATAAGTTGATTCATTCAGCCAATCTAGAAATTCATCAAGCGGGTCTGAAACAGAATCAGGTTCAGGTTTAAAAGCCAGAATAAAGAAAACACCTTTTTGTTCTTGTTTCTCAAGCATAATTTCATACTGTTCAAGTATGTTTTTCAGAAGGATGATATCGCTTGTGCCGGCAAAATGGATATTATCCAGAACTAGAATCAAAGGTTGATTGTCTGAAATTATTTTCAAGGCATCTAAAATTCCTGCTGCTTTGGCCTGAAGGTTACTTGATGCCCTGGATGTATTTGGTTTTATTTCCAACTCTTCGATCGTCAATTTTAATTGATTTTCTAAAATTTCAATAGGCTGGATTGGTTTGGAATTCAAGATATTTAGTACTTTACGATTTTGTAGAATTTTAATTCCTGATTTTAGAGCCAGGATAAAAGCTGAATGTATAGCCCCATCTGCAAAAAACTCGCCTCTACAGATAGGAAGTGATGCCATTTCTGGCCTGGAAAGCAGACGATTTATCAGCCTTGTTTTTCCGATACCAGCATTACCACTGAGAGTACAGATTTGTATCTCACCATTTCTGGCTAGGCTCCAGGAGTGTAACAGTTGCTTAATTTCATCATCACGACCAAAAAAATCCGGGTGAAATAATGTTCCAATTCCTAAAACAGACTGGGTTATTTCACTTCCATTATACAGTTTATCAGTCAAAATTTTATCGATCCAATTTGCGATTTCTGTCGCACTGCTGGGTCTATCATCAGGACGCTTGAATAGTAACGTCAGAATAAGGTTTTCCAAGTGGTCCGATATATAAGGGTTCAGACGCCGCGGCGGCATAGGGGCACAGGTTTGGTGCTGATTCATTAAAAGCAATGGGTTATCTAAAGCAAAGGGAGGTCGCCCCGTGGTCGCTTCATATAGAATTACTCCAAATGAATACAAGTCTGAGCGTAGATCGATTGTTTCATTGATAATTTGTTCGGGAGCCATGTATCGAAGCGACCCGAAAAAAGTGTGCTTTTCCGTCAAAATCGTGTCAGCCAAGCTCCAGTGAATGACCCCAAAGTCCAAAAGCTTGACAGGGATGTTGGAGGATGACTCCATGATCATAATATTACCAGGTTTCAAATCCCTGTGAACCATGTTTTTACTATGAATATAGTGCAAAGGGTCACATAAATAGTGCATCCAAACTAAAACTTTTTTGATCCATTCAGAGTCTCTGGCTTTAACCTGTCTCAGAATCTGGTCCATCGATGTGCCATTGATATACTCCATCAAAAAAAACATTTGTTTTTGCGTGTATTCCAGGTTTTTAACTTTGACAATAGCCGGATGCTCAAGAGCTTGAAGCGCACGAAACTCACGGCGAAATCTATGCACCAAAAGTGATTGGGCTAAATCGCCTTTATACTCTTTAGCTGCCCAATATGTATCATCGTGGTCGCGAACAAGATAAATCCTGCCCATGCCACCCTCTCCAATTTTTCTGACAATTGGATAATTTCCAAGAGTTACTGCCATCTTTTTATCCTATCTAAAAAACCTAATAACATTATAGAAAAAAAAACTTTATTGTTCAAGCGCTTCCTAATACTCGATGATCTAATTTTTACTCTTTTTCACTTCAATTACCCCCTGACACAGATTATCATGTCTTTAGAATTCAACATTATCTAATCAGTCTAAACCAATAAAAGTACTTGGATGAACATCGATTATTGTTAAAAGGCAATGCTTTAAGGATTTATGAATAGCTAGCTTGTATCTAGTGCAGGTTTTACTCTAAACTGGGAGCGGCAATAATGGATTGATGTGGGAGGAAATATGGCGGAATCAAAGACTAAAAAGAAAAAAAGAATACTCCGGATTGTGACTCAGTTGATTGAAGATTATCCCAACGCCAAGTCGGCATTAGATTATTCGAATCCTCTGCAGTGTCTGGTAGCAACTATATTGTCTGCGCAATGTACCGATGCACGGGTAAATATGGTTACCCCGGCGCTATTCTACCTGGTAATGGGGTTGACTCTGATCTGATAGATCGGTAGAACTTTTCGTAATTTACTAAATACCAAGGCGGCACTCCAACATCTTCACGCTGACGTGAACCATGAAATTCTAGGGGTTGATTCCAATCCTCATTTTTCAACCAAAAAGCTTGATCTGCTGTAAATTCGTATTCACCTGCATTGCAATTGGGAGAAGAATGTGTAATCATATTAACGTTGAATTTAGGACGAAGATACTCTCCCACCATTTTGACCCAATCTTCATAATTTTCTTTATGACTGCTTTGAACCGTTGGGTTAGGATCCAACGAATAAACTCGGGAACAAGTAGAAGGAAGAAATTCGTACGGGTAATCACTGTTTTGCGGAAAATCCAAAAAAGCAACGTTTAACTGGTTACCAAGTTCTAATCTCCAGTTCCTCGGTCTTCCATTTGCTGTTAATCTTGAAATAATCTGTTGAAGAAAAGTCTCAAGAACTGTATCTGGATCATCGGGATCGATAAATTCCAAGAATTTGGATCCCTCACACTCGCACTGATTCTCATCCCAATGCATTGATGCTAGTGATTTCCAGTCCAAAATACACAGTTCTGCTTCCATTTCTTTTTCTTTTAAATAATCCAAAACTTCATCTAGTCTATCCCATTAGGCTGTAGAAAAAATTTTATACCAATCTCCATCAAAACAGCTAGGCGTTTCCCAAGGCCAAGCCTTGAAATCATTACAAGCTGTTTCTTCTCCAGGCACATAGTTGGCCCAGATCATCCAGATTCGAACAGAATTGAAACCTTGAGCATGGGCAAAATCTATTATTTGATGCCAATCAGATTCATTGGGAAAATCCTCAGTATTCAGCAATTGATATGCTGATTTGCTCAGAAGGTAGAAAGGTTCGAAATCATCCTCATCACCTGTGCTTCCTACCTTTTTCACAAAGTGAAAAGGGTGGCTTTCATTAGGTTTAATCAATGCTAATCCGGTTTGGAGCCAAATCAGATTGATCACACAAAGAATTAAATAAAATTTCCTCATCTTGGTTGCTCTCCTCTCGATTGAGTTGTTTGAAGTTCCGGCCAGCTCCAGCTGACCAAACCGTTTTTATCTATCGCTATCAGTGAATACGGTATATTGATGAACGGATCGTCGGCTTCGATTGGAATCGATAGGTGAAACAGGCCGTCATGAGCGGCCATATCACCATGAGCGCCGTCGTCATAGAGTCTAAGACCGGTCGCCACACCTTCATAGTGTATCTCCACCGTATCGATATCATCAGGGCCTTTCACATCAGTAGCCCAAGCATTGAAATGAAGCATCGACGTCTCTGCATCATAATGCGAACCGGCTGTCATAATTCTGGGGGGCATGTCTTCAACACGTGTCCAGATACCATCGACCTCAGATGGAAAGATGAGATGGGGAAACCAGTTCGGCCCCATTAACGATGCGGCAGAATAATCGATCGTACTGTCTTCGTAGAGATAAGGTGTCGATGAGTAATTCCAAGTTATTCCAGTATCCGTACTTAGGTAAAAATGTCGGCCCGCGATCCAAACCCATTGTGGATTCCTTCCAGATGTTAGACACATGCTTGACTGCAAGCCAATATCCTGCCCCATTCTCTCCCAATCGACACCTTGATTAACTGATCGGTATAATCCTTGTCCTGTGCTTTCATAGATGATCTCGGGGTCTGTGTATGAAATGGCCAAATCCTCTAAATACATCGTCGGTATGCGTGACACTTCGACCCATGTTGTTCCGGCATCAGAGCTTCGGAGAAGCTTTACTTCGGATGTTCTCCAGTTGACGGTCCCTGCATACATGACCGATGAATCCAGTGGTTTAAATTGAATGTGTCCAATCCGGACAGAGATGTTATGAGCATTGTACACTTCCGTCCAGGTTTGACCGGCATCGGCGCTTCGGATCATCACACCGTGCTGGCTGCCGCACAACAGAATCGAGTCATCGTCCGGATGGACAGCAATCGAAGAAGGGTATTCGAAATCAGCAGGTGTCAAATCCTTCCAGTCCAATCCACCGTTCAGGCTTTGCAGAATCTTCTTATATGCGAGCCAATAAACACCTTGATCGTTATTCATGCAGAACGCAAAGCCCCAACCCCCGCTGTGCTCATTCTTGTAATTGGTGAATTCCCATGTCTGACCGGCATCCAGTGAACGAAGGTTGTACCCATTTACTGTTTGAACATGCATTAACCCGTCCTTCACGGGGGATACGCCGATGCGATGAAGCGGAATTCCTGGAAACACCGATCCCGATTGTGCCCAGGTCGCTCCCCCGTCCCAAGTGAAATGCATGCCGCACCAGGTCTGATATCCGATGAATCGATTTGTATCCGATGGATCTATAGCAACTCCGTCGTAAAGGTAATAAGCCCATCGGGAGGGAGCGGTCTGCCAGGTCGCTCCTCCATCACTGCTTCGCAGGATATTGCTCTCGTAGGCAGCCCCATAACCTTCGACCGTGACAAAGAGTTCCTCGGTCGTAGTCCCCGTCACATCAAAATCAATAATATAGCTGGCAAAGGCATCGGTCAGTATCGACCAGGTAACCCCATTATCACTACTTTTCCATATGACGGAATCGTGAGATTTGATCAGATAGATCACGCCAGGAGTCTTGCCGAATTCGACAATTCGGATATATTCAAACTCAAATCCGAGCAGATTCCATGTTTCACCATCATCGACGCTCTCAAACAACCCTCGATCCTCTATCCTTGTGCCTTTGGTCGTTGCCAGAATTCGATTCTCATTAAAGGGATCCAATGCAAAACGATAAATTTGACGGTCTGTCACCAACTCCCAGGTTAATCCGGAATCCATGGACCTGTGTAATAAACCTGACGTCCCGTAGACTTTATTCGGGTTGGCTTGACTGAATTTTAGCGGATTAATATAACCTTTATCGAACCGAGTCCAATCTATTCCTCCATTCTCTGATCTGAAAATTGAAGACATATCGGAAAAAAGGACTATAGATGAATTGACCTGCGAAACTGCAAGACTTTCCGGCCATCGCACATCAAAAGGAATCTGCAGAAAGTTCCACGTCTTCCCGTTATCCGTGCTCTTGTAAACCGGCACTGTATCATTTTCCAGCAGTGCATAGATGACATTCGGATCCGAAGGCGCATACACCACTTCCAGGACCTTGCCGCCATACGGCCCCAGACGCTGCCAACCCTGTGGCGCCTCGACAGGAGATGGTGCATCAGCCGCTTTAACAGATCGATCATCGGTCAAATAAACCCCACTTAACAGACTTACAATCCATATTATAGCTAAAAACCTGCTGTTAAAATTATTTGTATATGGCATTTTTCTTCCTTTCTTAACATGCTTCCAGCTTCTGTATTCTCAGGACGACAGAATATTGGCTTATCACGCGGTTTCTGGTTTCTGGTTCCTTGTTGCTAGTCGCTGGAAAGAGCTTATTGTAAGATGAGTTTCAGGTCTAGGGCTCGTTCGTGATTCACAGTAATTGTGTCAATTAAACCACAGATATTTTCTTTTATCAAGACCTTGTAATGAAGAGCTATTTCAGTTGTAGCCTTTTTTTATTTTGGCGCGGGCTCCCCTGTGGTCATTTTTCTGAAAACCGGCCTGGAATTCCGTTTTCACGGTTGAAAATCAGCGTTTTTCATACGGATATCAAAAAAATACAAGCCAAATACGCCTCTTCAGAGACACCACCCCATTGTGGGGTAGGTTATGGTGTAAAAATTGGTCTGATATCAAGCAGCTTTCGCTGCAGAAGGTGGTTTTTTTATTAAACTACGCATCATCTCCTTTCTCCCCGCTTTGATATGACCGACAGCCATGGCAAGCATGATGATCAATGCAAGGCTCATCCGAAGGCGCATCTTGCTCAAACCACGGATAAAGTGATGATCAAAACCATAACTGAGTGAGATACGGCTGTTCACACGTTCCACCGCTGTGCGCCGGGAGTATTCCCGTTGCCACTTGTAGCTCGATCGGGCGATCGGCGTAAATAATCGACGGTCCCGTGAGATCGGAATACGAATGCTTTTCATGAAATGAGGACACGCGGATTGACTATGACACGTCATACCCCAAGCCTTAACAGGACAAAGATATTTCAGCGATCGACGCTCTTTTTCATAGCCTTTGAAAGCCATCAGTTGATAAGCATGGGTCGCGGTGCAATAGCAATAAATGTTTCCCCGATAATCATACAGGAGGGTATCAGCAGCATACTCATTCAGTTGACGAGTCACCGGCTGACCCGGTATCCGGGCGACTTCATCACCTCCGCTTTTCCAGCAATTCCGAATATCAATAACCGGGCTGACTTGATACGCATCATATAAAACCTCAATCAGTTTATGATCATCCAATCCCCGATCAGCAGTCAGAATCTGACGACGACTCCCAACCGTTGGATGATGCTCAATATGCTCCTCCAATAAGGGAATGACCTGTTTCCCTTCCCGGACAGATGCCCGAGTGACGCTAAAAGCCACAGGGAGTTCATGTGTGCTGTCCACTAACATATGCAGTTTATAGCCAAACCAGCTTTTGACTTTCGTCCAGATATTCCCTCTCTGATCAACGCCTTTATACTCATGTTTACCCTAGTTCGCATCCGTATCCCGACGCCCATCCAGTGACCCTTTCTTCGAGGGTTTTCCTGCCGAAGATATCGCCTTACCATCAAAAGCCAAACGCTCTCCCAGATCAGGAAGATAGCGACCAGCCTCCTCGACCAAATCATCAAATATTTGTTTAATATCCGCTTCAAAACGACATAGGTTTTTCAAAAAATGTGAAAATGCCGGCGACGACGGCACCGCCTCTGAGCCACTGGCAGGGTCACATCCACAGATCATTCGAAGCTCTGCATTTCGCATCAGTTCGCGCCGTAAGGATTCAATAGACGGATGCTGAAAGACAATGCCCGCCATGATCATATTCCACATCATGCGTACGGGATAATCATTTCGACCTTTTCCCCGAAACGCTTCCATTTTCTTCATCAGGATCTCATCCGGAAGGGTATCCAATACCAATTTCAAGCGATCGAGATCAGATTTGGAATTTATGTCTTGCCAATGGAATAAATAAGGTGTAAACTTTGCCATGGTGTTTCTCCTTCTAAACACTTGATAATAAAGCATAAAACTGTTTTAAAATCAAGAGAGAAACACCTTTTTTTATTATGAAAAGGCTTCTGGGGTCAATTTTTCAGATCACCGTCATGATCCCTTTCCGAAAATCGAAGCTATCGTCCCTAAATCTATTGGCCATATAACATAATAGTCTTTCTTTTCAAGATGTTATAAGTCGCAAAGTGTTGCGTTTTACCCTCCGGTAAACCCAATACCACAACGCATCCTGGGGGAAAATTTTTCTGAGAGCTTATGTAAAGCTTGGATATTCAATATGTCAGGAACAGCCTAAATTGCTCTTTTTATGCAATAAAATCTGTTGCTTCGTTCTTTATGTCGGCAGTGCCATGACGATTTTAAGAAGCGAGATCAACATCCAGTGTCCAATAACCAATTATCAAGTATTAGAATTCTGAATCTACAGTCATTTACACCTATGTGGATAGCTCACCCATAATCATTGACTGATAAACAGCGACCTAGAGCCAGAAACGGCGTGCTGCGTTCGAAGAAGGCCTTAGTCCACCAAATGCAGCCAGTCGCCCAACAGATACTGTATCCGCCCGATCAACAGTGATACACGCGCCATAACGGTATATCCAAAACTCGCGCCAAACCCAACCATGATCACCCATATACCGAATGTAGCCGTTCTCCCGACCACTCCCTTGTGCTCCATGCTGAAAAAGAAATAGATCAACGCGGAAAACACCATGACCACAACAAAAAAATTGTTCCATCCCACAGAAGTCTGAAAATCGATCGGCAACATCGTCGCTTCCACCTGGCGAACGACAAACGCTTGCAGTGATAGCGGGATGGCGATACCGGAGCCAATTCCAATATATAGACAAAGGGGATATCTGCTGATCCAACTATATTGTTTACTGAACCGAAAATACATCATAACACCCAACAAACCGGGAATTATGTACCACCATCGGTGGTAAACGACGAGTTGGTCCCAGAATTTTGGTTTTAGACTTGTCCAAAACAACAGAACTGTAAAATATCCTGCCGCCACGCCAACGACAATAGATTCTGCAATTTTATACAGCGGGTTGTCTTTGTATAAAAATGAGAATGCGGCTATCGTGAAAAATGCAGCGATAGTATTCCAAATAGTCAATTCAAGCGGTGACATATTACTGTTCCCCCTGTCTTTTTTTCATAAAAAACGCCAAATTACCGACAATCGTCAACAAAATGATCAAAATATGAACGATATTCTGAACATTCATCCCCTGTATCGCTCTGGCGGTTACATTCAGGCGTTGGTATTCGTCCAACAAAAGCATCTCATATTCTGCGGCGCCTTTCAGTCCACCGATAAGGCCGAATATCTGGCCGGACTGCAGCGTTGCATAATATTGCGGACCGGAAACAGCAGTTACAGCAAAAGCCAGTGGCACTTTATACCGTTCTCGGGCATTGGTCAGCCAGGCATGCGTCACGTTGCTGCCGCCAACCTCGATCACCGCTGCAACATCGTCATAATTGCGTATGGTTTTCATCATCGGGATATCATCCAACGGCGTATCGTAGAAATCTGCCGGGTAACTAATTCTGAAATCCTGCCCTATCGACAATATAATAATTCCGAAATAAGGCTTATATCCTAGGTATACATAGTCTTCACCACGTTTTTTATCGTATTCGGCAGCAATTGACTTGGATAGCATTTCCGCCATTGGCGCACCATCTTGCGACAGTGTCATGATGACCACCTTCAAATTCTTTTTGAACATATGTCGTAAAAGGGCTTCTGCTTGAGGTTTGTTTTCAGCCTGAGTCTGCGGGTCGTAATCCGCTGCCAATAAAACAACCGATCCAGGTTTCAAATTTTCAATAAAGTCGTAAACAGACTGAACTTCCGGCGTGATTTTAACCTCGAGATTGATCTTGAAAATGAATGGTATGATCGCCGCAAGCATGACAAACAGATAGATAATGCGGCGATCGATATTTAGGATTTTATCGGCAAATGACGCTTTCATTATTCCATCCCCATATAGGAGCGTTCAATTCCCAGAACGATTTTGATCCCCGTTGAAACAGCGCCTAACCCTAACCCGATCATGATGGCACGCTGTGCAGCCATGTTAGGGACATTCATGATCCAGGACGCTAAACGAGGCAGATATGGCGAGATACTCTCACCGATCGGCACTCTTCCCAACATCACCACGATAGCGCTGGCAAGAACAATGGACGCCAGCAGGTTACGTGCTCGGAAAGCGCGATAAGCCGCGCTGGCGATATAAAACGCTAACAAACTGAACATCGTGGCTTGAATGGGAATATAGATGAATTCAAAAATTTTCATAAAAAAAGTGCCGGTTTCAAGACATTTTTGCGTATAACCCAATCCCAGCATCACAAATAAACTGATGACGCTGACAAGCGAATAACCCCAACCGGCAGACCGGCGTTTGATCTTGCCGATCTGCATTCGAAGCATGGAATATATTCCGAGCGGCATGGCAAAAATACCGATAATCACCAGCCAGTCCATAGCATTTTCATACAACGCAACGCTCCAGGGATGCGGAACAAAATACTGTATGGTCATAATGAACCCGGTGATGGTCACGATCAGCATGGGTATTTTACGTTTCATGGTCAACCTCTATACAATCACGGTGATAAGGTCTTTCAACCAGGTAATATTCAGTGAAATCAGTATCGAGCCGATGATGATCAGTATCATTACGATCGCTTTTGCGACATCTTGAGCTTTCAGCGCCCCCAGCAACAACGGATCTTTGCCCAGATACGCCGAGGCCGCATACAGCTCTTCGCCAATAAGTGTGTAATCACAGGTGGTGACAAAAAAAGGCAACTGCGCAACTTCGTCCGTACCGGCAACCTGAATCGATCCGGCGACATTACCGGTTTCCGATAATAACAGCGATTCAGCGTAAAACTTACCGAAATAACAGTTGGTTGCCGTTTTTTCACGCAGCATAATCCCATTTACTGCTGCAACATAAGCAAACTGCAACGACGTAACATAAAAAACCATGTCATCATTATAGGTATCGATATGCCCGGACTCTGCGTATGCATTCTTGACCGTCTCCTGCGCAATTGTCATCACTATCGGCTCGTTGCACGGAACAATGATATCCGTGCGGTATTCTGCAGTTTTGCGGGCAACACGCGCCAAGATAGTGTACGAAGCAATCGTCGCTATTTCATCAGGGCCTCCCAATCCCAAAACATACAGGATCGGTTTACCCATTTCGGTCGCCCGACCGATAGCATTGTCGATTTCGTTCATTCCTGCAATCGGCCGAACATACATAGATCGACCAGTTCGAGCAATCTGTATGAATGCGCCGACCAACACAAAAAGCAACACCGTGCCGATCAAGATCGGCGTTTTGCCGGTATGATACCACTGCGGCAGAGCTTTCACCGGACCGACTACCACTGAACGAACTTCGTATGTCGCCGATTCCAACATGTCCGATGGACTGTAAATTGCCGCTAATTGGTAGTAATACGGTGTTTTCATCTTAAACGGCGCTGCCGCCGAATCACTTTCCGGATCACCATCCGGATCAGTGAATTCTTTTCCACAATCGATAAATTCCGTCGTATTGGGTTCGATCAGACCCACGGCAACAAACGGGCCATCCGGTGATTCCGATCGATAAACCTTGATGCCTTGAAGCTGGTTCTGAACCGACTCCGGTATTTTCGGCAGAGTGATAATAATCGCATCACCCTCATCGTTCGGCCGGTCGGCAACTGTGAAACCATCCAATACACCCGCTGTAGCGATTGGACAGAGTATGCCGATAAGCCAACCTGCCATGATAAATCGATACCATCGATTTCGTTTCATCATTCCTGGCCCTCCGCAGATTATTATATTATTCAAACGTCAAGTTTCTAGAATTTCCACATTCGCTCGCGGCACAACGGCTTCCGAACCATCGTCATCAAATCGTAACTTCAACACTCTGGCTTTTGTTTCCGACTCAAGCGCTGTTGGCTGAGGCGGCAACTCAGTCACACGGCCAATTCGACCAAAATAAGGTTCCCGGATTACGCGTATCGGCGTATCTTCATGCAACGCACCCGCTTTGACCTCTTCACCTATGGTCAATTCACTTTCATCCATCGGCAAGACAATTTCCGGCCGAATGACGCCGGCTCGAATCTGTGTCGCGCCGTGACAACATGCTCGTCGACCCTCATATTGCTTCAATAGGTCAAACGTACGCTGTGTCATAGGTATTTTTCCGAACCCTTCGGTAACTACCAAAGTAATCCCCTTTTTTTCAGAGCCGGTTATCGCCACACCCAAATCGTAGCCAAGGAAATTGCGCAAGTCTTGATCGTTAAAACCACCTATAACAATAGCTCGAACACCGATTTCGACAGCCTTATTCAATGCCGCCGCGGAGACAATGCTGCCGCCGACGATGACACAGTCTTTGTGCTCAGGTAAAATTTTTTCCGGTGTCAACGCTTCATCTGGTGATTGACATACCATTTTTAAAATACCATTCGTCTCCCCACCAATTCCGAAAATACCCTGCGCCATAGCAGCCCAGCATGTCACCTCGACACCTTCATCAGGATAAACCTCGCTGACAACACCATCGACATAGGCTTTGACTTCAACGGGAAGCGGTTTTTCGCGTAACAATATTTTTCCGGTCACCTGTGACACCGTTTCAATGGTGACATCATCCGCTGGGGATTTCAGCACAGATTTGAACAGACCGAAAAACATTTTTGCTGTGGCATAGACCTGGTTTTTCTGCATCAAAGATCCAATCGGAACAGAAATATGTTTGGGCAGATCCGCCGGCAGAACACCCAACACGTTAGCAGCGTTGATTGGGATGGCTTTTCCGGGGAGTTCTGTTCGAGCAACCACATCATCTGCATAGACTCGATCACCTTTTTTGACGATAACATCGCCCTTTAAAGGTAGAATCCGTTGTTTTTTCAGAAGAATTTTGGGAGTAACTTTCAATCCGGGAGTATAGGCGTGTCCCATGGTTTCCTCCTTCGCTTATTGCCTGCCAAGAGCACGCAGCTCTTCGGAGTTGTAAACATTCAAATTTTCCAACCAACTGATCATCTGGTCAATTCGCTGGCGTTTGTCGTCCGGAACCGTCATCAATGGACGGCCGCGACCATCCAGGATAATGCCGACCTTACCGCCGTCCAGTTCCCGCTTGACGGTCTGGCCCCTTCCTTCGCCGATATCCACTCGTGCAATCGGCTCAAATGTCGCTAGAGCCTTTTCACCGACGTCCAGAGGAAATAGTTTCATTTCTCCCTGGTACAAGGCGCCCTCCTCAAGACGATTGTCAGGAAATTCGAGCGTATATTTCATGACAGGTTTACCCTGTTTGACCTGGCCGACCGGCGCTACAGCCGTACCAAGATAGACTAGACAGTCTTTCAAAAAGACTTCCGTCGCAGCCTTAGGATGCACCTCCGCCAGCACCCCTAGATGCGGCATCATGAAAATTGAATCGACAGCCAAAATCGTGATGCCTTCCGGTCGGAACGCGTCCAGCATCATCATCGCTGACTGGTTACGACGAGGTGCATGGCTTAGAACACCACCCGAACCGACCAGCAGGTTCAGATTCATCAGGTTGACAATCGTGTCTTCCGTGCCGGTCTGATCGAAAGCATCAGAAATCGTTCGCTGCTGCTGAACACCTTTGAGCACCGTCGCGAAGGCTTTGTGCTGAACAAAGGCCAACCGCAAGGCTTCCCGCGCAATCGCCTGTTCCAGCACCAGGCTGTGCAATGTCTGAGGTATTGTAGTCGGACGAATCATCTTGTTTTTGATCTGGTTGCGCAGATTCTTTTCATCGATCGAGAACGGGACCCAGCGTGCAATATTCGCCAGACCCGCTTCTGCAAGAATATTCGATATCGAATAACTCATACCCAGATTAGCGGACACTGTTCGGTTGAAAGCCAGTGAATCATCACTGGGATCTTTAAAGACAGAAAATATATCTGTTGTAGCGCCACCGATATCGACACCTAAAACTTCCAGATTGTTGATTTCGGAGACGCGTTTGATGATGTTACCCACTGCGCCAGGTGTAGGCATGATGGGCGAGTCAGTCCAACTCATCAGTTTTTTGTATCCCGGAGCCTGCTGCATGACGTGCTCCATAAACATATCGTGTATTTTCTCACGGGCAGGCGCCAGATTTTCACGCTCCAAAATCGGTCGAAGATTATCGACGACCACCAGATCGACTTTTTCCTCCAGTGATCCCCTGACGTCATCAGCCGCATCTTTGTTCCCGGCATAAATGATCGGCAGCTTATAGCCGATTCCCAAGCGGGGTTTCGGGTCCGCGGCTGAGATCAAATCGGCAAGTTCAACCACGTGCTTTTTTGTGCCGCCATCGATGCCGCCCGACAAAAGGATCATATCCGGCCTAAGCTGCCGAATACGCTCGATCTGTTCGTGAGGCAGACGGTGATCATTGGAAGCAATCACGTCCATGACAATAGCCCCGGCGCCAAGAGCAGCCCGCTCGGCAGACTCCGCCGTCATCGACCGCACAACACCCGCAACCATCATCTGCAATCCACCACCTGCTGACGATGTCGAAATATAAATGTCCGCACCCTCATTTTCCGTTCGCTCCTTGATAATCCGATTGTTTTCGTCAACCAGTTTGCGTCCGGACAACTCAGTCAACTCCTGAACTGAATTGAGCACCCCCATCGTGACATCCTCAAACGGCGCTTCAACTGTCGTCGGCGCCTCACCACGATGCGTCTGACGATACTCCCCCTTCTTCTCATCATACTGAATAAGAATTGCTTTAGTGGTGGTACTACCGCAGTCTGTGGCAACAATAACCTTGATATCTTCAGGTTTCTTGTTCATCAATTCTCTCCTTGTCTTCCATCGGTTGTTCGCTCTGCGCTTCCGATTCTTCCTTCGACGGCTCACCCTGCGTAGCAGATTCCTGCCGACGAGCTTTTTCCGCTTTCCGCTTCGCGCTGAATTCCTCCTCACGAGCTTCCAGTACCCGAATCATATATCCTATTGATTTTCGATATTCCAGCATGTTCTGGAATTCCTTGTAATCACCTGTATTCAAAAAAGCTGAAACGAATGGATGAAAAAAAACCATGGCCTGATTGCCCAGAAAATTTAATGGAGTCACAGACTCCAATGTCATTATCGCCGGCAACGTCAACCGATGATTGACCACCCACTTTGCCAGCTTCTCGACAATCTCTTTCTGCCGCTCGTTAGGCTCCCAGTCCCCCTCACTATCAACCTGAAAAGCTGAAGACAATTTCGATTTGAATTTTTTCCACTTTTTATCTCTCGGAGCCGTCACTGTTTCCTCCCACCTCGATCAAACCAGAAAATATAACATAAAAACACAAAAACATATAGTCATTTCAGGCTTTTTCTACATTAACGATCAAACAGCTTAGGGTTGAAATAATATCAACCACTATCCTGTTAAAAACATGCTGATCTTGCCCTTGTTGAGAGATCAACGAATGACGACTCAATTATTGAGATGACGGTCCTTTTTCTGTGAGCCCATCGGATCGATTTACAGATAACGTTATTTTTATAATCGGATTGGATGAACACTGGGAATCGATTGCCTGACATAGTGAGAAAAAGATTTGAAACATTTCATTTATGTTTTTTTTAGTCAATTGCTGGTCAGAAATCGTCGATTTTTCTGAGATCAGTATTCTTGACACGAGTTTGAATAAACTGGTTGACCTCATCACCATTATTTTTCGAGCACAATATCAGGATTCCTCCCTGGAAACGAAGGCTGGCCGGTGGATGAGGCGACAAGTACAGCGTTTTATCTTTTGCTGTAAACGTCTGCACACGATCCCATTCCAATGTTTTTGAGCGCCCGAGTTTAGTGACGGTCACCCCTGTCTCATCCAGCCGATAACGAGTGGGAATGAAAAATGCCGCCAGTGCAAAAAACAGTGCCACCATAGCAATCAGGCTGTAAATAAGCTCGCCTGTCAACTGGTATAATCCACCCACAACCATGCCGATAAACAGCAAGGTCAACGCGGATTTTATCGGATGATCAGCCGACGGATGAATCGACCATGCCAACCTTTCATCATGACTCAACGGATCACTCATTACCCGATTCCTCTTTTTGTCGATTTGCATGAAATTTCTGTATTCTTTCCAATTCATTCAACAAATCATCCGGAGAAATTAGTTTTTTGGCGATCAATGCAGATGTCAGGGCTTCCAATGAGATATTCAGGGATAACACAAATTCTTTGACCGTGACATCCCGCTCTTTTCCATCCCGCACAACTCGCATGATCACCTGGTCATCCGACTGGTTTTTTCGCTTTTTTGAAAACATGGCTCTTCCCTTTCTACACATGTGTAAACCCAAGTATACACCCTTCATTGTCTCTTCGAATTATAAGTTTAACTCATCGCAATTTCCATCACTGTAAACAGATACAATGAAATCAATGGTGACACGCTAATCATACCGCTCTATAAAAGAAAGGATTTCCACTAATTTGAAAAACGGGATACGCTCTGAATATAATAGAAGTGGAGAAGGATTCAATTAGATGTGTTTTTTTCAAGCTCTTCTGTTTAGGTGTATCATGTGTTTCAGATGCTCTGTTCTAGTTATTTTTCTATGTTTGGCAGCCGGTATAGCCGAGGCATCGGTCTGGATGGTTCCCGGCGATTTTCCTGATTTAAGAACTGCTTATCACGAAGCAGAAGCGGATGACACGATTATTGTTTTGCCGGGCCATTATTCCGGCCGTCAATGGACAGACATGTTTTATGAGTTCAAGCCGGTCCGGATTGTGGGCCAAGCCGGTCCGGAAGCGACGATTCTGGATGGATGTGATGAAGTCATAGGAATGCATTTTCGGAATCTGCCCGATTATCGCATGATATTCGAAGGGTTTACTATCACCAATTGTGTTGGAGATCGTATCGGTGGCGTAAATTTTCATGAAAACGCCTCGGTGATTTTCAGGAATTGCATTATTCAAAATGGCCGCGCAACCGAGCAGAATCTGCCGGTGCCGGGTGAGGGCGGCGGCATGCGTGTTTGGGGCGCCGACCCGATCATCGAGGATGTGCTTATCCGTGATTGTCATGCACAGCAGGGTGGAGGCGTCAATATTCTGTGTAGCTCGAAACCGATATTCAGACGGGTGCGCATAGAAAACTGTTCGGGGAGCGCGGTAATGTCATCGGAATATAATACTCTTTTGTTTGAAGACTGTGAATTTGTCAACAACACTGGAGCTAAATGGAGCCATACTGCAGGTGTCGGCGTATATACCGGCTGTACAGGTCAATTCACCCGCTGTCTGATCCAGGGTAATAAAAATAAATTCCATAATTCCAGTGGCATATATATCGGTGATTCCACCGTCACTTTCGATCACTGTATGATTGTCGATAACACTGCTGTCGGTCATGGCGCCGGTATCCTCGCCTATAATAACGCTTACCCCGTTTTTAACTATTGCACCATCGCCGGCAATTCTGCTGGTAGAAAAGCTGATGGAGCCGGGTCTTTCGAAAACTCTTGTATCACATTCAAAAACAGCATTTTGTGGCAGCCAGGTTCAGAATTTTATGGCGAAACAGGTGGAACCTTCGTCTTTAAAAATTGTAACCTCTACTTAGAATTTCCCGATACAGATAACTTCACGGATGACCCGATGTTTATCGGTGAGAGAGATTATCACTTATGCCCTGAAAGCCCATGCAGAGATCGCGGGCGAGATATAGGCGAACGAATCGACATTGATATGGATTGGGTGGAGGATCCGAATGAAAAATGGGATGTAGGCGCTGATGAAATATTCACGCGAACACCTGGCGAAATCACCATCACAATCGACACACCCTCAAGCCTGTTTTTACCGGGAAAAGATTGTTATCTGGATGTCTTGACGCAAAATACCGGCTCCGGCATATTACATGCCACACTGATTCTGGTTCTGGATGTTTACGGAGAAAATTATTTCTGGCCCACCTGGAACCAGGTTTTTGACAAAAAAATTATATCGCTGCCGGAAGGAGCATCACAAATATCCATTTTACCGAGTTTTATATGGCCGAAAGATGCCGGCACGGCTAGAGGCCTGTTTTTTCATTCAGGTGTCTTAGATGCAACCATGACACAAGTGCTTAGCAATATTGAATCTTTTTGTTTCGGTTTTTCACAGTGACAATAACAGTCCGAAAATCTGCTTTTCCACAATATTAGAAATAATTGACCGATAACTCCTTTTAAAAGAATTACCGCATAATTACCCTTTTCAGTCCGTGTTGAATGAGATATAGATTACATGCGAGTGTGATCTCCCGGTCTAAAAAACCGGGAACTGTCGTGTTTTTGTGTTGAACTTGACATGGTCTTTTGCGAGAGGAGTTGACATGAATGATTATCTTGTTTCTGAAATAACGGCTCGAGCAGTCACTGTTATGGAAGCCATTTCGCAGCCTGCTGCGCCGTTTTATGAGGCACGAGTTGCGCGAATTATTCGGAAAATTTTAAGCTCGTTCGACGATCACCCTTATGTGCAAACATTCACGGATCGATTCGGAAACCTAGTGGCACGGTATCGACATCCTGAAGCCTGTTATCCGGCGACTCTGGCGACTGCCGCACACATGGATCATCCGGGGTATCATATTGTTTCAGCGGAGAATGGACATCTTACAGCATCTATTCAAGGTGGGCTTCCTCGGGATAATCGTTTGATCGGATCATATATGCAGATTTATCGTGATGACTATATCAATCGTGGAAAAATAACCGGGTTCACTGACAACACACAAAAGATTGTAACCGTTGAACCGGAATCAAAATGGGAAGGCCCTGTCGAGAATGCTTGGGGAGTTCCAGATGTTATCCGGTTTGTTGTTGACGGCGATTACCTTCGTGGACGGGCGATGGACGACTTGGCTGGATGTGTTCTGCAACTTGTCACTCTCGAAATGCTTGTCAAGTTGAATATTAAAATCGAATTCATCGCTGTTTTTACTCGAGCTGAAGAAATCGGTTTTATCGGCGCTGTCGGCGCTTGTGAGACAAAACTTCTACCTGATCACGCGCTTGTTTTGTCACTTGAAGCTTCGAAATCATTGGAAGGCGCTCTGGCAGGACACGGCATTATCATTCGGACCGGTGATCGCACAGCTATGTTTGACCCACATACAATTGATTTTATTGAACGAGCTGCCATCAACGCCAAAGCCAAACACATTCCTTACCAAAAAAGACGTATGGATGGTGGAACTTGTGAAGGCGCGCTTTACATGGCATATGGATATGAAACCGGCGGCCTTGCGGTTCCATTGATCAATTACCATAATCATGGGGAAAATTCCGTCGAACCGGAAGCTATCCATCGAAATGACCTGGCGAGTGGAGTATCAGTGCTGATTGAGCTGGCACGCCTGCTGGAAACAGAAAAACGCCTTCCTCGATCACTGTTTCGAGAAAACTGCAAAGCAGATTTTTACAAGTCGATTGGGCGTTTGACCAAAAATATGCCATGATCTTATCTATAAAAAACAAACCTTTATTTCTGATATATCTATCGGTTTTGTTGTCGTTTTTAATCACTATGACCGGATGTTCACAACAGTCACTCCTGATCACTACACAAACTATTCCGGCAAATATTGTTTTAATCAGTATCGATACGCTTCGGGCAGATCATATAGGTTCCTATGGGTTTCCCGGAGGTTATAGCGCCACTATAGACCGAATAGCATCGCTTGGCAAAATTCGAAACACAACCCATACTCCTATTCCACAAACAACACCTGGGCATGCGTCCCTATTGACAGGAGTCTATCCTGTCAAACACGGTAGCAGAAAAAATGCCATGCCGATCGATAACAACACCCTGACTCTAGCACAAATACTTCAAGATCATGGATATTCCACTGCAGGTTCTACTTCCCATTTTTTATTGAACCCAAAATCAAGCGGCCTGAATTCAGGCTTCCAGTTTTATAAATCACCACAGGAACCCAAGATTGCGCCAGTTATAACAAAAGGAGATCAAACTATTTTCCCTGTATTTCCAAACACATTCCAGCCGTGGATAGAAGTCAACAAACATGCAAAAGAATGGCTTTCAGAAGTTGAAGAGCCTTGGTTTTTATTTCTTCATTATTATGAATGTCATGCACCGTATTTACCTGAATTTCCATGGAAAAAAATACCTGATCTGCATCCCTATGTCGGTGAAATCGCCGGCGTCGATCATGCAATCACAGATATAATGAACTCATTGGTTTCAAATCAGTTTTGGGGCAATGTAGAAATAATTATTACCGCTGATCATGGTGAAAGCCTTGGCGAACACAATTTGAGAGGTCATGGTCTGAACCTACATTTTCCATCTATGTATATTCCATGGATTTCAATGGGTATTCCCAATGATTCAGGAATTCAAAATGGCTGGTATAGAATAATGGATATCGCTCCGACAATTCTAGCGAATCGCAATATACCTCGACCCCAATTTTTTGATGGAATACCTGACACAGAAAGTTTAAACACTGTATACGGTGAGAGTACATTCCCATCACAAAAAGACCCACAAAAACGCACACGCTCTATACGTACAGATAATTATGCTCTGATCTATGATCCAGTAAAAAACAAAAAAGAATTGTATGATTTAGATACGGATCCTGGGGAGATTGTGAATATTGCCAATATATCACCAAAGGTAACCAACAAGCTTGTAGATTCCATTAATTCATTCATTTCTTCAGATACCGAGATTCAAAAAGAATTGATCCTGAGTCAGGAAGTCAAACAAGCGCTGGAAGCCTTAGGATATATCGATAATTAACTGATTCTCCAGGCAAATTCCGCCAAGTGGGGGACCATCACCGGATGGCGAGGAACAGCCATCGGATCGATTTTTTGCCCCGGAACATCTGGATAGAATTTAAACGCCAGCGCATAACCTACTTCTCTTGCCAACTGTTGCGTCTGATCGGTAAAGTCCTGTTTCTGCCCATTTGGGTAGGCTAAATAGCGACACTCTTCCCCGGTTTCCTTTGTAATTCTGTTGCGTGATTCTTCCAGCTCAAATCTTTGTTTCTCGATATCACAACGCGATAAAATCGGATGGTTCACCGTGTGAGCCCCCAGCGAAAAAACTGATGAACTTCGAAACGATCGAACCATGTCCCACGTCAACATCGGGAGTTGCCCTATCGGATCGGCCTCAATGGGAACATCCAATGCTTCGGCCAATGCCTGAATAGATGGCTGGAGGTCTTTTTCCGGCGCCCTTTTCAACATTTGATTGACGTGTAAAATTACCAACCGTCTCTGCGCAGGTGTTTCCCATTTTTCGACTGTTTGTGAACGGTCAGGTAAAGTCAGTTGGAATTCTTTTTTTCGAGTCAAATAAAAGTAATAATAAATTTTGTTGCTCCAAATCGATTCCTGCCGATCGACCGACCCTGTCGTGATAAACACGGTAGCCGGTAATCCCAACTTTTGTAGTATCGGTAACGCAACATCATATACATCACGATAACCATCGTCGAACGTCAATACCATCGCATTTGGAGGAAGCCGCCTGCTGCCATTCACGATATCTTCCAAGTCTCCGGATGATATGATCGTGTGGTATCGCGCAACATATTCGATCTGCCGGCGAAAAATTTCCGGCGTCATTTGCCAACCCATCGTTTCCGCCAAAAAGGAAGGAGTATACACTTGATGATACCCCAATATCGTTATCGGATATCGCGGATGATACTTTTGTTTGACACGTATGAGTCCTGTTTTTAGCATGAATGTGTAAATCGATTGCCTGAATCGTTCCATGCTTTTTTTTTACACTATTTCTACCGCTTATATCAAATCGTTCACTATCTCTTTTTCTCGTCACACTTATTCTTGCCGGTTTCTTCAGTTGACGAAATCATCTGTTCCATTACAATACCGGTTTGTCAATAAGCGCATTCCGATGTTCGGAAGCAAAAAAACAAGGGGGATTACCATGGGTTTGAAAGTCATTATTGTTTCAATCTATGCGCTTTTTATCATTGCAATCGGCATTTTGGGAATGCGTAAAACCCGTTCTTTCGTCGATTTTTTTCTGGGAGGCGGCAATGTCGGGCCGTGGATGACGGCGTTTACCTATGGAGCAGCCTATTTTTCCGCGGTTCTGTTTATAGGTTTTGCCGGATCGATCGGATGGAATTTTGGGTATTCCGGGCTATGGATCGCCGCTGGTAACACATTTGTCGGCGTTCTACTGGTATGGGTTCTTCTGGGATACCGAATAAAAAAAATGTCGTTGGATTATAACGTAACGACACTGTGTGAATATTTGGAAAAACGCTACGAATCACCATTCTTGAAAATCTTTGGATCTCTGAGTATTTTCATTTTTTTCATCCCGTATTCGGCTGCGGTTTTTATCGGTTTGTCATACCTGTTTCAGACAAATTTCAACATCCATTTTACACTGGCCTTATTGTTCATGGGCACGTTTACCGCCTTATATCTGGTTTTAGGCGGATATAAATCGATGACGATGATCGATGTATTTTTCGGGATCATTATGGTAGCAGGTGTTATTCTTCTTTTGAGCAGCACGATCGTTTCCAGCGGTGGCTTGGCCCAACTGACAGCCGATTTGAATAAAATAAACCCCCGCCTTACGGGTTGGGTCGGTCCCCCGGGCGCTTGGGCATTGTTCACATTGGTATTTTTGACAAGCATTGCCCCGATGGGTATGCCGCAATTGATTCAAAAGTTTTTCGCAATCAAAGATAAAAAATCCATTCGAATCGGCATGGTCGCCTCAACTGTTTTCTCTCTCCTGGTCAGCGGAATAGCCTATTTTACCGGCGCCGCCGCCCGCGTGTTTCTCTCCCCGGAAACAACACCTGATGCTTTTTTGGACGGAAAACCCATCGTTGACAACGTCATGCCGGTCTTTTTATCCACGGTTGTACCGGATTCTCTGTCGATCCTTATCCTGTTACTTATTCTATCAGCATCCATGTCAACTCTGGCTGCTTTGATTCTGATATCCAGCTCAGCCATTGTCAAAGATCTCTATGCCGGATTCATTAAACCCGGCGCCTCTGACCGACAATTGACCCTGGGTATGCGCGTTACAAGCGGATTGTTCATCTTTCTATCCGTCTTCTTCGCCTATTTTCGACATGCAACAATCGTCGCTATACTGGGCATTTCATGGGGAGCAATCGGATCGGTTTTCTTAGGACCGTTTATCTGGGGCTTATTCATGAAACGAGCCAATCGCAGCGGGGCAATCGCCTCCGCAGTGTTGGGCTTGGGAACCTGCATCATTCTTTACGTGATCGGTCGTCCGCCACCGGAAGCAGGAACTATCGGTATGTTGGTTTCTCTTGTCGTCAATCCAGTGGTGAGTTTGTTGGCGCCTGATAGATAAGCTTTGGTGTACGACTCTGAGGAATAACTGATGGCGTATGTGCTGCTGATCAATCCAAAAATTGGAATCTATAGCCGGGTTTTCAAACCGTTTATGCCGCTGTCGCTTCTGGCGGCAGCTACTCTTATCGAGCGAGACGGTCACACAGTGGAAATTATCGACCAAGCCGTCGATAAAAAATGGGAACTTACCCTTCAAAACCGATTGAAAACCAAAAACCCGGTGTTAGTCGGCATCACCTCGATGACCGGCGCCCAACTCAAAGGCGCGCTACGAGCAGCGGAAATCACCCGCCAATATAGTTCCGTGCCGGTAGTATTCGGTGGTGTTCACGCTTCACTGTTTCCAGTGGGTACCCTTCAACACTCTAATATCGACTATGTCGTCATCGGCGAGGGCGAAACGGCTCTATCACAACTGGTTGACATGCTGACAACCGGCCGACCGGAACCTTCCGACATTTTAAGTCTTGGCTGGAAACAAAACAGCTTACTGAATTTTACTGAGCGTGGCCCCTTCCATGATCTGAACCAGTTACCCGATATTCCGTTTCATCTGTTGGATATCAAACCCTATTTGCACACGTATTTCTGGGAGAAAAAAGTCATCGATCTGGAAAGCAGTCGAGGATGTCCTCATAATTGCGGTTTCTGTTACAACGAAGCATACAATCAGCGAAAATGGCGGGCTATGAGTCCTGAAAAAGTCGTCGGCATGATTCGCACACTCGTCAAACAACACCAAATCACCAATTTCCTGTTTATTGACGACAGCTTTTTTATCGACAAAAAACGTGTCCTGGAAATTGTCTCCTTAATCGAACAGGAACCCTATCACATTAAAATGGGTTTCCAAGGTCGGATAGATTCGCTATCACGCTTTACCGATGACGAACTGGAGAGATTGATTGCTGTCGGCGCGGTTTTCTTTCAATTTGGTGTAGAGTCCGGATCACCGCGAATTCTTGAATTAATAAACAAATGTCTCACCGTCGAACAGGCGCTGGCTATGAACCAGAGATTGAAACAGTATCCATCGGTCTCGACCTTTTACAATTTCATGATTGGTCTGCCCACCGAAACACGGGATGATGTCATGGCCACTGTAGATGTTGCCTGGCGATTGCTGGAAGAAAACCCGCGAGCTTATTTGGGGACCATTCATCTCTATAAGGAATATCCAGGCACACCGCTGTATCAAATGGCCTTGGATGAAGGCTACACGCCGCCTCAAACCCTTGAAGAGTGGGCGCGATATGACTGGCAGAGCGTTGTTTTGCGCAGTCACGACAACGATTTGAGCGCTTTGTGTCGCGCTGTTTCAGCGGCATCGTACTGCGTTGACAGAAAAATTGATATGTTAGGAGATTCAAAACTTGCCGGTTGGGTTAGCGCACTCTACCGTCCTGTTGCCAGATTTAGATTCAAACACAAGTTTTTTAAATGGATGCCGGAAGCGCGTCTGTTTAAGTGATATCAGCCATTTTTTTGTATCCGAATCGGCTGGGAAATAAGCCTCCTTTGGATGAATCCGCTAATTTCGGCTGAAGTTTTACCGCCCGCTCGAACAATTCCATCGCTCGAGTAAAATCACCTTTATCGTAATAAATTCGACCTAGGTTACAAATCGCCTCGACATCTTTTGGGTTGGATTTAATGGCATGCCGATAATTTTTTATCGCTTTATCGATTTGCCCCAAAGATTCATAAACTCTTCCCACATTATAGCGAATATCTGAAGAATCCTGCAGGTGCAGACTCTGCTCCATTTCACTGATAGCCGCCGCCAGATCGTTTTCATTTAGCGCCATCTGAGCCATTTCCAGGTGTTCCGCCGCTTTCGACCTGACTTTTGTTTTATCCGTCAACTGATCCAGCATGCCGTTTTGAGCCATAGAGTTCAGATTGTCCACAACCTGGCGAATATCTTCCCGTTCATCCATTTTCAATCGTATGATCAAATCGTCACCTTCACGATAGATGACACCATTAGGAAGTTCCAGGGTTTTACCGTGTTCTTTCATAAAATGTGCCGTACGTTTAAAAATCGCTTCTATGCCCTTTCCCAAAACATTTTCGCTATCAGATTTCATGCGACATGACCTCCTTGGCCAAGCTGGCATAATCTTCCGCGCCGTTTGAATCCTTATCATACAAAAAAATCGGTTTTCCATGGCTGGGCGCTTCAGCAAGTCGTATATTCATTCGAATCGGTGTTTTAAAGACTTTATCACCGAAATACTTCCGTAACTCCTCCAAAACCTTATCCGACAACTTGGTGCCTGACTGATATAACGTCGGTAAAATACCGGTTATATGTAGTTTATGATTGAGTCTTCGTTTGACCAGGTCGATAGTGTTCATCAATAGACTCATCCCTTCCAGCGCATAAAAATGTGTTTGCACCGGTATGATTATTTCCTGGGCAGTCGTCAAAGCGTTCAGGGTCAACAAACCAAGAGACGGTGGGCAGTCAATAATCACATAATCAAAACTACTATTGATTGTTTGCGCTAACTTTTCCCGCAGTGTTATTTCTCTGCCTATGGTGTTGACCAGCTCGACTTCTGCGCCGGACAGATGAATCGTCGCTGGAACAATCTTGAGATTGTCTATTTCCGTTTCATGAATGACATCCCGCAAAGATGTCTCCATATCGATCAACACATGGTAAATTGAGCGTTCCAAATCTGTTGAGCTGTACCCAAAACCAATTGTGGCATTAGCTTGTGGATCCAGATCGATCAACAAAACTCGTTTGCCGGCCAGCGCCAATGCGGCGGACAAATTCACCGCTGTCGTCGTCTTGGCGCTCCCACCCTTCTGATTGGTAATCGCAATGACTCGGGGCAATGGAAATTTCATGGGGTTTCTCCTTCAAGGAAATATCCAACACTAATCAATAGACTTGTATCAGATTTGCATTTCCGTCGCAATTACATAGTGGCGATTCAGATTAAATACAACACCTTACAATCTTCCCGCTATCCACGTTGTAATATCGCTTGTCAGACAGTCTTTAAACCGCTACTCTGTCACGGGTACAAACGTTGTCATTATTCAGGAGGTCATTCAATGCCTGTTCACGTTATCATCGGCGCCCAGTGGGGTGATGAGGGAAAAGGAAAAATTGTCGATTATCTATCCGGCCGCAGTCAAATGGTGATTCGGTTCCAAGGAGGTCCGAACGCCGGTCACACGATTATCAACGAATACGGTGAATTCAAGCTTCACAGCATCCCTTCCGGAATTTTTCATCCAAATACTACCTGTATCATCGGCGCCGGAACGGTGTTGTCACCTCCACAATTTGCTGAAGAGCTTGCCGTTGTGCAACGCACGGGTATCTCGGTCGAACACCTGGTGATATCCGATAGAGCTCACCTGATCATGCCGTGGCATGCTATTCGGGAAGATATCGAGGAATCTGCTCTAGGAGATAGAAAAATAGGCACGACGCGAAAATCGATTGGGCCGACTTATGCCGATCGATACGGCCGCTGGGGAATCACGACCGGCGATCTGGCTCACCGTGACTGGCTGTTTAAGCGAGTGTCGGATATTTTGAAGATCAAGAATGCTGAGTTGGCTTGCTTCGATAAAAAAATGTTCAAGCTGGATGATATCATGGATAAACTGAGCGACTGGTACAAGATTCTTCAGCCTTTCATCGACGATACCGTGCCAATGATACGCAGAGCGCTTGAAAAAGACGATACAATCCTGCTGGAAGGCCAACTGGGTATCGGCAAAGGTGTTATTTGGGGTTCGTATCCCTATGTCACGTCATCGTCACCGACAGCAGGCGGCGCAACAGTCGGCACCGGCATTCCGCCTTATCGTATCACCGATGTCATCGGCGTGGTCAAAGCCTATAGCACTTCCGTCGGCGCCGGGCCGATGGTCACCGAAGACGAAACCGATATCGGACCTCGGCTGCGTGAATTGGGACATGAGTTCGGCGCTACGACCGGACGCCCACGCAAATGCGGCTGGCTGGACAGTGTGATTCTGAAGTACGGCGCAGCGATCAACGGGTACACGACGCTTGCCGTCACCCGATTGGATATCCTGGATACCATCGACCCAATCGGCATCTGTGTCGCCTATGAACAAAAGGACGGCACGATTATCGACCATATGCCGACGACACCCGTTCTGGAAACCTGTCGACCAATCCTTGAGTTTGTGCCGGGGTGGAAAACCAGCACACGACACTGCCGTGACCGAAAATCACTGCCGACTGAAGCCCTCGACTATATCGCCCGCATCGAATCTTACGCCGGCGCCAGAGCCGGTTATATTTCTGTCGGGCCCAGACGCGAAGAAACCATTATGGGTTAAGGGTAATGGGACAGACATCCAAAAATAACAAAACGAACCATCTTTTATTTCTGAATATCAAATCCGTAAGGCTGAAATACATGTGACCGGAACATATCTGCGCCATCTGCGTCATCTGTGGAAAATAAAAGAATTTCCTAACCCGG